>NZ_JAMKYL010000001.1:0-862539 GCF_027158465.1 Oxalobacter paeniformigenes
CTTCGTCCTCGACTGACAGGCGATTTGCCGTTTCAGCATGATCGCATTACGGTATGACCTGTTTGTCGGACTGTTTTTATCAATTCCGTTTTTATGTATGTATGAAGTTCTCGTACATATGAGAAAAACCCATGCCCGTCACGATAGAACCTTGCCGGTAACAAAAGGTACTTTACGTTATCTGATAGATAACGCATTGCAGGGCGGTGTTGTCAGGCTCGAAGCAGATGCTGTGAGCCTGCCTTCTAATCATGAAATTCAAATAAAAAATGAATCCTGCGTTTATGACGCAGAATGGCTCATTTACCTTGTTGCCTCATCCGGCGACAAGACCGGATGAGGCGTCGAAAATCAGAATAATCCGACTATCCGTCCTTCAGCATCGATGTCGATCATGTTGGATGAAGGGACTTTCGGCAGACCCGGCATGGTCATGACATCGCCGCACAACATCACGATGAATTCGGCACCCGATGCCAGCTGGACTTCGCGGATATTGACGGAGTGGCCGGATGGCGCGCCGCGCAATGCAGGGTCGGTCGCAAAGGAATATTGTGTCTTGGCCACACAAATCGGATAGTTCTTGTATCCGTCTTCTTCCAGCTTGCGGATCTGTGCCTTGACCTTGCTGTCGGCGACGATATCACGTGCGCCATACAGTTTGGTTGCCAGTGTGGCCATCTTGTTCCACAGCGAATCCGTTTCGTCATAGACGAACTTGAAGTTGCTCGGTGTGGTTTCGATGACGTTGACGACGGTTTGTGCCAGTTCCTCTGCACCCTTTCCGCCTTCGCTCCAGTGTTTGGAAACGACGATCGGTGCACCACGGCTTGCCATTTTGTCCTTGAGCAGCTGGATTTCGGCATCGGTATCCAGCGTGAAGTGGTTGATGCAGATGACACATGGCAAACCGTAATGGTTGCGGATGTTGTTGACGTGACGTTCAAGGTGTGCAATACCCTTTTCAAGGGCAGCCAGATTTTCCTTGCCCAGGTCAGGCAGGTTGACGCCACCGTGATATTTCAGTGCGCGGATGGTGACGACGATAACTGCGCAATCCGGACGAAGTCCCGATTTGCGGCAGACGATATCGACGAATTTTTCAGCACCGAGATCAGCACCGAAACCGCTTTCGGTGACGACATAGTCAGCCAGTTTCAGTGCGGATTTGGTCGCGATGACCGAGTTGCTGCCGGTCGCGATGTTGGCGAACGGACCGCCATGGATAAATGCCAGATTGTTTTCCAGTGTCTGGACCATGTTGGGCTTGATGGCATCCTTGAGCAGTGCGGCCATGGCGCCATGTGCCTTGAGGTCGCTGGCGAAAATCGGTTTCAGGTCACGGGTATAGGCGACCACGATTTTGCCGAGGCGTTCTTTCAGATCCTGCAGACTGGTGGCCAGACAGAAGATAGCCATGACTTCGGAAGCGACGGCGATATTGAAACCGTCAGCACGCGGGAAACCGTTGGCAGGCCCACCCAGACCGACGGTGATGTTGCGCAGGGAACGGTCGTTCATGTCGATGACGCGTTTCCACACGATACGACGTGCATCAATGCCCAGCTCGTTGCCATGATGGATATGGTTGTCAATCAGTGCGGACAACAGGTTGTTTGCCATGGCAACGGCGCTGATGTCGCCGGTGAAATGGAGATTGATGTCTTCCATCGGGATGACTTGCGAGTAACCACCGCCGGCAGCGCCGCCTTTCATGCCGAATACCGGTCCCATGGACGGTTCGCGAAGACAGATAATGGCTTTTTTGCCGATGCGATTGAGTGCGTCGCCCAGGCCGATCGTGGTTGTGGTTTTGCCTTCACCGGCCGGAGTCGGATTGATGGCTGTGACCATGATCAGTTTGCCATCCGGTTTATCCTTCAGAGTGTCGAGGAAATCCAGTGAAATCTTGGCTTTGTAGTGACCGTAGGGTTCCAGGTATTCTTCCTCGATATCATAGCGTTGCGCAACTTGACTGATGCGAAGCATTTTCGCACTTTGAGCAATGGCAATATCTGATGTCATATTTGGGTCTCGCTTTCTCTGCAGGAAAAAAGGTTACACTAATTCAAAGTTAAAGGTCATTGTAGAATATACAAAGTACGGTTCGCAACTAAAAAAGCCTTCGGGAGACAGATATTGCCTGTTATCGATTTCAAATCGGAACGAAAATGGGGCAAATCGTTTCACGGTACGGATGTCAGAAGCGCTGCACGAGGAGGCTTGCCATTTTCCGTGGTTTGGGGGCTGTGTGGGAAATGCGATTACAATAAGAACGCAATGCTGTGACCCGAACGGGTCTTTTTCTGAAATTTACTTTTTACTGGATTGCTATGCTGGATAACCTGACTCAACGTCTGGCCAAAGTCGTCAAGACGATTCGTGGCGAGGCACGTTTAACGGAAGCCAATACAGCTGAAATGCTGAGGGAAGTAAGACTGGCGTTACTGGAGGCCGATGTCGCGTTGCCTGTCGTCAAGAATTTTATCGGCAAGGTGCGTGAAAAGGCGATGGGCAAGGAAGTGATGGATTCGCTTTCGCCGGGACAGGCATTGGTCGGTGTGGTTCAGCAGGAGCTGGCCAGTGTCATGGGAGCCGACCTGGGAGAAAAGGCTTCACAGCTCAATTTTGCCACGCAGCCACCGGCGATCATTCTCATGGCAGGTCTGCAAGGGGTCGGCAAAACCACGACGGTGGGCAAACTGGCCAGATATTTGCGTCAGGAAAAGAAAAAGAAGGTGTTGACGGTATCGACGGACGTGTACCGGCCTGCGGCGATCAAACAGCTTGAAACGGTTTCCGCGCAGAGCGGTGCCGATTTTTTCGGAACCGATGCGTCACAACAACCGGTTGCTATTGCGCAGGCGGCACTGGATTATGCCAAACGGCATTTTTACGATGTGCTGATCGTCGATACCGCGGGCCGTTTGGGAATCGACGAGGACATGATGCAGGAAATATCCGGTTTGCACCGTGCATTGTCGCCGATAGAAACGCTGTTCGTCGTGGATGCGATGCTGGGGCAGGATGCCATCAATGTCGCCCGGAGCTTTAACGATGCTTTGCCGTTGACGGGTATCGTACTGACCAAACTCGATGGTGATGCACGTGGCGGTGCGGCTTTGTCGGTACGGCATATCACAGGGAAACCGGTCAAGTTCGTCGGTGTTTCGGAAAAACTTGACGGACTGGAACCGTTCGATCCGGTCAGGATGGCGAACAGGATATTGGGTATGGGCGATATCCTGGCGCTGGTGGAAGAGGCACGCAAGAATGTCGATCTCAAGGCGGCTCAGGAACTGGAAAAGAAACTGAAGGTCGGTGGACGCTTCGACCTGAATGATTTCAAGGCTCAGCTTGAACAAATGAAAAACATGGGGGGGCTGTCCGGCATGCTGGACAAAATGCCTGCCCAGTTCCGGCAGGCTGCACAAGGCACCAATATGGAACAGGCCAACCGGCATGTCGGCAGAATGGCAGGTATCATCAATTCGATGACTCCGCAGGAGCGTGCGAAACCGGAACTGATCAAGGCATCGCGCAAACGGCGGATAGCGGCAGGTGCCGGCGTACAGGTTCAGGAAGTCAACCGCTTGCTTTCGCAGTTCGAACAAATGCAGTCGATGATGAAAAAAATGAGAAACGGCGGCATGATGAAGCTGATGCGTGGTCTGAAAGGAATGATGCCGGGTATGCGGTAAGGCTCGCGAAACGTCCTTGAAAATCAATGAATTTGTGCCAGACGTTTTTGAAAGGGGATGAGAAAAGCATATTAACCACACTTTATTCGTCCAGTGGGAAAAAATGCTTGCGTTTTACGAGATTTAGCACCTATATTTGTTCATGCAGTAAGTTACATAAATTCCCCTTCGTACTTTGTATATGAGGTATCGTTATGGCAACAAAAAAACCTGCAGCAAAATCTACCAAAACTTCCGCATCCATAAAGAACGAGCCGGCTAAACGTACACCCAACGCAGCTTTCATGAAACCGGTTACGCCGAGTGCCGTACTGGCGGCCGTGATCGGTGCGACGCCCATGCCGCGTACTGAAGTGACCAAGAAAATCTGGGACTATATCAAGCAAAACAACCTGCAAGACAAGAACAATCGCAGGATGATCAATGCAGATGACAAACTGAAACCTGTTTTCGGAGGAAAGGCACAGGTTTCGATGTTTGAAATGACCAAGCTGGTATCGGCACAGCTCAAATAAACGGAAACGCTTTGCAGCTGAAGTGCCTGACAGATACCGGCAAGGTCGGTGGTGTTGCTGTTTTCGTGCCAAAGCGTCGGCAGGGTGGGTTGTCTGCCACAATATGCGAGATCACCTCATGTGACCATAAAAAAACGCCAGATCATTCTGGCGTTTTTTTATGGCTTTCCGAATGGTCCGCTCCGGATATTTTGTGTGGAAAATCCGGCGCCCATTTCGTGTTATCGCTCACTTGCAAGTTTGTTGCGGATAAAGTCAGCCATACTGTCGGCGGCGACGGCAGTGGCCTGCTCGTCGCGTCGTCCCTGATATTCGAGTTCGCCCTTTTTGAGGCCACGTTCGCCGATGACGATACGATGCGGTATACCGATCAGTTCCCAATCCGAGAACATGACGCCCGGCCTTTCGCCACGGTCATCCAGAATGACATCGATACCCGATGCCTTCAGTGTTTCATACAGGTTGTCCGCCGTATTTCTGACACTCTCGCTGCGATCGTAACCTAACGGGCAGAGGACGACTTCGAACGGTGCGATGGATATCGGCCAAATGATGCCACGGTCGTCATTGTTTTGTTCGATGGCGGCGCCGACGATTCGGGTGACGCCGATACCGTAGCAACCCATTTGCATCAGTTGCGGCTTGCCGTTTTCATCGAGATAGGTGGCGTTCATGTCGTTGGAGTAACGCGTACCCAGCTGGAAAACGTGTCCGACTTCGATACCTCGCTGGATGGCCAGCGTACCTTTTCCGTCGGGAGACGGATCGCCTTCGACCACGTTGCGGAAGTCTGCGATGACGTCGGGTAACGGTACATCGCGCTCCCAGTTGACACCGGTATAGTGCATATCCTTTTCATTGGCGCCACAAATGAAGTCGCTCATGATAGTCACGGCATGGTCGGCGTAAAACGCGATGTCGGAGCGATCAGTCAGGCCGACCGGGCCAAGATAGCCGGAAGGGCAACCGAAATAATGCACGATTTCACTTTCGCTGGCGAAACGGAAATCACCGATATTTTTCTGGGTTTTGACTTCGTTGAGTTCGTGGTCGCCACGCATCAGAATGACGGCGAAATGGCCAGGTGCGTCTTCCGGGATTTCGGTACGGATGACAGCAATGACCTTCAGCGAGCTGGTCAATGGCTGTTTCAGGAAAGCGGTGACATCCTCGCAGGCTTTCTGTCCCGGAGTCGGTACTTTCTGCATTTCCCGGGTCGGTGCCGGACGGGTACCGGAAGGCGGCAGTGCGACGGCGGCTTCCATATTGGCCGCGTAATCCGATTCCAGGGAATAAACCAGCGCATCTTCACCCGTTTCGGCAATGACATGGAATTCATGGGAACCTGAACCGCCGATGGCGCCGTTATCCGCCGCAACCGGACGGAATTTCAAACCGAAACGGGTGAAAATGCGGATATAGGCATCGAACATGATCTGGTAGGATTTTTTCAATCCTTCGATGTCACGATCGAATGAATAGGCGTCTTTCATCGTAAATTCACGACCACGCATCAGACCGAAACGGGGCCGACGTTCGTCGCGGAACTTCGTCTGGATGTGATAGAAATTGACTGGCAGCTGGCGATAGGACTTGATCACGTTGCGGGCGATATCCGTAATCACTTCTTCGGAAGTCGGCTGAATGATGAAATCGCGATCATGACGATCCTTGATGCGCAGCAGTTCAGGACCGTATTTTTGCCAACGGCCGGTTTCCTGCCACAGCTCGGCGGGCTGTACAATCGGCATGAGCAATTCAACGGCACCGGAACGGTTCATTTCTTCACGGATGATATTCTCGATTTTGTGGATGACGCGAAGTCCCATCGGCATATAGGCATAAATGCCCGACCCCAGACGCCGGATCATCCCGGCCCTGACCATAAGTTTATGACTGATGATTTCCGCATCGGCGGGCGCTTCTTTCAGCGTCGAAATAAAAAATTGTGATGCACGCATGGCAGTGAATTCTTTTATGAACATAACAGGGTTATAATCCATATGATTCTAAAGGATTAGCTGGCAGATGCGTTCACAGTTTGCCCGAACGCCTGAAATAGATGGCGGTTTGTTGTAACTATCGTAAATTTTTCAGGTCGAAATGGCGGAAAGCGAACGGTGAAAAAGGCATTTTGCAAAGACTTTGAGGTGAAACATGTTGGACCGTGAAGGTTACCGCCCCAACGTCGGTATTATTTTGCTCAATACCAACAACGAGGTGTGGTGGGGAAAACGTGTCCGTGAGCAGTCGTGGCAGTTTCCGCAGGGCGGCATCAAATATGGTGAAACGCCGGAACAGGCCATGTATCGCGAATTGCAGGAAGAAACCGGTTTGCGGCAGGAACATGTCAAGGTAGTCGGAAGAACACGGAACTGGTTGCGTTATGAAGTCCCTGCCCATTTTATCCGGCGTGAAGTCAGGGGGCATTATCGTGGACAGAAGCAGATATGGTTCCTGCTGCGGATGCTTGGCAGGGATACCGACATCAATCTGCGATTGACCAATACCCCTGAATTCGATGCATGGCGCTGGCATAAATACTGGGTGCCGCTTGATGTCGTGATCGAATTCAAACGGGATGTCTATCTGAAGGCACTCCAGGAACTGTCGCGTTTTCTGAATCCTCCGCCGAAACCGGACAACCAGCAATATTTCAGACTCTATACGGGCGGTTTGCCTGCAGCGACCGGCAAGGGAAAAATGCCGGTTGAACGGAAAAAAACGGAAACGGCAGAATCGGACAGGATATCGGATGCGAAAAAAATGGCTTGATGTTTTTGCGGGCTGGATCAGATGGACGGGGGGGCTCATGTTGCTTCTTGTCTCGGTTCATGCTTCCGCAGAAATCATTTTCGGCGAATACAGTGATGACGAGGACGAAAAGCCACGGGAATACAAGGTATTGCCGGTGAATTTACCTGCTTTCCCGGATGAGGAGAAATTGCTGGAGTTTGAAATCGGACCGACACAGACCCAATCTTTTTTTATTGATCCGGCATCCGTGTCGGTCAGCCCCGATGAAATCCGTTATACGATGGTGACGAAAAGCAATGCGGGCGCGAAAAACGTCAGTTACGAAGGCGTCCGTTGCGGGACGTTCGAATTCAGGCGCTATGCCTACGGACATCGTAACAACAAGTGGGTCATGGCGAAAAACGAGGATTGGCGGCCGATCAATTTTTACGCGGCCAACCGCCCGCGTGCCGTACTGGTACAGGAGTTTTTCTGCGATGGAAAAGCGATTGCCGGTTCTGCCGAAGACATCATATTCCGAGTACGTTACAACCGTCCGATCAACCGGAACAATTACACCGGCAGTTCGTTCGAGTATTAAAATACCAGCAAGTTGTCCCGGTGAATCAGTTCCGGTGCACCTTCATATCCCAGGATGTCAGTGAAATCCGATGATTTGTGTCGAGAGATCAGTTGGGCTTCCGTACTCGAATAGTTCGTCAGGCCACGTGCGATTTCCTTGCCGGATTCGTCCAGGCAGGAAATGATTTCACCACGCCCGAATTCGCCGGTGATGCCGATGACGCCGATGGGCAGCAAGGACTTGCCTTCGTCACGGACTTTCTGTACAGCGCCGGCATCCAGTATCGCATTTCCCGCTGTCTGAAGGTGATCTGCGATCCACTGTTTGCGTGCCTGAAGGTGATTGTTTGGCGCGACCAGTTGCGAACCGATCATTTCGCCTTCAGCCAGACGCAGCAAAACGTCGTTTTCACGTCCCCATGCGATGACAGTATGAGCTCCGGAACTGGCGGCACGTTTCGCTGCCAGTACCTTGGTGAGCATGCCACCCCGTCCGATACCCGTTCCTGCGCCGCCAGCCATACTTTCCAGTTTCGGATCGCCGGCCTGTGCGTTTGAGACCAGTTCGGCATCGGGGTCCTTGCGCGGGTCGGCGGTGAACAGTCCCTTTTGGTCAGTCAGAATGATCAAGGCGTCTGCCTCGACCAGATTGGCTACCAGAGCGCCCAGCGTATCGTTATCGCCGAACTTGATTTCATCGGTGACGACGGTATCGTTTTCGTTGATGATCGGAATCACGCCGAAGCGCAACAGCGTAAGCAGCGTGGAACGTGCATTCAGGTAGCGTTCACGGTCGGCAAGGTCGGCGTGTGTGAGCAAAACCTGTGCGGTATGAAGACCATGTGTCTCGAAACTGGTCTGGTAGATTTGTACCAGCCCCATTTGTCCGACTGCGGCACAAGCCTGCAATTCATGAATATCCACCGGACGCTTGCTGAATCCCAGCTGCAACATACCCTCGGCAATCGCGCCGGAGCTGACCAGAATGATTTCCTTGCCCTGATGGCGCAGTCGTGCGATTTGTTCGGACCATTTTGCGATGGCGTCATGGTCAAGTCCGTGTCCGTCGTTGGTGACCAGTGAGGAACCGACTTTGATGATGAGGCGTTTTGCGTTTTGTATGACCGAGTTCATGTCAGTGGCCGGAGCTGTGGGTTATTCAACGGATTTGAAGCGGGGGTCGTCCGAGTCGATGGAATCGATATGGCGCGCTTCCTGGACAAGGGCGGTTTTCGCAGCCAGTTCGTCCATGCGGCGTTGCTGTTCGAAATGTCGGTAAATGGCTTCCATCAATTCATGACAGCCGGTTTTAGTATAAGCCGAAATTTCGAAAACGGGACCATCCCATTGCAGACGAGATACCAGATCGCGAACCTTTTCCGCACGTTCGTTTTCCGGAACCAGATCCAGCTTGTTCAAAACCAGCCATCTCGGTTTTCTGGCCAGTTCGGGATCGTATTTTTCCAGTTCCGCGATCAGCGCGCGCGCTTGCGCGACCGGATCTGCGGTTTCGTCAAAAGGCGACAGATCGATCAGGTGCAGCAACAACCGTGTGCGTTGCAAGTGTCTCAGGAACTGGTGCCCAAGACCGGCACCTTCGGCAGCGCCTTCGATCAGCCCCGGAATATCGGCGATAACGAAGCTTTTTTCATGACCGATACGGACGACGCCGAGATTGGGTTGCAATGTGGTGAAGGGATAATCGGCGATTTTCGGACGTGCGTTGGAAACGGCCGAAATCAGGGTCGATTTACCGGCATTTGGCATGCCAAGAAGACCGACGTCGGCCAGCACCTTCAGTTCAAGCTGAAGTTCAAGTCGTTCGCCCGGTTTTCCGTCTGTCTTTTGTCGTGGTGCGCGGTTCGTCGAACTTTTGAAATGGATATTGCCCCATCCACCTTCGCCGCCACGTGCCAGAAGCTGTTTTTGTCCGTGTTCGACAAGGTCTGCGATAACTTGTCCGGTTTCACGGTCGGTGATGATCGTGCCGACAGGCATGCGCAGGACGATATCGTCAGCGCCTTTGCCGTAACAGTCCGAACCACGACCGTTTTCGCCGTTTTTTGCGCGGAACATTTTGGTGTAGTGATAGTCGATCAGGGTGTTGACGTTATTGTCGGCAATCGCCCAGATGCTGCCTCCCTTGCCGCCGTCACCACCGTCCGGACCACCGAACGGTCTGAATTTCTCGCGATTGAACGAAGCAACACCGTTGCCTCCGTTTCCGGCGATTACCTCGATTTTTGCTTCGTCAATGAATTTCATGAACGTATCCGGTCAATATGAAAAGGCTCTGCCAGCGGCAGAGCCTTCTCCTGATTTGAAAAGGCTCGCATAACAAGCCCGATTGCATACGGTTTATGCCGTGGTGGCAGGAACGACCGTTGCAAAATGTTTTTTCGCTTCGCCTTTGACGACGAATTTGACGGTGCCGTCGACCAGTGCGAACAGGGTATGATCCTTGCCCATACCGACGTTTTCACCAGGGTGAATGGTCGTACCGCGCTGACGCATGATGATGCTGCCGGCATTGATGGCTTGTCCGCCGTAAACTTTCACGCCCAGCCGTTTCGATTCCGATTCACGACCGTTACGGGTGGTACCGCCGCCTTTTTTGTGTGCCATGTTAATACTCCAGAATGATTTGCCTTAAGACACGATTTTTTACGAACCTTGCCTGCAGGTGCTTTAAGCGTTGATCGAAACGATTTGCAGTTCAGTATAGTTCTGACGATGTCCCTGACGTTTCTGATAATGTTTACGCCGGCGCATCTTGAAAATCTTGACCTTTTTATGACGGCCCTGCGCCACAACCGTTGCCTGAACCTGAGCACCTTCGACCAGTGGGGTACCGAAACGAATGGACTCGCCTTCGCCTACGGCCAGAACCTGGTCAAGAGTGATTTCGGATCCAATGTCAGCCGGTATCTGTTCTACTTTATATTTTTTGCCTGCGACAACCTTGTACTGCTTGCCGCCGGTTTTTATGACCGCGTACATGGAAACTCCATCGAAAATTGAGTGTTGATAAAACCTGCATGAGCAGGGAAAACTGGAAAACGTCAAATTATACAGTGGGTTGCCCGCTGCGTCAAAGACTTGTCGCGTTTTTTGTGACGGACTGTTTCATCCCTGTCATCGTGCAACGTCATATTGTGCCGGGATGGGCGCTATAATGCCGCACCATGAATCTGCTAAAGACACTGCTGACCATCTCAGGCATGACCATGCTTTCTCGTATCACAGGGCTGGTACGCGAATTGCTGATCGCGCGGGCGTTTGGCGCATCCGGTTTTACCGATGCCTTTTTCGTCGCGTTCCGCATTCCCAATCTGTTGAGAAGATTGTTCGCTGAGGGTGCCTTCTCGCAGGCTTTCGTTCCCATTCTTGCAGAATACGTCAACCAGAAAGGCGAAAAACCGGCGCGTGAACTGGTGGACAAGGTGGCGACAGCGCTGGTGTGGATACTCGTTTTGGTCTGCGTTGCCGGAATCGTCGCCGCTCCCGTCGTGGTATATCTGATCGCTACCGGATTCGGGAACAACAGGGATGTTTTCGATTTGTCCGTACTGATGACCCGGATCATGTTCCCCTACATCCTGTTCATGTCGCTGGTTGCGCTGGCAGGCGGGGTACTCAATACCTGGCGTGAATTCCGTGTCCCGGCCTTTACGCCGGTACTGCTCAATGTATCGTTTATCGTCGCTTCGCTTTTTGTCGCTCCCTGTCTGGAACAGCCGGTGCTGGCGCTGGCGTTTGCCGTGTTTGTCGGCGGTCTGTTGCAACTGGGTATCCAGATACCGGCGCTTGTCAAAATCGGCATGTTGCCACGTATCTCCATCCATGTCGTTCGTGCTTTTCAGGATGCCGGCGTACGGCGGATTATCCGGCAGATGATTCCGGCGATATTCGCCGTATCGGTGGCACAGATCAGCCTGATGATCAATACCAATATCGCATCGCGGCTGGCGCATGGCAGCGTCTCGTGGATATCTTACGCGGACCGGTTGATGGAATTTCCCAATGCCTTGCTTGGTGTTGCGTTGGGGACGATTCTGTTGCCCAGCTTGTCCAGGGCCAACGCCAATAATGATGAAAAGGAATATTCATCGTTGCTGGACTGGGGCTTGCGTCTCACTTTCCTGCTGGCATTGCCGGCATCGGTCATGCTGATGACCTTGCCTGTTCCGTTTACGGCGACACTGTTTCATTACGGCAAGTTCAGTGCGCATGATGTGGTGATGACTTCCCATGCGCTGATTGCCTATGGCGTGGGGCTGATCGGGTTGATCGTGGTGCGCATTCTGGCGCCCGGATTTTATGCCAAGCAAGATATCAGGACGCCGGTCAAGATCGCGGTGCTGGTGCTGGTGCTGACACAGCTCATGAATCTGGTTTTCGTTCCCATCTATGACCATGCAGGTTTGGCCTTGTCCATCGGGATCGGCGCGTGCGGCAATGCGGCCATTCTGTATGTCATGTTGCGTCGCCGCGGGATATATCGGCCGCAGGCCGGCTGGCGGATGTTTTTCCTGAAAGTCGGTGTGGCACTTGTCTTGCTTGCCATTGCCTCGATGTGGGTCGCCAGCTGTTTCGACTGGATCGGTATGCAGGCACATCCGCTGTTGCGGGTGGGAGCCATGGCGCTGGTCATGATCGTATGCGGCATCGTGTATTTCGGCACGTTGTTCGCACTGGGTTTCCGGTTGCGGGACTTCAGACGTATTGCGTCATAAGCCGTTCGGCCATCATTCTTTCGTTTTTGATTCCAGTTCATCCCATCGGGTAATGCAGTTCATCAGTTCTTCCTCGATTTCGACAAAACGCTGGTTCAGACGAATACCTTCTGTGGAATCGCCCTTGTACAGGTTCGGGTCGTTCAGACGTGATGAAATCTGTGCCTGTTCGCTTTCCAGTGCGGCGATTCTGGATGGCAGCTCATCCAGTTCGCGTTGTTCCTTGTAACTCAGTTTCTTGCGCCGTGGCGTTCCGGCAGATTCCTTGCGTTGGGAAGGTGCCGCATCACGGGACACCTTTTTTTCGTTGACCGTTTCCTGTGGTGCGGGACGGGTGCGTTCCCAGTCGCTGTAACCACCGATATATTCACGCCACAAACCGTTCCCCTCGGCTGCGATCACCTGTGTGACGACATTGTCCAGAAAGGCACGGTCATGGCTGACCAGAAAGACAGTGCCATCGTAATCCTGAAGCAGTTCTTCAAGCAGTTCCAGCGTTTCGATATCCAGATCGTTGGTCGGTTCGTCCAGTACCAGTACATTGGCGGGGCGCGCGAAAAGACGTGCCAGCAGAAGTCGGTTTCTTTCGCCGCCCGACAGAGATTTGACAGGGGAGCGGGCGCGTTCCGGAGTGAACAGGAAATCGGAGAGATAACTCATGACATGTTTTTTCTGGCCTCCGATTTCCACCCACTCGCTGCCCGGCGAGATGGTATCCGCCAGGCTGGCGTTGTCGTCGAGTTGTGCGCGCATCTGGTCGAAATAAGCAATTTGCAATCGTGTCCCCAGGCGGATATTGCCGCTGTCCGGTGCCAGTTCGCCCAAAATGAGTTTCAGCATGGTCGTCTTGCCCGCGCCGTTCGGGCCGATCAGGCCGATCTTGTCTCCACGCAGGATGATATCCGAAAAAGAACGGATGACTGTCTTGTCGCCGAAAGACTTGGAAACATCCGTCAATTCCGCGACCAGTTTCCCGGAACGTTCTCCGGATGAAACGTCCATGCGAACCAGTCCCTGCCGTTCCCGTCTCGCGGCACGGGTGGCACGGAGTGCCTCAAGCCGTCTGACACGGCCTTCGTTTCGGGTGCGTCGTGCCTCGATGCCTTTCCGTATCCAGACTTCTTCCTGTGCCAGAAACTTGTCGAATTTCGCGTTTTCGACGGCTTCGTTGGCCAGCTGTTCGTTTTTGGCAGTGCGGTATGCGCTGAAATTGCCCGGGAAAGAGAGCAGCCGGCCGCGGTCGAGTTCGACGATACGGGTGGCGATATGATCCAGAAAACGCCGGTCATGCGTGATAAATACGATGCTTCCGCGAAATTCTTTCAGAATGTTTTCCAGCCAGATGATCGATTCGAAGTCCAGATGGTTGGTCGGCTCGTCCAGCATCAGGACGTCCGGCGCACTGATCAGCCCGTGTGCCAGCGCGACCCGTTTGTAAAGACCGCCCGACAAGGTGCCGATGCGCGCGTCTTTTTCCAGCGACAGACGTTCCAGCAAGGTTTCGACACGATTGTTGAGGTTCCATGCGTCGGCGCTGTCCAGACGCATTTGCAATTCATTGAGACGTTCGAGCAGCTGGCTGTCGTTTTTGTGACCGAGTTCTGCGGTCAGCTGTTCATACTCGTTCAGCCATGCCTGTATATCGTGCAGACCTGAAGCGACCGCCTCATAAACCGTCTGTTCTGCAGGAAAGACAGGCTCCTGTTCGACATAGGCGATTTTCAGGTTTTGCTGTACGGTCACCAGGCCGTCGTCGAGTTTCGCCTTACCGGCCAGTACCTGCAACAGCGATGATTTGCCGGTGCCGTTGCGACCGATCAGACCGACTTTTTCACCAGCTTCAAGTGAAAATTCGGCGTGATCGAGCATGGGGAAATGGCCGAAGGCCAGCTGCGCGTCAACAAGGGTAATGATTGCCATAATGAACCGAAAACGAAATACATTGCCAACAGGGCATCTATTGTAACGGCAAGTCCGGATGGATGCGTCATCTGCACTCGTACAGAAAGCTGGGATGCTGTACAATGGCGTCGCCCGACTCATCGCGGTGCGTCTCGCCGTAGCACAATGGATAGTGCACATGCCTCCTAAGCGTGGGATACAGGTTCGATCCCTGTCGGCGGGACCATATTTTCCCGCGGCTTTTCTGCGGCACAGTTTTTCGGAGCGGTGTCCCGGCTTCATGTCATTGCCATGAAAGGCCTGTGGACTATTTCAATATCTCGTCTATCGTCAGGGATGCGGCACGCGTACGATCGTCCGGCGACATGATTTTCTTCAGCTCGTTTTCCAGTCGTGCAGCGCTTTTGATATTCAGGGCGGCATGATGGGCCAGCGTGTAGGCATACGCATAGTTTTTGTCGGTTCCCTGACCTTTGGCGTACATCAGTCCCAGATTGGCGATGGCTTCCGGAATTCTCTTGCGGGCGGCCTGGTTAAACAGATCGAAGGCTTGACGGTCATTACGCGAAATGCCGTCACCGCGCATGTACATGATGCCAAGGGCATTTTGTGCCAGTGCGTTACCTTGTGTTGCGGCTTTGCGATACCAGAATGCAGCTTCTTTCTTGCTTTGCGGGATGCTTTCGCCATTGAAGTACATGTCGCCCAGACTGTATTGGGCTTCCGGTAAACCGTGTTCAGCGGCTGTCCGGAACAGCCCGAATGCTTTTTTGCTATCACGAACGACCCCTTCGCCACGTGCGTACATCATGCCCAGATTGTATTGTGCGCCCGCGTTTCCCTGTTTGGCTGCCTGCTCATACCAGTAAACGGCTTTTTTGTAATCCTGTGCGACACCTTTTCCCCAATCATACATGATGCCGAGTGCGTGCTGTGCATCCGCATTGCCTTGTTCGGCGGCCTGTCCGAATAGCTGTGCAGCACGCTGGTAATCCTGTGTGACGCCGTCACCATAACTGTACATGGCACCCAGGGCATATTGGGCAGCGGGGTGCTTTTGCATGGCAGCCTTGCGGTACCAGTATTCCGCTTTCCCGCGATCGGGCGCGACACCTCTGCCATGGTAATACAGTGTACCCAGTACGTATTGGGCATCCGCAGATCCTTTTTCTGCAGCCTTTGTGGCCCAGAAGGCCGCTTTTCCATCGTTTTGCGTGACACCTTTGCCGTAATAGTATGCAATTGCCAGAGAGAGTTGTGCGCGGGTGTCGCCGTTTTTGGCAAGGACGGACAGCGTGCTGACGGGTTTGTCGAGGATGCCGGATGACGGGAAAACAGTTTCTGCCGCCTGTACATGTGACCAGCCAAAGCAGGCGAAATATGCCACGATGATGGAAGAAAGCCCTTTTTTGAGCATACCTGTTCTCCTGCGGAAATTGTCTGAAATGAAAAAGCATACCAGTATTTTCGGAAAGATCGAATGTGCCGGTCATCTTCATGGAAAAACACGATGCATCGTACAGTACGGCAAGCGACAAAAGGAGGCGTGGATATGGTGGCTGAATGGTCTCATGTGTTTCAGCATGCCATGCGGAAAATCTTAGGCGAATTTTCTGTACGAGTCGGGATGACGTTTGTCTGTGGGGGATGTGGAGAGTCTTCCGAACGGTTCGGCTGAGAAGTGGCGCACCGTTTGTGAAAGGGGATTTTTTGACCGTTTTTTGTGCAATTTGTACCGGTATATCGAGGGGTGTTTTTTGAAGCTGAAAATCCGGAAAAATCATCCGAATTGATCTGGGTCAATAAATGAAAATTGATCTGGATCAATGATAGCGAATTGACCTGAGTCAGTCAGGGCAAATTGACCTAGGTCAACGGTCTTTTCAGGGGGAATGCGGCATACTCGGGAATGACGTTGAACAACGTTTATCAAAACCAACCGAAAGAAAGGTATTACTCATGAGTAACGAAGACAATGTAGAGTTGACTGATGGCTTTCATGTGCTGAAGGATGTGCTGAAAGTAAATGGCATTGATACCATGTATGGTGTTGTCGGCATTCCTATCACCAACCTGGCTCGTCTGTGGGAACAGGATGGTCAGAAGTTCTACAGCTTCCGCCACGAGCAACATGCTGGCTACGCTGCTTCCATCGCTGGTTACATCCAGGGCGACAAACCAGGTGTATGCTTGACCGTTTCCGCACCTGGCTTCCTGAATGGTTTGACGGCGTTGGCACACGCAACCACCAACTGCTTCCCGATGATTCTGATGAGCGGTTCCAGTGAACGTGAAATCGTTGACCTGATGCAGGGCGATTACGAAGAAATGGACCAGATGAACATCGCTCGTCCGCATTGCAAAGCTTCCTATCGTATCAACAGCATCAAGGACATTCCGATCGGTATCGCTCGTGCTATCCGTACCGCTGTATCCGGCCGTCCGGGTGGTGTTTATGTTGACCTGCCGGCTAAACTGTTCGGCCAGACCCTGCCGGTTGAAGAAGCTCAGAAACTGATCTTCAAACCGATCGATGTCGCTCCTGCACAGATTCCGGCTGCTGACGCAATCGCTCGTGCCGCTGAAGTCATCAAGAGCGCAAAACGTCCGGTTGTCATGCTGGGTAAAGGCGCTGCAATGGCCAAGGCTGAAGCAGAAGTCAAACAGTTCGTTGAACAGACCGGCATCCCGTTCCTGCCGATGGGTATGGCTAAAGGCCTGATGCCTGACAATCATCCGCAGTCTGCTGCTGCTACCCGTGCTTTCGCTCTGGCACAGTGTGACGTATGTATCCTGGTAGGTGCACGTCTGAACTGGCTGATGCAGCATGGTAAAGGCAAGACCTGGGGTAACGAACTGAAGAAATTCGTTCAGATCGATATCCAGGCTAACGAAATGGATTCCAACCAGCCGATCGCTGCTCCGGTTGTCGGTGACGTCAAGTCCTGCCTGGCTCTCCTGAATGAAGCTCTGAAGGGTGCTCCGAAGGCTCCGGCTGACTGGGTTGGCGCTCTGAAAGAAAAAGTTGATACCAACAAGGGCAAACTGGCTACCAAGATGGCAGCTCCTGTCGCTCCGACCGGTATGAACTACTCCAACTCCCTGGGTGTTCTGAAAGAATTCATGCTGGCTAACCCGAGCATCAACCTGGTTAACGAAGGTGCAAACGCTCTGGATAACACCCGTATGATCGTTGACATGCTCGAACCACGCCGTCGTCTGGACTCCGGTACCTGGGGCGTTATGGGTATCGGTATGGGCTACTGCGTTGGTGCCGCAAGCGTAACGGGCGACCCGGTTATCGCTGTTGAAGGTGACTCCGCATTCGGCTTCTCCGGTATGGAAGTTGAAACCATCTGCCGTTACAACCTGCCGGTTACCATCATCGTCATGAACAACGGTGGTATCTACAAGGGTAACGAAGCAGATCCGGGCAATGGTCTGGTATCCTGTACCCGTCTGGTTCGTGGTCGTTACGATCAGATGATGGAAGCTTTCGGCGGCAAGGGCTATCTGGTAGAAACCCCGGCTGAACTGAAGGCAGCTCTGGAAGAAGCAGTTGCTTCCAAGAAACCATGCCTGATCAACGCCATGATCGACCCAGACGCAGGTGTCGAATCCGGCCGTATCAAGAGCCTGAACATCGTAAGTAAAGTTGGCAAGAAATAATTAGTCCGGCTTTGGAAACCGGTTTTCGGACCGGTTTCGCGAATGTTCCGAATACCCCTCAGGAATTTTCCGAGGGGTATTTTTTTGTCTGTGTTGATCAGCCTGAAAACACTGCCGGCAATTACGGAAGAAGCGGTATGGGCGAGAAAGATGCAGTTTGCGATACCGGCAAGTGCTTTCGTGAGAAAAAGCTGGCTTTTTCACGGTTGAAACAGGATAATCAGGCCGTTTTGAATATTGTCCGTTTCCGGTTCGCTTATGTTGTTGAAACGTAAATCGATTGAAAAAGAGGAATCGCTACGTCCGTCGGTGTTACCTGTAAAGAAGGAGGAAAGACGTCGGATACAGTATGCTCCTGTAACCCTTTCCGAACAGGGGGGTGTCCGCTATCTTCATTTCGGTACCGAGTGGATACAAGGTGCCATGCGGTTGCGCAAACCGAATTGGCTGGAGCTGGAATACAGCCGCAAAATGATGTCATGGTTGTTGTTCAGGGAACAACCTCGCATGATTTGCCAGCTGGGACTTGGCGCAGGCGCGCTGACAAAGTTTTGTTACTGGCAATTTGCCGATTGCAAAACGGTTGCCGTCGAACTGAATCCGGATGTTATCTCGGTGTGCCATTCCATGTTCGCATTACCGGATGAAGACGAACGTTTGCATATCGTTGAGATGGATGCGATGGATTTCGTGAATGATGAACGGAATGCAGGGGTATTCGACGTATTGCACAGCGATTTGTATGACGCGACGGCGCGGGGACCGGTACTGGATACACCGGAATTTTATGCGGCATGCAAGCGGTGTCTGGTTCCGGGCGGGATGATGACAGTCAATTTGTTCGGTGACCACCCGAGTTTTGCACGGAATATATCGGCCATGTCACGTGTATTCGAAAAGGTGATCTGTCTTTCTCCGACGCCAGAAGGTAATGTGATCGCTCTGGCATTCACGATATTGCCCGAAACAGATTACGATACGCTCAAATCACGCGCAGCCGATATCAGGGAAAAAACGGGATTGCCTGCGAAAAAATGGTTGAAAGATATCCGCAGAGCATTGGCGTTATAGGTTGGTGGCGGATGATATGTGACATAAAGAACGATGACGGATAAATATACAGAATATGATCCATCGGATATCGAGCTTGTGCATTTGCTCGAGCGCAACAGGGCATGGGCGGAGCAGATGGTATATGAAGACACCGATTATTTTTCTCGCCTTGTCGCACAACAGTTGCCGAAATATTTGTGGATAGGTTGCTCGGACAGCAGGGTGCCATCTACCCAGATTACCAATTTGTTACCGGGTGATATTTTTGTCCATCGCAATATCGCCAATGTCGTATCCTATTCCGATTTGAGTTGCCTGTCGGTCATGCAATTTGCTGTGGATATTCTCAGGGTACGCCATATTATCGTAACAGGGCACTACGATTGTTCCGGCGTCCATGCCGCCATATCGGGAGAACGTGTCGGTCTGGCGGACAACTGGTTGCGTCATGTACAGGAAGTGCATCACAAGCACGGCAAATACCTTCGGGTTAGCTTGTCAGAGAGGGTTTGCTATGACCGGCTTTGTGAATTGAATGTCATTGAATCGGTCGCCAATGTCTGCCAGACAACGATCGTTCAGGATGCATGGAGTCGTGGACAGGAATTGACCGTTCATGGGTGGGTATATGGTGTGCATGACGGATTGATCCGTGACCTGGGCATGACGATCAGTTCCCTTGACGAGCTGCCGATCAGGAAGGAGCAAAGCCTGGAACGTTATGAAAAGGGAGACGATGTCACATGCCGTCAATGTTTTTGATGCAGCATGGTATGCCGCCATGGTGGATGTCATAAAAAACGGGTATGGAAAACATACCCGTTTTTTATGTGTGGTATAGCGGAAATCAGTCAACACCGACCATGACGGAATCGGCTTTGATGATGGCGTAGGCGACTTTTCCGACAGCCAGTTGAAGGCGTCTGACGGAAGCCGTCGTGATTTGGGCAGTGACCATGATTTCAGGTGCGATTTCAAGCGTGATTTCGGAATTGATCGGTCCTTCGTTGATTTCGCGAATGATGCCCTGAAGCTGGTTTCTGGCGCTGATTTGCATGGGATTCTCCGTTGTCAGATAGTAATGGAATGAATGTTTCGGAATGCCGTCGTATCAGATAAAGATTATAAGACCTGAATGAAAAAAACCGGTCGGTATATCGACCGGTTTTGATGTCATGCAAGAGAACCGGTTTGTCGAACCGGTTTATGTGCGTTATGCCTGAATCCGGATAGATGCGATTCAGCTTGTCAGAAGCAATGTTCCTGTGCAGGGAAAGAGCCGTCTTTGACGGCGCTGACATAGGCCCTGATCGCCGCTTCGATACTGTTTTGTCCCTCCATGAAATTGCGGACGAAACGTGCTTTTCGTCCGGGGAAAACATTGAGCATGTCATGCATGACCAGTACCTGGCCGGAACAGTCCGGGCCAGCGCCGATACCGATGGTCGGGACAGACAGTGCTGCGGTGACGTCTTTTCCCAGTGTTGCCGGAATGGCTTCGAGTACGAACAGCGAGGCACCGGCATTTTGCAGGATACGGGCGTCTTCCAGAATGCGTCGTGCGTCTTCGGCATTTTTGCCCTGGACACGGTAGCCGCCGAACTGGTGAACCGATTGTGGGGTCAAACCCAGATGTGCGCAAACCTGAATGGCGCGTTCCGTCAGAAAACGAACAGTTTCTTCAAGCCAGCGTCCGCCTTCGATCTTGACCATGTGTGCGCCAGCCTTGACAAGCTCGGCGGCGTTGTCATAGGCGGATTCCGGTGTGGCATAGGTGCCGAATGGCATGTCTGAGACGATCATCGCGGTTTTGTTGCCGCGTGCGACGCATTCCGTATGGTAGGCGACTTCCTCGATGGAGACTGGCAGTGTGGAATCCTTGCCCTGGCATACCATGCCGAGAGAGTCTCCGATCAGGAGAATCTCGACGCCGCATTGATCCATAAGGGATGCGAAACTGGCATCGTAACACGTCAGCATGGTGATTTTTTCATGCCGGTTATACAGTGCTGTCAGGGTGTGGCTTGTGACCGATTTGCGTTCCTGAAGATAGGTTGCCATGACAAATCCTTTGATGAAGAACTACGAAGTTGAGATTGCATAAAACCGTAACCATAGCCCGATGCATCAGGCGGTGTCACGATACGGGGTCAATTATGAACGAAATATGAAATAAACGGCACCGACCAGGCACAATGCTGCCCAGATATAGTCCATTTTGAATGGCTGGCCCATATAGTAGATGGCAAACGGTACGAAAACGCTCAGGGTGATGGTTTCCTGAAGGATTTTCAGCTGCGCCAGACTGAACTGCGAAAAACCGATCCGGTTGGCAGGAACCTGCAACAGATATTCGAACAATGCGATTCCCCAGCTGATAAGGGCAGCGACCAGCCAGGATTTCGAGGAAAGGTGGCGCAGGTGTCCATACCATGCGAAAGTCATGAAAATGTTGGACAAGATGAGCAGACCGGCAGTCTGGACGAAAACGGGAATATGGAACATGGGGCGACTCCTTGGAAAGACTGAAATCAAATGCGGTGGATTTTCTGATTTTTGACGCGTTCAAGCAGGATGGAAAGCGGTTCTTGCTTCGGAATGACAATTTCCGGCGCGATTTCCGCGAGGGGCACCAGTACAAAGGCACGCTCGGTCAAGCGCGGATGCGGAATGGTCAGGCGTTCTGTCGATATACAGTCGGTATTGTATAGCAGCATATCCAGATCGAGCGTTCTCGGTGCATTACGGTAGGGACGTTTGCGACCGAATGCATTTTCGATTTGCCAGAGCGCTTCGAGTAACGGTTCGGGCGCCAGAGTGGTCGATAGCATGGCAACGGCGTTGACGTAGTCATCGCCGTCTGCATCGACTGGCGCAGTGCGGTAAAGTGACGAGGTTTTTTGAAGTCGCGTATCCGGCAGCTTGCCAAGCAAATCCATGGCGCCTGTAACATTTTCGAGGGCATTGCCGAGATTGGAGCCGATGCCGATATAAACGATATTTCCGGACATATCAGGGTTGAGTGTTTTCTGCCTGTGATATTGTCGATACAGAGCTTGTCTTGCGGCGGCGTCGTGAACGTCTGTGACGTTTGTGTCCAGACGGTGTTTCGGCAAGCGATCTGGTCTGTTCATCGATCATGCGCTGGCGTTCTTCTCCCGTCGCATCGATGAACCGGGTCCACCACTGCCCGATTTCGGGGGCGAGTTCTCCGGATTCGCAACGAATCAGCAAAAAGTCGTAAGCGGCACGGAAACGGTCGTTTTCAAGCAGACGATAGGGTGACTTGCCTGTTCTGCGTTCAAGTCTCGGTTGCATGAGCCAGATATCTTTCATGTCGCTGGCGATTCTGCGTTGTATCGCCAGCTTTTCTGTTTGTGCATCGAGGATATCGTTGGCAGCGGCCACCAAAGCCGGAATCGGATATTCTCCATTGGCACGATAATGCGCCCATCTTTCCTCGACCTGGGTCCATAACAGGGAAGCGAACAGGAAACCGGGAGAGATTCGCTTGTCGTCCCTGATGCGCAAATCGGTTTTGTTCAGGGCGATTTCAATGAAATGGGCTGCTTGCGGTTGTTCCAGCGCGACGTCCAGCAAGGGAAGCAAGCCTTTGTGCAATCCGCGGGCGCGCAATTCTTTCAGGCAGGACATGGCATGCCCGCTCATCAGGAGCTTGAGCATTTCGTCGAAAAGACGGGCGGATGGTACGTTGTTTATCAGCGGCGCGAGTGATGCAATCGGTGCGAGAGTCGCTGCATCGATGGAGAATCCCAGTTTTGCGGCAAACCGGACAATACGCAGCATGCGGACCGGATCTTCACGGTATCGCTGTTCGGGATTACCGATGATACGGAGCGTTTTCCGGCGCAGGTCATCCATACCGCCGTGGTAGTCCAGCAACAACTGGTTGGCCGGATTGTAGTACATGGCATTGATGGTGAAATCGCGTCGCGATGCGTCTTCTGCTTGTGAACCGAAATTGTTGTCTCGTAGCAGACGTCCGGCTTCATCTTTCAGCGCCGGTTTTGTGGATGCTCCCCGAAACGTGGTCACTTCGATCAGGTCCTGTCCCAAAAGGACATGCACGATCTGGAAACGTCGGCCGATCAGAAAAGCCCGACGGAACAGTCGTTTGACCTGTTCTGGTGTCGCATTCGTGGCGACATCGAAGTCTTTCGGCTTGACGCCCAGCAACAGATCGCGCACAGCACCTCCGACGATGTAGGCTTCATATCCTGCATTTTGCAAAATGCGGACGACCCGGATGGCACTGTTGGATACCAGTCTCGGATCGATGCCGTGCTGTGCGGAATTCAGTGTGGCAGGTTTGTCGGCGGAAGGAGACTTTTTGGTCCCGATTCCGAAAATCTTGCGAATCAGTTTGTTAATCATCGAATAATTGCAGTAAAGGCCAGCCCTGCTTTTCGGCATATGCTTTCAGTCGGTTGTTCGGATTGACCGCAACCGGATGGTTGACACGTGAGAGAAGCGGAAGGTCGCGATCCGAATCGCTGTAGAAGTAAGTATGCCGAAAACTGTCGAAAGACAGATTCATGGTTTGCAGCCAGTTTTCGGTATGCACGATCTTGCCGGCGCCTGAAGTCGGAATGCCGACAAGTTTTCCGGTGATTTCGCCTTCGGGTGTTTCTTCCGGTATGGCTGCGATCAGATGTTCGACACCGAGTGCATGGGCAATCGGTTCCGTAATGAAACGGTTGGTCGCTGTGACGATGGCGACCAGATCGTTATTGTCCTGGTGCTTCTTGAGGAGATTGCGTGCTGCCGGTCTGATGGCGGGATGAATGACCTCGTCCATAAACTGTTGGCGCCAGCGGTTGAGCTGGACGCGTGGAAATTTGGCAAGGGTCCCCAGAACAAAAGCCAGGAATTCGGCAGGATCGAGCGTTCCGGACTGGTACTGTTCAAAAAATTCGGCGTTCCGTTTCTCGTAAAACGCTTTATCGACAGCGCCGATACGTACCATGAATTCTCCCCATTCATAGTCCGAATCGATAGGCAACAGGGTATTGTCGAGATCGAATAATGCCAGCGTATCAGTCTTCATATCGGTTCATGTCTTTTTTGCAACAGATCATGCAGCAAAGGTAACGTAATGATCCGTTTTGTCTGGAGCGAATAGCGGTCCAGTGCATCAAGCATACTGGAAAGCGAGTGCATATCGCGCCGGTAATGGGTAATAAGATAGGGTAACACACCTTGGGACAGCGTGAACCCCCGTGACCGTGCATGTTCGGTCAGGGCATCGATCTTTTCTTCATCGGTCAGTCCATGAATCTGGTAAACCAGCCCCCAGCAGAGTCGGCTTTTCAGGTCGTCGCGCAACGGCAATGCAAGCGGAGAAGTTGCGCCGCTTGCAATCATGCAGGCGGTACCATGTTCCCTGATCTGGTTGAAAAGATTGAATGTCGCGATTTGCTGTTCATCCGTGAGCCGCTCACAATCATCGACCAGATACAAGGCGGTATCGGGCGTCCATGTGAAATCCGCGACGGGAGATGCCGGGTCGAGAAAACGTGCAGGACGCAGTTGTGACATGGCACGAAGAAGATGTGTTTTGCCGACGGCGGTGTCTCCCCATATGTAAACGAAACGGTCACTGGAATTTCCGGCGGCCATTTGCCGGAACAGATGCAGTACTTCGGCATTCTGGCCAGGTACAAACGTTTCCAGTGTCGGGACGGAAGCCGTATCGAGATTTAACAACAGTTGCTGCATGATGACGTTCAGTGTTTGTAAAAGTTACTGTTGAAATAGTAACTGCGCAAATGCTTGTAGGCGACGGAGAGGATAGCGGAAGAAGGAAGGGCCAGCAAAATGCCGACGAATCCGAAAAGCTGGCCGAATGCCAGCAAGGCGAAAATGACGATCAGCGGGTGCAGCTGGATACGGTCGCCGACGAGTTTCGGGGTCATCAGCAAGCCGTCGAATGAATAACCGAAACCGTAAATGATGCCAAGTGTGATCCAGGCTTCCATGCCCGAGAATTGCAAAAGGGTAGCTGTAATGGCCAGTGCCAGTCCGAAACAGATACCGAGATAGGGAATGAATGCGAGCATGCCGGTCATGATACCGACCGGAAGAGCAACGTTGTAGCCTGCCAGTGCGAGCGCGATCGAGTAATAAATGGACAAAATGACCATGACCAGAAGCTGGCCGCGCAAATATTGCGCTAGCATACCGTTGACCTCATGCGAAAAATTGACGGCCTTTGTCACCCAGCGGCGGGGGATCATATCCCGCAGCTTGCGCATCATGATGTGCCAGTCCTTGAGCAGGTAAAACAACACGACGGGAATCAGAATCAGATTCCATGCCCATGTCAGGACTGCGGTGCCACCGAATTTGGCCGAGGCGATCAATGATTTCCAGACGCCGTCACCCTTGGGAACGAATTGTTCGGTCAGGATACGTTTGATGCTGGCGTTGTCTGCCGGAATCTGGATGCCGAATTCGTTCAGGATAGGACTTAACCGATTGTTGACCTTGGCGATGAAGGCCGGAATCTGTTCGTAAAGCATCGGCCATTCACGAATCAGCATGGGAATCATGATCAGGGCAAAAGCGGTGACAAGTGCAAAAAGCAACATCATGACGATGATGACGGCAATAAGTCGCGGCATGCGGAAATTGCCGAAATGCTGGGCGCGCAGCCAGTCCACGATCGGGTTTAGCGCATAGGCCAGAATGGAACCGGCGATAAACGGGGTCAGGATCGGACCAAGCAATAAAAGAATGACGACCAGCAAAATGCCGATACCCGTCCACAGGGCGGTTTGTCTTTGTTGTGGTGTAAATAATGCCATTCAGTCGTACTTGCGGAACCAGTTTGTTAAAATATGAAAATTATTGTTATTTTACGCCCAGTGGCGCGTTTACATTATGAGTTCATCCACCAAACAGTCTCTTTCCTATCGTGACGCAGGAGTCGATATCGATGCCGGCGACGCGCTCGTCGATGCCATCAAACCGTTTGCCAAACGAACCATGCGCGAAGGCGTATTGGGCGGTATCGGCGGTTTCGGCGCACTTTTCGAAATCGGTCGAAAATATCGCGAACCGGTACTGGTATCGGGTACCGATGGCGTCGGCACAAAACTCAGACTTGCCTTTGAACTTAACCGACATGATACGGTCGGTATCGACCTTGTGGCAATGAGCGTGAACGACATTCTGGTCCAGGGTGCTGAGCCGTTGTTTTTTCTCGATTATTTCGCCTGCGGAAAACTCGATGTTGCAACGGCATCCAGAGTGGTCAAGGGAATCGCAGCCGGTTGCGAACAGGCCGGTTGTGCGCTGATCGGCGGTGAAACAGCGGAAATGCCGGGAATGTATCCGGAAGGGGAATACGATCTGGCCGGATTTGCCGTGGGTGCCGTCGAAAAATCGGAAATCATCGACGGCCGGAAAATCGTACCGGGAGATGTCGTGCTCGGTCTGGCATCCTCCGGTATCCACTCCAACGGATATTCACTGGTTCGCCGGATCATCGAAATGGTCAAGCCTGACCTGAATGCAGACTTTGACGGAAGAACGCTGGCGGATGCCCTGATGGCGCCGACAAGAATCTATGTCAAACCGTTGCTGTCGCTGATGGCATCGGTGGAGGTCAAGGGAATGGCGCACATCACCGGCGGCGGGCTGGTGGAAAACATTCCGCGCATATTGCAGGAACATCTGACGGCCGTACTGAAAAAAGAAGCATGGACGATGCCGCCCTTGTTTTCCTGGCTCCAGAAGCACGGCAATGTCGCCAGCGAAGAAATGCATCGCGTATTCAATTGCGGAATCGGTATGGCCGTGATCGTGTCACGTGAACAGGCCGAACAGGCAATGGCGCATCTCAGGGCGGCAGGAGAAACGGTTTATCGCATAGGCGAAATCCGTCAGAGAACAGGGGACGAACCCCAGACAATCGTCGAATAGCGCCTTTATATTCTATTCATACACGCATCTTCGGGCGGTGCATTCCTGTTACAGGAATGCACCGCCCTTTTTTAGTCGTCCACTGGTTCTTGGCACCACAAAATTGGCGCGAAAGATTCCATGAATGGGAGAGTGGAGATACATAAAGTGCGGAATCGGAGAGGTGGCACGGTAGTGCGGACGGAAGGGTGCTGGCGAGCCAGGATCGGGAGAAGACAAGTATAGGCACATCGCGGAAGCAGAAAGAAGCGTAGCGAGAAGAGAGGGTTTTGGCGGCTAAATATGAGATTTCAATTCATATGGAAGATAAAAAAATTTGAGATTGTACCTCATATGAACCCGTACATGATATGAAATTATTTCATATTCGTCAGGCGTAAATATGAATAATATTTATTTGATGCAGAGAAAGTTATGCAATAACATTACATATGTAGTCTCGTGTAATATGATATTTGCATGCATATACACAAGACATGTCGAGGTTTCAGGAATGTGTCACTGACAGAAACAGTACCCAAGTCGTTGATTTCAGTGACCGGCAAATTCCGGGATTCCCTTTTGTGTTAACTTGATTAGGGATTGGTAAGATGAATAATCCAGCCGCAGTAGCAGAAGATCCGACCAAGGTAGGCGGTCTTCGTTGGTTCTACTTAATCTTAGCAGTTTTGCTAATGTGTATGATTTCGGGTGTTCAGTACTCCTGGACACTGTATGCAAATCCGGTGAAAGATCTGTTGGGTGTTTCCCTTGCAGCCGTTCAGACATCGTTCACATTGTCTCAGGTCATTCAGGCAGGTTCCCAGCCTGGCGGTGGTTATTTCGTTGACAAATTCGGTCCCAAGGTTCCGTTGATTGTAGCCGGTATCATGGTCGGCGCAGGCTGGATCCTGATGGGTATGGCTCCAAACGTTCTGATGCTGTATGTTCTGTACACGCTGGCTGGTGCTGGTGTTGGTATCGTTTACGGTACGGCAATGAACATCGCCAACAGATGGTTCCCGGACAAGAGAGGTATGTGTTCCGGCTTCACGGCAGCAGGTTATGGTCTGGGCGTTCTGCCGTTCCTGCCACTGATCAGCAACGTGCTGAAATTTGAAGGTGTCGGCGCAGCCTTCATGTACACCGGTGTTATCATGGGTGCCGTCATCGTGCTGATCGCTTTCTTCGTAAGATTCCCGGCAGGTCCTGCAGGCAAGAAGAAAGTCATCGTTCCGACCGAAAAAGACTTCAACTCGAACGAAATGCTCAAGACCCCGCAATTCTGGATTCTGTGGACGTCGTTCTTCTCCGTCAACTTCGGTGGTCTGCTGCTGGTTGCAAACAGCGTTCCATATGGCCGTAGCCTTGGCTATGCCGCAGGTTTCCTGACGATTGCAGTTACGGTTCAGAACCTGTTCAACGGTGGTTGCCGTCCGTTCTGGGGTTTCGTATCCGACAAGATCGGCCGTTACAAAACCATGTCCGTAGTTTTCGGTATCAACTGCCTGGTATTGCTGGCCTTCCCGTACGTAGCAAGAATGGGCGAAACCGCATTCATGATCGCTCTGGCACTGGCCTTCTTCACCTGGGGTGGTAGCTATGCACTGTTCCCGGCAACCAACAGTGACCTGTTCGGTACGGCATACTCCGCAAGAAACTATGGTTTCTTCTGGGCAGCAAAAGCAGTTGCAGCAATTTTCGGTGGTGGTCTGGGTGCAGCAGTTGCAACCGCACTGGGCTGGAACACCGCTTTCGCGATCACTGCTTTCACGTCTTTCGTAGCATTCGCTCTGGCAACGTTCGTTGTTCCGAGAATGGGCCGTCCGGTCAAGAAAAACAAAGCAGTTCAGGTTCAGGCTGCACAGTAATGGCTTGACAGGCTGACGCAAGATCGTCAACGAAAAATGGCCGGAAGAAATTCCGGCCATTTTTTATTTATGCGTGACAGACGAAGATATATCGGTGATATGGGGTGGCGACCTTTGCGGTCGCCACAATTGTTTCTGAAAATCGCGGGGCTGTTTCAGCCATTGTGTGAATGCAAGTGTTTCGTCTGAACGGATGGAAAACAATATGTACATGGTGTTCCGGGTGAATTCTTCTGTGTTCCGGAATGTCCCTGAGATACAGAAAGGGTATGGAAACGCGTTCATATGCCGCTTGATCTGCAAGTAAATTGTTGTCGGCTGATCTGGTTGCCAGCGTACAGAACAGGTCGTAGCCATTCAGAAAATATATCCGGAAGTGGAACACGTTTTAGCGTGATTTAACACAAGGAATGCCGGAAAATCGAAATGACTGGTGTTCGAAAGATCCTGCCGGTAAGCATCGTCATGCCTTTGTGTGAACAGCAGATCCGTGTGAAGGAAGGGACGTTGTGCAGGAAACGCGTAATTCCGGCATATCTGAAGTTTGTCGACAAGTGGGAATAAGTACCCATGTGGCGGTACGGGAAAATTTGCCGTCGTTGTGTGGTATCGGAATGCTGGCCGAGGGTTCTGAATTTCTGACGGTAAAGGGGCAGACAGAAGAGTGACGTGCGCACAAGAGGGCAGGGCTGCCTGTGGCTGGCAACAGGAACACGGGCGTAAAGAAAAAGACAGGAATGGCGCGCTCGGCGGGGATCGAACCCACAACCCCTGCCTTCGGAGGGCAGTACTCTATCCATTGAGCTACGAGCGCGCTGGGATGACGATGTTTTCAGGGCGATAGCTGATTCAGAAAACAACGCAGGCAGTATTCTACCTCATTTGTCTGGTCTGGTACGCAGTTTTGGCAAAGAAGTTTGCCAAAACTGCAGTGCGTATCAGATCATGCCGTTGCGGGCACGTGGCGGGTTTTTGGCGAAATATTTCTTGATGCCGTTGAGGATGGCGTTTGCGATATTTTCCTGATGTGCGGCATTATTGAGCTTGGCTTCTTCTTCGGGGTTCGAGATGAAGGCCGTTTCCACCAGAATGCTGGGAATGTCAGGGGCTTTCAGGACGGCAAACGCGGCCTGTTCGACAGATCCCTTGTGAAGACGGTTGATGCCTCCCATTTCATTGAGTACGGCATTGCCGAGTTTCAGGCTGTTCTTGATCTGTGCAGTTGTGGAAAGGTCAAGCAAAACACTGGCCAGTTGACGGTCGTGTTTCTTGATATTGACCCCGCCGATCAGGTCGGCCGCGTTTTCGCGTCTGGCCAGCCAGCGTGCCGCAGTCGAGGAGGCACCTTTTTCGGACAGGACGAAAACGGAAGAACCACATGCACTCGGTTTGATAAAAGCGTCCGCGTGGATGGAAATGAACAGATCGGCCTGGACCGCGCGTGCTTTCTGGACACGTGTTCCCAACGGTACGAAGAAATCGGCATTGCGGGTCATGACGACACGCATATTGGGCTGTTGTTCGATTTTTGCTCGCAGGCGTTTGCCGATAGAGAGCACGACGTCTTTTTCCTTGCTGCCACGCGCGCCGATCGCGCCGGAATCTTCACCGCCATGTCCCGGATCGATCACGATCGTGACCATGCGTTTGAGCTGCATTTTTCCGGTATCGCCCGCAAGGCTCTTGCGGCTGGAGGTACCGGTTGATGCCGGTTCAGGATCGGTGTTTTTCGATTCGTTGGCCGCGACTTGTTCCGGTTCCGGATCGTGCTTCCATTCTCCCTTGAGGATGAGTGCCGCGATCGGATCAAGAGGTTCTTTCGGGTACAGATCCATGACAAGACGATGCTTGTATTTGTCGATAGGCGCCAGCGAAAAGACCTGCGGATTGACGGCTGTTTTCAGGTCAAAAACCAGACGGACGGTTTCAGGATTGAGCTGGCCGACGCGGACGTGCTGGATGTAGGGATCGTCCGGCTGGATTTTGGAGATCAGTTCTTTCAGGGTCGCGTTCAGTTCGACACCTTGTATATCGACGACGAGGCGTTCCGGGTTGGTCAGAATAAAGTGTTTCGCCTGAATCTTGCCGTCATGTTCCAGTGTGATACGTGTATAGTCATCGGCAGGCCATGCACGGACGGCGACGATATTGCCTGCATGAACCGTTGAGACGGCAGTCATACCGGCGAGAAAGACGAGAAATGCAAGGGCGGTTTGCCAGTATTTGTAAAATGAATGTTTCATCTTCGATTCAGCAGTGAGGCGAAAAACGCAGGGTTTCAAGGCAATGTATGCCTTTGCCGGATGAGGCGCTCATGTGTGCCGTTCGCCCATCTCCCGTGATGTCGAGCGTGACGGCGATATCGGGGGCGGGTAATTCGGAGCCGGCATTTTCGGCCCATTCGATGATGCAAATGGTCGTCCCGTTGAAATGTTCCCGAAAACCCGCTTCCAGAAATTCTTCCGGGCATCCCATCCTGTACAAATCGAAATGCAGCAGCTCGACCGCCTGTCCGTTCAGGTTGATGACATAGGGCTCCATAAGCGTGTAGGTCGGGCTTTTGACTTTTCCCGTATGACCCGCTTCCCGGATCAGGGCGCGCGTGAGCGTTGTTTTGCCGGCGCCCAGATCGCCGTGCAGATAAATGGTGAGCCCGCGTTCCAGCACATGCGCCAGCGCCTTGCCAAGTGCGCATGTATCGGTCTCGTCGTTCAGATAGAATGTTTTTTGCAGCATCGGTCGGAATGGTACAGATCGCGCATCGTACGTGATGTGATATAACGGAACGATTTCGCATATAGTATCAATAATCATTCCTTTTTAGGCAATATCTTTTGTTGTTTTTGATGAAAATTGAAGGGCAATTCACTGATTTTGTTTTAAAAATGAGAGCCTGGGCCAAAGAGCTGGGCTTTTCGGATTTGCGGATTGCCGACATTCGTCTGGATGAGGCGGAAAAAAGGCTGCAACAGTGGCTTGCGCAAGATTTTCACGGTGAAATGCATTATATGGCGGCGCATGGCATGAAGCGCTGCCGTCCGGATGAATTGTTGCCGGGTACGGTCAGAGTCGTTTCCGTGCGCATGGATTATCTTCCGGATACAAAAGCGCTTTCACAAGCGAAGGCCGGTGTGCATCATGCCGATCCGCTGGCAGCACGTATATCGCTGTATGCCCGCGGACGCGATTATCACAAGGTATTGCGTTCACGATTGCAGAAACTGGCCGACAAAATGCAGGATGCCATCGGACCTTTTTCATATCGTGTTTTTGCCGATTCTGCACCGGTCATGGAAGTGGCGTTTGCCGGAAAAGCCGGTATGGGATGGCAGGGCAAGAACAATTTGTTGTTGTGCCGTGACGGCGGATCGTTTTTCTTTCTCGGGGAAATGCTGGTCGATTTGCCGTTGCCAGTCGATTCCGGGGAAGATGACCATTGCGGTAACTGTACACGTTGCATGCAGGCTTGCCCGACAGGTGCGCTCGTCGCGCCGTATCGTCTCGATGCACGGCGTTGCGTTTCCTATCTGACGATCGAATTCAAGGGCAGTATTCCCGTAACATTGCGCCCGTTGATGGGCAACAGGATATATGGATGTGACGACTGCCAGCTGTGTTGTCCATGGAACCGGTTTGCGAAGGTGAGTGACGTGCCGGATTTCGCAGTACGACATGATATGGATCGCGCCACCCTTCTGGAATTGTTCGGCTGGACGGAAACGGAGTTTTTGCAGAAGATGCAAGGCAGTCCGGTACGGCGTATCGGATATGTCTGCTGGTGTCGCAATATTGCAGTGGCATTGGGCAATGCGCTTCGTGAAGTGAGCGATGCAACGGAAATCTCGCGTATAGTCGCTGCCTTGCGTGACAAACGTCAGACGGTGTCGGATATGGTGGATGAACATATCGATTGGGCGCTGGCACAGAAGCCTTGAAAACGGCAGTCTTCAGGTACGGGATAAAATATGTCTTGTCAGTAATTGGAGAAAACGGTTGTTTATGGAAGATGTTGCCAGTGTTCACCTTACGCCCGGGAACCGTTCGTTGATCGACGAATTTTGCGATACCGTATGGCTTGAGGATGGTTTGTCCAGAAATACGCTGGAAGCTTACCGAAGCGACTTGCAGCTGTTTGCGCAGTGGCTGGAAAAAAATGGGGCGGCGCATGATTTGCTGGCGGTAACGCCGGAGCATCTGAACCGTTATTTTCTGGCCCGCCATGCCGAGTCCAAAGCGACATCTGCCAATCGGAGGCTGACGGTTTTCAAGCGGTTCTACCGGTTGCAGATACGGATGGGACGGCTCGCGGTCAGCCCATGCCAGCGAATGCGTGCGGCAAAACAACCGGCACGGTTTCCGCATGCCCTCTCCGAGCGGCAGGTGGAGGCATTATTGTCGGCGCCGGATGTGCAAAAACCATTAGGCTTGCGAGACCGGACGATGATCGAACTGATGTATGCCAGCGGTTTGCGGGTTTCCGAACTTGTTGCGCTGAAACTGGTCGAAACGGGAATGAACGAAGGTGTGTTGCGTATACTGGGCAAGGGCAGCAAAACCCGGCTGGTTCCGTTCGGCGAAGAGGCAAGAGGATGGCTGGAACGTTATTTGCGGGAAAGCCGTCCCGTGATTTTATCCGGAAAGCTGTCCGATCATCTGTTCGTCACGGCGCGCGGAACAGGGATGACCCGGCAAATGTTCTGGACGCTGATAAAAAAATATGCCGTGCAATCCGGCATTCATGATCCGTTGTCGCCCCATACGTTAAGACATGCCTTTGCCACGCATTTGCTCAATCATGGTGCCGATTTGCGGGTTGTCCAGTTATTGCTGGGACATGCGGATATTTCGACGACCCAGATATATACTCATGTAGCGCAACAGCGTCTCAAACAGTTGCATGCACAGCACCATCCGCGAGGCAGCCGTCACGAAGAAACGACAGGGGGCTGCTGAAGCTATACGGACGAAATCAGGAAAGCGCGATGGTCGTCATGACGAAGGGATGGTCGGAGCGATCCGGTCTGTCTGCGTCGTCAGGCATCCGGTAAAGTATGTCGGTGACACGGCCTGCGCTAAATCCGGCCAGTTCCGTAAATTCATCGGAAATGAAAATATGATCGATGTATCCGGTATCCATGCCCCGGATATACCGGGTATTTTCCTGTATGGAAGCGTGGGGCGACTGGACATCCAGAGTGTTGTGCAGACGATACATGGAAGGAAGCGGTTGCTCACTTTCGTGTTGCGCGCCGGTGGCGATGCCAGTGGTCACAGCTTTGGCCGTATCGTTGAAATCTCCCAGCAATATGACCGGTGTTCCCGTTTTTTGCCGGAAGCGGGCGATCAGCGTATGGACACCAACTGCATCGGCAGCACGGCGTGAGAGCGAACGGAACATGGCCAGCCCATGTTGTAACGGATCGGCAAGTCCAGTACCCGGGACAGGGTCAGGTCGTCTCGATTTGAAATGTACCGCATAAAGATTAAGTATCCGGCCGTTTGGCAACAACACCGGAATTTCCAGTACCGGACGTGAAAAACGGTCCAGGAGGGTATCTGTTCCGGGTAGCGATATCCGGAAATTTTCAGGAAAATGGCAGTGAGTCTTCGGCGTACCCGCCAGCGGCAGTCGTGTGACGAGCGCGACTTCAGGAACGGGTTTGGAAGGTCGGAAAGGCACTTCGGTAAAGACGGGAGTGGCGTTGCGAAGTTGTCGCGAACAGGCCATGATATCCGCGACGGCCTGTGCCGAAAAAATTTCTTCAAAAGCGATGATATCGGGAAGGAAACGGTCGATCAGGCCGCCGATCCAGGCGATTTTCGCCTCGTATTCCGCAGCAGTGCATGGTGGAAGATCCGGATAACAAATCGTACCCGGCAAGGACAGATTGCGGACATTGAAAGTCGCCAGTCGAATTTCCTGCTGCATATTTTTCCTTTCGCCACTACAATGCAGACATGTGTCGTTTCCTGTCGCAGTATCTTAACAAACGGATCGACGGTTTTTGGGAATGTACGACAGTTTTCCCGTAATCAAACAGGAAAACAGGAATGTGAAAGTATGTATACGGTTTTATTCGTCGTAGTGGCCTATCTTCTCGGCTCTATTTCATTTGCGCTGGTGAGCAGCAAACTTTTCGGTCTGGCAGATCCCAGAACGTATGGCTCCAAAAATCCCGGCGCGACCAATGTACTGCGCAGCGGCAACAAACTGGCAGCCTTGCTTACGCTGGTGGGCGATGCCGCCAAAGGATGGCTGGCCGTCTGGCTGGCATTTCATTTCGGTGCGCAGTATCAGGTCGGTGAAATCGGGTTGGCCTGTGTTTGCGTGGCTGTCTTTCTCGGCCATCTGTTTCCCGTATTCGCGCAATTCAAGGGTGGAAAGGGTGTGGCGACAGCACTGGGTGTCTTGCTGGGGATCAGCCCGTTACTGGGATTGCTGGTGCTGGTGACCTGGTTGTGTGTGGCGGTACTGTCACGCTATTCGTCGCTGTCAGCCCTGATTTCCGCCGTGCTGGCACCGATATATTACGGGTTGTTGTTCGGATTCAATCTCTATTTCGCGGCGATTGTCGTCATCAGCGCATTTCTGATTGCACGCCATCGTCAGAATATCGGTAACCTGATGACCGGCAAGGAAAGCAAGATCGGCGCCAAGAAAAAAGCGGGATGATGGTGTCGTGTCCTATTTTTCGAAAGGGGCCAGCAGGTTGTGCGCGACCGCGTAGCGGACGATTTCCGAGATGGAGTGCATGCCCATCTTGTTCAGGATGCGCGATTTGTGAGTGCTTACTGTCTTGACGCTCAGGTGGAGTTGCTGGCCGATGTCGGTGACGGTTTTGCCTTGTGCCAACAGGTTGAAAATCTCGAATTCTCGGTTCGACAGCTGACTGTGCGGCAGTGGTTTTTCCGGTGTCATGATATCGAGCGCAAGCTGTTCAGCGACTTCCATGCTGATGTAGGGTTTGCCTGAGGCCACTTTCCGGATGGCATGAACCAGCTGGGTTCCGGCGCTTTCCTTGGTCAGATAACCCTGTGCGCCTGCACGGATGGAACGGATGGCGTATTGTTCTTCCTCGTACATGGTCAGTACCAGTACCGGCAGTTTCTGCGATTCGGTGCGGATCTGGCGAATCAGGTCGATACCGCTGCGTCCCGGCATGGAAAGGTCGAGCAACAACAGATCGAAGCCTCCCTTTCGGACATGTGCCAGTACCCCGAAGCCGTCGGTAGCTTCACCGACGACTTCGATATCGTCAGTGCTCTCCAGAATACGTTTTAACCCTTCGCGCATCAGGGTGTGGTCGTCTGCGATGACAATCCTGATCATAAGCTGTCAGACGGAATGTATTACCTGTCAATGGCCCGGGACGGGAATGCTTTTCAAAGAGTTGATACCAATACACTATACAATGCATTGTCGCGGTAAAATGTAGCTTACTCGTTTTTTAGATACAAGTCATGAACGCAGATAACAAAAACAGCACTTCCACCCCTTCTTCCAATTTTTTGCGTGCCATCATCGAGGCCGACAACGAAAAGGGAACGTATCAGCGTCCCGGCATGCCCGATGTCATCACACGCTTTCCGCCGGAACCGAACGGTTACCTGCATATCGGACACGCCAAGTCGATTTGCCTGAATTTCGGGTTGGCAAGGGATTATCATGGACGTTGCCATTTGCGTTTCGACGATACCAATCCGACCAAGGAAGACCAGGAATTTGTCGATACGATCAAGGACAGTGTCCAGTGGCTCGGTTTTTCCTGGGAACAGGGTGGTACAGCCTATTTGCATTACGCCAGCGATTATTTCGATACCCTGTATATGATGGCCGAGTATCTGATCGAGGCAGGCTATGCCTATGTGGACAGCCAGACACCGGAAGAAATCGCCAAGAACCGGGGCAGTTTTTCCGAACCCGGCAAAAATTCGCCGTACCGCGATCGTCCGGCAGCCGAATCGCTGGATCTTTTCCGTCGGATGAAGGCTGGTGAATTTCCGGATGGCGCGCATGTGCTGCGTGCGAAAATCGATATGGCGTCGCCGAACATGAACATGCGAGACCCGGTGATTTACCGGATTCGTCATGCGCACCATCATCGTACCGGGGATAAATGGAATATTTATCCGATGTACGACTATACGCACCCGATTTCGGATGCGCTGGAAAACATCACCCATTCGATCTGTACACTGGAATTTCAGGATCACCGTCCGTTTTATGACTGGATTCTTGAACGCCTGACGGAAACGGTCACTTTGCCCGATGGCCGGGTGATCGGGGGCTTTCTGCAAAAACCGTTACCGCACCAGTATGAATTCGCCCGTCTGAATCTGACTTATACCATCACCAGCAAACGCAAGCTGTTGCAGCTGGTCGAGGAAAAAATCGTCGATGGATGGGATGACCCACGCATGCCGACTATCGTCGGGATACGGCGTCGTGGTTATACGCCGGAGTCGATCCAGCTGTTTTGCGAACGGATCGGCGTGGCCAAGGCAGACGGCTGGATCGATATGGGAACGCTGGAAGGCAGTCTGCGAGACGATCTGGACCCGAAAGCACCGAGAGCCGCTGCCGTGCTGCATCCGCTGAAACTGATCATCGACAATTTCCCCGAACATCTTGAGGAAGAATGCACATCCCCGGTTCATCCGCATTATCCGGAACGTGGCTTGCGACGCTTCCCGATTACCCGTGAACTGTGGATCGAACGTGAGGATTTCATGATTGATCCGGTCAAGGGATATTTCCGGCTTTTCCCGGGCAATCGTGTCCGTTTGCGTTATGGCTATGTGGTCGAATGTACGGGATATGACCAGGATGAAAATGGCAATGTGACGGCAGTACACTGCCAGTATTTTCCGGACAGCCGCAGCGGTACGGAAGGCAGCGCGACTTACAAGGTCAAGGGCAATATCCACTGGGTCAGCTGTGCGCATGCCGTCGAGGCGGAAGTCAGACTGTATGACAGACTGTTCGCAGATCCGGCTCCGGACGCCAACAACAAGGATTTCAGGCTTGCGTTGAATCCGGCGTCCAAGGAAGTGGTGCGAGCCTATCTGGAACCCGGTCTTGCAGCGGCGCTTCCGGGGGATATTTACCAGTTCGAACGGCACGGCTATTTTGTCGCGGACATCAAGGACTCGCAGCCTGGCAAACCAGTGTTCAACCGTTCCGTCACATTGCGTGATTCCTGGGGAAAGAAAAAATAAACATCCAGTATGCAATCAATAAAAAACGCGCTTTGCAGCGCGTTTTTTATTGGGAACAGCAGATCATTTGCGTGACGAAGCGCTCTTTGTCTTGCCTTTCGTGGCGGTTGCCTGATAAAGGGGCATGACTTTCGGCAGTTCGGCCTGCAAACGTGCAATACGCGATTCGTCGCTGGGGTGGGTCGACAGCAATTCCGGCGGTGCGTCGCCGCCGAGTTTTTCCATCTTCTTCCAGACGTTGATGGCGGCTTCCGGGTTATAGCCGGCTCGGGCCATCAGTTCCATTCCCATGATATCCGCTTCTGTTTCCATGGTTCTGGAAAACGGAAGTGTCATGACCAGTTGGCTGGCCATGCCGGCGAGGGATTCCTGTGTCGAGCTGAAACCTGCCAGTGCGCTGATGAGCGACAAGGCCTGATCGGCCGCGATTTGCTGTGAAACCTGTTCGCGGCTGTGCTCGCGCAATGCATGCGCCATTTCATGTCCGATGACGGCTGCCAGCTCATCGTCCGTCAGATTCAATGAACTGATAATGCCGCTGTAAACGGCGATTTTGCCACCTGGCATGCAGTAAGCGTTCACTTCTTCACTGTCGATGACATTGATTTCCCAGTTCCATTTGAGGGCATCCGGCCTGAATACGCCGACCTGTGCGATGAGGCGATTGGCGATGTTGCGCACGCGTTTGGTCGATGTGGAGCTGGTGTTCAGTGCCTTGGCCGAGCGTGCCTGACTCAGTGTACGTTGATAGGCTGTAGCTGCGCCCTGGTTGATATCCTCTGATGAAATCAGAAGCAGTTGGCTTCTTGACGAGTCGGTTGCGCCACCGGCCGTGGTACTTTGGCAGCCGGCAACCAGCAGTGGACCGGTGATCAGAACGAGCAGTAAAAAAAGAAAGCGTTTCATGGGCGGTATCTGTTGAGTGATGGTCGGATCTGTCGGTACAGGCAATGAAATCATTTTTTATCAAGATGCGCAAATTTTCAATTATTTTCCCAGAAATCACAGGGACTGGCTGGAGATATACGGTTTCCCGGCGACATTTCACGGGCAGAAAGGGTATGATGCTGTCATTTCACAGGCATGGTTTTCGATGCATGGCGTGTTCCGCCGGTATTCAATGAAAGGAGCATATGATGAAACTGTATTACACCCCGGGAGCCTGTTCACTGTCTCCGCATATCGTTCTGGAAGAATCCGGATTGCCGTTTGAACTGGAAAAAGTGGATTTGCAACTCAAGGAAACGGAGTCCGGTCATGACTTTTATCTGGTCAATACCAAGGGTTCCGTTCCGGCGCTGGAACTGGACGACGGCCAGATACTGACTGAAGGTGCGGTAATCGTCCAGTATCTGGCGGATCAGGTACCTGAAAAAGGATTGATGCCGTTGCCGGGTACGATGGCGCGTTATCGGGCGATGGAATGGCTTAATTATATTGCGACGGAATTGCAAAAAAGTTTTACGCCGATCTTCAATCCAGCATATGCCGCTTGCCGGGAAGAAGCGAAAAAAAACTTGCTCAGACAGTTCGATTACGTGGACAGACAGTTGGGAAAAAACCGGTATGTGACCGGCGAGCAGTTCACGGTGGTCGATGCCTATCTCTTTACCATTGCCAGCTGGATAGGAGTAGCCGGTCTGGAAACGGCACAATGGAAGGCGTTGTCGGCCTATCGTGAAAATGTGGCGCAACGTCCGGCGGTTCGTCGCGCCATGATATCGGAAGGATTGATACAGGGATAACGTAACCGGTCGTCGGCAGACTTACAGGGCCGGATTGGTGATCATGGCGTGGATTTCATTGATGTGGTCAATGACTTCATCGCTCAGTGAGATGGAGATGGCATCAATGTTTTCCTTGAGGTGTTCCGGCCGTGTGCCGCCGATGATGGTGGCATCGATGAACCAGCGTGAATAGCACCATGCCAGCGCCAGTTGTGCGGGTGTGATGCCATGGTCTCTGGCCAGTTGCATGTATTGTCGTGTGGCTTCCAGAACGGCGGGACGCCGGTAGTGTGCGTTCCAGTCTGAGTAAAACAGCGTCAGGCGACCGTGCGTTTTGGGATTGTCGATATATTTTCCGGTCAGTTGACCGAATGCCAGGGGACTGTAGGCAAGCAGCCCGATATTTTCCCTGAAACAGATTTCGTCCATGCCGATTTCGAAATGGCGATCAGTCAGGTTATAGGCGTTTTGTATGGATACGATCCTTGGCAAGCCTTTCATTTCCGCGAGTCGGACGAATTCCATCAGTCCCCATGCGGATTCGTTGGAAATGCCGATGTACCGGATTTTGCCTTCTTCGATCAGTTTTCCCAGTACCGAGAGCGTTTCCTCGATCGGGATGTGTGGACGTTCGTCTCTCGGATTGAACACGGTTTTGCCGAAGAACGGAACATTGCGGCTTGGCCAGTGCAGCTGGTAAAGATCGATGCAGTCCGTTTTCAGTCGTCTGAGGCTTCCTTCGACCGCGAGACGGATATTGGCTTCGTTCAGGTCGTTTTTTCCATTGCGCAGCCACGGAATGAGGCGCGACGGACCGGCAACCTTCGTTGCCAGTACGATCTTGTCGCGCAGTCCTCTCTTCTTGAGCCAGTTACCGATGATAGTTTCGCTGAGCCCCTGAGTCGCCGCCTGCGGCTTGACCGGGTAGATTTCCGCTGTGTCGATGAAATTGATACCCCGTTCAACAGCGTAATCGAGCAGGCCGAACGCTTCGCTTTCGCTGTTCTGGTCGCCGAAGGTCATGGTACCCAGACAGACTTTCGACACGAGCAGGTTGCTGGTACCGAGTGGTATTTTCTGCATGTTTCCCGTTCCTTTTGCGTCGATGCGGATCATGTCGCACGATCAGGGTTGTCTCAGTGCGTTGACGCATTCGCGCACCAGTCCGGGACCGGAATAGATCATGCCGGTCAGGACCTGGACCAGTGATGCGCCTGCTTCGATTTTTTCCCTGGCATCGTCGCCAGAAAGAATACCACCGACACCGATGATGGGAATGGTATCGCCGAGTTCTGCCTTGAGCTTGCGAATGACCGCGGTTGACATATCTTTTACCGGTGCGCCGGAAAGTCCTCCGGTTTCACTGCCATACGGAAGATAATTGACGGCGTCGCGTGAAATGGTGGTATTGGTGGCGATGACACCGTCGATGTGATGGCGCAACAAGGCATCCGCAATGTTCCGGATCTGGTTGTCGTCGATATCCGGTGCGATTTTCAGGGCCAGCGGTACATATCGTCCATATTGTTGCGCCAGACGATCCTGTGCTGCTTTCAATTGCGAGAGCAGATTGTCCAGCTCCGATTCCCCCTGAAGCTGGCGCAGGTTTTTGGTATTGGGTGAGGAAATGTTGATGGCGATGTAATCGGCGACAGGATAGACTTTTTCAAGACAGATCAGATAATCATCGACCGCTTTTTCGATGGGCGTGACGGCATTTTTGCCGATATTGAGCCCCAGAATGCCTTTCTTTTCCCGATAGAAGCGGGATGCCTTGACATTAGCGACGAGAACGTCGACGCCGTCGTTGTTGAAGCCCATCCGGTTGATCAGACCCTCGACATCAGGCAGCCGGAACATGCGCGGTTTCGGGTTGCCGGGCTGGGGGCGTGGCGTGACGGTCCCCAGTTCCAGAAAACCGAAACCGAGCGATGCCAGGCCGTCGATACACGAGCCGTTCTTGTCCAGTCCTGCAGCCAGTCCGACCGGATTGGGAAAGGTCAACCCCATGACTTCACGCGGAGAGGGACTGACAGATGGCGCCAGAGCGGTCAGCCCCATCGCCGATGCCATTCTCATGGACGAGAGGGTGAAATGGTGTGCATTTTCCGGATCCATGGCGAAGAGACAGGGCCGGATCAGGGCATACATGAAATTAGGAATCATGGAATTCAAATAATGTCGCGATGTGCCGGAGGCAGGTCGGAAAGCAGGTATGGTTTTCCGGACCATTCCGGATCAGATATAAAAAATCGTTATATCGTAATTGTAACGTAAGTCCGTGATTTGTTTTAGCCTGCCAGCGTGTGGAACTGGCAGAGCGGGCAGTCTGCGAGAGTTTTCCATGAAGTGATCGCAGGCAGATCGACGACGCGCCTGAGATGGTCATTGAAGTCCGACCGGCTGATTGGACTGGCACCCAGCGAAGCCAGATGGGCAGTTTCCTGTTGGCAGTCGATCAACGTCACGCCGTTTTGCTTCAGAAAAAACACCAGGTATGCCAGCGCGATCTTGGAGGCATCGGGAATGCGTGCGAACATGGATTCCCCGAAAAACATTTTTCCCAGACAGATACCATAGGCACCGCCGACAAGACGGTTTTCGTACCAGAGTTCGGATGAATGGGCGATGCCCATGTCGTGCAGTTTCCGGTAACTGTCGATGATGCCGCTCGTGATCCATGTACCGGATTCTTTTTTGCGCGGTGCAGCGCATTCACGGATGACTTGCGCGAAGTCCGTATCGAAACACAGCCGCCATGGACTGTTGCTTTCGTGAATGCTTTTGTGAATTTGCCGGAGTTTTTTCTTCAGGCTGTGCGAGATGACGAAACGGTCTGTCGGCAATACCATACGCGGGTCGGTACTCCACCACAATATGGGCTGATTGTCGCAGAACCAGGGAAAAATGCCGTGCCGGTATGCCATGACGAGACGTGATGGCGAAAGATCCGCGCCAGCTGCCAGAAGACCGGGAAAGCCGCTTTTTGCTGTCAGCGCGGTGGAGACATCGGGAAAGGGATCATCCCGTTTGAGCCAGGGAATCATGGATATGCGATGTAACCTTTTCCGGTGAACGATATGGCATGCGTGTCGTCAGGTGGTCTGCTTCAGGACTTTGCCGGGGCGAGCGTGTTTGACGATGGCGTCCCCCAGTTGCATGGCATCCCATTTCACGATTTCTGCGGCAGCCCGTTTTTCCTTGTGCGAGGTATGTTTCGGATCGACTGCTTCCACCAGAATGACGGGCAACCCCAGCTTTTTGGCAGCGTCGAGTTCCAGATTGGTCCAGCGTTTGAATTCCTCGAAAACACCTGCCAGAATGATGAGGCAGCAGCAGGGTTCCATCTGTTTTTCGATTGACAGCGACAGTGCCTTGTTCGATGGCAGGAATTGGGCAGGGTCGTCTTTCGAGACGCTGTAATATTCATAAGCGAAGTCTTCCGTCTTGAGACGATAGGTTTCCATCAGACTCGTGATGCGTTCGACACCATCTTGTTCGACCCAGCTGTGGCTGAGGAAAACGGGATACGTTGCCATAAATTGAAATCTCCAGATATTGCCGACGAACGACAGGGATGGTCGTGTCGGTTTATTTTGTCAGATCCAGTGTGTGGAAACCGAATTGGCCACCACGCTGTATTTTCTTTTTATCCTCGAAATAGAACTTGAGAGCGTATTTTATCGTTGAAAAAGCCAGTTGATCCCAGGGAATTTCCTTTTCCGTGAACAGTCGTGTTTCCAGACTTTCTTCTCCCGGCGCGAAATTCGTGTTTTCCAGATGCGCCAGATAAAAAAGATGTACCTGATGATAGACGGGCAGATTCATCAGGGAAAACAGGTTGGAAATCGTGACATCCGCACCCGCTTCTTCCTTTGTTTCGCGACGGGCTGCCTGTTCCGTCGTTTCGTCATTTTCCATGAATCCGCCGGGTAGTGTCCAGAAACCATGTCGTGGTGTGATGGCACGACGACAGAGCAGGATGGATGTTCCCTTTTCCGTTTCCCAGGTCGGGATGCTGCATACCACGATTTTCGGATTTTCGTAATGGATCATGTGGCAGTTCGGACAGATATGTCGCGGCATGTTGTCCAGTGGCGGGATGCCGACAATCAGTGGATGGCCGCAATGGGAACAGAATTTCATGGACATGTTACGCGCAGTTATGCCGGAACCGGTCAAAACAGCCAGTCCGGCAGATATCATTGAAAAATCCGGCAATGCACATTATACAAGCGAATGGGATGTTATCCCGTTTCGGGCGCTGTACAAAGGTATCTGTATGGTCATGATGTGTTGTCATGAAAGGAAAAACATGCTGTCCCTGCCAGGGATATGACAGTTTTTTTGAAAAAGTATTGAATTTTTAAAAAAGCAAGATTATAATTTTGTTTTTACAGACGCGGGGTGGAGCAGTCTGGCAGCTCGTCGGGCTCATAACCCGAAGGTCGTAGGTTCAAATCCTGCCCCCGCAACCAGTTTGATACGCCGCTGAATTTTCAGCGGCGTTTTTGTTTTGTCCGTATGACACGCAAGCTAACCCGATGCCGGCGCCCGTTTTGTAGCGTATCGGGCTATCCGGCAGACGTAAAGTTGTTGCGAAACTGCGGTCTTTTTACGTTTCGACGGCTTATGTTTCGGAGTGATATGCCTTGTCCGCTTTTTCGAACTGGGACTGCATGGAAGCGGACGGCGGTTTGTCGAGCAGACTGGTGATGATGATGGCACAAGTACCGAAAATGAATCCCGGGATGATTTCGTACAGGCCAAGGTGATCCAGACAGGTTTTCCACAGGATGATGGTGGCGGCGCCGACGAAAATACCGGCAAAAGCGCCGTTTCGGGTCATACGTTTCCAGATCAGCGACAGCAGGATGACCGGGCCGAATGCAGCGCCGAAACCGGCCCATGCATAGGCGACAAGGCTCAGTACCTTGTTGTCCGGATTGAAGGCGATGACGATGGCGACAAGCGAAATCAGCATGACCATGAGACGACCGGTCCAGACCAGTTCGGTTTGCGATGCTTTCGGTCGCAAAAAGGCGCGGTAAAAGTCTTCTGTCAGGGCGCTGGAGCATACCAGCAGCTGGCAGCTTAATGTACTCATGACGGCGGCCATGATGGCGGACAGAATGATACCGGCGATCCATGGATTGAACAGGATTTTTGTCAGTTCCATGAATACGGCTTCATTGTTTTGCATGACGCCGCCTGCCAGTGCGGGATTGTGAAAGAAATAGGCGATGCCGAAGAAACCGGTCGCTATGGCGCCAGCCAGACAGAGAATCATCCATGTCATACTGATACGGCGTGCCTTCGGTATCGAACGGACGGAATCGGCTGCCATGAAGCGGACCAGGATGTGCGGTTGCCCGAAATAACCCAATCCCCATCCCAGCAGGGAAATGATCGCCACGAAGTCCAGTCCCTTGAACATGTCGAGTTTGGTGGGTGCTTCCGACTGGATGGTCGCCACGACGGTTGAAAGGTCGCCTACGGCCAGCATGGAAAAGATCGGTGTGATGAGCAGGGCGAAAATCATCAGGGTCGCCTGAACCGTATCGGTCCAGCTGACAGCCAGAAATCCCCCGATGAATACATAGGTGATCGTGGCGAAAGCGCCGATCCAGAGTGCGGTAGTGTAAGGCAGGCCGAAGGTGCTTTCGAACAGGCGCGCGCCGGCGACCATCCCGGAAGAGCAGTAAATGGTGAAGAAAATCAGGATGACGAAAGCGGAAAGTATGCGCAGGATACGGCTGGTGTCTTCAAAACGGTTGGTCAGGTAGTCGGGCAATGTCTGGGCGTTGCCGCAATATTCGGTATGGACACGCAGGCGTCCGGCGACCAGAAGCCAGTTGAACCATGCACCGACGATCAGGCCGATGGCGATCCAGCTTTCCGAAAGACCGGACAGAAAGACAGCGCCCGGCAATCCCATGAGCAGCCATCCGCTCATGTCGGATGCGCCGGCGGACATGGCGGTGACGAAACTGCCGAGGCGCCGACCGCCCAGAATATAGTCGGACAGATTGCGTGTCGCACGATAGGCGATGAACCCGATGAGGGTTGTCGCGACGATATAAACGATGAAGGTTACAAGAAGGGGGGTATCCACAGTCATGCCAGATGATCCGGTAATGGTCGAATAAAACGGCACATTAAAACAAATTATTCGGCAATATGCCAGTCCTGTGAAGGTTTTGCGTGCCGCTGCATGACCGGACAATACGGCAGATTTCCGTTTTTTGCCGACAAACGGTATCGCGGACGGGTGTCGGGATTCCGGCGATACCGGTTTCGGCTGGCGAAATGGCCAGTGCCAGCGGTCAGTCTAGAATGGTCTGATCCATTCCGGACGGAGATGAGCTTGTTCGGGATGCTCGATGGCCAGATCGATTTCCTGCAACAGACGTTCCTTGTCTTTGCCGAGAGTGCCTCTCAGGACAAGCTGGTTGGATGCATGATCGCTTCTGAAAATGGTCGATTTCAGTTCGAGTGCGCCGACAAATTGCCGGATTTCCTTGAAGCGTTCATGCTGGTTCATCTTGATGAATTGGCCGTTGTATCCTTTCTGGAAACGTTCCTCGCCATGCGGCAGGTTCAGAACCAGTGCCGCCAGAAATTCGGGTTGGGTTTTGTTGGCGAGTAATGCAGAATTCAGGGCATGTTGTTCGCTGAAACGGGTGCCGCCGACGCCGTTGATGATCATGACGGAACGCCGGATGCCGGCATCGGCAAGCCGGTTGAGTGCGTCGACGGTCGACTGGTGCGTTTCTCCCTTGTTGATACATTTGAGAACGTAATCGTCACCGGATTCGGCGCCGACATAGACTTGTTTCAGACCTGCCGCACGCAGAGCCCTGAGTTCTTCGTCCGTTTTGCGGGTGACGTTGCGCGGCGAACAGTAGGAAGCGACCCGCGTGACTTCCGGCAAGTATTCGCGAATGGTGTCGAGGATGGTCAACAGCCTTTTGGCGGGCAATGCGACGACGTCACCGTCAGCCAGAAATACCCGCTGGATGCCGGAATAATGCCGGCTGAACCATTCGATTTCCTTTTTGACGTCTTCTTCGGGTTTGACCGAAAAGCGTTTCTGGGGCTGGGTGTACATATCGCAATAGGTACATTTGTTCCAGCTGCATCCGTTGGTGACTTGCAGGATGAGTGAATTGGCTTCGCTTGGCGGTCTGAAAACGGGATCGATATAACTGACGGGAATGTATTGCATGACATGAATGACGGATTGAAACGGGCCTCATTGTATCACTGTGTTTTTTTGTCCGGCGCATGATGCGGGAAACGGTTTGTCCCGTCGCCGGCATTGTGTGCAGGCAAGTACAGGTTGTGGTGGGGGTGATGTGATGCAGGCGAAAAGACAGTTCCGGTACGGCCGCTTGCCGTACCGGAAGAATGGCGGTTTACAGCTGGGCGCGGACCTTGTCGGCCGAGATGTTCAGGGCCGCCGACAAGTTGGCGATGGCATCCTGTCGGGAAAGATTGGTTTTGAAGTTCAGCAGTTTTTCCGCTTTTTCGATGGACAATGGCCAGTCGTCCGTCAGAAAGGCGCTGCCTTGCCACTGTGACGGATCGATGGCGACGACTTTTGCATCGGGGTTGACGAGTTGCGTGATCAGTTTCGCCACATCTTCCCATGTCAGGTAAATGCTGGCGGCATTGAACAGTTCACCCTTGATGTCGCTGAAGAAGATCGCCAGCACGAGGGAAACGAAATCGTCGAGTTGCAGGAAGCTGCCGCCGCTGCCGCCCGGGACTTCGATGCGGCCTTTTTCGATGGCGTCACGGATCATGGCACGGATGTTTCTGCCGCCGATGACGTCGCCATAGGCGTACCAGACCATGATGTTGTTGACCTGAAGATTGTGCTGGACTGCATAGATTTTGCTCAATTCTTCAGTAGCCAGTTTGGCAAGTGCATAAACCGGATTGCGAGAGATGGCAACCAGATGTGCCTGATCTTCCCTGACCGGGTGGGAAAGCGGTTTGCCATAGGAAACGGCGGTCGTGGTGTTGACGACGTGCCTGACGCCGTATTCGACGGCGGCGTCAAGCAAATACTGGTAGCCTTTGACATCGGTATCGAGCAGGTCTGGCAGATTGTCGGCGAAGCTCCATGCCAGATGGATGATCGCATCGACTCCCTTGACGGCGGATCGGACGAATTCCTTGTCGGCCAGATCGCCGCAACAGGTTTCGATGCCGTTTTCGCTGAATTGCGCCAGACCGTCGTTGTCGCGATCCAGTACGCGTATTTCATGGCCGAATGAAACAAGCTTGCGGATAATGTGCGGTCCCATGTTTCCGCAACCACCGGTGACAAGAATTTTCATGATGTTCCTTTTTTGAAAGTGTGGTTGAGTCCGGTCGGCACAAAGGGTGCCGGTGTGCGATGGCGTTCCGTCCGGTCTGACGGCGCGTTTTCATTTTAATGGATGCAGGGTTTTCGGAAAACGGGAAAATGGGGCAATGCTTGGAAGGATAACGGTTTGTGCGGATTCCGGCGATATGCCGGTATTTACGTGGAAACAGGAGGATGGGCGAAGGCCGGTATGGTGCGCGGCTCGGATGCAAAAGAATGCAAAAAAAAAATCCACCGACATTGTCGGTGGATTTTCATGTTCTGGTAGGCCGTGGGCGGCTCGAACGCCCGACCAACGGATTAAAAGTCCGCTGCTCTACCAACTGAGCTAACGACCCGAAAGAACTGCATTATAGCGATAGATGGATGAACCTGTCAATATGTTGATAAAATAATGTCTTTATTTTTGTACAAAAATTTCTCATGATCGTTCTGGGTATTGAGTCGTCCTGCGACGAAACGGGTATCGCGATATACGATACGGAAAAGGGACTTCTGTCTCATGCGCTGTATTCACAAATCGCCTTGCACGCCGAATATGGCGGTGTGGTGCCGGAACTGGCCTCGCGTGACCATATACGCCGTATCGTTCCGCTGGTCGAACAGGCTTTTGAAAAGGCTGGCCTGAAACCGGATGCGATCGATGCGATCGCCTATACCCAGGGACCCGGACTGGCGGGCGCCTTGCTGGTCGGCAGCTCGATGGCGGCCAGTCTGGGGATGGCGCTCGGGAAACCGCTGATCGGGGTGCATCATTTGGAAGGCCATCTGCTTTCACCGTTGCTGGCGAAAAATCCGCCGGTTTTTCCTTTCGTCGCCCTGCTGGTGTCCGGCGGACATACCCAGTTGATGCGAGTGGACGAAGTCGGACGGTATGAATTGTTGGGCGAGACGCTTGACGATGCGGCTGGCGAGGCATTCGACAAATCCGCCAAATTGCTGGGGCTGGCTTATCCGGGCGGACCGGAAATATCAAGGCTGGCAGAACGCGGCAGACCGGATGTTTTCCATTTGCCGCGCCCCATGTTGCATTCGGGGGATTTGAATTTCAGCTTTTCGGGTTTGAAGACGGCGGTGTTGACGACGCTGAAAAAAGAAGTGCATCCGGAAGATGATCAGGTACGTGCCGATATCGCACGTGCTTTTGTCGATGCGATTGTCGATGTACTGGCAGCCAAATGTGCGCAGGCATTGCGACAAACAAAGCTCAGACAGCTGGTCGTGGCGGGCGGCGTCGGCGCCAACAGACAGTTGCGTGCAGCACTGGACAATATGGCGGCGCGACGTCGGTATCGAGTGTTTTATCCGGAACTGGAGTTTTGTACAGATAACGGTGCGATGATTGCCTTTGCCGGCGCCATGCGTTTGCTGCGCAATCCGGATGCCGCCCATATGGGATATGGCTTTACCGTCAAACCGAGATGGCCGCTGGAAGAATTGACGGCGGCCTGACCGATACTTCGGGTTATGCCTTTTTTTGCCGTTCCCGTTCGTATTGGGCCGACAGCCGTGCACCGTGACGGGCGATCATCAGTTCCTCGAATGTCGGCAGAATCCAGATGGAAACGGGGCTGGTGTCGGTACTGATTTTCAGTTCTCCCAGCCTGTTGGCGCGTTCATCCAGTTCGAGTCCCAGCCAGTCGAGTTGTTCGCAGATGGCGGCACGGATTTCCGGAGAACGTTCACCGATGCCTGCTGTGAATACAAAGGCGTCCAGACCACCGCAGGCCGCAGCCAGTGAACCGGTTTCGCGGACGACGCGGTAAACGAAAAGTTCGAGAGCTGTTTTTGCGGCGGGATCGTCGCTGGCCATGAGGTCGCGGACATCGTTGCTGATGCCGGATACGCCGAGGAGGCCGGATTCCTGATAAAGCAGTGTTTCCAGATCATGGGCGTTCATGTTTTCGTATTGCAGCAAATACAGGATGACACCAGGATCGAGCTGGCCGCATCGTGTTCCCATCACCAGACCGTCCAGAGCGGAAAATCCCATGGTGCTGGCGACGCTTTTGCCGCCGACCATCGCGCACATGCTGGCACCGCTGCCCAGATGGGCGATGATGGTTTTCCCCATGGCAGCATGCATGTCGATATGTTTCAGTTCCATGCTGACATATTCAAAGGACAATCCGTGAAAACCGTAGCGTTGCAGTCCCTTGTCTGTCAGGGATTGCGGCAGACCATACAGTCGCGAGATGGGCGGGTTGGTTTTATGAAAAGACGTGTCGAAGCAGACGATCTGGCACAGGCCGGGGTAGCGCGCTGCCAGCGTGTCGATGACCTTGAGGATGCGCGGCTGGTGCAGTGGCGCCAGAGGAACGAGGGTTCGCAGATTTTCCAGAATTTCCGGCGTGACGATGATCGGTTCGTCATAAAGCGTACCGCCATGGAGCATCCGGTGGCCGACTGCGCTCAGGTGGTTGGGCGCGAGGAAATTTTCGATCCATTCGATCAGGAATGCCAGCAGCGTTTCCAGCGGTTCGCAGGTCGTCCACCGGTGTTCGTCCATTTTGTATTTGTCGTCGTCGTAGGCGATGAAGTATGGCTTGTCGCTGCCGATGCCTTCGATGCCACCATCGGTTTTGCGTTCAAGACGTCCGTCATCTGTTTCGGCGAACAGGGAGTATTTCAGACTGGATGAGCCGGCATTGATGACGGCGAAAAAACGCTGTCCGGAAAGGTGGTGTGCATCATTCATCGGTTTTCTCCTGCACGGAAGTTGGCGAAAGCGTCATGCGGTATGGTGTTGATACTGATTGCAATAATAGCCCGAGATTGCCGGTATCCGTCCGGTTTTTCGGAAAAGTGCGGATTTTTCCATGTGTAAAAGGACGGCGAAGACCTGCACGGTTTTGTCTAGCATTGGCTGAAATGGGATAAAATCGGCACATTATGATTTAAAGTACAGTGTGGCTGGCATCGAATGCGGCTGCCGGATGGTGCATGAAGGTATCGGATCCAATTCCAGACAATACAGAAAGACCGGTCGACAAACCGGCGGTTGCGTTCGTGCAATCGGTCGTACCGGTTGAAACGCCGGGGTATTTGCACAAGATATACTGGTGGGCATATGAGCATCCGCTGGCTGTGCGCTTCTGGGATCACGGTTTTTTGATCAATTTCATTTTGCTGGGCAATTACGATCGTCTGGTCGATGCGGTTCTGGATGAATTCGAAAATGGGCTTTCGGGAGATACCCTGCAAATTTCGTGTGCTTACGGAAAGCTTACCCCCCGGCTGGAAGGCAGGCTGAACGACGGTGCACGGCTCGATGTCATCGATGTCCTGAATGTCCAGCTGGAAAATGTCCGGAAAAAACTGAAATGGCCTGATGAGCGGGTCAGGCTGATCCAGTGCGATGCAACGCATCTGGATTGTCCGGATGCATCATATGACCAGGCGTTGATGTTTTTTCTGCCGCATGAATTGCCGGAAGACCGGCGACGCATGGCGATGTCGGAAGCGCTGCGTGTGGTCAAGCCGGGCGGAAAAGTCATTTTCGTCGAGTTCCACAAACCGACATGGTGGCATCCCTTGCGATTATGGCAACGTCTGGTGTTTTTGTTGTTCGAGCCGTTCGCCACGGATATGTGGCGCCATGAACTGGCGTATTATCTGCCGGAGTCTCCTGCCTGCACTGTCGAAAGGCATGAAACCTATTTCGGAGGTCTGTACCAGAAGCTGGTATTGGTCCGGAATGACTGACAGACGGTATGCTCTTGCGACAGGATGATTTTCTGGTCGCAGCAGCCGGACTTTGTCGCAAATAAGCTATTGCTTTGACACGAATTCGGATATAATCTCAAGATTTTTCCGTTTGAACTTTTTTTTGGAAGACTCATGGTCGTTATTCGTTTAGCTCGTGGTGGCGCCAAAAAGCGTCCTTTTTATCAAATCGTTGCAGCCGATTCCCGTAACCGTCGTGATGGACGTTTCATCGAACGTCTGGGTACCTACAATCCGTTTGCGGCAGAACATGAACAGGGTATCCGTATCGCAACCGATCGTCTGACCTACTGGCAGAGCGTCGGCGCCAAATTGTCCCCGACGGTCGCACGTCTGGTTGCAGCCGCCAAGTAATTTCTGTCTCACGTTTGAAAGCGTTGGAAAACGTTCAGTTGCCGATTCCCGGCGATCTGGTCGAAGTCGGTCATGTCAGCGGTGCATATGGAATCCGTGGCTGGGTCAGGGTGCATCCCTATTCCGCCGAGGCGGAAGCGCTGCTGACGGTCAGGACGTGGTGGCTGGATTTGCCTGTGTGCCATGAGATTCGTGTCGTTCAGGCACGATGGCAGGGCGATGAAGTCGTTGCCCGTTTCGACGGGGTGAATGATCGCAATGCGGCAGAAGCGCTGCGCGGTGCCGTTGTCCGTATTTCGAGAGGCCATTTTCCTTCGCTGGAAGAAAACGAATATTACTGGGTCGATCTGATCGGTCTGTCCGTTTTCAATTTGCGCGGGGAGTCTTTGGGAATCGTCAAGGGACTCATGGATAACGGTGCGCATCCTGTTTTACGGGTGGATACCGTCATGCCGGACGGGCGCAACAAGGAGTTGCTGATCCCGTTTGTCAGCCAGTATGTAACTGCGGTTTCGCGTGAAGACCGGAAGATAACGGTTGACTGGGAACGCGATTACTGATGGCGAAAGCGATCAGTCAGGTGGTGACTTTACGGAAAGGGCGGCGATGCAGTTCGATGTGATTACCCTGTTTCCGGAAATGTTTTCCGTACTGACGGGCTCCGGTATTACCCGAAGGGCATTTGAAGAAAAACGCTGTTCCCTGACCTTGTGGAATCCACGTGATTTCACACATGACAGACATCGCACGGTGGATGATCGTCCGTATGGCGGTGGTCCAGGCATGGTCATGATGGCGCAGCCGCTCGATGCCGCGATCGTCGCCGCAAAAGACAGGTTGTCCCGGACCGGAATCGAAGGCGCACCGGTCATTTATCTGTCTCCACAGGGGAGGCCGCTGGATCACGAAAAGGTCATGGCGTTATCGTCTGTTTCCGGCATGATCTTGTTGTGCGGAAGGTATGAAGCGGTCGATCAGCGTCTGATCGAGAAGCATGTCGATGAGGAAATCAGTCTCGGTGACTTCGTGTTGTCCGGAGGCGAGATTCCGGCCATGGCATTGATGGATGCTGTCATCCGTCAGTTACCGGGTGTGTTGCATGATGAGCTGTCGGCGGTAGAAGACAGTTTCGTATCGGGGATTCTGGACTGTCCGCATTTTACGCGACCGCCGCAATATGATGGCGTCGCGGTTCCCGATGTCCTGATGACGGGCAATCATGCGGAAATCGCACGCTGGCGTCGTCGGCAGGCCTTGTTGATGACATTGCATAAAAGGCCGGATTTGCTTCGCAAGGCCGATGAAGCCGGAAAATTGTCCCCTGAGGACAAAGAGTTTTTAAGTCGTAGCAGTTGGTGTATAGTAGCGTCGTGAACGTCTGTTCACGTTTATTAACCGTCATCCTATACCGGGTATCGTCAAAATGACAAAAAAGGAATATTCCAGTACGCCGGCAAGATGGCTTTAGGAGTAGAAATGAATCTGATTGAGCAGTTAGAAAAAGAAGAAATCGAACGTCTGGGGAAAAACATCCCGGATTTCGCACCGGGCGACACGGTCGTCGTTAACGTGATGGTGGTTGAAGGTAACCGCAAACGTGCGCAGGCTTACGAAGGTGTGGTCATTTCCCGCCGCAATCGTGGCCTGAATTCCAATTTCATCGTTCGCAAGATTTCTTCCGGCGAAGGTGTGGAACGTACTTTCCAGCTGTATTCCCCGCTGATCGCTTCCATTGAAGTCAAACGTCGCGGTGATGTCCGTCGCGCCAAGTTGTACTATTTGCGTGAACGTTCCGGCAAGTCCGCACGTATCAAGGAAAAATTGCCCAGCCGGAGCGCAAAAAGCGCTGAATGATTGAACGAATGGTTCGATTGTGAAGGGGGCATCTGTGATGCCCCCTTTTTGCATTGTCGGGAGAGAACATGGCCAAATTGGGTTTTGATCCGGAAAAATTGCCTGTCGATTCGATCGGCAGCGGAGAGGCTGTGCCACAAGAACGTCTGAATCCGGAATGGATCAGGAAACGTTTTTCCAATCCACCGGCATGGACGCCGGAAATCAATGCAGAGCCGGCGTTTGTCCATCGTGACCGCTGGATTCCGGCAGCCGTTCTGGTGCCGCTGGTCAACCGGCAGGATGGTTTGTCACTGATGCTGACACAGCGTGCCTTGCATATGCATGATCATCCGGGGCAGATCAGCTTTCCGGGCGGACGTGTCGATCTGACCGACAGTACCCGTATCGAAACGGCATTGCGAGAAATGGAAGAAGAAGTCGGTATCGACCGCAGTCATGTCGACATTCTGGGAACGTTGCCCGAATACCGTACCGGCAGCGGGTATCGGGTCACGCCCGTTGTTTCCATCGTGACGCCACCTTTCGTGATACATACCAATCCGGATGAAGTGGCGGAAGTTTTCGAGGTGCCGTTCCCGTTTTTCATGAACGGTTCCAATTACCAGATCAGGTCGGCAGAATTTCCCAATGGTGCCGGCAGGCGGTCGTTTTATACGGTGCCGTATCGTAACCGCTTCGTCTGGGGGGCGACAGCAGGGATGTTGCGCAATCTGTACCATTTCCTGAAAGCGTAATGGTTTGACCGGTACCATCCGGTTCATGCAAGCGCAATTGCCGGCGCAAGACGGTTAAGCCGTGCGCCGGAGGCCATGCGATTATGTGTCTGCATGAGATATTGTATGAAAGAGGCGGCTCGACCGGAATTTCAATGATTTTTTTCTCGATTCTTTGTGCGTTGCTGATTGATCATTTCAGGCCCTCGCGTGCGGATAATCTTTTTATCGGGCTGATGCAATCGGTTGCATGTCGTGTCAGAAAATGGTGCGATGCACCCATGGCGCATCATGTCAGGGCAGGATGGGTCATGGCGGCTTCCTGTTTCGTACTTCCCGTGCTGGCCGTTTACTGGCTATGTCTGGCAGTGCATCCGTTTCTCGGATTGCTGTGGAATATTCTGGTTCTGTATATGTGCATGGGATTCAGACACTACAATCGTTGCTTTACGTCGATACAGATGGCGTTGCTAAACGGTGAAAATGTACAGGCACGGGATTTGCTCTCTGAATGGTGTCATGGCAGGATCGTTTGTGCCACTGATCCGGATGTGCCGGATCTTGTCATCGAAAAATCGTTGTTGACCGTTCTGAAAGATGTGTTCGGCGTCATTTTCTGGTTTGTCATGCCCCTGGGACCGGCCGGAGCCGTGTTTTATCGTATTGCGGCATGCCTGTACAAGGATGATGAAAACCGGTGGGATGGCGAGGATGCGTTCAGCCGTTTTGCAGAACGGATGTCGTACTGGATCAACTGGATTCCGGTCAGATTGATGGCCGTTTCGTTTGCGCTGATCGGTAATTTCGAGGCGACCCTTTATGAGTGGAAACATTTTTCGGCACGCTGGAAAAACAGCAATGTCGGCGTGTTGATGGCTTCTGCGGGAGGAGCGATGGGAATCCGGTTGGGAATCGCTCATGATGGCGGTTCGGGGGTGTATCGGGATCCGGTATCTGGCGAGATGACAGCCGACGAGGCAGGTGGCGGTACCGGAGAGTTGCCGACCATCCGGTTTTTGCAGAGCGCACTGGGATTGATATGGCGGACGTTGCTGTTGTGGCTTGTCATGCTTTTTCTTCTTACAATGGCACTGTGATGTGTCGCAGGTACAGAAAACTTTGGCGATAGTTATGGTAACGGTGGATTGAATTATGGTTTCTTCGGTACTGATTTCGGATGCAGTCGAAAATTTGACGGAAGGTCTTTCCAGCGCGGATGGCAAGCAGGTCATGGATGCTTATGCTTTTGCGCGGGAGGCCTATGCGGATCACAGCATGCGCAGCGGTCAGCCTGCGATCGAATTCTCGAAAAGTATCGGCCTGATTCTGGCCGAATTGAACAGCGATGCACAGACGCGTATTGCCGGTTTGCTGGCGGTTTTGCCCGAACACAACCCTGAAGCCGGCGCGCAGCTGGAAGCACGGTTCGGTGTGGAAGTCGACAATCTTGTGGACAGTGCCAGAAAATTGTTCAGATTGCGCGATCTGACAGGCAGTCTCGACGAAATCGGGCATGGCAAAAATGCCGCGCAGATCAGAAAAGCTCAGGCAGAGACGTTGCGCAAGATGTTGCTGGCGATGGCTGCCGATATGCGGGTCGTCATGATCCGGCTGGCCGCACGGATGGCTGCGTTGCGTTATCTGGCAAAGAAAAAGGAAGATAACGATGCCAGCCGTCATTATGCCAAGGAAACGCTTGAGATTTATGCGCCACTGGCCAACCGGCTGGGTATCTGGCAGGTGAAGTGGGAGCTGGAGGATCTGTCGTTCAGGTTCATTGACCCGGAAGCCTATCGCCGTATCGCGAAAAGTCTGGAAGAAAAGCGTACCGAGCGTGAAGAATTCATCCGGAAAATCATGGCACGGTTGCGTCAGGAACTGGATGCTGCCGGTATCAAGGCCGATGTGACCGGACGACCGAAACATATCTACAGTATTTATAACAAGATGCGCGGCAAATCGCTCGATTTTTCGCAAATGTATGATTTGCGCGCATTTCGTGTCATCGTTTCCGATATCAAGACCTGTTTTACGGTGCTTGATATGATTCACCGGCTCTGGACACCGATTCTCAAGGAATTCGACGACTATATTTCACGTCCGAAGCCGAACGGTTACCAGTCGCTGCATACGGTTGTGGTGGCGGAAAACGGACAACCGTTCGAAGTACAGATCAGGACGCAGGAAATGCATCGTTTGGCCGAGTTCGGTGTGGCTGCGCATTGGCGTTACAAGGAAACGGGTGGCTCGACGTTTGTCGCGCAGCAGTATGATGAAAAGATTTCGTTCTTGCGTCAGCTGTTGTCCTGGAAGACGGATGTCGATGATGCGGTGGCCGAAGAAGATTCTCATAAAGAGTGGGTGGAAAAAATCAAGGCGACCACGCTTGATGACAGGATTTATGCCTTGACGCCGCAAGCGCGGGTGATCGATTTGCCTCAAGGCGCGACGCCGATCGATTTCGCCTATCAGGTTCACAGCGATGTGGGCCACCGCTGCCGCGGCGCGCGCGTGGACGGTGTCATGGTGCCGCTCAATACGCCGTTGAAAAGCGGACAGACGGTCGAGATCATCACAGCCAAGGGCGCTGCGGGCAATATCGGACCGTCACGTGACTGGTTAAGTCCCGGATTTGCGGTCAATCCGCGTACGCATGCCAAGATACGGTCATGGTTCAACGGGATCGAGTATCAGGAAACGGTGGCCAGCGGCAGAACCATGATCGAAAAACTCTTGCAACGTGAAGGCAAGACGGCGGTCAATCTTGAGGAATTGGCGCGGAAACTGGCGTTTTCCAAGGTGGACGAAATGTTTTTCGCCGCCGGCAAGGAAAAGCTCAACATGCGAACGATCGAGATGGCGCTTCATGGTCAGGAAACCGTTCGGGATACGGGTAATAATGACGACATTATCCGCAAGAGCAAGGCATCCAGCGTCGCCAGCGGCGCGAAATCGGGTATTCTGGTTGTCGGTACGGAAGGACTGCTGACACAGATGGCCAAGTGTTGCAAACCGGCGCCACCTGATCCGATCGTCGGATTTGTCACGCGTGGTAAGGGAGTCTCCATCCATCGTCAGGATTGCAAGAATTTTCTGGAAATGGAGAAAAAAGCACCGGAACGGGTTATCCAGACGAACTGGGGGACGCCGGGGCCGGATACGGTATATCCTGTCGATATTTATGTGCTGGCAGGAGACAGGCAAGGCTTGTTAAGGGATATTTCCGACGTGTTCATGCGCGAAAAGATCAATGTGATCGGTGTACGGACACAGAGCAACAAGGGACAGGCGAGAATGTCTTTTACGGTGGAAATCGCATCGACAGAAAGTCTCGGGAAGGCGATGCAGCTGATCAGCGAAGTCGGCGGTGTCATGCAGGTGAAACGGCATTGACGGGACGGTTCACCGGGTTTGCCGGCTTGCCACCGCATGAAAGAATGCATAGGGTACGGTTTTAGCTGTTAAACTATTATCTGCATGCGAAAAATTTTTTACGCATGGCAAATGGTTAATGTACGATCAAAATCAATGAAAAAACTGCGTAAATTACACGTCTTTCTGGTGACGCTTCTGCTGGGTGGAGCGATCATGTCCTTTCGTCTGTTCGATGGCAATTTTTCTACAGAAAGCATTCATGAATGGGCACTGGATTCCCTGTTTCTTGCGGCGATCATAGGGTTTATCGCCGTCAAGTGGCTCAAACGGAAAGGCAAGCTGGATTAGGAGGTTTTCGTCGTACAGTTGTCATGCAGGCGTTTTTACATCTTGTCTTGCAGGGTACTGTCCGAAACGAAGTCATATCATGCCACCGCTCATACATATCAAGTCAGCCGGATTGCGGCGTTTTTTACTGTTTCTGGTGACGCCTTTTTATTTTCTGATCGTTTTCGGCATCCGGGTCGGACGATGTGTGGAATTGACGTTTGCCGATTTCAATGAAGTCTTTCGTGCCGTCTGGCGAGGCAATGTCGAGGAACAAAAACTCTTGCCTTGTCCTTTCTGTGGCGGCAAGGCCAATCCTGACGGGTGGCGAGCCAATGGTGGTGCTACCGGGCCGGCATGTGACCAGTGCGGTGCAACGGCTTGGTCCGTCTATACCTGGAACAATCGGGTGCCTGTGCCACCGGACAAGAACGTCTGCAAGGACGATACCGGTGAACACGATCCAACCTGATAGCAGGATTTTTCCCTTCTTTTCAATACCGCAATAACGATGAACCGTGGTGCTGTGCCGCGGTGGTACGGTATTGTCTGAATTGAATTGCTTGCGGTCTTTCTCTAGAATAACTTTTTTTTCACGAGTTTTAACCTTTTTTTAACCCGGTGGCGTATCTGCAGTACCGAGTTGTTGTGCCGCAAGTATGACTTTATCAAGATCTCCATGGATGACGGTCTATATTTCCGTCGCCGCTTCACTTGCCGCTCTGGTCAGCTGGATGGCCATGTCGAGCGAATCGATGATCCGTTTCGTCCGTGAGAACGGACCGATCGAAAATCTGACGCTTGTCGTCTATATCGTTGCCATCGCGCTCATTTTGTACAGCGGGCGTACAGTTCTGACGGTAAAGACCAGGGCGGCGATCGTGATATTGCTGGTGTATATGTTCATGCGGGAAGCGGATTTGCACAAGTCGTTGAGCGGTACCAGTATCCTGAAAATCAAGTTCTGGCTGGGCAGCCAGTTTCCCGTTACGGACAAATTGATGGCGCTGGCCATTCTGTTGCCGGTGTTGTGGGCGCTGTTTTATTTTATCCGTGGTTATACGCGGCGCTGGTGGTCCGATTTGTGTTTGAAAGACGGTTATGCCGTGGGTATTTTCGTGTTTTTCGCAGTGCTGGTCATTTCCAAGATTTTCGACCGCTCGCTGAACATGATGACCGAAATGTGGGGATGGCGCTTTCCGATGTGGGTGGAAGCGCTGGTGACCGGGCAGGAAGAATATCTCGAATGCATTTTGCCGCTTCTGATAACTGTCTCTTTTTATCAGTATCGTGAACGGCACAAAACGGTCATGATGATGCAGGCATCTCCCTGGATATCGGTCTATATGGCCTTGCTGACCTCGCTGGCGGCACTGGTGTGCTGGTGGATATTGCCACCGGTGGATATGCTGGAATTCGTGTCGGAAAACGGCATGATAGAGACCATGACGCTGGTTTTTTATGTCGTCGCCATTGTGGTTGTCATATTCGCCGGCACACAGATGAAGGGATCAACGAAATGTGCGGTTGTCATCATGCTGGCATATATGTGCATGCGCGAGATGGACTTGCACAAGTCTGTCAGCAGCGAGAGCATCCTGAAAAGCCGTTTCTGGCTGGGCAGCCATATTCCGGTGACGGACAAATTGCTGGCCATACTGATTTTGCTGCCGGTTCTCTGGATGCTGTTTTATTTCATCAGGCATTGTGCGGGTACATTTTTCCGTGAATTGTTCAACAAGGAAGGGCACGCGATTACCATACTGGTGTTTTTCGTTGTACTGGGGGTTTCGAAGTGCATCGACCGGTCGCTGAATGTATTGACGGAGCTTTACAAAATGCATTTTTCGGACTGGCTGGTTGCCTTGCAGGTTTCGCAGGAAGAATTTCTGGAATGCCTGTTGCCCATACTGATTATCGTTGCATGCTGGCAGTACATGCAGCACAGAAAGTGGTTGTCGGGATTCTAGTCGCGGATGATGAAATATGCCCGAAAGGAAACGGTTTTTGCGGAAAATGACCGGATAAGACGCTTTTTGTATAAGACGTACGGGGTGTTATACAAAAAATTGTGTGTCATGGACAGACTTTATTGCTAACATATATACCCGTGAAAAAAAGAAGCAACCCTTCTCCATGCGCACAAGTCGTGTTCACACAAGAATACGTGTTACAAACGGGTAATCAGACAGCTGTATCTGACAACGCATGATGGTGTTTATCCGGACAGGATGGCGGTAAGCGTCCGCTCCTGCTATTGCGCGGCAAAGAATGAGAAAACATTCGCGCCATCGCTTGTCTGCCAACCGGCATGGCATGCGGTGACGTCACTTAGTTGTCAATTCGCACAGGTTTGGATACAAGAGAAACGTTATATGACAGAACGTAAAAAATGTTATCGTTTACAGGTCGCTGAAAATCTGTATCGTTTTATCGAAGAGGAAGCATTGCCGGGTACCGGCATCGACAGTGATACTTTTTGGCGCGGTTTTGATGCAATTGTCGATGAAATGACGCAGAAAAACCGCGATTTGCTGGCAGAACGCGCAAGTCTTCAGGAAGAAGTGGACTGCTGGCATCGTCTGAATCCCGGTCCTGTCAAGGACATGAACGCCTACAAGCAGTTCCTGAAAGAAATCGGTTATCTGGTTCCTGTTCCGGAAAATGTCAGGATTGATCCGCAAAATATCGATGACGAAGTATCTGTACAGGGCGGACCGCAGCTTGTGGTGCCGCTGACGAATGCCCGTTATGTTCTCAATGCGGTCAATGCACGCTGGGCCAGCCTGTATGATGCCCTGTATGGATCGGATGCCATCAGTGAAGAGGGTGGTGCAGGAAAGAGCGGTCCGTACAATGCGGTCAGAGGCCAGAAAGTCATCGCTTATGCACGTGCCATGCTCGATGAATTCATCCCGCTGGCAAAAGGTTCGCATGGCGATGTCGTCAGATACTATCTCAAAAACAAACAGCTTGCCGCCGTATTGAAAGATGGCAGCGAAACGACGCTGAAACAGCCGGAATGGCTGGTTGGTTACAATGGCGATCCGGAAAATCCGTCTTCCCTGCTGTTCGTTCAGAATCACATGCATTTCGATCTGCTTTTCGACAAGAACGATCCGATTTGCGCAAGCGATCCGGCCGGGGTACGTGACATCATCATGGAAGCTGCCACAACGACCATTCTGGACTGCGAAGATGCCGTCGCGGCAGTCGATGCCGACGACAAGGTACTGGTTTACCGGAACCTTCTGGGTGTCATGAAGGGGGATCTGGAAGAAAACGTCACCAAGAACGGTACGACCTTCGTGCGCAAGATGAACGGTGACCGTGAGTATCTCTCCGTCGCAAACGGCGAAAAATTTTCTCTGCCGGGCCGCAGCCTGATTTTCGTCCGCAATGTCGGCCTGCTGATGCAGAACCCGGCTATTCTGGATTGTGACGAAAACGATATTTTCGAAGGCATCATGGATGCCGTCGTCACGACGCTGATCGTCAAACGTGATCTGCAAAACAGAATCAGTTCCCGTCGTGGTTCCATCTATGTTGTGAAACCGAAGCTGCATGGACCGAAAGAAGTGGCTTTCACCAACGAGCTGTTCAACAAGGTCGAGGCTTTGCTCGGATTGCCGCAAAATACCGTCAAGCTGGGTATCATGGACGAAGAACGTCGTACCAGTGCCAACCTGAAAGCTTGTGTGGCTGAAGTACCGAATCGTCTGGCCTTCATCAATACCGGGTTCCTTGACCGTACCGGCGATGAAATCCATACGTCGATGGAAGCCGGTCCGATGATCCGCAAGGGCGATATGAAGAAAACGCCATGGATCAACGCCTATGAAGTCAATAATGTTCAGGTCGGTCTGGAATGCGGCATGAGAGGCCGTGCACAGATCGGCAAGGGCATGTGGGCCGCTCCGGATCTGATGGCCGATATGATCGCCCAGAAGGGAGATCACTTGCGTGCCGGTGCCAATACGGCATGGGTTCCGTCTCCGACAGCTGCCGTTTTGCATGCGATGCATTATCATCAGGTCAATATCGAGGAAACACAGGCTGCGATGGAAAAACAGCCTTTCGTCGATGTTCTCGATGATTTGCTGACGATTCCGGTAACCGATACGCCGAACTGGTCTCCGGAAGAAATCCAGCAGGAACTCGACAACAATGCGCAGGGCATTCTCGGCTATGTGGTTCGCTGGGTCAATCAGGGTATCGGTTGCTCCAAGGTGCCGGATATTCGTGATATCGCCCTGATGGAAGACCGTGCCACGTTGCGTATTTCCAGCCAGCATATCGCGAACTGGTTGCGTCATGGCATCGCTACAGTTCCGCAGGTCATGAGTACCTTGAAGAGAATGGCTGCTGTGGTCGATCAGCAAAACGCGGGCGATCCGACCTATCGCAGGATGACGGATGATTTCACTCATTCTCCCGGATTCCGTGCCGCTTGCGATCTGGTATTCAGAGGGCTGTCGCAGCCGTCGGGTTATACCGATCCGCTGTTGCAGACGTGGCGTCAGAGAGCCAAGGAACAGTTCAAGTGTTCCTGTTGTTCGTGACAGGTGTTTATCGAGCACGCAAAAAACCGGGAGATACTCCCGGTTTTTTGTTTTTGAAGCGTATGCAAAAGGTATAAGACGTGGAATGGGGCTGATGACGGAATACGGAAATGCCGACTGGCCTGCGGATCGCGGTATAGGGCAAAACGGTTGCCGTTGCTGTTTCGGGAGGAAGGCAAATAAAAAAGCCCTGAAACGAAGCGTGTCTCAAGGCCAGCGGGTAAAGTTGCAAATTGCGATCGTCTGGTGCCGGGAGCCGGAATCGAACCGGCACGGTGTTTCCACCGGCAGATTTTGAGTCTGCTGCGTCTACCAATTTCGCCACCCCGGCGACGCCTGTGCATTATCGCTGATTTGCCTCCGAAGGGCAACAAAAACGCCGTTTTTCAGGCATTTTTTGTCGCGAAAATCGTAAAGTGTTCAACGATGGGCGGACGGGCGAAAAACGGCCCGACGACGCCACGCCATTGGGTGAAAGCGGGCGAACCGCGAAAATCGACAGTATGGTTTTCAAGGGTTTCCCAATAGTTCATCAGGACGTAGCGTTCGGGAGTTTCAATGCATTTGTTGATGCGGTAGCCGATGAAACCTTTTGAGGGCGCGATGTATGTCTGAATGCCATGCTGGATAGCCTGGTCGAATTCAGCCTGTTTGCCAGGCTGGATCAGAATATCGACGAGTTCGATGATCATGTTGTTTCCTGTCGGATAAAGACGGAGATTGTACCATCGATCGGCGTGGAGCGGATTTGGTGAAGGAGCGAAGGTTCCGGTCAGTGCGGGTAACGGTATTCATCCAGCCAGTGGAGCAGGGGAATCGTTGCAGGCAGCAACGGTTCGACATGGATGTCGCCTTGCCAGCAAAAAGCCTGTCCTTCGCGACTTTGCGGTATACCGTGCCAGTGGCGACTGATGAAAAAATGCAGGCGGACGTGGGCATGCGGATAGACGTATTCGACACAGCACCATGGGGAAGCCGACAAAATGGTAATGCCCAGTTCTTCCATGAATTCGCGTTTGAGTGCGTTTTCAACGGTTTCACCGGTTTCGACCTTGCCGCCCGGAAATTCCCAGTAACCTGCATATGGTTTGCCTGCCGGTCTTTGGGCCAGCAGGACATCGCCGTTTTCCTGCATGAGAATCCCGACGGCGACATCGACTGGAGAGTGTTTTGCTGAAGTCATTTCGTTGTCTCGTCCCACAGATCGCCGGTTTGGCTTGATGAAGGGGCCGCGATACCGAAATGACGATAAGTCGCTGTGGTAGCGATACGGCCGCGTGGTGTGCGTTGCAAATAACCCTGTTGTATCAAATAAGGTTCCAGTACATCTTCGATGGTATCGATTTCCTCGCCGATGGCGGCAGCCAGATTGGCGATACCGACCGGACCGCCGCTGAACTTGAAGAGTACCGCTTCAAGCAATTTGCGATCCATCAGGTCAAATCCAACCGGATCGACATCCAGCATTTTCAGGGCGGCATCGGCGATGTCACGGGTGATTTTTCCGGTGCCCTTGACTTCGGCATAGTCGCGTACGCGGCGAAGCAGTCGGTTGGCGATACGTGGTGTTCCTCGTGCACGGCGCGCGATTTCGCGGGCGCCATCCTGTACGATCGGTGCTTTCAGCAGCATGGCGCTGCGCGTTACGATACGGGTCAGATCGTCGATGTCGTAAAATTCCAGTCGTGCGACGACGCCGAAACGGTCGCGTAGCGGGTTGGTCAGCATGCCAGCCCGTGTGGTGGCGCCGATCAGGGTGAACGGTTGCAAGTCGAGCTTGACCGAACGGGCTGCGGGACCTTCGCCAATCAGGATGTCGATCTGGTAATCTTCCAGGGCAGGATAAAGGATTTCCTCAACGACAGGCGACATCCGGTGTATTTCGTCGATGAACAGGACATCGTTGGCTTCCAGATTGGTCAGGATGGCGGCCAGATCGCCTGCGCGCTCCAGCACAGGGCCGGAAGTCTGGCGCAGATTGACGCCCATTTCGCGGGCGATGATGTGTGCCAGCGTCGTTTTGCCGAGACCAGGCGGGCCGAACAGCAAGGTATGATCAAGCGCTTCCCCACGTTTTTTTGCAGCAGCGATGAAAATTTCCAGTTGCTCACGAGTTTTGTGCTGGCCGACGTATTCGTTCAGGAATTTTGGACGCAAGGCACGTTCGATCGCTTCTTCATTGGGAGACGCGGTTTTTGCGTCGATAAGTCGTTTTTCGCTGAAATCGTCGGTCTGGATGCTCATGTCGAATCCGTTGTATGTCGTTGCCTAACCTCTGGACAAGGCTTTCAGGGCCATTTTAATACCGTCTGGCACATTGCAGTCGTTCGGCAGCTGTTTCATGGCGAGCAGCGTTTCTTTTTCAGAATAACCCAGTGCCAGCAAGGCGTTTTGTATATCGGAGCGCGGATCGTCAGGTGACGGGCGTGTGGCGGCGGCGAGTGTCCCGCTATCGAGTTTTCCTTTCAGTTCCAGCAACAGCCGTTCGGCGGTTTTCTTGCCGATACCGGGGATACTCGTCAGTCGTGACGTGTCCTGCATGGCGACAGCCTGAGCCATATCCGTGACGGACAGTCCGGACAAAAGTGCCAGTGCGGTTCGTGCGCCGATGCCTGTAATACGGATCAGCTGACGGAACAACGCTCTTTCCTCAAGGTTGCCGAATCCGTACAGAATATGGGCGTCCTCGCGGATAGCGAGGTGGGTAAACAGCGTGACTTTTTCGCCGATGGCAGGAAGATTGTAAAACGTGCTCATGGGGACGTCGATTTCGTAACCGACGCCATGGCAGTCAACCAGCAGCTGTGGCGGGTTTTTCTGCAACAGGATACCGTGTATGCGACCGATCATGTTATGCAATCAGATAATGGGAAATCGTAAGTATATTACCGGATAAGTCTGCCGCGCCGGATACGGAATGACGTCAGATTGCCGAGTACAGCGGCTTTTTCCAGTGCCTGTACTGCATCGAAGCCATGCGCGTGGCAGATGGCGGCGCCCAGTGCGTCGGCAGCATCGCTGGCGGGCGCTCCCGGAAGCGACAGCAGGCGTTGTACCATTTCCTGAACCTGTTTTTTTTGTGCCTTGCCATGTCCGACGACAGCTTGCTTGATCTGCAATGCCGTGAATTCGTGAACGGTCAGTCCGGATGCAACCAGCGCACTGATAGCCGCACCGCGTGCTTGTCCCAGAAGCAGTGTGGATTGCGGATTGACATTGACGAAAACTTTTTCGATGGCTGCGCAGTCGGGTTGATATCGGGCGATGATTTCGCTGACACCGTCGAAAATGGTTTTCAGACGTAACGGCAGGCTTGCATCAGATGGCGTTTTGACGGTGCCGGATGCGATATAGCGCAGGGTCATGCCCTGTTTGTGGATCAGACCGAAACCGGTGGTTCTCAGACCTGGATCGATACCGAGGATTTTCATGGCGGTGCCTGTTGCAGGCAATGTGGATGTGCCGGCCATGAAAACCCCCGTTTCCCGTCAGTGACGGAAGTGGCGTACCGAGGTGAAGACCATGGCGATGCCGTGTTCATCGGCGGCGGCGATCACTTCGGGATCGCGGACGGAACCGCCTGGCTGGATAACGGCAGTCGCGCCGGCATTGGCGACGATGTCAAGGCCGTCACGGAACGGAATGAAAGCGTCCGAAGCGACGACGGAGCCTTTGAGGGACAGCCCGGCGTTGGCAGCTTTCATGGTGGCAGTACGCGCAGCGTCCACACGGCTCATCTGGCCGGCGCCGATGCCCAGTGCCATGCCGTTTCCGCAGAAGACGATCGCGTTCGATTTGACGAACTTGACGACTTTCGATGCGAACAGCATGTCTTGCATCTGTTGGGGAGTCGGTTGTTTTTTCGTGACGACTTTCAGATCGCCTGCAATGATATCCACGATGTCGGGAGACTGGACGAGCAGGCCGCCGCCGACGCGTTTGAGGTCGAATGTATTGGTATTGGTTCCCAGTGCGATCTGCAACAGACGCAGGTTTTTCTTGCGGTTGAAGATGCTCTTGGCTTCTTCGGTAAAGGATGGTGCGATCAATACTTCGACGAACAGTTTGGCGACTTCTTCGGAAGTACGGGCATCAAGTTCGCCATTGAAAGCGATGATGCCGCCAAATGCCGCTTCCGGATCGGTTTGCAGCGCTTTTTTGTAGGCTTCCAGCAAGTCCTTGCCGGTCGCGACGCCGCAAGGATTGGCATGTTTGATGATGACACAGGCAGGTTCGTTGAAATTCTTGACGCATTCCCATGCGGCGTCGGCATCGCTGATATTGTTGTAGGACAGTTCCTTGCCTTGCAGCTGACGATAGCTGGCCAGTGTACCTGGCGCGATGTTTCTTTCACGATAGAAAGCGGCGGACTGGTGCGGGTTTTCACCGTAACGCATATCCTGCACTTTTTCGAATTGAAGGTTCAGGATTTCCGGATAGGTCTGGCGGTTCTGGTGCTTCTTGTCCGCTTTCAGACTGGACATGTAGTTGGCGATCGCGCCGTCGTACTGTGCGGTATGGGCGAACGTTTTCTTGGACAGCTCGAAACGTGTGTCCATGGAAAGCGAACCGTCGTTCTTTTTCATTTCGGCGATGATGTCGCCATAGTCGGATGGATCGCAGACGACGGCGACATCGCGGTAGTTCTTCGCCGCGGAGCGCAGCATGGCAGGGCCGCCGATATCGATGTTTTCGATAGCGTCTTCCAGCGTGCAGTTTTCACGGGCGATGGTTTGCTGGAACGGATACAGGTTGACGACGACCATGTCGATGGTATGGATTCCCTGTTGTTCGATCGCGGAAATATGCGATGGCAAGTCGCGTCTTGCAAGAATGCCGCCATGAATCTTGGGGTGCAGCGTCTTGACGCGGCCGTCAAGCATTTCCGGAAAACCGGTGTAGTCGGCGACTTCGGTTACGGGTACGCCGTTTTTTTCAAGCAGTTCTGCTGTTCCGCCGGTAGAGAGGATCACCATGTTCATGGAAGCCAGTTCTCTGGCGAAATCGACAATACCTGTTTTGTCGGAGACGGAGATCAGGGCAAATCGAGTCATGATAGAAGAAATTGCAGTCAATAAAAGGTAAAAAGAGAGCGCTGGTTACAAAAGGCCGTGTTCCAGCAGTTTTTTCCGCAGGGTATTGCGGTTGATGCCCAGCATTTCTGCTGCATGGGACTGGTTGTTTTTGGCATGGGCCATGACAGCCATCAGGACAGGTTTTTCAACCGTACGCATAATCATGTTATAGACATCGGTTGGTTTCTGGCCGTCGAGATCATCGAAGTATTCCTGCAGGCTTTGCAGGATAACATCCTGAATATGCTCTTTGCTCATCTTGCATTTCCAATGGCTGCCGTGTATGGCATGCCGGTCAATCTGAATTACAAATTGTTATTGTACCCGTTCACCGTGTTCAAGTAGAGATATAAAGAAGCGATCGATCTCATTTATTTGCTGTTCACAGGTAACGGCGATGTTGGTTTTTTGCCGCAGTCGTTCGCCGTCTGGCAGATTCCGTGCATACCATCCGATATGTTTTCGGGCATTGCGAACGCCGATAGCCTCGCCGTAAAAATCGTAATGTTCCATCAGGTGTTCACGCAGAATCTGCCAGATTTCACGCCATGAAGGTTGATCAGGCAGGGTGCCGTGTTCAAGAAAACAGCCGATATCGCGAAAAATCCATGGATTTCCCTGCGCGGCGCGTCCGATCATGACGGCATCGGCTTTCGTGTATTCCAGTACGGCTTTTGCCTTGTGCGGCGAACCGATGTCGCCATTGGCGACGACGGGAATGGATACGCGTGATTTTACTTCGGCGATCGTATCGTATTCCGCATGTCCCCGATAGCCGTCGGCACGGGTGCGTCCATGCAGTGTGAGCATGGCGATACCGGCCGATTCCGCAATTGATGCGATGGCAGGTGCATTGATATGGTCGCGATCCCAGCCGGTACGGAATTTGAGTGTGACGGGAACGTCAACGGCTTGTATGACCGCATCGAGAATTTTGCCGACCAGCCGTTCGTCTTGCAAAAGGGCTGAACCGCACCAGTTGTTGCAAACCTTCTTCGCGGGGCATCCCATGTTGATGTCGATGATTTGCGCTCCCTGATCGACGTTGTAACGGGCGGCATCCGCCATGATGGTCGGGTCGGAACCGACGATCTGGACGGCGCGCGGTTCCTGTTCGCCGGCATGTACGATCCGTTTCCGGCTTTTGAGGGTGTCGCGCAACATCGGGTTGGCTGCTGCCATTTCGGATACTGCATAGCCTGCGCCCAGCCGTTTGCACAATTGGCGGAATGGACGGTCAGTGATGCCTGCCATCGGTGCAAGGATGAGATTGTTGGAAAGGGCATAGGGGCCGATTTGCATGATGGAAACAAAACGAAAAGAGGTTACCCGTGAAATGCCGGCAAGACCGGCGGGAGCATGTATCAGTAATGCTGGTAATAGTCGACCGGCGGTTTTTTGGCTTCTTCAAGATGGGAAGCTTCTCCCCATTGGAGTAATTGCAAGGTACCGTCATGCCAGCGGAAGCGGTTGATGCTGGTATTCAAAACCGGCATTTTGCAACGCGTGCCGAGCGGGATGCCGCATGCGGTGCGGTATGCTGTTTCGATGACGCCGAAGTGCGTGACGATCGCGATGCGCTTGCCGGCATAACGCGTCGCTGCATGTTTGATGGCATTCAGGGCACGATGATGGAACTGGCGCGGACTTTCGGTTTTGCGTTCGCCGTCGGGAAAAAAATGGTCGGGATCGGCGGCATACCATGCCGCGTAGGATTGCGGGTAGGCATCGCGGATTTCTTCGTCTCGCATGCCTTCGCAGGCTCCGTAGCAGCGCTCGCGGAACATTTTGTCCGCCAGAACCGGCAAATGGTGCATACGGGCGATTTCATGCGCTGTCTGGTAGGCACGTTGCAAGTCGCTGGAAAAAATCGCATCCAGTGGCTCGTCGCGCAGGATTCCGGCAAGCGTGACGGCCTGCAGCCGGCCTTTTTCGTTGAGCGGGATATCGCTGTGTCCCTGCAAACGTTTGAGCTGGTTCCAGGCTGTTTGGCCATGCCGGATGATGAGAATGTCGGTAGGCTGGTTCACTTGAAGTCTCAAAGTGTGGATGCGACTGCCGGATTCAGGGAATAGACACCGGTGATGCTGGCTTTTCCGAGAATATGGCCTTGCATGGCGGCCATGACATCCTGACCGGTGAAACGTCCGGTAACGGCGAGCTTGTCGGTATCCAGCGCATACAGTGTGAAGACATAATGGTGCGGGATGGCGTCGTTCCATGGCGGGCAAGGGCCGTCGTAACCGTAGTAGTCGCCTTCCATATCCTTGTCGCCGGCAAACCATGCCGTATAGTCGTTGATGCCCTGTCTTGCACCGTGAAGGGCGTCAGGGCCGTTTTTGCCTCTTGCCGTAATACCGCTGGAGAATTCTCCTTCGGCGATCGAGGTCAGGTTCGCAGGGAGATCGACCAGTACCCAGTGATAGAAATCCACACGCGGCAGATCTGCCGGAACGGTTTTGCCTTCCTGATTGACGTCGTCGCCACGTGACGGGACATCGTAGTCATGGCAGATCACCACGAGAGAACGGGTGTTTTCAGGCAGATCGCTCCATGCCAGATGCGGATTACGGTTGTCTGACATGGCGGCATGCGTGCCAGCATCGATTTTGCAAAACGCCAACGGTGCCGGGATTTTCGCCCCGTCCTTAAAAGAATCGCTCCAGATTTTCATGACGGCTCCTGAAAAGTAAATGAAAACAATAGCGTTATTTTGCCAGATACCGGCGGTTTTCACAGCCTCTTTACGGATGGGATGCCTGTGTTTTTCGACCGGATGTATCCAGCCAGAATGTAACCGGGCCGTCGTTTGTCAGGGAGACCTGCATATCGGCGCCGAACTGTCCGGTCTGGATGACGTCGAGTTTGCCACGTGCTTTTTCCACAAAATAATCGAACAGTTTTTTGCCGATGTCGGGCGGGGCAGCCGGTGAAAAAGACGGACGGGTGCCGGAACGTGTATCTGCAGCCAGTGTGAACTGGGGAACGATCAGCATACTGCCACCGGTCGTTGTGACAGAAAGATTCATCTTGCCGTTTTCGTCGGAAAAAACACGGTAGTTCAACAATTTTCCGAGCAATTGGTCAGCCTCTTTTTCGGTATCTCCCCGTTCGGCGCATAAAAGGATGAGCAGTCCTTTACCGATCTGGCCGATGATTTTCCGGTCGACAGTAACACTGGCTTGCGTGACGCGTTGCAAAAGGGCGATCATGCGAATTTCCTTGTATGTGGTTGATGCAAACAGCAGGTGAAACAGTCAAAAGTCATATTTTAAGGGATATTGCCGGGATGAAGACGAAAGATATACGTCGGGAAAATCAAGGTTCAGGGAGGCGGTCATTCAAAGTCCATGACTGCCCAATGTGTGGGGATGGGATGCATGCTGGATGAAAAGCATGGATCGTTCGGATTTTGCAACGGACGAGAAAACCTTGTCCGGAATACCGTATGCGGCAGAATATCATGTGATATACCTGACGGGTGGATACCTGTGAGTGCGGTTGGGTTGTAACGGATGCTCGCTCAGGCCGGGTAGAGCGCTCCCAGAATCCGGCCGGAAGCGGCACCGGTCACCGATGGCAGATTGCCCGTTCGCCTGTGAGTGAAACGGTAGGCCAGCCATGCAAAAGCCAGCGATTCGACGTGCATGGGGTCGATACCCAGCGTTTCGCTTGTGGCCAGTGATATCGAATGTCCGCCATCCAGCAATCTGTTTTCGAGAACTTCCATCAGAAAACGGTTTTTTGCACCGCCGCCGCAAACATAAACCTGTCGGGTTTGGGGGGCGTAATTGTGAATGGCGCGCGCAATCGAAGTCGCAGTCAACATGACCAGCGTGGCTTGCACATCTTCCGGTGACAGTTTGTCGGCCATGGACGACTGGAACAGTTTGTCTCGCAGCCATGCCGGATTGAACAGATCTCGTCCGGTACTTTTCGGCGGCAGCTGGCGGAAAAACGGTTCGGCGAGCATCGCATCCAGCAGCGTTTCCGAATATCGGCCGCTTTTCCCCCACAAACCGTCGGTGTCATAAGGCTGGTTTTGGCAGGATTGTATCCATGCGTCGAGCAGCATGTTGCCAGGTCCGGTATCAAAACCCGATACGAACCCGGAGGGATCCAGGATGCTGATATTGGCGATGCCGCCGATATTGACGACGGTTCTGCAAACGGTATCGTCTCCGAATACAGCCTGATGAAAAGCAGGTACCAGTGGTGCTCCCTGACCGCCTGCCGCGATATCGCGGCTGCGGAAGTCAGCGACGACGTCGATGCCGGTCAGTTCGGCAAGCAAGGCGGGATTGTTGGTCTGCCGTGTGAATCCGAGATCAGGCCGATGACGAATGGTTTGTCCATGAACGCCGATAGCGCGGATATCCTGACGTGACAGACCGCTTTTTTCGAGCAGTTTCAGTACATTTTCTGCATACAGGGTTGCCAGTCTGTTGGCAGCCAGCGCTTCACGTTCGATTTCGTTTTCACCCGAAAGTTGCAGCGCCATCAGTTGTTGGCGCAGGGAAAGGTCGAAAGGGATATGGGCTGATGCCAGAATATCCAGTTCGCCGCCACGATAATCGTCCGGAAACGAAACCAGAATACCATCGACACCATCAAGACTGGTGCCGGACATCATGCCGATGAACAAAGCCATATCCTGTCTGTCGTGCGGTTACTGCCGATGCCGGTTGTAGGCGAGCTGGCGAGTGGCGGAAGCGGCATCCATCAACGCGAAGCGGTGTTTCATGCCGGCCAGCGTCGTTTTGAAACGGACCATTTCACGTGAGGTCAACGGGCGTGCATTCGGCATATCCACGGTTGCCGGATTTTGCTGGACATTGTTGACGCGGAACTCGTAATGCAAATGCGGTCCGGTACTCATGCCGGTGGAACCGACATAGCCGATGATATCGCCCTGATTGACCTTCTTGCCTTTGGTCATGCCGGCAGCGATCCGGCTCATGTGTCCGTATGCCGTCGAATAGGGACCCCAGTGTTTGAGGACGATGAAATTGCCGTAACCGTTTTGCCAGCCCGAGAAATTGATGACGCCATCGGCTGCAGCACGGATGGGTGTGCCGGTCGGTGCGGCAAAGTCGATACCTTTGTGCTGGCGAACCTGGCCGGTGACAGGGTGGACACGCATCGAGAAACCGGAAGACATGCGTGAAAATTCCAGCGGATATTTGAGAAAGGCTTTTTTCTGCGATTTGCCATTGAAATCGTAATATCCGCCTTTTCCGGGATGACGCTCGAACCAGATGGACTGGTAGGGCGTTCCGTCGTTGGTCAGCTCAGCGGCAAGAATATTGCCGGTTTTCAGGAATTTGCCGTTTTGCCAGAACGTTTCGTACACGATATTGAAACGGTCTCCCCGTTTGAGGTCGGAATTGAAGTTGATATCGGTCGAAAACAGTTCGATGAACTGGCGTGTGACGGCATCCGGTACACCGGCGGCATCTGTTGCTGCGAAGAGGGATGACTGGATGATACCGGAGCGCATTTCAACGGTGCGTTCCATACGTTCCGTTTCACGGAAAGCGGAAAAGCCCGAGTCGGTACGTGTCAGGACGATATTTGTCGAATGGGAATGATCGCCGGGTTCAGGCAAGGTGGCGGAAAGCATGTAAAGTTGTCCGCGATTGTCGGTTTGCGAATGGATGACCTGACCGGCTTTCAGGTGCAAAAAGGCATTTGCCTGTTCGTCTGAACGGATGAAATCGGCGGCTGCCTTGTCGTTGATGCCGAGACGGGAAAAGAGGGTATTGATGGAATCGCCTGCGCGAATACGTTCTTCACGGGTATAGAACTGCTGTTCCTTGCTGATCCGGTCAAGTTGCCTGTCAAGCGAAGGGAGCGTGATTTCTTCCTCGATCATGCGGAAAGCGATATCGCGGGTATCAGGAGGTGTTCCCGGCGCAACGGCGGCGGCACCGAATGCGATAAAGGCGAAACAGAGGGAAACCAGTGAGACAACGCGTGTTTTTTGTGATGTACCCAGCAAGGCACGTTTCGCCCGGTCGATAAATCGCATTAAATTCCTCTTGTCGCTGCAATCAGTTAGAATGGACTTTTTTGCGCAGGATGCTTTTCTTGTTATTGGCCTGTGGCAAAATTGCCTAAGCAAGCATTATATCAATACAAACTGTCGTAAATAAGCCAAATGAACGAAAAAATTTCCGCGTCCGAACCCGTGGAGGAATTGCCCTTGTCCGATGCTGTCAAGGAAGCGATGGCAATTACTCTGAGAGGTTGTGACGAACTGTTGATCGAATCCGAATTTGCACAGAAACTTGCCCGTTCCGAAAAGACGGGCAAACCGCTGCGAATCAAACTGGGACTGGATCCCACGGCGCCGGATCTCCATCTTGGACATACCGTTGTCCTGAACAAGATGCGCCAGCTTCAGGATCTGGGGCATGTGGTGATTTTTCTGATCGGCGATTTCACTTCGATGATCGGCGATCCAAGCGGACGCAACGTGACACGGCCACCGTTGACCCGTGAACAGGTCAAGGAAAATGCCATGACTTATTTCGCTCAGGCAAGTCTGGTGCTTGATCCGGAAAAAACGGAGATTCGTTACAACTCCGAATGGAGTGACGAACTGGGAGCACGTGGCATGATCCAGCTGGCATCGCAATATACGCTGGCACGGATTATGGAACGTGACGATTTCGCCAAGCGTTTCAAGAACGGTTATCCCATTTCCGTGCATGAATTGCTCTATCCGCTGATGCAGGGATACGATTCAGTCGCGCTGAAATCCGATCTGGAGCTGGGTGGAACGGATCAGAAATTCAATTTGCTGGTCGGTCGCGAACTTCAGCGCCTGTACGGACAGGAACCGCAATGCATTCTGACCATGCCGCTGCTGGAAGGGCTGGACGGTGTGGAAAAAATGTCCAAATCCAAAGGCAATTACGTCGGGATTACCGAACCCGGCAATGTCATGTTCGGGAAACTGATGAGCATTTCCGACGAAATGATGTGGCGGTATTACGATTTGCTGTCGTTCCGTTCCATTCAGGAAATCGCCCGTCTGAAAGAAGAAGTCGCCAATGGACGTAATCCGCGGGACGTCAAGGTCGAACTGGGCAAGGAAATCGTCACCCGTTTCCATTCGAAGGCGGTTGCCGATGCGGCGCTGGAAGATTTCGTCGCGCGTTCGCGTGGCGGCATACCGGACGATATTCCTTCGGTTTCGCTCTCGGGGGCACCCTTGGGGATCGGGCAGTTGCTGAAACAGGCGGGCCTGTGCGCTTCCACGTCGGAAGCCTTGAGACTGGTCGATCAGGGGGGGGTTCGTGTCGACAGCACTCAGGTGAGCGACCGTGGCCTGAAACTCCAGGCCGGTACATTCGTCGTTCAGGTCGGCAAACGCAAATTTGCCAGAGTGACACTGAGTTGATTTCTTGTCGCCGGGGTCGTTTCTCAGATACGATCCCGGCCGATTTTCTTCACACCCGGAACATGCCGGACGCGGCGGAGCAAGCGGGCCAGATGTATCCGGTTTTCGACCTGTACCGTGAATTTCAGCAGGTTGAACTCTCCTTGCGTTTCCATTTCGACAGCGGTGATGTTGGCATCCGATCCGCTGATTTCGGCGGTAACGCGGGCCAATATTCCTTTTTCCTCCACAACCAGAACACGCAGGTAGCAGTCGAAACTGCGATTGAGATCTTCTCCCCAATCGACATTGATCCACTTGTCCGGTTCGCGTGCGATCAGTTTTTTGGCCTGCTGGCATTCGGCGTTGTGGACGACGAGACCGCGTGTCATGTTGAGTTCGCCGATGATGGTATCGCCAGGAATCGGCAGGCAGCATGTCGCCAGCTGGACATTGATCCCTTCACTGCCGTAGATGATGACCGGTTCGATTTTTTGCGGTTCTTCATCCTTGACGGAGTTGCCATGTTTGCGGCTGATTTCATCGATCAGGCTGGCGATGCGGCGTGCGACAAGGACAGCCAGTCGTTTGCCGGTACCGATATCGGCATAGATATCGTCCATCGTTTTTGCGCCGGTCTCGTATAACAGTTTGTCGAATACCGGTTTCGGGATGCCGGCCTCGTCAAGATGGATGGATTTGAGGGATTGTTGCAGCAGACGTTGTCCCAGTTTGATCGAATCGGCCAGATTGATGGAACGCAGATAGCTTCTGATACGCGAACGCGCCTTGCCTGTACGGACAAATTCCAGCCATGAGGGGGTCGGATGGGCATTCGGCGAGGTGATGATTTCGACGATGTCGCCGTTTTGCAGCTCGGTTCGGAGCGGTACCACGCTGTTGTTGATCTTGACCGAAGCAGTATGGTCACCGATATCGGAATGGATGTTATAGGCGAAATCCAGTGCGGTGGCCGCACGCGGCAGTGCGATGATCTTGGCCTTCGGTGTGAACACATAGACCGAATCCGGAAACAGGTCAACCTTGACGTGTTCGATGAATTCGGCGGAATTGCCGGTCTGTTGCTGGATGTCCAGCAGGGACTGGAGCCAGCCGAGACTGTGTTTTTGCAGATCGGTCAGCGTTTCGTTTTCCGTCTTGTACAGCCAGTGTGCCGCCACACCGGTTTCGGCGACATGATGCATTTCATGGGTTCTGATCTGGAATTCGACCGGAGTGCCGTAAGGACCGACCAGGCTGGTATGCAGGGACTGGTAATTGTTCAGTTTCGGGATGGCGATATAGTCCTGCACCTTGCCAGGAATAGGTTTGTAGAGCGCATGGAGTATGCCAAGCGTCATGTAGCACTGCGCAAGGGTGTCGACGACAATGCGGAATCCGTAAATATCCAGAACCTGGGAAAATGACAGATTCTGGTTGCGCATTTTGCGATAAATACCGTACAGGGTTTTTTCTCGTCCGTATATTTCTGCATGAATGCCGTTTTTTTCCAACGCGCTGCTGACGGCATCGTGCACTTTTCCGATCAGTGTCCTGCGATTGCCGCGTGAAGATTTGATGGCCTTGGAAAGGGTCTCGTAGCGGAACGGATACATGTTGTGAAATGCCAGATCCTGCATTTCACGATAGAGGTTGTTGATCCCGAGGCGGTGCGCGATGGGAACATAGACTTCCATCGTTTCGCGTGCGATACGGTAGCGTTTGGGACGGTTCATCACGTCCAGTGTCCGCATGTTGTGCAAACGGTCGGCCAGCTTGATCAGGATGACGCGTACATCACGTGCCATGGCAAGCAGCATTTTGCGGAAGTTTTCGCCCTGAGCGTCCACATGTGTCTTGAACTGGAGTTTTTCCAGTTTCGACAGCCCGTCCACCATGGCAGCGACCGGCGCGCCGAAGCGTTCTATCAGTTCTTCCAGCGTAACCCCTTGATCCTCGACCACATCATGCAGAAGAGCTGCCATGATGGCCTGTGCATCGAGTTTCCAGTCGGCGCAGATTTCGGCGACTGCCAACGGATGGGAGATATAGGGCTCGCCGGACTTGCGAATCTGTCCCAGATGCTTTTCGTCGGCAAAACGGAAGGCTTCCAGAATCCGCTTCATGTCGGCCGGCGAAATGTATTTTTCCAGTTTTTGCGCCAGGTGGGAAAAAGTGACGACTTTCGGTCTGGAAAAAGCAGGTACGATCACATCCCCGCCTTCCTGCGGCAGGGCAGGCAGCGTGGCTGGATCAGCGATGGTATGTTGAGCCTGATCGGTGGATAGTGCGGTTTCGGTTGACATCATAATCGCTCCCTCAGTCTTGTGAATGAGATGACCACCCGGCAAAACGCGCCCTCTTGGGGCTTACAGGAATACCAGCGTTTAGCTCGGCACCTTTTTCAGCATTTCAAGACCAATTTTACCAGCAGCGATTTCGCGCAATGCCAAAACCGTCATTTTATCCTTGGCTTCGACTTTGGGAGTGTGTCCCTGCAGCAACTGCCGTGCACGGTAAGTCGCGCACAGCGTCAGTTCGAAGCGGTTGGGAATTTCTTTCAAGCAATCTTCAATCGTAATACGTGCCATTTTTATTCTTTCAAAACAGATCGGAATGCCGACCTAGTGACTGTCGGGGAAAACGATGCCGAACTGTGAAAACAATTCACGGTTGCGGACGGCCTGCAGTGCTGTCCGGCAGCGTGCCGTTTCGACGATAGCAGCCAGTTTCGACAAAGCCAGATCGAAATCGGTGTTGATGATAACATAATCGGCTTCGCAGGCATGCCGGATTTCTTCGTCGGCCGCCTCGATACGTTGCCGGATGATTTCGGGAGAGTCCTGTCCACGCTTGTTGAGGCGGTGTTCCAGTGCCGCGATCGATGGCGGCAAGATGAAAATGCTGACCGTTTCGGGAAACAGGCGACGGATTTGTCGCGCACCCTGCCAGTCGATTTCCAGCAAGGTGTCATGACCTGCACCGATCTGGTCGAGAACGGACAGTTTCGATGTGCCATAGTAGTTTCCGTGAACGATGGCGTATTCGAGAAATTCGTCTGCGTCAAGCCGTTTCCTGAAATCGTCGACGGTCGTGAAGTGATATTCGCGGCCGTTTTCTTCTCCTGGGCGTGGAGGACGGGTCGTGTGGGATATGGACAAACGCAGTGTCGGGTCATTGCGGATCAGCGCTGCGAGCAGCGATGATTTTCCCGCACCGGACGGCGCGGTGACGGTAAACAGCGAACTGCCTGTCATGGATGATACCTTTTGGGTCATGTCGATAAATTCCGGGTAGCGAAGATTTTTGTTCAAGTATTACCAGAACTGCCACCATGGGTTATCCTCGGCCTCGCCGCCGTATGGAATCTTGCTGTTCGGGAAATTCTGCTGGAAAATCCGGTTGGCATCGTTGCTCAGGTCGTACAGACCCAGTTTCTTGTACGATTCGGCCAGGATATAGAGTGCTTCCTCGACGACGGCAGAATCAGGATAATTGGTGATGGTGCGTTGTGCACGGTTTGCCGCAGCGAGATAAGCCCCACGTCTGAAATAGTATTTCGCCACATGCACTTCGTATTTCGCCAGCATGGTGACAAGATAACGCATGCGGTAAATCGCATCTTTTGAGTAAACACTGTCCGGGTAGCGTGTCACCAGCAGTTTGAACGAGTCGAAAGCGTCCTGTGCGGCTTTCGGGTCACGTTCGGAGAGATCCTGCCGGAAGGCGAAGTTCATCAGGCCGACACGGTCGTTGAAGTTGATCAGACCGCGCAGATAATACATATAATCGATGTTCGGGTGGTTCGGGTGCAGTTTGATGAAACGTTCGACCGCTGCCAGTGCCTGTGCCGGTTCGTTGTCGCGGTAATAGGCATAGGCGATATCGATTTGTGCCTGTTGCGCGAAAACGCCGAAGGGATAACGGGATTCGAGTTTTTCGTAGTATTCGATGGCTTTTTCGTAATTGCCGCCACGCATTTCTTCTTTTGCTTCGCGATACAATTTGCCTGCGGGCCAGGATGCTGTTTCGTCGATTTTGTCAGGAAGCATGCCGCAGGCCGAAAGTGAAATGGCCAGAAATACGGCAAACAGCTTTAACAGATTCTTTCGCATGATGTTGGCAGATGGCAAATAGGCCGGAAAAACGTTTAATTTCAGAATTATAGCCGATAGGATTTACTGTGATCGAAAAAACGGATCGTTCGCCTGAAAACCTGCTGGTAACGGACGAAGATGAGATATTAACAGAACAGGAACCGGTCAGGTTTGTTTTATCACTGAAAGAAGGAGGTGAGCGGCTGGACAAGATTCTTGCCAGACGGCTTTCCCGATATTCGCGAAGCCGTATCCAGAAGTGGATTGCCGACGGACATGTTACGGTCGATGGCAAGCCAGCTGTGGCCAGACAGAATATGGTCGGCGATGAAACCGTTATGGTATGGCCACAGCTGGCGGAAGAAGAACTGGCGTTTACGCCGGAACCTGTCGATTTTCCTGTGGTGTTCGAGGACAAGGCGCTTGTCGTCGTCGACAAGCCAGCCGGATTGGTTGTCCATCCGGCAGCGGGAAACTGGTCGAAAACACTTTTGAACGGCATATTGCATCGTTTTCCGGGGAATGCCACCATACCCAGAGCCGGTATCGTACACCGGCTCGACAAGGAAACCAGCGGATTGATGGTGGTGGCGAAAACACTGGAAGCACAAACACATCTTGTCCGGCAGTTGCAGGCACGGGATGTCAGGCGGGAATATTTTGCACTGGTGTGGGGAGAAGCGCCGGCATCGGGTACGGTCGACCAGCCTGTTGGGCGACATCCGAGAGACAGGGTGCGAATGGCTGTCGTGCAGACCGCGTCCGGCAAGCCGGCCGTGACGCATTTCAGGTGTCTGGAAACCGGTCTTTGTCACGGCAGTCCGGTCAGCTTGATAAAATGCCGGCTGGAAACGGGAAGAACCCATCAAATCAGGGTGCATATGCAGTTTGCGGGATTTCCGCTGGTCGGCGATCCGCTGTATGGCAAGGCGCGTGCCCCGGTGGTTTTTCATCGTCAGGCGCTGCATGCTTTCCGGCTTGGACTGATACATCCGGAAGAAAACAGGCTGTGCGAGTGGGTCGCGCGATTGCCGGACGACATGCGCGAGTTGCTGAAACAGGCGATGATTTCCGAAAAGGATCAATGGTATGAATCCGATTATTCCTGACTGGCCGGCACCTGCCTGTGTCAGGGCTTTTTCCACCTTGCGTTCCGGCGGATTGAGCATGGCGCCGTACCATGGACGTGAAAAAAAGGATGGTGGGCTCAATCTGGGACTGCATGTGGGAGATGACGCACGCATTGTGCTGGAAAACAGGGCACGGCTAAGGCGTTTCCTTCCCTCCGAACCGGTCTGGCTCAATCAGGTGCATGGCAACCGTGTCGTCGATGCTTCCCTTGCCGGCGATGTACCGGATGCGGATGCCTCGTTTGCATGCTGCCCGGGTGTGGTGTGTGTCATTATGACGGCGGATTGTCTTCCGGTATTGCTTTGCCGTCATGACGGGAAAGCCGTCGCGGCCGCACATGCAGGCTGGCGCGGACTGGCTGCCGGTGTGCTGGAAAATGCAGTAGGGGCTATCAGCGAAAAAAACGGTGCGGATATCATGGCATGGCTGGGACCTGCCATCGGTCCGGATGCCTTTGAGGTCGGTGAGGATGTGCGGGAAGCCTTTTTGCAAAAAGACGGACGGTTGTCGGTCGCGTTTGAAAGACGTACGGAAAAGGATGGAAAATATCTGGCCGATATTTATGCGCTGGCACGGTTGTCCTTGCGTCATGCAGGCGTCATGCAAGTTTATGGTGGCGGTTTTTGTACGCTCTCCGACGAATCGCGTTTTTATTCTTACCGGCGCGACGGAGTGACAGGCAGAATGGCGACCGGTATCTGGATCGACAAATCGGTCGGCAGATAAAAAGTGTGGAATGTCGCCATCGTTGATGGCAGACGATGGCGCGGTACTTCAGTGAGTGAAAATGGATAAACAGAAAACGATCGGATTCGTGTCGCTGGGATGCCCGAAAGCGCTGGTCGATTCGGAAAGGATTCTGACACGGTTGCGTGCGGAAGGATATGAGACGGCGGAAACCTATGAAGATGCCGGACTGGTCATCGTCAATACCTGCGGTTTCATCACCGCGGCACAGGAAGAGTCGCTGGAAGCGATTTCGGAAGCGTTGAGCGAAAACGGCAAGGTTATCGTGACAGGTTGTCTTGGCGCAAAAAGAGACCCGCAGGGAAACAGGCTTGTCAAACAGCTGTTGCCGGATGTACTTGCCGTGACAGGGCCGGATTCGGTAGAAGAAGTCATGGATGCCGTGCATCGTTATCTGCCGCGTCCGCATGAACCTTTCGTCGATCTTGTGCCGCCACAAGGTATCAAGCTGACGCCACGGCATTATGCCTATCTGAAAATTTCCGAGGGGTGTGCGCATCACTGTACGTTTTGCATCATTCCCGACTTGCGCGGGCCGCTGGTATCGTATCCTGTCGGCAAGGTACTCGATGAGGCTGAAATGCTCTTTGCCTCGGGTGTGAAAGAGTTGCTGGTCATCTCGCAGGATACTGGTGCGTATGGTCTGGATATCCGGTTCAGGACAGGGTTCTGGAAGGGACGCCCTGTCAAAACGCATATTACGGATCTGGCAAGGCAGCTTGGCAAGCTGGCGCGAAAATATGATGCATGGGTACGCCTGCACTATATTTATCCCTATCCGCATGTCGATGATTTGCTGGAATTGATGAACGATGGCGGTATCGTGCCGTATCTGGATGTGCCGTTCCAGCATGCCCATCCCGATGTCCTCAGGCGCATGAAACGGCCGGCCAGCGGGGAAAGACATCTTGAACAGATCGCATCATGGCGGAGAATGTGTCCGGATATCACTATCCGCTCCACATTCATCACCGGTTTCCCGGGTGAGACGGAAGCGGAATTCGAATACCTGCTGGATTTTCTCAGGGAAGCGCAAATCGATCGGCTGGGATGTTTTGCCTATTCACCGGTGGAAGGCGCACAGGCCAACGATTTGCCGGGTGCGCTACCTGATGGAATCAGGGAAGAAAGACGTACACGCCTGATGCAATTGCAGGAAAGCATATCGCACGAACGCTTGCAGGCGAAAATCGGGAAAACCGTGCGAGTGTTGGTCGATGAAACCGTCAGGGGTGGCGCGGTCGGCCGGTCGTTTGCCGATGCACCGGAAATCGATGGGGTCGTATATGTCCGCAAGCCGAAGGGAATGCGGCGCAAACTGTTGCCTGGCGAATTTGTCGATGTACTCGTTCAGGACGCGGATGCCCACGATTTGTGGGGGGAAATGCAGCCTTCTTCAGCCAGACGCAAGGCGGGGCGATAGCACAAAAAACAAGTGAGGATGTCATGAGCAAACTCTTTTCAAAAGATACACGAATCAATCACAGTGACTATGTCGCACCGTCAGGATTTCGCGCTTTTCCGGAGCCGACATACCGTGCTTCGACGGTATTGTTCGACAGTGTGGATGCCTTGCGTTCACGTCAGTGGATCGGACGGGATTCCTATACCTACGGATTGCATGGCACGCCGACCACTTTCACGCTGGAAGCACAACTGGCCGAAATCGAGGGCGGGAAACATGCCGTTCTGGCACCGAGCGGTCTGGCGGCGATCACGATCGTCGATTTCGCCTTTCTCAAAAGTGGTGACGATGTGCTGATACCGGAAAACATCTATAACCCGAACCGGGAGCTGGGTGACTGGCTGGCACGGGATTTCGGGGTCAGTGTGCGGTATTACGATCCGATGGCGGGTGAGGGTATCGCCGGCATGTTGCGAGAAAACACCCGTCTTGTCTGGACGGAAACACCGGGTTCGGTCACGATGGAAGTGCCGGATATTCCGGCGATTTGCCGTGCAGCACACGACAGGGAAGCACTTGTCGTGCTGGATAATACCTGGTCGGCCGGGCTGGCGTTCGACGCGTTCGGACATGGTGCCGATATCGTTGTGCAGGCCGTGACAAAATATCAGGGCGGAGCTTCCGATTTGCTGATGGGGGCCGTCATCACGCGTGATGAAGAATTGTTTCGCCGTATCAGCATGGCGCATATGCGTCTCGGGATGGGGGTCGGTGCCGACGATGCCTATATGGTGTTGCGCAGCCTGTCGTCGATGAAAGTACGTTTTGAAAAGAGTGGTGAATCCGCAATGCAGGTTGCACGCTGGCTCAAGGAACGTCCCGAAATCAGCAGGGTATTGCACCCGGCTTTTCCGGATTGTCCGGGACACGATTGTTTCCTGCGGGATTTCACGGGAGCCAGCGGTCTGTTTTCGGTATTGTTCGATGAACGTTATTCCGAAGCACAGACCGACCGGTTTCTCGAATCGTTGAAACTGTTCGGTCTGGGATTCAGTTGGGGCGGAACGCACAGCCTGGCCGTTCCGTACCGTATCCGTCCTGACAGGCGCGACTGGACGGACAGGCAACATCAGCTGATCCGGTTCTATATCGGGCTGGAAGACCCGCAAGACCTGATCGCCGATCTGGAACAGGCAATGCGGGTGCTTGGCTAGATCAGGAACCGGCCCGGTGCGCGGGCCGGTTTTTCTTTCGGGGTCGCAGCGATTCGGAGACGGTTCAGCAATTCTTTCGGATCGGATTCGATCACCAGCGATTCGGAGTATTTTTCCTGCGCGAAACCTTCGCTGGCGAAATGGTTGACCAGATCGATGAGGCAGTCGTAGTAATTGTTGACGTTGAAAATGCCGATCGGTTTGTCATGCAATCCCAACTGGAACCATGCGGATGTCTCGAACAACTCTTCCATCGTACCGATACCGCCGGGAGCGGCGATGAAACCGTTTGCCAGATCCGCCATCAGGGCTTTGCGCTCGTGCATGTCCTTGACGATGTAAAGTCGCGTCAGCTCTTCGTGAGCCAGTTCCTTGTCCATCAGATCTTTCGGAATGACACCGGTGACTTCGCCACCGAGATGGATCATTTCATCGGCAAGAATGCCCATCAGCCCCACCTTGCCGCCGCCATAGACCAGCGCGATGTTTTCGTTGATCATTTCACGGGCCAGCTGGCGCATTGCGTCTGCATACAATTCGGAGGCGCCCATCGATGAGCCGCAGTAAATACAGATTGATTTCAGCATGGATGTTTTTCGATATCCGGTTGGAAGGTATGTTCCGGCAGGCAACATAAAGGCCGAAACGGAAAGCGGTTACTATAAACCATTTTGGATGGAGCAATAAGCGGCATGACAGAAAAAATGTCCGTGTATTGGCAGGGAATATGATAGGGCGCGGAACGCAGCAGGCAATAGGGTGGTTTGCCGGTATGTGGTTGGTGTCGTGATGGCAGGGTAATGATCTGGCATGAATCATGCATGGCGTTTTCGACGGGAAATCTTCACAGTTTTCATCTATCATTGGAGGCGTTTCATGCGAAAACGATTGAAAATTTTTATGGTGTCGGTTATGGCGTTATCCTGTTTGTTGGCGGCCAATACGGTATCCGCCGAAAAATCTCCGGGGAAATATTGCGATACCCCGTCGCGGTGCATCAATCCCGTTACCCGGTATGGTGCGGTGACATCTCCCAATTATCTGGCGTCGGTTTCCGGTCTGGATGTCCTGAAAAAAGGCGGCAATGCCGTCGATGCGGCGATTGCCGTGGCATCCACGATGAATGTGGTCTATCCGCAGATGACCACGCTGGGCGGGGACAATTTCTGGCTGATCTACAATGCGAAGACGAAAGAAGTCAGGGCACTCAATGCCAGCGGCAGGGCGGGTGAGAAAGCCAGCATCGGGTTTTACAGGCAAAAAGGCTACGACAAGATTCCGTCAAGAGGGTATCTGGCTGCCAATACGGTACCAGGTACGGTATCCGGATGGGATGCCGCTTACCGGTATGCACATGAAACCATGAGCAATCCCGGCTTGCCATGGAAATCGCTTTTCGACAGCGCCATTCTCTATGCGCGTGACGGTTTTCCCGTCACACCGTCGCTGGCACGATGGGAAGCCATCAATGTCGATCCGGCCGATTCCGAATTCAGGAATCTACAGCGTTTCGACGGTTTCAGACAGACTTATCTGAAACCTGACGGTTCTCCCTACAAGGTCGGCGAAGTCATGAAGTTGCCTGAATTGGCCGGGACTTACGAACTGATCGCACAGAAGGGTGCCGATGTTTTTTATCGTGGCGAGATCGCAGAAAAGATCGTGGCGGATCTGGAGAAAAACGGCGGGGTGCTGACGCTGAAAGATTTCGCCAGCCATACGGCGGACTGGGTTGATCCGCTGAAGGTTCAATACCGTGGCTATACAGCCTACAATCTGCCGCCCAATACACAGGGTATGGCATCGCTGGAAATTCTCAATATCCTGAACAATATCGATGTCGCCAAACTTGGTGAAGGAACGGCGGACTATTATCATGTCATGGTCGAAGCCACCAAGCAGGCTTTCGCCGATCGTGACAAATATCTGACCGATCCGAAGTTTTCTCCGATTCCGCTGGATTATCTGTTGTCTGTCCAGCACGGCAAGGATCAGGCTGCGCGTATCGATATGAACAGGGCGGCTGCCACCGTCAAACCGCTTGATCCCAAAGGCGATACCGTCTGGATCGGTGTCGTGGACAAGGATGGCAATGCTGTTTCACTCATCCAGAGCATTTACCATGATTTCGGTTCCGGTATCGTTGCCGGGGGAACCGGCGTGTTGTTGCAGAACCGCGGCAGTTTCTTCTCGCTTGATCCGGCACACGTCAATCATCTGGAACCCGGCAAACGGACTTTCCATACACTGAATGCCGCGATGTTGCTTAAGGATGGCAAGCCCTTCCTGGTCTATGGCACCATGGGGGGGGAAGGGCAGCCGCAAACTCAGGCGGCGATTGCGACCCGTATCGTCGATTTCGGTATGTTCCCGCAAGATGCCGTAGCGGCACCCCGCTGGCTGCATGGCCGGACATGGGGGGCAGCATCCAATGATCTGAAGATGGAAGGTCGTATTCCGCAAGAGGTGCTGGACGATATGAAACGGCGAGGTCATCCGGTCGCACGTGTCGATGATTATACCGATGCCATGGGGCATGCCGGAGCGATCATGATCGATCCGGAAACCGGCTTGCGTTACAGTGCGACCGATCCGCGCGGCGACGGACTGGCAGTCGGTTACTGAGCGGAAAAGGAAGCCGTGATTGCTGTCATCCACGGATGATGGCATGACGTCGCCGCAGGTTCGGGCATTTTACGGGAGTTGCCGTATGCGGGATATGTCGCGGTAAGACGTCAAAAGAAAAGCCATCCTGTATAGCAGGATGGCTTTTTTGTGAGGATGCCAGCCAATATGGCAATCGTAAGCCTTCGGTTATTTTTTCGCGGCGGCAGGAGGCGTCAGCCGGGTCAGACCGCCCATATAGGGTTGCAATGCGGTCGGAATCGTCACGCTGCCGTCGGCCTGCTGGAAGTTTTCCAGCAGCGCTACCAGTGTCCGTCCTACGGCAAGCCCCGATCCGTTCAGGGTATGCACCAGTTCGGGGCGTCCCTTGTCGTTGCGGAAACGGGCCTGCATGCGGCGAGCCTGAAATGCCTCGCAGTTTGAAACGGACGAAATTTCACGATAAGTGTTTTGTGCGGGCAGCCAGACTTCCAGATCGTAGGTTTTTGCTGCGGAAAAACCCATATCCCCGGTCGAAAGGGCGACGACACGATAAGGCAGTCCCAGTTTTTCGAGAATCCGTCCGGCGTTTTTCACCATTTCTTCCAGCGTTTCATAGGATTTTTCCGGATGGACGATTTGTACCATTTCAACCTTGTCGAACTGGTGTTGCCGGATCATGCCGCGGGTGTCGCGACCATAGCTGCCGGCTTCCGAACGAAAGCAGGGAGTATGTGCCGTCAGTTTGATCGGCAGCTGGTCTGCAGAAATGATTTCGCCGCGTACCGTATTGGTCAGTGTGACTTCGGCGGTCGGAATCAGATACAGGTTTTCATTTTCGCCGTTCTGGCCGCCTTTTCTGGCAGCGAACAGGTCATCGGCGAACTTCGGCAACTGGCCAGTACCGTAAAGACTGTCGGCATTGACGATATACGGGGTGTAGCATTCGGTATAACCATGTTCCGTCGTCTGGACATCCAGCATGAACTGTGCAAGCGCGCGATGCAGGCGGGCCATGTTGCCGCGCATGACGCAAAACCGTGCGCCGGTCAGTTTGCCGGCGGTTTCGAAGTCCAGTCCGAGCGGTGCGCCGATATCCACATGATCCCGGATTTCGAAATCGAAAGTGCGTGGCGTCCCGACACGACGGACTTCCACATTGGCGGATTCATCAGGGCCGACGGGAACGGATTCATGCGGCAGATTCGGAATGGACAGCATGAATTCGGACAGACGTGCCTGCAATTCGGAAAGTGCCGTTTCATTGGCCTTGAGCTGGTTGCCGATACTGCCTACCTCGGCCATCACAGCGGAAGTGTCTTCCTTTTTGCTTTTGAGAATGCCGATCTGTTTGGAAAGCGCATTGCGGCGTGCCTGCATTTCTTCCGTTTGGGTTTGCAACTGGCGGCGTTTTGCTTCCAGTGTGTTGAAGGTGGCAACGTCCAGTTCGAAATTGCGGGTTTTCAGTCTGGCCGCGACAGCATCAATATCCTTGCGAAGGAGCTGAATGTCGATCATGGTAAGAATGGTAGTGACAAAAAATACATTGTAACAACTTGCCGCTTCTTTGGATAAATTTAATGGTGTGCATGCCATAACGGCCGTATGCGGATGATCGTCGTTACGGGCGGAAGACGTGCCGAATGCATGCAGTGCGGGTTCTGGCGTTGCCGACGGAAAAGACGGTAAAACGGTTCGTCAAAACAAGATAATGCTTTTTCCCGCATTTACTTGCGTGCATTATCTTGCAATAATTAACGTCCCGTAAAAGGCAAAATAAACAGCCCATAATGGGAAAAGCGTCGGCAAACAGAGTGGTACGCCTGTGATGCCATGAGAATGGCAGGGTGGTGTTTTGCCGCAGCATTCTTTGATTGTTAATTTTTTGATTGGATGTTTCAATGAAACAGAGTCTTGAAGAGTTTTTGGAAGGCGTCAGACAGCGCGATCCCAACCAGCCTGAATTCCATCAGGCAGTCACGGAAGTCATGGAAAGCCTGTGGCCCTTCATTGAAAAAAATCCGAAGTATGCAGACCAGAATCTGCTGCGTCGTCTGGTAGAACCGGAACGTATCATCCAGTTCCGTGTTTCCTGGGTCGATGACAAGGGAGAAGTACAGGTCAATCGTGGTTACCGTATCCAGCACAGTTCCGCGATCGGTCCGTACAAGGGCGGTTTGCGCTTCCATCCTTCCGTCAACCTGTCCATCCTGAAATTCCTGGCGTTCGAACAGACGTTCAAGAATGCGCTGACGACACTGCCGATGGGTGCCGGCAAGGGCGGTTCCGATTTCGATCCGAAGGGCAAGAGCGACAACGAAATCATGCGTTTCTGCCAGGCTTTCGTATCCGAACTGTATCGTCACGTCGGAGCCGATACGGACGTTCCGGCAGGTGACATCGGCGTCGGTGGACGTGAAGTCGGTTTCATGGCAGGTATGTACAAGAAACTGGCAAACCGTACAGACTGTGTATTCACCGGTAAAGGCCTCTCTTTCGGCGGTTCCCTGATCCGTCCGGAAGCAACCGGATACGGTACTGTCTATTTCGTGGAAGAAATGCTCAAACGTGCCGGCAAGGATATCAAGGGTATGCGTGTTTCCGTTTCGGGATCCGGCAATGTCGCACAGTATGCGGTTGAAAAAGCCATGCAGCTGGGCGCCAAGGTCGTCACGGTTTCCGACTCGGGTGGTACGGTTGTCGATGAAGCAGGCTTTACGCCGGAAAAACTGGCAAAACTGATGGAAATCAAGAATGTCCAGTATGGACGTTGCAGCGAATATGCAGAACAGATCGGTGCACAGTTCTTCCCGAAAGCAAGACCGTGGTACGTTCCTGTCGATATCGCTTTGCCATGCGCAACGCAGAACGAACTGGACGAAAACGATGCCAAGGCATTGATCAAGAATGGTGTGATCTGCGTCGCAGAAGGTGCCAACATGCCTTCCACCATCGAAGCAGCCAAGCTGTTCGAAGAAGCACGCATTCTGTACGCTCCCGGCAAGGCAAGCAATGCAGGCGGTGTCGCGACGTCGGGTCTGGAAATGTCGCAAAACGCCATTCGCCTGTCCTGGACGCGCGAAGAAGTGGATCGGCATTTGAACGAAATCATGAAAAACATTCACAATGCATGTGTCAAATACGGTACTCGTCCTGACGGAACGGTCAGTTATATCAGCGGCGCCAACATCGCCGGTTTTGTCAAAGTTGCGGATGCAATGCTGGCACAGGGTGTTATTTAAACCAGATGCACCTGAAGAAGGGGACCCGGGAAAAGGATTCCGGGTCCTTTTTTTTTGCCTGAATGCGGCATATGGTGTGGTACCGGATGGACGATCCGTCAGCATCGCATTGACGACCGCAGAGGTTATGCCAATCATACCGGCATGTCAGGCCTTGATTGCCCGGAAAGACAACGTCAGTTCACAAGCATGGCACGACCTTTTCGGACATGGCGTCATTTATGTCGGTAAAAAGAACAATAAGGCGTATGGCGCCGGTTTTTTTTATCAATATACTTTTTCGATATGAAGCAGCCTTGCTGCTTTTCCCTTTTTTATTTCTCTCTTTCCCGGCCGTAAAGCACGGATTTTTCTGGTTGCCGTGACCGTTTACGGTGTTTTCCGGATGTTTCTTCGCTACAACCAATGACCGTTTGAATATTGTGATCGAGTAACTTTTCAGATTAGAATTAGACGTAATATGCAAAATAATTAGAAAAATTTTAGCGTATTTGGTTTATTATTGAGTCCGGTTACGGAATCAGACGGTGGATATACCGAATCAAGGAGAGTCAATGAACAAGGTATTCAAAGTGGTTTGGAACGAGGTGCGTGCATCATACATGGTGTGCGATGAGAACAGCATGACGCGAGGAAAACCCAAGAGCGTCAAGACAGCAGTTCTTGCAGCTTCTGTCGCTGCCATGATGGGATTGTCAGGCGTGACGATGGCGGAGCCATTAGCCAGCGAACGGACACAAATCAGTTATGACGGCAATCAATTGTTGACGCAGGCTGCGCAGGGGGACAATCTCCAGTATTCACTGCAAAACGGAGTGATAACGGTATCTGCAACCGGACAGACAGACAATTTTTATGGTGTCGTTTCGAACCTGTACAAGGAAGCAAGCGGTCTTGAATATATCAGCAAGTCCGGCGTCAATGTTTCCAACAGTCGTTTTGAAGGTAATTCCAGCACCAACGCAGGCGGTGCGATGACATTATGGAACGACGGAAATCTGGGAACTGCGGCGAACCAACACTTGGTGTCTGATACTGAATTTACCGGAAATACAGCGGTCAACCAGGGTGGTGCGCTTTCCCTGATGAACCAGAATGCCTTTGATGTGCAGGGTAGTGCAACACTGAACAATGTGAGCTTTTCCGGAAACAATGCTGCCAAAGGCGGCGCTGTTTATTCGGAACAGTATGATCTGTCCATAGAAGGCAATTCGTCCTTTGTCGGCAATACCGCACAGAACGGCGGCGCCATCTATAACGACAAGGGTGATCTGAATGTCGGGGAAGGCGCCGTATTCAGGGATAACGTTTCCACCGCGCAAAACTACGGCGGTGGCGCGATTTACAACGACGGTGGTGATGTAACCATCGGAAACGGTGTGCAGTTCGTCGGCAACAAGCTGGATCAGCCGGTCAGTGATTCGACTGATCGCGAGATGCGTTCGGCTGGCGGTGCGATTGCGTCCTGGAACGGCGGTTCGCTGAATATCGGCGAAAACGTCGTTTTTGAAAACAATGGCTACAATGCGTCCGGTGATGTTGCATGGTCGTCAGGTGGCGCCATTTATCTGGATACGGATACGAAAAACGTAGCGGAAATGACCATCGGCTCCGGTACCCGTTTCTCGGGTAACGTGGCCGGTTCGCTGGGCGGCGCGATTTATGCCGGTGATTCCAGAACGGAAATCACGGGTACGACGTTTGAAAACAACAAGGCAGGCAGCTGGGGCGGTGCGATCTTCGCAGGCCAGTACTATGCGCTCGATGGTCACGGCGTGACGATTTCCGGCTCGCAGTTCAACGGCAATGAAGCCGGAAATTATGGTGGCGCGATCGCGTCGCAGTACACGGCGCTGAATGTCGCCGACACCACGTTCAGCGGCAACAAAGCCGGTTTGCAGGGTGGTGCAGTATATGTTCAGGGCGATGCCAGCGGTGCGGATTATGCAGGATCGGCAACCATCGAAAATTCCGCGTTCAATGGCAATGCAGCCGGTGAAATCGGCGGCGCCATTTATGCTGAAAATGCAGGGTTGTCCATCACCGGCACGACTTTCGATAGCAATACGGTCGCAGTCGATGGCATGGAAAATCGCGGCGGTGCGATGTATATCAATAACAGCGGTGAAACCGACGCCACGATCAAGGATTCGACCTTTACGAACAACACTGCAGGTTATATCGGCAACAATGTCAGTGCGCCGAACGAAATCTTATGGAGCCAGGGCGGTGCCATTGCATATGGTGGCGGTGTCCTGAATATCGACAATACGCAGTTCGTGTCGAACTCGGCCGGACAGGGTGGTGCGATCAGCCAGTTGCATGTTCCTACTGCACAGACGGATAAAACCGATGAGCTCAATATCACGAATTCGGAATTCACGGACAATATGGCCAATGCCGGCGGTGCGATTTCCGCCATGCGTACCGTGACGATCTCCGATTCGTCCTTTAACGGCAATACGGCAGTCAGCGATACGGATGGCGGCGGCGCCATGTTCATCGGTGCGGAAAGCGATACGGTGATCGATCGCACGACGTTCGACGGCAACAAGTCGCTGACATCGTCCGGTGGCGCGATCGATACCCGAAAAGGCGATCTGGGCAACAACAAGGCCGCCAAACTGGAAATCAGCAATTCCGTATTCAAAAACAACGAAGCGCTGGGCGTCGATGTGGCATCACTGACGGAAGCACAGCAGCAGGAATATACCGGAAAAGGCGGCGCGATCCGCAATGCGTTCTACGGCAGCAAGACCGATCCGGTACGTGTCACGGTTGCCGGTACGCAGTTCGAAAACAACAAGGCGATTTATGGCGGCGCCATCTATAACGAGTATAGCGGCAAGGTAGCGGCAACTACGACCGCTGCAGCACGTATCGCGATTTCCGACTCGACGTTCACCGGCAACTCGGCAACGGCAGAAGGCGGCGCGATCTACAATACCAAAGGTAGCGAAATCGTCTTCAACGGAACGAATACGTTCAGCGGCAATACCGCCAACGGTGTCGCCAACGATATCTACAATGACGGTACGGTCACTGTCGCTTCCGGTGAAACGGTACTCGACGGCGGCATTACCGGTAAAGGTACAGTTGATATCGATGGCGGCAAACTGGTCGCAGCAACCATTCATGCCAATGCCAACGCCATCAATCTGAAGACCGGTACATTGCAGACCGGTTCGGATCAGGTCATGCAAGCCGCGCTGGATGCCGATGGTACGGTGACCGATGCCGTCGGTCTGAAAACGGAAGCAGGCGTTACGTACACCGGCGGTGAACTGGCGCTGACCGATGCGAAATACAATCTGGATTACGCCAAGTCGGTCGCCAATGCCATCAACAACAATAATGCGACTAACGTAACCATGCTGGGTGAACTGGTCGGCCAGACCGGTCCGGTCAGTGTCGGCGATCTGGATGGAGCCGGACTGGGACTGGCGACGGTGGACGTCGTTGCAGATAACGGTACCGGCCTGGTCGTCGGTGCCAATACGGTGCCGACGGGAGACGTGAACGGCAATGATTACACCGATGCCGAAACGCACAACAATTCGCTGGGTGCGCAGACCCTGACGCTGGATAACGGTGGCGAAGCCGTACTGGTGACGGGGGGCAAATCGCTGACGCTGACCGGTGACGGCAGTGATCTTGTCAAGACCGATACCGGAACAGCCAATATCGATGTCGGTCATGGCCCGATGGGTGGCGGAACCCTGAATCTGGGTAGCGATGTGGCAGCCAATGGCGGAACGCTCAATGGCACGGTAACGGTCGGCGAAACCGGAACGGTCAACGTCAATGGCGCGGAATACGGCGTCACTGGTGCTGTCAATGTGGACGGCGGTAAAGTCAATGTCAACGATGGCGCGACACTGAATGCCAACGATGTGACGCTGACTGGTGCATCCCAGGTCAATGTGGCAGGTGACATGAATGTCGATACCCTGACGGGCAGTGCCACCTCGGTCATCAATGTCGGTAACGACCAGTCTGCCGGCAATATGTCGATCGGTTCGCTGAGCCTCGGCGGCGGCACGATGATTCTGGATCCGGACTGGGTTGACGGGGTCGGTATCGAAGGCGCGTCGAAGACGGCAATTGCTTCCTGGACAAATGGGGCTATTGACGGCAAGCTCGCCGGTATACGGAATTCGATGTATGTATTGGGTACCGATACGACAGACTGGGCGCAGCAGGCCTTTGCAAGTTCCGGAAGAGTCTGGGGACCCAATGACATCACCGCTGCGTTGGCAATCGCTGCACCGCAGAAACTGGATGCTGCTCTGGGAGCCATTTACATCGATGGCTCGCAGACGCCGGATACGATCAGTTCAGTCAGTATGCAACCCAATACTGCGACATTTGCCGACAATTCGATGCTGATAGTCGATGCAACCGGTATCGGTACCGGCGATCAGGCGGCGATCAGTGGTGACGGCAGCAGTACGGCAACGGTCGCTGACAAAGCTGCTTTGCATGTGGTCAATGCCAAGAACGGACAGGAAGTAGGTATTCTGAACGACTTCCAGACAGTTACCGTGGATGGCGATGGCTGGCAGGGAACGAACCTGACGTCTGGCGACGCCATGATTTCCCTGACTGTCAAGGAAAATGGCTCCAACGGCAACTATACCGTTGCTGCGACCGCCAACAATGCGGCCGATGTGTTTGCCGGAGTCGTACCGGTCAACGGAATGAACCGGATCTGGCAGAACGGCGTGAATGATGTGAATTCCGCCAATGGTGGCATCGCGTTCCTGTCCAGAGCGGCAGACAGCCGGTATGTAAACCATGCCGATGCCGTCCGTCAGATCAACGGTGCAGCGCAGATCGCAGTGGCTGCCGGTGTCCAGGCGGCCAGCATCCAGGCCATGGATGCCGTCAACGATACCTTGCAGGAACATTTGTCCCTGACGAGCAACGTCAGCCAGAAGGGGGCGCCGTCGCTGCACAAGGAGGGTGCGGATCTGTGGGTTTCCATGCTGTATCGTGATGGTGACAGCGGTGGACTGAAGGCCGGCGGGTTCTCGAGCGACTATGAAAACAACTTCGGTGGCATCATGGTCGGTACCGATTACACCTGGAAGGGTGCTGTTGACGGTTACTTCCGTATCGGCGGTGCGCTGAATATCGGAAAAGGCGACAGCAATTCCAACGGTAACTTCAACTACACGGACAATGACTACGATACCTATGGTTTGAGTCTGTATGGCGGCTGGAACAACGACAACATCAATGTTGTTGCAGATGTCGGTTATATGAAGGGCGACCATGACCTGAAGCAGCATATGTCGCAGGCACTGGGCGGCAACCTGAAAGCCGATGTCGATACGGAAATCTGGACAGCCGGTATCCGTGGCGAATACCAGTTCAAAACGACAGCGCTGGATGTTACGCCACACATCGGTATCCGGTACATGCATCTGGAAACCGATTCGTTCAGCACGCATAACGGACTGGGTACGGTATTCCATACCGACAGCGACAGCCAGAACCTGTGGCAATTCCCGATCGGTGTGACCCTGAGTCGCGATTATGTTTCGACCAGCGGCTGGACGGTCAAACCGAAATTCGATTTGTCTGTTATTCCGGCTGCCGGAGACAAGGATGTTTCCACGACGGTCGGCGTACCGGGTATGGGTGTGACCGACAGTGCCACAGCCGACATGATGGACAGCGTTTCCTGGCAGGGTACGCTGGGACTGGAAGTGCAGAAAGAAGCCACAAGCTTTGGCCTGCAAGCGGGTTACCGGAAATCGGATGACGCGAAGTCCAGAGGCGTGATGGTGACCTTCGGACACCAGTTTGAATAAACGGGTGTGAGACGGGCATCACGGCCTTCTATCCTGAAAGGGCATTCCGCAGGGAATGCCCTTTTTGTTTTTATTGAACAGATGCGATTTTTCGCTGTTTGCGGGACGGATTTCCTGTTGCGCCGTTATCCATTATGGAAGGATACAGGCAGGCGATATGACTGGCTGACGGTTGTACCGGTGATTTTGTGAGCGTGCCGGGTTTTCGATTGTCGTGGTGGCAGGGATTTGCATCATGCCATATGCCGGTATCACCGTGTTTTTTTGCCGGCTTTCCTGTCCAGTTCCGCCAGCCAGTCCAGCTTTTCGCCGATCTTTTTTTCCAGTCCGTAGGGTGTCGGACGGTACCAGCGCATTTCGGGCATGTCGTCCGGAAAGTAGGTTTCTCCTGCGGCATAGGCGTTGGGTTCGTCGTGCGCGTACCGGTATTCGTGTCCGTATCCCAGTTCTTTCATGAGTTTCGTCGGAGCATTGCGCAAATGGATCGGGACGTCGCGGCTTTTGTCTTTCCGGACAAAGGCGCGTGCCTGATTGTAGGCGGTGTATCCGGCGTTGCTTTTTGCGGCGACGGAAAGGTAAATGACGGCTTGTGCCAGTGCCAGTTCGCCTTCCGGGCTGCCAAGTCTTTCGTAGGTAGTGGCGGCATCGTTGGCGATCTGGATGGCGCGCGGGTCGGCCAGACCGATGTCTTCCCATGACATGCGGATGATTCTCCGTGCCAGATAGCGCGGATCGACACCGCCGTCGAGCATTCGTGCCAGCCAGTAGAGGGCTGCGTCGGGGTTGGAACCACGGACGGATTTGTGGAGCGCGGAAATCTGGTCGTAGAAATTGTCGCCCTTGTTGTCGAAGCGACGCATGACGTCTCCGAGGGTTTCTCGCAGGCGGTGTATATCGACGGTTTGTTCTCCGGCCGCCAGGGCGGCTTGTGCGGCGATTTCCAGATTGTTGAGCAGACGGCGTGCATCGCCGTCGGCGCTCATGACGAGCATGTCCTGTGCTTCGGGAGAGACCGACAGGCCATGCAGTTCTTTTTCCAGCGCACGCGTGATGAGTGTTTTGAGGTCGGTATCGTCCAGCGCTTTGAGGACGTAAACGGCGGCGCGTGAAAGCAGGGCGTTGTTGACTTCGAAGGACGGGTTTTCCGTGGTGGCGCCGATGAAAGTGAACAGGCCGCTTTCGACGTGTGGCAAAAAGGCGTCTTGCTGGCTTTTGTTGAAGCGGTGGACTTCATCGACGAACAAGATGGTACGTCGGCCGGAATTCGAGCGGATCAGGGTGGCACGTTCGACGGCATCGCGGATGTCTTTCACACCGGAGAGTACCGCCGAGAGTGCCATGAATTCCGCATTGAAGCCATCGGCCATCAGGCGTGCCAGTGTCGTTTTGCCGACACCGGGGGGGCCCCACAGGATCATCGAGTGCGGTTCGCCGGATTCAAAGGCGGTGCGCAGGGGCTTGCCTGCACCAAGAAGATGCTGTTGCCCGACGACATCGTCGAGTGTTTTGGGACGCATGCGTTCGGCCAGAGGTGCTTGGGACATGATGCGGTTTTGCAATTGGTGAAAGAAACAGTCTATATGATCGGGTGCCGGTATGGCAAAAGTCTGTCCAGCCAAGTGTATCCTTGCCGGCATTTTCTGGTGAATACGGCAACTGGCGACAGGTTTTTTGCGGGAAACGGTTTCACGGTACGGATGGGTGGATTAAGATGCCGGATGGTTCGCGAGGATTTTGCAGGAAAGAAAAATCATGAAAGAAAAAGGGATGGATGATTGGCGGGATGACGAGCTGACAGAGACGATGCTGGACAGTCGGGTTGTTTACAAGGGCGGTTTTTTCGATGTGAGCAAGGACAGAATCCGCTTGCCCGATGGTGGTGAGGCGACGCGTGAATATATCAGGCATCCCGGTGCGGTGGTGATATTGCCGTTGTTCGAGGACAAGACCGTGCTGGTGGAGAGGCAGTTCCGTTATCCATTGCATCGTGTGTTCGTCGAGTTCCCGGCCGGCAAAATCGACAAGGGGGAAGATACACTGGCCAGTGCGATGCGCGAGCTGGAAGAAGAAACGGGTTATACGGCGTCTGACTGGCGGTACGTGACGACGATTCATAATGCGATCGGGTATTCTGACGAACGGTTGGTGGTTTATCTGGCGCAAGGATTGAAAGCCGGGATGGCGCATTGCGATGAAGAAGAGTTCATCCAGACATGCAGAATACCGCTGGATGAACTGATGCGGTGGGTAAAAGAAGGGAAAGTGAGCGACGTCAAAACCGTCATCGGCACTTTTTGGCTGGAAAAAATTGTCAGCGGTCAATGGGATGCGGAAAAAGTGCTGTAACGTCTTGAATTATGGTTTATGATGGAATACGTCGTTTTTGAGGTACGGGTAGCGGTGCGGTATCTAAGACTGTCATTTCTGTTTTTGCTTCAGACGATGGTAAGGGCGCAAGCCGGGTTTAATTGAAATAGGAAATATGTAATGGCAACAGGTACTGTAAAATGGTTTAACGATGCCAAGGGCTTCGGATTCATCACTCCCGATGAAGGCGGCGAAGATGTTTTCGCCCATTTCTCGGCGATCAAGGCGGACGGTTTCAAATCCCTGAAAGAAAACCAGCGTGTTTCTTTCGATATCACGACCGGTCCGAAAGGCAAGCAGGCTTCCAATATCACCGTAATCTGACCGGACAATTGGCAGGTACGTTTTTTTCAAGGTCATTTGCTTTTGGCAAATGAGTGGGGTTTTTTGCCGCAGAACGGAAACATGACATCATGTTTCCGTTTTTTTGTGTCTCGTATTTTTGTGTCATTGCGTAGCGGGGTATCTTGCGAAAACAGGCCATGTCATGCAGGAAAATGTCAGGATGGCATCCTGAACATTTTGCGCAGGACAGCTACCAGCCAGACGAGGGTACACAAGGTGCCGGCACACAGGCTGATGGTGCCGACCGCCATGGTCAGATTCGGCCAGTCGAGCGAACACAGCATCATGGACAGGCTGCCGAAAAGCAGGGCGACACATCCCCAGAGGGAGCCGACGGTCCCGTTGTCGGTATCCATCTGGTTCATGATGAGCATGGTGCCGGCAGGACGGCAGGCACTGCCGAAAAAAGTGACCGGCACATAAAGCAGTGCGAAAGCGAACGGATTGCATGCGCCGAAAAACAGTATCATCAGGCCGGATAAGGCGACGCAGACGAAACAGAGAGTCAGGAAAAACACCCGTGGAATGCGACGCAGGAAACGCATGTAAAGAAGTGGCGCAAGCATGGCGAAACAGCCGTTGAAGGCAAAGAAATAGCTGTATTTTTCGGCGCTCAGGCCGAACATGTCGATGTAGATGAACGAGGAAGTGGACAGGAACGACATGACCGGCATGACCATGAGCGAAAAGACGATGAGCAAAACCAGATAGCCTTTGTTGCCCAGGACGAATCCGATCCGTCCGAGGGACTGGAATGCGGAACCTGCCGTCGGGTTTTCCAGGGTTTCTTTCAGAAACAGGGAAATGATCAGCGCGAGTATTCCGCAAGATGCCAGTACGACAAACAGACCACGCCATGAAACGAATTTGAGCAGGAACGCGCCGACGACGGGGGCCAGCATGGGACATAAGATGGTGAGTGTCTGTATCCAGACCAGTACGCGTTCCATGACCAGTCCACGGAAATTGTCCTTGACGATGGCCATGGAAACAGACTGGATGGCGCCGCTGCCGATGGCCTGGATGACACGTCCGGCGATCAGCAGATAAATGCTGGTCGCCATGAAGCATACGACACTGCCTGTTATGTAAAGTGCAAGTCCCAGATAAAGGATCGGTTTTCTGCCGTATTTGTCGGTGAACGGTCCCCACAACAGCATGGAGATGGCAAAGAACAGCATGAAAAAGCTGAGAGTGAAGTTCGTCAGCTCAGGGGTGGTCGAGAAAAAATCGACCATGCGCGGCATGGCGGGGAGATACAAATCGACCGAAAGCGGGACGAAAGCACTCAGAAATGCCAGAAAAATGATCAGCCCTTTGGCACCGAACGGAAATACTCCTGGGCGTAATGCGTCGTTTTCTTCCTGCAACATAATCGTGTCCGGTGTGGTTGATGTCTGGCACTCGTGCGTGATGGCAAGAGATGCTTTTTGGCTGCTGCACGGTTTTTTCGCGGTTTTCTGCACGGCAGCCGGCCATGAAGGCGTACATTATAGCGGTCCCGTGAAGACAGTACCGGTGCATGGTCAAGTGATGGCGCCGGATGCACAGTGTAAATAAAGTTTTGCCATCATGCCGTATCAAATTGTTACAGGATAACGGTAAACGATTTTCTGGCATGACGGGGATTGGTTTGTCGTGCGACAGATATATGACGCGAAATGTCACGTCTGGCGGTTACGGTGTGATCAGCTGTCGTATGACATCGGGAAGCGGTGTCGATTTGCCGGTCGCCTGATCGATCCAGACGACTTTGGAGCCGCCGATGGCGCAGACGGTTTTCGGATCGTCGCAGCGCCGGATTTCCTGTACGATTTCGAAACTCGAACGTCCTGGAGAACCGGCATATGTCCTGACTTCGATGTCGCCGGGATAGACAAGGGGGGCATAGTAGGTACAGTAGCAATGGACGACGACAGTTTCCGATCCGGCTTTTTCGCCACGACCGATATGAGAGTACCATTCGATGCGTGCCTGCTCGAGATACCGGAAGAAAACGACATTGTTGACATGACCCATGGCATCCATATCGCCCCAGCGGATGGGAATGCGTGAAGTGAAAACCAGTTTTTTGCCGGATAATGGATCGCTGGTCATGGCAGGTGATCTCCCATATGGTTTTGAATTGAACGGTTTACCGATATCATGTCATGATTTTGCGGTAATCTCCATTACTGTGGGTTTGCATAGACTGAATTTGTGTGAGTGACTGAAAAGATGATGCAACAAGAATGGCCCGGTACGGATGATTTCGGTCCGCGCGAGGCGATGGAATACGATGTCGTGATTGTCGGTGCAGGGCCTTCCGGTCTGTCGGCCGCTATCAGGCTCAAGCAGCTGGCGCAGCGGCAGGGACAGGATTTTTCGGTGTGCGTGCTTGAAAAGGGATCGGAAGCAGGGGCGCATATCCTTTCGGGGGCCGTGATGGATCCCGTGGCGCTGACGGAACTGGTTCCGGACTGGCAGGCCAAAGGTGCACCGGTGTCCGTTGCCGTATCCGAGGATCGTTTCCTGTTTCTCTGTGAGAAAAGCGCCAGCAAGACGCCGGGCTGGATGTTGCCGGAAGTGTTGCATAACAAGGGAAATTATGTGGTTTCTCTGGCCAATCTGGTGCGCTGGCTGGCGCAGCAGGCGGAAGAGCTGGGTGTCGATATTTTCCCGGGATTCGCGGCCGCAGAGGTGTTGTATGACGAAACGGGGGCGGTCAAGGGGGTCGCCACCGGCAATATGGGGGTCGGTCGTGACGGCAAGCCGACGGATGCTTTCCAGCCGGGGATGGAGTTGCATGCGCGTTATACGCTGTTTGCGGAAGGCGCCAGAGGACATCTCGGACGTCAGGTTATCGCCCGGTTCGGTCTGGACAAGGGGCGCGATCCCCAGAGCTATGCCATCGGTATCAAGGAAATCTGGAAGGTGAAACCGTCCGTTCACCAGCCCGGTCTGGTCGTCCATACCGCCGGATGGCCACTGGATGCGGGAACGTATGGCGGATCGTTCATGTATCACATGGATAATCATGAAGTCGCTGTCGGTTTCACACTGGGGTTGGGGTATCGCAATCCGTATATGTCGCCGTTCGGCGAGTTCCAGCGTTACAAGACCCATCCGGCCATCCGGCGTTTTCTGGAAGGCGGCGAACGGATTGCCTACGGGGCGCGTGTCATTGCGGCAGGTGGCATTCAGGCCTTGCCGGAGGTGGTGTTTCCGGGCGGTGCGCTTGTCGGTTGCGATGCCGGCTTCATGAATGGCGGGCGGCTCAAGGGAATTCATACAGCGATCAAGTCGGGCATGCTCGCTGCCGACGCGCTTTGCGATGCCCTCTCGGAAGGCAGAAGCCGCGATGTTTTGCTGGCGTATCCCGACGGGTTCAGGCGTTCATGGTTGTATGACGAACTGGTCAGGGTTCGCAATTTCAAGCCATGGATGGGCAAGAATTTGTACTGGGGGACTTTGATGTTCGGTATCGATCAGGTGATTTTCCGTGGAAGGGCGCCATGGACACTGCATCGCAAGAAAGCCGATCATGAATATCTGTTGCCCGCTTCAGTCTGCAAACCGATCGATTACCCCAAACCCGATGGCAAACTGACGTTCGATATTCCGTCTTCGGTTTATCTGTCGGGAACGATGCACGAGGAGAACCAGCCGGTGCATCTGGTGCTCAGGGATCGCGAAGCGCCACTGAACGTCAACTGGCCGGTCTATGCAGGTCCCGAATCGCGCTATTGTCCCGCCGGTGTGTATGAATATCTTCAGGATGCCGACGGCAAGGTTCGCCTCCAGATCAATGCGGCGAACTGCATGCATTGCAAGACATGCGACGTCAAGGATCCGGGGCAGAATATCATCTGGATGGCTCCTGAAGGCGGTGGCGGTCCCAACTATCCCGATATGTGAGGTATTTACGGAAAAATAAAACCGTTTTTGTGTCTTTTGCGCGGTTTTTATGACCGGACTGGGGTGGTGTCGCGAGGGATGATGTAAGATAAAACGATCATTGCCTTGCGATGCGGACATTCGGTTTTTCAAGGAGGCGCGATGCACGATACGGTAACACCTGACGGGATGCTGGAACAGGTCATTTCCGGAGATTGTCACGATCCGTTTTCCGTTCTCGGAATGCATGCCGAAAGCGGCAGGTTGGTGGTCAGGGCATTGTTGCCGGGTGCCGCTGCCGTTTCGGTAGTCGGTAGTGTGCCGGATATCCCGGTGTTTCCCATGCGGCGGGTAGGCGATACGGCACTGTTTGCCGTGGAAATCGAGACCTTTCATGAACCGTTTCCCTACCGCTTCGAGGTCGACTGGGGAAGCCACCGTCAGGTACTGGAAGATGCTTACCGCTTTGCATGTGTGCTGGGCGATATGGATGTCTGGCTGCTTTCCGAAGGGACCCATCATCGTCCCTATGAACGGCTGGGTGCCCATCCTGTCGTCATGGATGGCGTTTCCGGTGTCAGTTTCGCGGTATGGGCGCCGAATGCGCGGCGGGTATCGGTCGTCGGTGATTTCAACAGCTGGGACGGCCGCCGTCACATGATGCGCTACCGTTACGAATGCGGTGTCTGGGAAATATTCATTCCTCATGTCACAGAGGGCGATCTGTACAAGTATGAAATCAAGGATGTCGATGGGGAAATCAGGCTGAAAGCGGATCCATATGCTTTCCGTTCGCAGCTGCGCCCGGATACGGCTTCCATCGTGCATCACTTGCCACCGGTGATTCCTTCAGACGAAGTACGCAAAAAGGCCAATGCGCTGGATGCTCCGGTCAGCATTTACGAGGTGCATCTCGGCTCATGGCGTTTGCCGGATGACGGACGGCGCTGGCTGACCTATCGCGAGCTGGCGCAGCAACTGATTCCGTATGTCAAAAATCTGGGGTTCACCCATATCGAGCTGATGCCGGTCAACGAGCATCCGCTGGACGATTCATGGGGCTACCAGTCGACAGGGATTTATGCGCCGACCGCGCGTTACGGCTCGCCGGATGATTTCCGTCATTTCGTTTCGGTGGCTCACGAGGCCGGTATCGGAGTGATTCTGGATTGGGTGCCTGCCCATTTTCCGGCAGATGCGCATGGTCTTGTCCGTTTTGACGGGACGGCGTTGTATGAACATGCCGATCCGAAAGAAGGGATTCATCAGGACTGGGGCAGTGTGATCTATAACTACGGGCGTACCGAAGTCGGCAATTATCTGGTCGGCAATGCGCTTTACTGGATTGAACGATACGGTGTCGATGGCTTGCGGGTCGATGCCGTGGCGTCCATGCTTTACCGTGATTACAGCCGTGCGCCCGGCGAGTGGGTTCCGAACAAGTATGGTGGGCGCGAGAATCTCGAAGCGATCGCTTTCCTGCGACGGCTCAACGAAACGATAGGAACGGAGCGGCCGGAAGCCGTGACGATGGCGGAAGAGTCAACGAGTTTTCCGGGCGTGACCCATCCGGTATGGGATGGCGGGCTGGGATTCCACTACAAGTGGAATATGGGCTGGATGCACGATACCTTGTCTTACATGGGGGAAGATCCCGTTTATCGCAAATACCATCATGACAAGATGCGTTTCGGCCTGATGTATGCGTATTCAGAAAATTTCATTTTGCCGCTGTCGCATGATGAAGTCGTGCATTGCAAGGGCTCGCTGATCGGCAAGATGTCCGGGGACGACTGGCAGCGGTTTGCCAATTTGCGTGCCTATTTCGGGTTCATGTGGGGGTATCCCGGCAAGAAATTGCTGTTTATGGGCGGTGAGTTCGCACAGTATCGCGAATGGAATGCAAACGGCAGTCTGGACTGGGATTTGCTTCGTTATCCGTCGCATGCTGGTGTGCAACGGCTGGTTCGTGACCTCAATACGATATACCGTGATTTTCCTGCACTATCCAGACTCGATTATGACCCGGCCGGTTTCGAATGGATCATCCATGACGATGCGGATGAGTCGGTTTTCAGTTTCATGCGGCGCGATGGCGACAGGCAGTTTGTGGTAGTCATCAGCAATTTCACGCCGGTGCCGCGGTATGGTTACCGTATCGGCGTGCCGGAACCTGGCTGGTATCGTGAAATCATCAATACCGATGCCGTGATATACGGTGGCAGCGGCATTCACAATCATGAATTGCTGGCACAGCCTGTTCCTTCCAACGGGATGCCATGGTCGATTGTCGCGACGGCTTCTCCGCTGGCGACCTGTATGTTGATCAGAAAGGATGACTGATGGAATTTGAAACGGAAATCAGGATGGAAGCCGGAAAGCCCTTGCCGCGTGGCGCGCACTGGGACGGACAGGGCGTGAATTTTTCACTGGTGTCGCCCGGTGCTTCCGCCGTGACGTTGTGTCTGTTCGATGAAACGGGGAAAGAGGAACTGGCGAAGTTGCCGATGAGCCTGTCGGAAAACGGTGTCTGGTGCGCTTATTTGCGCGGAGCGAAACCAGGGCTCGTGTATGGCTACCGTGTTTCGGGGACACATGCGCCGCGCAGCGGGCAGCGCTTCAATGACCGGAAAGTATTGCTTGATCCGTATGCACGTCAGGTGGTCGGGCGCTATGAAGGACAGGATGAGTTTTCCGATGCGTCCGGTGTCGATACGGGAGCGATCGCGCTCAAGGGAAAAGTGGTGCATGAGGCATATGACTGGGGTGATGATGCATGGCCCCGCATTCCGATGAGCCGGACGATTCTTTATGAATTGCATCCTGCCGGGTTTACACGGTTGCATCCGGACGTGCCGGAACCATTGCGGGGAACGTATGCGGCACTTGCCGAACCGGTGGTTTTGGACTATCTGGAAAAGCTCGGGATCACATCAGTGGAGCTGCTGCCGGTTTTCGCCATGGCCGATGAAGCCAGGCTCAAGCGGGCGGGAAAAAGCAATTATTGGGGATACAATCCGATCGGTTTTTTCGCACCGGAAAACCGGTACTGGTCGGGGCGTCCGGGGACCACGCCGGTATCCGAGTTCAGGGATATGGTTCGCGCTTTCCACAGCCGTGGTATCGAGGTCATTCTGGATGTAGTGTACAACCATACGGCGGAAGGCAACGAGGACGGACCGATGCTCAGTTTCAAGGGGATCGGCAATGACATGTATTACCATCTTCAGCCGGACAATCCGTCACGGTATGAAAACTGGTCAGGCTGTGGAAACAGTCTGAATCTCGGTCATCCGGTCGTGCTGGAAATGGTATTGGATTCGATGCGCTACTGGGTCGATGAAATGCATGTCGACGGTTTCCGCTTCGATTTGACGACGACGCTTGCGCGGGAGAAACGGGACTATTCGATCAATGCCGGTTTTTTCAGGGCGGTTGCCGCCGATCCGGTGCTTTCGCGTGTCAAGCTGATCGCTGAACCGTGGGATCTGGGGCCGGATGGTTACCAGTTGGGCAATTTCCCGTTCGGATGGAGCGAATGGAACGACAGGTTCCGCGATACCATGCGCTCTTTCTGGCTGCATCAGGGACCGTCGCTGAGCGAATTCGCGCAACGTTTCGCCGGTTCGAAGGATTTGTTCGGCACCCGCGAACGGCTGCCGGCCTCAAGCATCAATTATGTGACTTCACATGACGGTTTCACGCTGCGCGATCTTGTCAGTTACAACCACAAACATAACGAAGCCAACGGCGAACATAACCGCGACGGTACCGATCACAATCTGAGCTGGAATTGCGGCGAGGAAGGTGAGGCGACGTTGCAGGAAGTGATTTTGCGGCGCAACCGGTTGCGCCGCTCCTTGCTGACGACATTGTTGCTGTCGCAGGGAACGCCGATGCTGGTCGCCGGTGACGAATTCGGTCAGACGCAACATGGCAACAACAATCCGTATTGCCAGGATAACGAACTGACATGGTTGAACTGGAAGGAAGCGGATACGTCCTTGCAGGATTTTGTCGCGAATCTGATCACCTTGCGCAAAACGAACCCGGCAATCGGGCAGAATCGCTGGTTCGCTGCCGAAAATGCGGACTTCGCGGTACCGGAAGCAGGTATCCGGTGGCTTTCGCCTAACGGAGGCGACAAACTGGGCAGTCTCTGGAGCAACAAGCGCATGTTCAGTCTCGGGATGCTGATGCGTGCCGGCGATACTTCGCGTCCCTGCCTGGTATTGCTCAATGCCGCGATCCAGTCCGTCATTTTCCGTTTGCCTCCGGGACGCTGGAAGGTACTGTCAGACAGCAGCGGCTCTTTCGACAAGGGAGCCAATCTCGAGTTTCAGGTTCTGTTGCAAGGGCATACCATGATGGTGGCAGTCCCATGACAATCTTGATAAGATGAAAGTAGCGCCTGCATGAGGGAAGCGGGCCGGTACCGTGGTATCTGATGGCAGGTCGTTTAACCATTTACGGGAGCAAGCATGTCAATCCAGACCGTTAGTACGACGCCTTTCGAAGGCCAGAATCCGGGAACCTCCGGATTGCGAAAAACGGTATCCGTTTTCCGCCAGCCGCATTATCTGGAAAATTTCGTCCAGTCCATTTTCGATTCGCAGGAAGGTTTCCGTGGCCAGACGCTGGTTCTTGGCGGTGACGGGCGTTTTTTCAACGCGGTCGCCATCCAGACGATTCTGAAAATGGCAGCCGCCAACGGTTTCGGCAAGGTAATGGTGGGACAAAACGGTATTCTTTCCACCCCCGCGGTCAGTTGCATTATCCGGAAGTACAAGACATTCGGCGGTATCGTGTTGTCCGCCAGCCATAACCCGGGCGGTCCGAATGGTGATTTCGGTATCAAATACAATATCGGTAACGGCGGTCCCGCGCCGGAGAAAGTGACCAATCACATTCATGCCCTGTCGCAAACCATTCGCCAGTACCGTATTTCCGATGCACCGGATATCGACTTGAGCCGGATCGGATTGTACGACATGGACGGGATGACCGTCGAAGTCATCGATTCCGTGGCCGATTATGCGGAACTGATGCAATCCCTGTTCGATTTCAGCGCGATACGCAAACTGTTCGCAAACGGTTTCGTTTTCCGTTTCGATGCCATGCATGCCGTATGTGGTCCTTATGCGAAAAAGATCGTGGAAGATATGCTCGGCGCACCGCAAGGTACTGTCGTCAATGCCGTGCCGAAAGAAGATTTCGGCGGACATCATCCCGATCCCAATCCCGTCAATGCGACGGAACTGATTGCGTTCATGAACGGTCCGCAAGGTGCCGATATGGGGGCCGCTACGGATGGCGACGGTGACCGCAACATGATCGTCGGGCGGCATATCGCCGTGACGCCATCAGACAGTCTGGCGATACTGGCAGCCAATGCCAGGGCCGTTCCGGGATATGCGGCCGGAATCGCCGGTATCGCGCGTTCCATGCCGACATCGACGGCAGCCGACAGGGTGGCGGCCGCGTTGGGGATCGCCTGTTATGAAACGCCGACAGGCTGGAAATTTTTCGGCGATTTGCTTGATGACGGCAAGATCACCCTGTGCGGTGAGGAAAGTTACGGTACCAGCTCCAGTCATATACGTGAGAAAGACGGTATCTGGGCGATTCTGTTCTGGCTGAACCTGTTGGCGGCGACTGGCAAAACGGTCGGTCAAATCGTCCATGAACACTGGCGGAAATATGGCCGAAATTATTATTCGCGTCACGATTATGTCAGTATCGACAGCCAGCGTGCCGCCGCGCTGATGGATCATCTGCGTGCGAAGTTATCGGGTTTGTCAGGCCAGGTTTTCGGTTCCTGTACGGTGGAAAAGGCCGATGAGTTTTCCTATACCGATCCGGTCGATGGTTCCGTTTCCGAACGGCAGGGTATCCGGATTTTCTTCACCGATGGCTCCCGTATTGTGTTCCGTCTGTCTGGGACCGGGACGGTGGGAGCGACATTGCGGGTTTATTTTGACCGGTATGAAAAAGACAGGCTGGATATGGCCGTGCAGGATGCACTGGGCGAATTGATCGCGATTGCATCGGAAGTCGCCGATATCGCAGGATTCACCGGCATGACGGAACCGACGGTTGTGACCTGAATGCAAGGTTTGTCCGTTATTGCAAGGCCGGGTGATCGCCGGCTGAAAACGGGATGGCCTGAAGCGGGAGGCAGTGTTCGTGACACAACGGATTTGCAAGGCATCGTAACATACAAACATGAATGTATGTTAAATTAAAAGGATAAGGCAAGGTTGTCGGATCAATGTAGAAATATTCGTTCGGGGGGAGACTGAATGAAGTTTGTCGAGGATAAAATGCTGGCAGCCAGCCAGCTGCCAAAACGTACCATTGCACTTGTTCTGGCCGGGGGACGGGGAACGCGGTTGCATCAGCTAACCGATAATCGTGCGAAACCGGCGGTTTATTTCGGGGGCAAGTTCCGGATCATTGATTTCGCGCTGTCCAATTGCATCAATTCCGGTATTCGGCGTGTCGGTGTCATTACGCAATATCGTCCGCATTCCCTGATACGCCATTTGCAGCGAGGCTGGAGTTTCCTGCGTGGTGAACAGAACGAATTCATCGATCTGATGCCCGCAGGACAGCAGATGGAAGAAGGTCTGTGGTATCGCGGTACGGCCGATGCCGTGGCGCAGAACAAGGGGATTTTGCGTTCCTACGGGCCTGAATATATTCTTGTACTGGCAGGCGACCATATTTACAAAATGGATTATTCGCTGCTTTTGCTTGATCATGTGGAGCGGAAATCCCAGTGTACGGTAGCTTGTATCGAAGTGCCACGCATGGATGCGACCGGCTTCGGTGTCATGGACGTGGATGAGAATCGTCGGATTACCCGTTTTCTGGAAAAGCCTGCCGATCCGCCGGGTATCCCCGATCGTCCCGACAAGGCGCTGGCCAGTATGGGGATTTATGTGTTCAACGCGGATTATCTGTACAGGTTGCTTGATGAGGATTGTGCGGACAATTCGTCTTCCCATGATTTCGGAAAGGATATCATCCCCAAGGTGGTCGGCCAGGGGAACGCGATGGCGCATTATTTCAGCATGTCATGTATCCCGCCGGCACAATTCGTGCCACCGTACTGGCGAGATGTCGGAACGGTCGATTCATTCTGGTCGACCAATCTCGATCTGACGTCGAACATGCCGCAGCTCAATATCTATGACGAGGATTGGCCGATCTGGACGTATCAGGAGCAGGAACCGCCGGCGAAATTCGTGCCTGATCCGCATGGTATGGATGGCGTGATTTCCAATACGATGGTGTCGGGCGGATGTATCATTTGCGGTTCCAAAATGTCCAATACCATTTTGTTTTCGAAAGTGCGGGTTCAGGCGTTCTGCAATCTCGATCAGGTCGTCGTGTTGCCCGATTGCGAGATCGGCCAGGGGTCACGCCTGAAAAAGGTGGTGATCGATCGGGGATGCCGTATTCCTGAAGGAACGATCATCGGCGAAGACCCTGAACTGGATGCGCAACGTTTTTACCGCAGTCCGAACGGTGTCGTACTCGTCACGCAGGAAATGTTTGCGCGTTTGTACAATTTTGAGCATATACCGAAGGTTGAATAAGTGAGCCAGAATCCATCTCCGCTACGTGTGTTGCATGTCTGTTCCGAAGTTTTTCCATTGCTCAAAACCGGCGGATTGGCCGATGTGACGGCGGCATTGCCGCCCGAACTGGAAAAACAGGGGTGTGAAGTCCGTATGCTGGTGCCGGGATTCCCAGCTTTTGTCAATGGTATCGAGGACCAGCACCTCGTCACGGAGCTGCCGTCACGTTTCGGTGCACGCAAAATCCGGCTGATGTACGGAAAGATGCCGAAAACCGGTGTGCCTGTCTATTATGTCGATGCTCCCGATTTGTATGATCGTCCGGGCAATCCCTATAACGACAGTGACGGGCAACCCTATCGTGACAATCATCTCCGGTTTGCCTTGCTGGGCTGGTGTGCCGCACGGTTGGCGGAAGGGTTCGATTATTTCTGGAAGCCGGATATTGTTCACGGTCACGACTGGCATGCAGGACTGGCGTTCGCCTATATCAAGGCACTGGAATGGCATACCGGAAAACGTATGGTCGGGACGGTCTTTACCGTGCACAATATGGCATATCAGGGCAACTTTCCGGCTTATATGTTCAGCGAGCTGGATTTGCCGTTTTCGATGTTCAATGCCGACGGCATCGAATTTTACGGACAGGTTTCCTTTCTCAAGTCCGGTTTTTATTATGCCGACAAGGTAACCACGGTCAGTCCGACCTATGCCAGGGAAATAAGAGATGGCGAACAGTCTTGCGGACTGGGTGGCGTGGTTCAGCAACGTCAGGCCGATCTGGTCGGTATTCTCAACGGTGTCGATACCGCTACATGGAACCCGCGTACCGACAAGCGTATCGAGGCGAATTACCATGTGCGTTCCATGACGGGCAAGAAAAAATGCCGTCTTGCGTTGCAAAAAGAAATGGGGCTTGTCGAGCAGAATGACAAGCCGGTTTTTTGCGTCGTCAGCCGTTTCGCAGCACAAAAAGGCTTGCATCTGGTTGTCGATGGCATCAACGCCATTGTCGGTAACGGTGGTCAGGTTGTCGTCATGGGCAATGGCGAACGCTGGCTGGAAGACGCATTCAGGCATTTCGAGCAGACTTTTCCGGGGCAGGTCGCGGTACGTATCGGTTACGATGAAGACCGTGCGCACCGGGTGTTTGCCGGCAGTGATGTCGTGATGGTGCCCTCCCGTTATGAACCATGCGGTCTGGTCCAGATGTACGGCTCACTGTATGGTACTTTGCCACTGGTGCATCGTGTCGGAGGACTGGCCGATACGGTGGTTGATTGTTCGCTGGAAAATCTGGCCGAGAATCGGGCGACCGGTTTTTGTTTCGAACATTTCGATTATCCGTCTTTCGAATCCGCCGTGCACAGGGCTTTTGCCTTGTTCGACAAACAGACGGACTGGAAAAAGGTTCAGAAACGTGGAATGAAGTTGTCTTTCGGCTGGGAAAATTCGGCCGAGCGGTATGCACAGTTGTACCGGCTGATACGTGTCGTCGCATGATTGCAAGGGTGTCGAAGCGGTGAAATGCGTTCGGTCATGTATGGAAATCATGAGGTGCGGCATGACTTGCCAAAGCGCTTGGTGAACGGTTATATTTTCTGATGATGTGCTGCGGTATCGTGGCACGAACGATCGGCGTATGACATTGATTTTTCCTGATTTTCCAAAAATGGTCGGATGCCGCCCAATGAGATTTTTCCCCTTTGCCAAGGAGAACGGAAATGAGTCTGGATCAACCGAAACAGGAGGGCTTCCTCGCCAGTGATGTGGAAGCGCTCAAGCGTTCCATTTCAAACAATCTGCGTTACCGTTCCGGAAAAATTCCGTTGACTGCCACACGCGGTGACTGGCTTCTGGCTGCCGAGCTGGCTGTTCGCAACCGTCTGGTTGAACGCTGGCTGAAATCGAATACGGCCTATTACGAGCAGGGCAGCAAGGTCGTTTATTATCTTTCGATGGAGTTTCTGATCGGGCGCACTTTCCAGAATGCGCTGGAGTCTCTTGATATTACCGACGATATGCGGGAAGCCTTGCGCGATCTGGCCGTCGATATGGAAGAAATCATCAATTATGAACCGGATGCCGCGTTGGGAAACGGTGGTCTGGGGAGACTGGCAGCCTGTTACCTGGATTCGATGGCGACGTTGAATATCGCCAACATCGGGTATGGTATCCGGTATGAATACGGCATGTTCAAGCAGGAAATCGTCGACGGTTATCAGGTCGAAACGCCTGACTACTGGTTGCTGACGCGTGGCAATCCATGGGAATTCCCGCGTCCTGAACTCCAGTACCATGTCCGTTATGGCGGACATATCGACCAGTCAAGTGGCAGGGCACGCTGGGTCGATACGCACAGTGTGCTGGCAATGGCCTATGATACGATCATCCCGGGGTACGGCACCGAATGTGCGACGACATTGCGTCTGTGGTCGGCCAAGGCGACTTCGGAAATCAATCTGTCCGCTTTCAACAAGGGCAATTATGCCGGTGCCGTCGAAGCGAAAAACATGTCGGAAAATGTCACACGGGTGCTGTATCCGGACGATTCCACACCATTGGGGCGCGAGTTGCGTCTGATGCAGGAATATTTTTTCGTGTCGGCAAGTCTTCAGGATCTGATCCGTCGGCATCAGCTCAACAATCCGAGTTTCGATGATCTGGCAGAGAAGATTTCGATCCATCTCAACGATACGCATCCCGTTCTGGCGGTTCCCGAGCTGATCCGTCTGCTGGTCGATATCCAGGGGGTTCCGTGGGCGCAGGCATGGTCGCTGGCACAGCGGATTTTCTCCTATACCAACCACACCCTGATGAGCGAGGCACTGGAAACCTGGCCAGTCGATCTGATGGGACGTGTGTTGCCACGTCATTTGATGATCATATTCGATATCAATAACGAGTTTCTGACGATGGTCGCGCAGAAGTACGGTAGCGACAATGATTTGATGCGCCGGATTTCACTGATCGACGAAACAGGTGAGCGTCGTGTCAGGATGGCTTATCTGGCCGTCGTCGCCAGCCACAAGATCAATGGCGTGTCCGCATTGCATTCCGAGTTGATGAAACAGTCGATTTTTGCGGATTTCGCAAGGATTTTCCCCGAACGCTTCACCAATGTGACCAACGGCATTACGCCACGGCGCTGGCTTTCACAGGCCAACCCGTTGCTTTCCGAATTGATTGACGACCGGATTGGCAGAAACTGGCGTTTGCATTTTGAGGAAATCGCAAAACTCAAACCCTATGCGAGCGATCCGGCTTTTCTGGGCAGTTTCCGTGCGATCAAGCGGCAGAACAAGCAAAAGCTGGGACGCTGGGTGCGCAACAATCTGAACATATCGCTCAATCCCGATTCACTGTTTGATGTCCAGATCAAGCGGATTCATGAATACAAGCGGCAGTTGCTCAATGTATTGCATGTCATTACGCGGTATAACCAGATCAAGGCCAACCCGGAAGTGAACTGGGTGCCACGTTCGGTCATTTTTGCAGGCAAGGCGGCTTCGGCTTACCAGATGGCGAAAGACATCATCAAGCTGATCAACGATGTTGCCGTGAAAGTCAATAACGACAAGGATATCGGCAATCGGCTGAAGGTGGTGTTCATTCCGAATTACGGTGTCAGTCTGGCTGAAATGATTATCCCGGCGGCGGACTTGTCCGAGCAGATTTCCATGGCGGGAACGGAAGCCTCCGGTACCGGTAACATGAAGCTGGCTGCGAATGGTGCACTGACGATCGGGACGCTTGACGGCGCGAATATCGAGATTATGGAGCGTGTCGGTTCCGACAATATTTTCATTTTCGGCAATACGGCGGAACAGGTGGCGGAAATCAAGAACGGCAATTATCAGCCACGTGAATATTACGAACGGATTCCGGAACTGAAACAGGCACTGGACCAGATTCGGGATGGTTTCTTTTCGCCGGATGAACCGGGACGTTTCCGTAGTATTTATGATTCGCTGATCAATTACGGAGACCGTTATCTGGTGCTGGCCGATTACGAAAGTTATGTCGCGACGCAAAAGCAGGTCGATACCCTGTATCGGCAGGTTGTCCGCTGGGATGTGAAAGCCATCGCCAATGTCTCCGGCATCGGCTATTTCTCGTCGGATCGTGCCATCGGGGAATATGCAAAAGATATATGGAAAGTCGATCCGATCGACTTGTGAGTTACCGTTTCCTGTCATGTGGCGATGTGACGTCATGGGGGAGACGGAAATTTTGGCAGAGGAAACGGTATGGAAAAACCGAAAACGCCTTATGAACGGGCCAGTCAGGAATTGAACGAATTTCGGGAAAGGCGGATTGCCGAGCGGCGTTCCAGGCCGCGTGGTACGCCGGATCGACGGCGCAAGACAGAGGAAGCCGGTCAGGAAAGCCCGGGCGATACGTTGGCGAAACGGCTGCTCCACTAGTCATGATGACTGACCAAACGCCGTGTCACGGCGTTTGTTTTTTTGGGGGAGAAGATGGATATGAATGATGTGCCGAAAGATCGCAGCAAACCTGCACAAGTCTGGAATGCGCTGTTTGACGGTCCCGGATATTTGTTCGGTACACAGCCCAATGATTATCTGGTTGAAAAAAAGGCCTGTCTGAAAAAGGGGCAGAAAGTGCTTTTTGTCGCGGATGGCGAAGGTCGTAACAGTGTCTGGTGTGCGGCAGAACTGGGCATACAGGCCGATGCGTTCGATTTGTCGGAGAAAGCGGTTGCCAAGGCAAGGAAACTGGCTGCGGAAAGAGGTGTCGATGTTCGTTATACCGTTTGCGGTATCGACGAATGGGATTGGGTTGAGGGGCAATATGATGCCGTTGTCGTGATTTTTGTCCAGTTTGCGACGCCCAATATGCGGACACGCCTGTTTGCCAACTGTATCAGGACCCTGAAACCGGGTGGGATCCTGATTCTTCAGGGTTATACACCACGACAGCTGGAGATGGGAACAGGCGGTCCTTCACGTGTGGAACATCTTTATACCGAAGAGATGCTGCGCGATTATTTCTCTGCCATGGACATTCTGGAACTGAAAAGCTATGACGCATATATCAGTGAGGGAGAACGCCATAGCGGATTGTCGGCACTGATCGGTATGGTGGCACGTAAAAAGTCCGAATAGGCATTTTTGCGGAAAATAATTGCTATACTAATCGTTTCGATTCTACTGTAAGGCGGGTTGTATTGTTATGGCGATTGTGAAATGCAAGGTTTGTGGCGAAGAAATCGAGGAAACCGTTCTTAAGTGTCCGCGTTGCGATTCGCTGGGTCCGAAAAGAGGTAAAAGAATCCGGCTGATTCTGTTGTGTGTGATGGTGGTGATTATCGCCTTTTTCGGTCTGGGATATTACTTGCAGATGGATGAAGTCGAGAAGCCGTACGAGGAAGTGTTGAAGGAAAAACTCGACGACAAGCTCTCGCAGCGAGGTCTGACCGCAGTGCTTTTGCTGAGAAGCCGTCTGGACAATCCGGAATCCATGAAACTGGAAAATTCAATTTCCAATGAGGATGGGTCGGTATTGTGTTTCGAGTTTACCGAGACGGATGCTTCCGGTGTCACGAAGAAATCGCGTGCGGCGTTTGTCGATGGTGAACTGGACCGGACGCCTGCGGGGTGGAAGCTCTTTTGTGTCGGCAAGTCCATGCGTCCGATTACAGTCAAGGGTAATACGTTCTGATAGCGTGGGGGCTACAACATAAACGCGCCTGAACCGGAAACGGTTCAGGCGCGTTTTTTTCGGATGATACGTGAGAGTGAACGGTGAACTGTTTTCGTGCGGGGTGTTCGTCGTGTTTCACATTTACCGGGACGGTGTCCCCATGGTTTCGATCAGCGCCGCTTGCATACGGTTGATGATTACCGTCATTTTCATGCTCAGGACATCGTTCATTTTGTCCATGATCAACGGTGTTTTGCGGACGAACATTTGCCCGGTCGGCGATTCGTAAAAAGCGATCAGGCTTTGTATTTCTTCCTCGGTGAAGATTTCCCGGTAGATACGGATGTAATCGGGCAATGTTTTTTGCCAGCTGAATTCTTCACGGACGATTGTCTTGTATTGGTTCAGGAACGATTCCAGCATCTGGCGTTTTTCTGCAGTGATGCCTTCGGTTTTCAACAGCGGTCTCAGGGTCGTTTCGATAATCGCATCCGTGTCGGCAAGGGCAGAATCACACAGTTTCCGGGCATCGGTCAGCACCAGCAGTTTTTCGATTGAGGTTTCCTGTGCGGGTTCTGCGTGTACGGGAAGGGAAAAGGCTGCAAACAGCAGGATGAACAAGAGTCGTTTCATGGGGATCGCCTTTCAATGGTCAAAATAGCCGTCGCCATCCCGTACCATTCGTCGATGCGGGAAAAGTCGTTTCGTTTGCGGTACGATGGATGTCGTTTGCGGCGTAGTCATATTGTAGCAGGCAGGAAATGCTCCGTTTGCAGGAATTCATGTCTTTTCTTGACGTCGGTAAAAAACATGAAACGACATTCGTTCAGTATGGATGAAGAGGCGTTTGCCGGTGTGGCGGGAGTGGTGTACGGGAGCGTGGAATAGCGGATATGAAAGGAAAAACATGAAAACAGGAATGAAAAAGCTGGCGCAAGTATGTTGTTGGCTGGCGATGGGGAGTGCCATGACGGTGGCGCCGGAGACTGTTGCCTGTACCAGGATATTGTATGTTGGCGAACAAAATATGGTCGCGACAGGACGCAATATGGACTGGAATGAGGACATGATGTCCAATCTCTGGGTGTTTCCGCGCGGAATACAACGAAACGGGCTGGCGGGACCTTCCTCGATTCAATGGCGTTCGCGCTATGGCAGCGTGGTCGTTTCAGGATACGAGGCCGGCAGTACCGATGGAATGAATGAAAAAGGGTTTGTTGCCAATTTGCTGTTTCTCGCGGAGTCGGATTACGGACAACCGGTATCTGGCGAAAAAATTCTCTCGTTGAGTTTGTGGTTGCAATATTTTCTGGACCAGTATGCCACGGTGGATGAGGCGGTTCGTGCGCAGCGTGCCGAACCGTTGCGTCTGGTGCCCTCACGTGGCGTTGCCGGAGGGGCGCAGCCGAGATTGCATCTGTCGATTTCGGATGCGACGGGTGATTCTGCGATTCTGGAGTATATCGATGGCAAACTGGTCATCCATCATGGCCGAAACGACAAGGTCATGACCAATTCGCCGGTATACAGCCAGCAGCTCGCGATCAACGCCTACTGGGAATCGGTCGGTGGAACGGCGTTCTTGCCGGGGACGATCCGGTCGGCAGACAGATTCGCGCGTGCATCGTTCTTTCTGGACGCCATTCCCAAGAAACCGGCACCGGAATATATGCGCGGCGTTCCGGGACAACGGTACGATTATCAGGCCATTGCAGAGGTCATGAGCGTTGCGCGCGCGGTCAGTGTGCCGCTCGGTATCAGCACGCCCGACAAACCCAATATCGCCTCGACGATATGGCGGACGGTATCCGACCAGAAAAACAGGATTTACTATTTCGATTCAGCGACACGTCCCAATACTTTCTGGGTTGCCTTCGACAAGCTAGATTTCAGCGAGACGGCACCTGTCAAAAAGCTGACCATCCAGAACGGAGAGGTCTATTCCGGTGAAGTATCCGGTTTTTTCCGGGTTTCAAAACCGCTGAAATTCATGGAAGCATCCTGATGATGTCAAAACCGCATACAAAATTGTGCGTCAAACATGCCAAATCAGTGTCAGGACTGCTATAATGAAAGACTGTTCGGGGCGTAGCGCAGCCTGGTAGCGCACTTGCATGGGGTGCAAGGGGTCGGAAGTTCGAATCTTCTCGCCCCGACCAAAGAATACAAAAGGGATACGGCAAAAAACCGTATCCCTTTTTTGTTCACCGTTACGCGGTTATTTCAGGATGTCTTCAATGCCGAGCGCTTTGGCCTGGCTGATTTGCTCGGGTGTCATGGCGCCGGAAAGCGTATTCAGGGCATTTTGCGTATCCAGACCGCGAGCGGCAGCCTGACTGAACAAGGCGTAGGCTGCGATAGGGTTCTGCGGGACGCCTTGTCCGTAGGTGTAAGCCGTTCCGAGTGCCATCAACGCTTCAGGCAATCCCTGTAATGCCGCTTCACGGAACCAGAGTACGGCCTGACGGAGGTTGCGTGAGACGCCGTTGCCGCTGTAATAGGCGAAGCCCAGACTGTACTGGGCGTGTGCGTTACCTTGCCGGGCGGCTTTTCTGTACCATTCAAGAGCGGTCTGACTGTTTTGCAGGACGCCCTTGCCGGCATGATAGGCGGTTCCGAGATTGTATTGTGCTTCAGCATAACCCTGTTCTGCCGCTTTCTTCCACCAGTGTATGGCCAACTGGTTGTCTTGCCGGATGCCTTTGCCGGTATAGTATGCGGTTCCGAGGTTGCTCTGTGCGTTGGCCAGATTCTGTTCTGCCGCCTTTCTCCACCAGTAAACCGCCAGTTCGTCGCTTTGCGGTACACCTTCTCCTTTGGCATAGAGCAGGCCGAGATTGTATTGCGCTCCCGGATTGCCTTTTTCGGCAGCCTGCCGATACCAGTAGGCTGCCTGTACCGGGTTGCGCTTGACGCCGATGCCGTTGGCATAGACGTCTCCCAGATAGAACTGGACTTTTATGTCGCCCTGTCGGGCGCGCTGGAGCAGTGCCTGTACGTTATCGGCGGATGCGCTGGAAATGGACAGCCCGAAAAACATCAGGGCGGCCATAACGGACAGAACGGTTTTGGACAACATGGTATTTCCTGTCAGAAACGGGTTTGTGGCTATCTTACCGAATTTCTGCGTGAAAGGCATGTGTGCCGCCTGTGGGCGTGATGCAGAAAGCGAGGCCGTATGGCGGAAACGGTTTCATACAACGGCCGGTATGGAATCGGTGTGACCGATGGGCATGGCGTCAGGCGAGACAAGAAAGAGGCGTACGGTGCGATGGATGTCGGGCATGAAGTCAATAAAAAAGGCGCTAAAAGCGCCTTTTTGCCAGTCAGATCGCCTTTTATGATGCGGAATCATCCAAAGGCATGTTCTTGACGGATTCGCGGGAATGTTCCTTGGATTTTGTCTTTGCCTTGACCAGCTGGCGGTCAAGCTTGTCCATCAGAATGTCGATGGCGGCATACAGATCCTGCGCAACACTTTCTGCATGCAGGGTTTTGCCGGAAAGGTTCAGTTTGATTTCGGCACGTTGGCTTTTTTCCTTGTCGGAAACGTTGTCAACAGCCAATAAAACTGAAATATCGATGACGCCATCAAAATTCCGTTTCATTCGGTCAAGTTTGCTTTCTACATGGCTGCGGATCGCAGGCGTGATCTCGAGATGATGTCCACTGATCGTAAGGTTCATACATTTCTCCTTGATGATGTCACCCAAATTTTCAAGTGTCTGCGACACTTGTTACTACAATGTTTTGCGCAGGCTGGCTGGCGGAATTTTCAGTATGTCACGGTATTTTGCGATTGTCCGTCGCGCGATGACCAGACCTTCCTTTTCCAGCAACTGAGCGATTTTGTTATCGGAATACGGTTTTTTGCTGTCTTCCTGTGCGATCAGCTGTCTGATTTTTTCGCGAATCGCGGTTGAAGATGCTTCTCCTCCTCCTTCTGTGGCGATGTGACTGCCGAAAAAATATTTCAACTCAAAAATACCAAGCGGTGTCAGCATGAATTTCTGGGTTGTCACACGGGAAATTGTGCTCTCGTGCAGTCCTAGTGTATCAGCTATTTCACGCAAAACAAGAGGGCGCATGGCACTCGGGCCCAAAGAGAAGAAATTCTGCTGTCGCTCGATAATGGCTTCAGATACCTTGAGAATGGTATCGAACCGCTGGTTTATGTTCCGGATCAACCACTTGGCTTCCTGAAAACGGGTGTTCAGGCTGGTTTTGTTCGATGTGGTTTTCAGGATATCGCCATACATCTGGTTGATGCGGATTTTTGGAACGGCATCCATATTGAGTTCGGCATGCCAGACGCCGTCTTTTTTGACGGCGATGATTTCAGGCACGATCATGTCTGCCGCATCATTGGCGAAAGCGGCACCCGGGTGGGGATTGCAACGCTGTATGACAGCCTGTGCCTCGAGCAAATCCTCATCGTCGCACGACAGGGCCTTTTTCAGACGGTTGAAATCACGCTGCGCGAACAGTTTCAGGTGATTTTCCACGATGTTCAGCGCCCGTTTCCTGACGATATACGGGATGTTTTGCATCAGGCGGATCTGGATGGCAAGACATTCGGCACTGTTTCGTGAGCCGACACCGGGGGGATCGAAATTCTGGATGCAGGCAAGTGCATCTTCCAGTTCGGCATAATCGATATTCAGTTCGGGCGGAAGCCATTCCAGCATTTCACCCAATGTTTCCTGAAGATAGCCGTTGGTATCGAGTGCGTCTATCATCAGTTCGACCAGTGCGCGTTGCCGCTGGTCGCGGACAGTCAGACGCATCTGGGACAACAGGTGTTCCTTGAGTGATTCGGGCGGTGCCTCGAGTTGTGGCTGGAAGCGTTCGTCATCGGGATGGCGGTCGGACTGCTTTGCGGAATCCCATATCAGATGTTCGGTTTCGGCGGCGCCTGAAAGGTTGTCGAAGGCATTCGGTTCGTCATGATGTTCGGTCGATTGGGCAGGCGATGATCCGATGCCGGCTGCATCGGGGCCCGGCGGGGCGACTGGCCGGATGATGGAACCGTCGGCCTGAAAACGGGTCGTATTGGCCAGCGGGTCGTCCAGTCTTTCCAGCAGTGGATTGTCCAGCAGCGCGCGTTCGATTTCCTCGTTCAGTTCAAGGCTGGACAATTGCAAGAGCTTGATCGACTGCTGGAGTTGCGGAGTCAGCGCGAAATGCTGCGCAAGACGTGTTTGCAGTTTCTGTTTCATAACCTTGCCGCTTCTTACATACGGAAGTGTTCACCAAGATAAACGCGTCTGACGGATTCGTTTTCGATGATTTCGTCCGGATGGCCGCTTGCCAGTACGGTGCCCTGATTGATGATGTAAGCGTGGTCGCAAATGCCCAGCGTTTCACGGACATTATGGTCGGTAATCAATACGCCGATGCCGCGATCTTTCAGGAAACGGACGATCCTCTGGATTTCGATAACGGCAATCGGGTCGATACCTGCAAACGGTTCGTCAAGCAGGATGAAGCGTGGATCGGTGGCAAGCGCACGTGCGATTTCGACACGGCGACGTTCGCCACCAGAGAGGGAAAGGGCGGAGTTGGTTCGCAATTTTTCGATTTGCAGTTCTGCCAGCAGACTGTCCAGCTTTTGCTCGACTTCATCTTTCGGCAAGGGTTTTCCGTCTTTTTTCTGCAATTCAAGCACAGCGCGTATGTTGTCCTCGACATTGAGTTTGCGGAAAACGGATGCTTCCTGAGGCAGATAGGACAGCCCCATGGATGCACGCTTGTGTATGGGCAATCGTGTGAGATCGACACCGTCCAGTTCGATCACGCCATCATCGGCGGGTACCAGTCCCACGATCATGTAAAACGATGTGGTTTTGCCTGCACCGTTTGGCCCAAGCAGACCGACGACTTCACCGCTCGATACGTCAAGCGAGACATTGGAAACGACAGTCCTTTTGCCATAGGTTTTTTGCAGATGGCGAACGATCAGTTTGCTGTTGCTCATTTCGTGGCCTTCTTTTCACGAGGTTGGATAACGGCCTTGACACGTCCTGCACCTGGTTTCGATACCCCTTCACTGGTGTTGTAAACACTGTAATATTCGGTACGTGCGTTATAGGAGATGTATTCACCCGATACGTCATCGGTGACCTGATTGCCTTGCAGGCGTCTCACTCTGGCCTGTGTGAAAAACTTGATGATTTCATCCTTGTTGTCGTATTCGATTTTCTTGCCGTATCCCTCCATCCATATATTCGGACCGCCGTCCTGTTTTTGCCTGAGGGATGCCAGCCTGTCGGGAGCGGCATAAAGGGTGATGTACTGATAGCCTTCCGGATCTTCGACGATGACGGCCTTGCCGGCCTTGATAAGCAGGGTGCCTTTCGTGACGACGACATTGCCGGTGAATGTCGTGACCTGTTTGACGTCATCGGAATGCATCTGGTCCGCTTCGATGTCGGTCGGTTTGTTCGCGTCCGCTTTTTCAGCCGATGCCAGAAGCGGAAGACCGGCACAGCACAGGACAGCCACAAAATGGTAAATGATCTTTTTCATGTCGTTTTCGGTCGGTTAGTGTTTGGATGTGCCGGGGGGATTGTAAGTGATTCTGGCGCGGTTGAATATTTGCAGTTCGCTGGTGGCATTGTTGGCCTGCATGCCGACGCCGGTCATGACGGAATGCGCGTCGGATATGGTCACTTCACGGTCGCTGGTCATGATCTCGTCATCCGGATAGATCAGGACATATTCTGAAGTCAGGCGCACGGGGCCTTTGCGTGCGGATGGCTCACGATCCATGACGACATTGTCATGCATATGGATTTTGGTATTGAAATCTTCCACATAGGCAGTATCGGAACGGATCGTCTGCAGCTGGTTATGGTCGCTTAACGAGTAGATGACAGGATTGTCGATCAGATAGGAGTCCTCGACCGGAAAATGTGTCAGTTTGGTGCCGATCGCCTCGTATTGTGGCGATCCGTCCGGATTGATACGGTAGTAACGGAAGTTTTCCACGATGTAATCCGGTTCGGTACGCTGTACCAGCGCGTCGGAGTCGGATGCACTCTTTCTGATGACCATGTTGACCCACAGACTGCACAATGCCAGTATCAGGACGACGGTGAAGATGATGGCAAGCCGTACACGCACTACCGATTTCGGACCCTGAATCATTTGAGAAAGCTCTCCACAACAGCGGTATAACAACCTTTGGCGTGCAAAATCATGTCGCAGATTTCGCGGACGGCACCATTGCCGCCTTCATGATGTGTGACGTAATCGACACGCGAGAGTACCTCGGCATGACCGTTCGGAACGCCGAAAGAGACGCCGACACGGGTCAGAACGGGCAGGTCGATGATATCGTCGCCGACGAAAGCGCACAGGTCAGCCGTCAGACCGGTCTTCTCCAGAAGCTGCGCAAAGGCTTTCTGTTTCTGGCCCGCTCCCTGGATGACATGATCGATTTCCAGATCGGCGGCACGGCGGTTGACGATGGGGGAATTGCGCGCACTGATGATGGCGGTTGCGACATCGGCTCTTTTCAGCAGCTTGATGCCGTGTCCGTCCAGTACATTGAAACTTTTGAACAATTCTCCGTTTTCGCCGTAATGCATTTTCCCGTCGGTCAGTACGCCGTCCACATCGAAAATCATCAGCCGGATATGCGACAGTTTTTCAAGCAGGTGGGCATTCATCAGATCACCTTCGCCACAGTCAGGTCGTGAATATGCAATGCACCGATGAGCTTGCCGTTATCGTCGGTGACCAGAAGCTGGTTGATGCGGAATTTTTCCATGATGCTGACCGCTTCGGCAGCCAGTTTGTCCGCTGCGATCGTACGCGGATTTTTCGACATGACGTCACGGATGACGATATCGGAAAAATCCTGACGTTTTTCGATGAGGCGCCGCAAATCGCCGTCTGTGAATACCCCGATGGCATGTCCTTCATGATCGACGACGGAAGTCATGGCGATGCCTTTTTTGGTGATTTCGAACAGTGCATCGCGCAGGAGAGTGTCTGCCGTCACGACAGGGATGTCGTCGCCCTTGCGCATGATGTCCGATACCATGGTCAGCAGCCGACGTCCCAGTGCACCGCCCGGATGCGAGCGGGCAAAATCGTCTTCGCGGAATCCGCGAGCATCGAGCAACGCGACGGCGATGGCATCGCCCAGTGCCAGTGTGGTGGTTGTGCTGGCCGTCGGTGCCAGATTCAGCGGGCAGGCTTCCTTTTCGACGTGGACATTCAGGTGTACATCGGCCAGTTTCGCAAGGCCGGATGCCGGGTTTCCTGTCATGGCGATGAGCCGGGTACCCATTCGCTTGATGATCGGTGCGATCGCCATCAGTTCGCCGGCCTCTCCGGAATAGGAAATCGCAATGAATACATCGTCATGGGTGATCATGCCCAGATCACCATGTGCAGCTTCTGCGGGATGGACGAACATGGCAGGAGTCCCGGTCGAAGCCAGTGTTGCCGCGATTTTGCGGCCAATATGGCCGGATTTGCCGATGCCGGAGACGACCACGCGTCCCTTGCAGTTAAGGAGCAGCGAGACGGACTGGACGAAATGCCCGGCATCTTCCTGGAGAAAACGTTTTCTGAGGGTTTCCAGTGCGTGTGCCTCGATCTGAAGTGTATCGTCTGCGAGTTTGAGCAGGCGATCCGTATCGATGGACGGTTTGTTTTGGGTGACTTCTTTGTTCATGATGAAAGTATAAACGAATTATCCGGGCATGAATCCTGCTTGTACGGCAAAATGATATGCCGGAAATTCAGGCATGTCTGTCGTATGGGGTATTTTACCGATGTTTGCCGGTGGCGCGGATGTAACACTTCGTCACAAATGGGGAACATCGGGCAAAGACGAATTTGGATACAATAGCATCTGCATAAACGGGTATGTCCATGGGAACGTATGATGTAAAAGTGCGTTCCGCATAAAAGCGGACGGTCGTTTTTGTCTGTTAAATAAAGCGCAGTTATTCCATTTCATGCAATCATCCCTAGAATTTGTTTTGCTGATGCTGGGCGCCGCCGTGATCGGCGTGGTCATTTTCCGCTATCTTCAGCTGCCTTCGATTCTGGGGTATCTTGCCGTCGGTGTCGCAATTGGTCCGCATTCGACAGGGCTGGTCAGCGATACGCAATCTCTTGAAGGGCTGGCCGAATTCGGGGTGGTTTTCCTGATGTTTACCGTCGGGCTGGAATTTTCCCTGTCACAGTTGCTGGCCATGCGCAAAATCGTTTTCGGGCTGGGACTGGCTCAGGTATCGATTTCGATGGTGGGTTCCATCATTTTAACGTTTGCCATCGTTTTCGTTTTGCCGCAGCTGGGAACGACGACATGGCAGGCGGCACTGGCTCTGGGGGGCGCATGGGCGATGTCTTCGACGGCGATCGTATCGAAGATGCTCGCGGAACGCATGGAACTTGAAACGGATTACGGGCGCCGTGTCATCGGCATTCTCCTGTTTCAGGATCTGGCGGTCGTGTTGCTGCTCATCATCGTGCCGACGCTGGCGCATGGAACCGGCGATATTTTGCTGATCATCGGTATGGCGCTGGGCAAGACTGCGGTGGTGCTGGTGCTTTTGCTGTTTGTCGGCAAAAAGTTCATGAACAAGTGGCTCGAGATCGTGGCAAGGCGCAATTCTCAGGAATTGTTCATGCTGAACCTGCTTCTGATGACGCTGGGTGCGGCATGGATCACGGAACAGGCAGGCCTTTCCATGGAACTCGGCGCTTTCATCGCCGGTATGCTGATTTCCGAGACGCGTTACAAAAACGAGGTGGATGTCGATATCAAGTCGTTCCGTGACGTATTGCTTGGCCTTTTCTTCATCACGATCGGCATGATGCTCGATATGAGTCTGGTACTCCACTACTGGTGGTTTGTCCTGCTCATTATCGTTTCCGCGTTCTTGTACAAGTTTGCGCTGGCTGCATGGCTGACGCGCCTGTTCGGCGCGTCGCGCGGGGTCAGTCTCAAAACCGGGTTGGCACTGGCTCAGGCGGGTGAATTCAGTTTCGTTCTGGTCAACCAGATATCCGGACTGCAAATGGTGGAACCATGGGTCGTGCAGGTTACGATGGCATCCATGGTGTTGTCGATGCTGGCGGCTCCGTTCATCATTCTCAATGCCGACAAGATCGTCATGCGTTTTTCGGCCAATGAATGGATACAGCAATCGCTGGAACTCACGAAAATCGCCAGTAGTTCGATGGCATTGCAGCGGCATGTCATTCTCGCCGGTTTCGGCAGAACCGGACAGAATATCGCGACCTTGCTCGAGGAAGAGCAGGTGCCTTATCGCGCACTCGATCTGGATCTGGAGAGAGTCAGGAAAGCGGAGGCTGCCGGTGCCAATGTGTCCTATGCCGACGCGACGCGCAGGGAAAGTCTGGTTGCGGCCGGTATTCACCGGGCCTCTTCCCTGATCATCACGTTCGCCAATATCCATGCGGCTTTGCGGGTGCTTTATTACGCCAAGGAGTTGGCGCCGAATTTGCCGGTGATCGTGCGCAGTTACGATGATTCCGATTTCGACAAGCTCAAGGCAGCCGGGGCCGATGAAGTGGTTCCGGAAGTCATCGAAAGCAGTCTGGTACTGACATCACACGCTTTCATGGTATACGGTATTCCGACAAAACGTATCGTCAAACGCGCACAGGCCGCCAGAGCGTCGCGTTATGCCAGACTGAGGGAATATTTCCACGGTGAAACCGATGCCGTGCCGACGGATACCGAATCATACTGGCGCCTGCATGCCTTGCGTTTGCCTGCCGGAGCATCGGCGATCGGCAAGACCGTCGGCGAGCTGGATTTGCCAGCAAACCATGTCGAGATTACCGCTATCCGGCGAGGTACGGAGAAACTGACCGTAAAAGACGATCTGGTGTTTTGTGAAAACGATGTGCTGGTATTGCGAGGGACATCCGAAGGTATCGCGATCGTCGAGGATTTATTGCTGAAATGATGTGCATGACCGGCCTTTTTTCGGTGTGCCGGTCATGCAGGGTATGTGACTTATGGTTTTTTGCGCGGTTTGAGCATGCCTTTCAAATAGCGTCCGGTTATGCTGGCGGATTTGCGTGCGATTTCTTCCGGTGTTCCGGTAGCGATGATTCTGCCGCCGCCCGCGCCGCCTTCCGGCCCCAGATCGACTATCCAGTCGGCGGTCTTGATGACATCGAGATTGTGTTCGATGACGACGACGGTATTGCCCTGGTCGCGCAGACGGTGAATGACTTTCAGCAGCATGTCGATATCCTGGAAATGCAGGCCGGTCGTCGGTTCGTCCAGAATATAGAGGGTACGTCCCGTATCCCGTTTCGACAGTTCCAGTGAGAGTTTGACGCGCTGTGCTTCGCCGCCAGAGAGTGTGGTGGCGCTCTGTCCCAGACGGATATATCCCAGCCCGACGTCGAGCAGGGTTTGCAGCCGTCTCGCGATGGCGGGAACCGGCCGGAAGAATTCGAACGCTTCCTCGACGGTCATGTTCAGCACGTCGGAAATATTCTTGTCCTTGTAAGCGATTTCCAGCGTTTCGCGATTGTAGCGTTTGCCGTGGCAGACGTCGCAGGGGACGTACATGTCCGGCAGGAAATGCATTTCCACCTTGATGACACCGTCGCCCTGACAGGATTCGCAGCGGCCTCCCTTGACGTTGAAAGAGAAACGTCCGGCGGTATAGCCTCTCTCGCGGGCTTGAGGAACACCGGCGAACAGTTCCCGGATCGGAGTGAAAAGACCGGTGTAAGTCGCCGGATTCGAACGCGGTGTCCGGCCGATCGGTGCCTGATTGACGGAAATGACCTTGTCGAAATGTTCCAGTCCCTCGATCGCTTCGTAAGGTGCGGGCTCGGTTTGCGAACCGTACAGATGGTGTGAGACGGCTGCATAGAGTGTGTCGTTGATAAGGGTCGATTTTCCCGATCCCGAAACGCCGGTCACGCAGGTCAGCAGGCCGACAGGGAGTTCCAGCGTGACGTTTTTCAGATTGTTGCCGGAAGCGCCGCGGATGACCAGTTGCCGTTCCTTGTCGGGTTTGACCCGTTTCGACGGTACATCGATGGACAGTGTCCCGTTGAGATATTTTGCGGTCAGCGATTGTCCGGATTGCAGGATTTCCTCAGGTGAACCACTGGCCACGACGTTGCCGCCATGTACCCCGGCGCCTGGTCCCATATCGACGATGAAATCCGCCGTCCGGATGGCGTCTTCATCGTGTTCCACGACGATGACGGTATTGCCGATGTCGCGCAAGTGCTTGAGTGTGGCGATCAACCGGTCGTTGTCGCGCTGGTGCAATCCGATAGACGGTTCGTCCAGCACATACATGACGCCGGTCAACCCGCTGCCGATCTGCGAGGCAAGACGGATACGCTGGGATTCGCCGCCGGAGAGCGTTTCCGCGCTGCGGTCCAGCGACAGATAGTCCAGACCGACATTGTTCAGGAAATGCAAACGCGAGACGATTTCGTTGATGATGCGTTTGGCGATGTCTTTTTTTGCGCCGGTCAGCGACAGATTTTCGAAATAGGTCAGTGCTTCGTCCAACGGCAGGCGGGTCAGTTCGTGAATGGCATGTTTTTGCTCGCCTTCGCCAACCATGACGAAGCGTGCTTCGGTCCTGAGACGTGCGCCATGACATGCGGGGCAGGCACGTTCGTTGATGAGTTTGGCAAGGTCTTCACGAACTGCCATGGAATCGGTTTCGCGATAGCGGCGTTCCAGATTGTTCAGAATGCCTTCAAAGCTGTGTTCGCGTATCCACGGACGGCCGTGGCTGTTCAGATAAGTGAATGGTATTTTTTCTTTTCCGGAACCGTACAGTACGATATGACGGATATTTTCCGGCAGTTCTTCGTAAGGCGTATTGATATCGAAATGGTAGTGATCCGCCAGGTTTTGCAACATCTGGAAATAAAACGGATTGCGCCGGTCCCAGCCCTTGACTGCGCCTGCCGCCAGCGACAGGCCTGGAAAGAGGACGACACGTGCCGGGTCGAAAAATTCGATGTGTCCAAGACCGTCGCATTCAGGACATGCCCCCATCGGATTGTTGAACGAAAACAGTCTCGGTTCCAGTTCGTGCAGCGAGTAGCCGCATTCAGGACAGGCGAACTGGTTGGAAAAAACCTGTTCTTCGCCGGTGTCCATATTGACGGCCAGCGCACGACCTTCTGCTATGCGCAATGCTGTCTCGAAACTTTCCGCCAGACGTTGCTTGATGTCCGGGTTGATTCTGACGCGGTCGACTACGACGTCGATGGTGTGTTTTTCGTTTTTTTTCAGTGCGGGCAATTCATCCACATCGACGACGGTTGCCGGGCGGGTACCGCTTTTGACGCGGAAACGGATGAAACCCTGTGCCTGCATCTGTTCGAACAGATCGGCGTGTTCACCTTTGCGGTTTGCGACGACCGGTGCCAGAATCATCAGTCGCGTGCCTTCAGGCATGGCCAGAACCGTATCGACCATCTGGGATACGGACTGGGCGGTCAGCGGGTTTTCCGGATGCTGCGGACAATGCGGCGTGCCGACGCGGGCGAACAGCAGCCGCAGATAGTCGTAGATTTCGGTGACGGTGCCGATGGTCGATCGCGGATTATGCGAAGTGGCTTTCTGATCGATGGCGATAGCCGGGGACAGACCCTCGATCAGGTCTACATCCGGTTTTTCCATCAGTTGGAGAAACTGGCGTGCATAGGCAGAGAGTGATTCGACATAACGCCGCTGGCCTTCAGCATACAGGGTATCGAAAGCCAGCGATGATTTTCCGGACCCAGAGAGGCCGGTAATGACGATCAGTTTATTGCGCGGCAGGTCAATTGCGATATTTTTCAGATTGTGTGTTCTTGCGCCGCGGATAACGATTTTTTCTTGATTTTCCGACATTGAAAAAGCAGTCCCGTTAATGAATGGCAGACTGTGAATGCATACAGGTTAATCCATTATCATAACGTATTTGACAGTCTTTCACAGAGTGCCGGTATCTTGTGCGCAATGGCAGGAATGTCGAGGATTTTTGCGTCTGGTCGCCGACTGTGTCATATAATGCAGTTTTGTTTACATTATCACCATTCATTCCCATCAGGAGAGAGTCATGGCATCGATCAACAAGGTCATTATCGTCGGCAATCTCGGCCGCGATCCGGAAAACCGATATATGCCGAGCGGCGAACAGGTTACCAGTATTGCTGTTGCCACGACTGATCGCTGGCGCGACAAGGCGACCGGTGACATGAAGGAACAGACCGAATGGCACCGCATTTCCTTTTTCGGCAAACTTGCCGAAATCGCCGGCCAGTATCTGAAGAAGGGATCGCAGGTTTATGTCGAAGGGCGTATCCGGACACGCAAATATACTGACCGCGAAGGAATCGAACGTTATGCTACCGAAATTATCGGGGATACCATGCAGATGCTGGGCAGCCGTCAGGGTGCCGGTGATCCGCCGGAAGATCGTGGTTACCAGCCCGCCGCTCGTCAGACCCAGGGTAATGCCGCCCGCCAGCCCGCAAGCCGTGCGCCGGGATTGTCAGACATGGATGACGATATTCCGTTCTGAAAACGAAGTGAAAACGCAATGAGCCGGCTTCGGGTTCCCGAGCCGGCCTTTTTGTTGTCTGTCTGGAATGTGCGGTATCGGCCGGTAAGCCGCTTTTTCACTACAGTTATGGGTATGAAAATCAGGATAACCCCTTTCGCATGGGTCTGTTTCTCGATGTGCGTCGGCGTGATGGGAACGGCACTTATCAGTCCATTGTATGCGTTGTACAAGCAGGGGTGGCAACTGTCCAACAGTGATGTTACGCTGGTTTACACGGCGTATATGGGAGGTGCTTTTTTCGGATTGATGTGTCTGGGGCGTTTGCCGGACAAGATGGGTTTTTTGTCGGTCATGAAAAAAGGACTGATGCTCATGGGGATCGGGACGCTGGCAAGCATGCTGGCCAGTAATGTCCTGATACTCGATGGCGGGCGTTTTATGGTCGGAATCGCGTCGAGTATGTTGACGACGAGTGCTTCTGTCGGTCTGGTTCAGCTTTCGGTGAAAAACGGGAACCTCCAGCGTGCCGCGACGATCACCAGTCTGTTGATCGCTTTCGGCTTCGGGCTGGGGCCGCTGGTCGGCGGTATCATGGGGCAGTGGCTGCCTTCCCCACTGAGGACGACTTATATACCGACCTTGTTGCTCGGGCTGTTTGCCGTCGTTGCACTGGGCCGTCTCGATATCGAAGATGGTCGGAAAGGAAGACCGGATTTTCGCGATTTTCTTCCGAAACTGGTATGGGCGGACCGGCCGCGCTCACTGGTTTTCTTTTTGTCGAGTTTGTGTGCCTTTATCGCATTCGGCATATTCGGTTTGTATGCGTCGATGGTGCCGGTTTTCCTGCGTGACATGTTGCCCTGGCATGGCCCGTTCGTAAGCGGGACGTCGATCGCCATGATCCTGTTTCTGTCCGCCGGTGTGCAATTGTTTGCCGGCCGACTGCCGACACGGTGGAGCGGTTTTGCCGGCTTGCTGCTTCTGGCGTCCGGGCTGGCGCTGTTGCTTTCCGATATGTGGTTGCATTCTGTACCGGTATTCATACTGAGTGTGCTGGTCACTGCGACCGGACATGGTATGTCGACCCTGGCGGGTATCACGATGGTCAACCGGCTGGCCGATACGCATAACCGTTCCGGCATGATTTCGACTTATCTGATGATCGGGTATATCGGCAGTATGCTGCCCTTGCTTTTGATGGGCTGGATGGCCGACCGTTGGGGTATGGACTGTGCATTGACCGTGTTTTGTTCGTTCATGATGGCGCTATGCGTGACTGTTGCCGTCAGTTTTTTCCGTCATCCCGGAGTGCGCTAGCTGGATGGATCGGTTGCCCTGTCCCGGGGACAGTTCATTTTTTCTGCAAGCCGGTAATGATCCGTTTTCCGGCCAGCCAGACCACCAGGGCAAAAATACCTGTGGCGCACAGTGCCATACTGAAGCTGCCGGTGTATTCTCTGACGGTACCCAGTACCAGGGTCAGCATGACGTTGGCGATATTGGCGATCATGTTCATGAATCCGGCGGCGGTAGCCAGATAAACCGGCGACATGACACTGCCTGTCAGGCTGAAGATGGAGCCGTAATTGGAACCGCCGAGAATGGCGAGCAATATGCCGACTGCCAGCCCGATGCCTGGATGACCGGTCAATCCCAGTACGATATAGAGAATGCCGATTGCCAAAACGGCGGTGTTGGTGATCCAGCTGCGTGAAAACCAGCGCAATAATGTGCTGCCGTAGGCACGGCCCAGTGTGCCGGCTAGCAGAACGAAACCGGTAGCCAGACTCCATGTCATGGCTGTGCTGGTTTCATCCATATCTGCCAGAATGGACGGGAGCCATTGGCCGAGATTGTTCAATGTGCCGTAAGACAAACCGTGGAACATGCCAAGCGCCCAGATCGGAACGGAGGTAGAAACGGTACGGAGTGCCTGAAGCAGGTTGCCCAGCGAACCGGATGATGTGCTGGCGTTTTTACGGATATGGGCCGGCAGGAACAGTGACAAAACGGTAACGGTTACAGCCAGTGCAGCCGGGATGAGATAAGAGAAACGCCATGCCTGATCGCCGAGATAGGGCAGTGTGACGAAGGGCAGCATGGTGCCCAGACAGAAAGCGGCGCCTTGTATGCCTTGTGCCTGTGCGACTTTTTCGGGAGGGGCCAGCATGCCGGTCACCTTGACGCCTGCCAGAAACAGGGTGCCGGAACTCAATCCGGCCATGAAACGCAATCCGGTCGCGAGCATCGGGTTGTCTGGGGCGACAAATGGCAGGCAATTGGCGACGACAGCGATGGCGATGGCGATCAGAAAGCCACGGTATACGCCGATTTTGTCGAGAATCAGGCCGGCCGGAAGCTGGACCAAGCTGTGTGACCAGAGCAGGCCGCTCAAAAAGAGGGAAAGGCCGGCATAACCGATACCGAACAGGGACATGAATTGCGTGCTGAGCGGCGCGACACTCATGAAAAAATATCCTGCGCTGATACTGATGATGGCGGGAAACCAGATGATCGAAAACATGGTGTATGCGGTGTAACAGTAACTGGCCAGTAGCGAAAGGGCGACAAGCGTACAGGCTGGCTTTTCGTCTGGCAATATACCCAAGCACGGGTATGAACAAAAATACTTTTTTTGTTTTCGATTTATACGTTTTCTGAATAAATGTCGGAACATGACGGCAAGGTCGGTCGTATCGTACGGGGATTTGGTAACTGGGATATACTCGATCGGTGATGGCGGAAGGCAAGATGCCGTTTTTGCATGCCGGTATTTTCGGATACCGCGTTGTGGGGGTTGAACCATGCTGACGATAATGTCTGGCATGCGACTGGCGAATGGATTTTGGACAACATATGGAACAGGGACAAATGAAACCGCAGGACAAGAACCGGGCCGGTAGCTGGTGGCTGGCCTGTATGCGTTATTCAGGCAAGCACTGGTTCTATGCCGCTTTTCTTTTGCTCTCTTTGTTGACCATACTGGTACTGTTCATCCAGAGCCTGTTTCATCTCGTATCCGACGGTGTCGGACTGGCGATGCAATATGCGGTTGCAGGTGGTTTGGCGGGGTTCGCCGGGACTGCACTGGGCGCCGTCCCGGCACTGGTGCTGAAACGGTTGCCTGCCTATGTCGAGGATACCATGTTGGGTTTTGCAGCCGGCATGATGATGTCGGCCAGTGCGTTTTCGCTGATTTTGCCGGGACTTGACGCCGGGGCATCCATGACGGGGAACAAGGTTTACGGCGCCGGTATTGTCGTTCTGGGCATGGCGCTGGGCGTTGTGTTGATGCTGAGTCTGGACAAATTCACGCCGCATGAGCATGAAACGATCGGATCGTTCGGCCCTGGCAATGACCGTTTCAACAAGGTTTGGTTGTTTGTGTTCGCGATTTCACTGCACAATTTGCCGGAAGGCATGGCGATCGGTGTCGGATTCTCGCATGCCGATCTGGCGATCGGCTTGCCGTTGACGATCGCCATCGTGTTGCAGGATATTCCGGAAGGGCTTGCCGTCGCGCTGGCGTTGCGAAGTGCAGGTGTCAGCCGTTTGAAGGCCGTTCTGATTGCCGGTGCGTCCGGGCTGTTCGAGCCGCTGGGCTCGCTGTTGGGGATCGGTTTGTCCAGCGGTCTGGCGTTGTCGTATCCGATCGGGCTGGGATTCGCGGCAGGCGCCATGCTGTTTGTCGTGTCTCATGAGGTGATTCCGGAGACGCATCGCAACGGACATCAGACACCGGCGACAGTTGGATTGATGGCGGGTTTTGCTCTCATGATGGTGCTGGATACGACATTGGGTTGAATTCGTACTCGCCGGCAAGGTACATTATTTCAGGTTCTGGTTTTATGTCATACGATGGTAATATGTTTCCGGAATAATCGGTCCGGCTTCGAGAGTCGGAATGGGTATTTGGTCGGTTTGAGAGAAGGCATGTGAATGTTTGCTGCGATAGATCTTGGTTCCAACAGTTTTCGTTTGCATATCGGCGAATATGTCAATGGTGCGATATGTGTGGTCAAGAGCGCCAGAGAACCTAACAGACTGGCAGCCGGACTCGACAAGAATAATGTGCTTTCCAGGGAAGCGATGGATCGTGGGCTGGATGCACTCAAAAGGCTTCGTGCCATTCTGGTGGCTTATCCTCTGTCGGACGTCAAGGTGGTCGCCACCAATACGCTTCGTATCGCCGTCAATGCACAGGATTTTCTGCAGGAAGCCGAAAAGGTTCTCGGATATCCGATCGAGGTGATTTCCGGCGAGGAAGAAGGGCGCCTGATTTATCTGGGAGTGGCCAATGTGCTGGCAAAACCCGAAGAAAAAAGACTGGTGATCGATATCGGCGGCGGTTCGACGGAACTGATCTGCGGTCTGGGACAGGATATCGAACGGGTGGAATCGTTCAGCGTCGGTACGGTACGCCAGAGTCTGGCATTTTTTCATGGCGGAATCATTGACGAGGCATCGTTCGAGGCGGCGATATTGTCGGCTCGCAGCCAGTTCGAGGACGCCGTGGATTATTACCGCAGCAGCGGCTGGACGGCGGTATACGGGTCGTCAGGAACCATCCGGGCGACTGCGGAAATTCTGGCGATCAACCGGATAGGCGACGGTCGTTTCACACTGGAAAATCTGGAGTTGCTCAAGGCGAGAATGATCGAGGCCGGACATTTGAACCGTCTGAAACTTGATGGCATCAAGTCGGAGCGTGCCTCGTCGATTCTGGGCGGGCTGACGATTTTGATCGTGCTGATGAAGGATTTCGGTATCGAAATACTCAAACCGGTCGAGGCGGGCTTGCGTATGGGAATCATGTGGGACATCTATCTGATGTCCACGCAGAAGGATCGCCGTGAGGAAGCGATACGGAATATGCTCAAGCGTTACCATGTCGATGAACAGCGTGCCTTGCGGGTCGCCAATTATGCGCTGGCGATCTACAAGCAAATGGATCCCGACGCTGACCGTTTTCTGAAGCTCCTTTACTGGAGTGCGCTGTTGCATGAAATCGGCATGTTCATTTCACCGACCAATTATCACAAACATGGCGCCTATCTGATCGAGCATGCCGATATGGCAGGTTTCACTTCGCGTGAACAGCGACAGATGAGTCGCTTTGTACTCGGACAGAAGGGGAATCTGAAAAAACTGAACGGCATCATGACGATGCCAGATGCCACCAAGGCGGTATTGGCCTTGAGGCTGGCGGTCATGTTCCAACATGCCAAGGTCAGTTTCAAACCCGAAAAAATCAGGGTACGCGTCAAGTCGCGGCTGGATGTGACCATACCGAAAGAATGGCTGAATCTGTATCCGACCCTGTTGTACTGGCTGGAGCGCGAGTGCGACTGGTGGGAAGATGTCGGTATGGCGCTGACGGTGCGTACGACCTGAGGAAGCGTTTTATTTGAACAGGCTGTAAACGCTTTTTTGGGGGTTGGCCTTGATATGGGCCAGCCGGACGGCGCGCTCGACACTCAGACGGGAAAGCGAGACTTCCGGAAACTGGCGTCCGAGAGTGGATTGCAATATCCGGTGAACGGGATTTTTCAGGCGTGCCAGAATCAGTTTCTTGTTTTCCTTGCGCATTTCCACGAAAAAGTCACGCAGCGCCTCGACACTGGTCGCATCCAGATCCGTGGTTTGTTCCAGACTTAAAATGACGGTATGGACAGGCTGGCTGTCTGCCGAAACGATATATCTGGCTTGCAGCAGGATACGGTCGGCATTGGCGAAAAACATACTCTGATCCGGACGCAGGATCAGGATGCCGGCGACCGGTTGCGCTTCCGGGAAAACCGACAGGCTGACGAAGTCATGGCTCTGGCCGAGACGTCCCAGTACGGATACCGTCGATTTCGAGTTCTGGCGCAACATCATCAGCAGGCTGATGGCGATGGCGATCATCAGTCCCTGCAAGACCCCCAGCAACAGGACGGACAGAACGGATGCGACGATGAGCATGCGGTCGATTTTCCAGTTGAAATACAGTCTGAAACTGGAAAGCGACAACGTCGTCGCCATCGTGGAAATGACGATCGCCGCCAGTACAGGGACGGGAATCCATTCGATGAAAGGCAATACGGTCAGGATGATGACCAGGGTGATGGCCATGGCATACAGGCCCGCCAGACGGGTTTTCGCACCGTAGGCTTCGTTGGCGGCTGTGGCTGAATAACCTGCGCCGACAGGCATGCCCTGGAAGATGCCGGAGACGAGGTTGGAAATTCCCAGAGCGAAAAGGTCACGGTTCGGATAGATGGTGTCATGATGTTTCATCGCGAAACTGCGGATGGAACCGTATGATTCGGCATACAGGATAAAGACCAGCGCGATGCCAATTTCAAAAAGTTGCATCCATTCCGGATAGCTCAAATCGGGCAGGATCGGGTTGTTGAGGTTGAGTTCGATACTGCCGACGTCGGGAATGCCGTATGAGGGCAAGTCGAACACTTTTCCGGCGACGATACCGGCGATGATGACAAGGGTTCCGCTGGGAATATTCCTGAACTGGCCATTTCTGATCCGGCGAAGCCATTCCATCAAAGCCAGAAAAACCAGAGCCAGCACCGTGGCGGCAAGGCAGGCATAGTTCCATGAACGAAATTGTCGCAAGACATCCAGAATGAAAAGAAAAAGGTTGTCTTTCTGGACGCTGATGTTCAGTACGGAGGTGGATTGCTTGATGATGATGACGATCGCCAGTCCGAACGTGAATCCGCGAAGAACAGGTTTGGCGATGAAGTCGGTGACGTTGCCCATGCGGGTGGCTGCTGCCAGCAGGAAAATGATGCCGGTCATGATGACCAGACCGGACGCCAGGATCAGACGCAGTCCGGCATTGTCTTCCGCCATGGTCATGGTTGTGGCCGCAAGAACGACCGCAGAAGACGAAGTCGGAGAAACCAGCGCGAAACGGCTGGAACCCAGCAAACCATAGCACAATAGTCCCGCGAACAGGCCGATGATGCCGGCTTGTGCCGGCAGATTGCCGATGCTGGAATAGGCCAGCGCCTGCGGCAACAGCAATCCGGCGATGGACAGGCCGGCGATAATGTCTTGCCAGTTCAGATAGCCGACGTATCGGGTACGTATTTTCCGCAATGCTTCTTTTGCCGGCAGCTTCATGGGATCGGTTGGGTTGACGATATGTTTGGTACGGTCGTCGCACGTTTCGCTTCATCTCCGGGAGAAGGTGCGATGCAAACGGGTATTTCCGGTATTGTATACAGATTTGGCGAAGCGATATTGTCCGGTGCTCAAAAATGCCGGCAAAAAAGCACTGTACCGCAAACACGTTTGCCGGACGCAGGCGTCCGGCAGGATATCGTAGAGCGGGAAGGGTGGGCTAGCGGTCGGCAGTTTCGGCAGGAATGTCGGTATGCGCTTCAGGGGAAGCGGTATCCGGCTGTGGTTGCATCGTGTCCGGCATGGTCTCTGTCAGTGGCGAATCGTCCGGGATGACGGTTTTTTTATCCGGCGTTTCTGACAGGGAAGCATCCTGAGAGACTGCGATGACATCCGATGGCGTCGGACCGACCAGTTCCTTGTGTACCTGTGCATCGTAAATTCCCGCCAGATATTGTTGTGCGCCGAAGGGCGTCTGTTTCTTGCGTTGTTTGCGTCGGCGGTAGGTACCGTTTGGCAAGAGTTCCCATGAATTGGTATTGTCTCTCAAATAATATTTGAGTCCTTCGGCGATCACCCGTTTTTTCAGTGTCGGGTCAAGTACAGGGTAGGCGACTTCGATGCGGCGGAAAAGGTTGCGTGCCATCCAGTCCGCACTGGAAAGATACAGATCATGTTTGAGATCGTTGCGGAAGTAATAGATCCGTTCGTGTTCGAGAAAACGGCCGATGATCGAGCGGACGCGAATGTTTTCCGACAGACCCGGTACGCCCGGGCGCAATGCACAGGCACCCCGGACGATCAAATCGATTTTCACCCCCGACGAGGATGCCAGATAAAGCGCACGGATGACGGATTCGTCGATGAGGGAATTCATCTTGGCGACGATTCGTGCCGGTCTGCCCTGTCGGGCGATTCTGATTTCATTGAGAATGGCACGTATCAGATGACGGTGCAGGGTAAAGGGTGCCAGCCAGAGATAATCCAGTTTTTTGGGGCGTGTCAGGCTGGTCAGGTGCAAAAACACTTCGTTGACTTCGCTGGTGATTTGCGGATGTGCCGTCAACAAACCGAAGTCGGTATAAAGCTTTGTCGTCGTCGGGTGATAATTGCCTGTGCCGAGATGACAATAATAGCGGTAGGCACCCTGTTCACGGCGGATGACCAGCGCAAGTTTGGCATGGGTTTTCAGTCCCATCACACCATAGACGACTTGTGCACCGGCCTGTTCGAGCTGTTGTGCCCAGTCGATATTCTGTTCTTCATCGAAACGCGCTTTCAGCTCGACGATCACGATGACTTCTTTTCCCTTGCTGGCCGCGGAAATCAGTGCCTGCATCAGTTCGGATGTCATGCCGACGCGATAGATCGTCTGTTTGATGACCACGACATCAGGATCGTCGGCGGCATTGCGGATGAAGTCGATGACGGTTTTGAATGTCTGGAATGGATGGTGCAGCAGGATATCCTTTTTTTTCAGGGTATCGAAGAGGTTGCCGTCATTTTCTGCATCTGGATTGACCGAAGCCTGATAGGGACGGAAATAAAGGGAAGGCGTTTTGACGAAATTGAAGATTTCGGAAAGCCTTACCATATTGACCGGGCCATTGACGCGGTAAAGGTAATCTTCATCCAGACCGAATTCATTGAGCAGGAAAGCGGCGAGATCGTCCGGGCAATTCTTGGCGACTTCCAGTCGGACCGCAGCGCCGAAGTGACGGTTTTGCAAACTGATTTTCAGTGCCTGCCTGAGATTTTTGACTTCTTCTTCGTCAACCCAAAGATCGCTGTCTCGTGTTACCCGGAATTGTGAGTAGGCAATCACTTTTCTTTCGGGGAACAGCTCGGAGATATGAGCGTGGATGACCGATGAAAGCAGACAGAAGGTGATACCGTCGTCAGAGAGTTCGTCGGGCAGCTTGATGACGCGTGGAAGTACGCGGGGTGCCTTGACGATGGCGATTGCGCTGCCTCGCCCAAAAGCGTCTTTTCCTGCCAGTGAAATGATGAAATTGAGACTTTTGTTGGCGACTTGCGGAAACGGATGTGCCGGATCGAGGACGATCGGTGTCAGCAACGGACGGATCTGGCTATCGAAATAGGATTTGACCCATGCACGTTGTGCTTCGTTGCGATCGTTGTGGCTTAACAGGTGAATGCCGTTTTTTGCCAGTTGCGGCAGGATTTTCCGGTTCAGAAGGGAGTACTGGTGTTCCACCAGCGCATGACAGCGGACACTGATCTGGTGCAGCAGGTTTCCGGCATGAGTCAGCGTGGTTTTGTCAGCGCTTTGCCGGGCATGCAGGCTGGAAACACGGATTTCGAAAAATTCATCGAGATTGCTGCTTCCGATACACAGGTAGCGCAACCGTTCCAGAAGCGGCAGGCTTTCATCTTCGGCCTGTGCCAGTACGCGACGATTGAATTCGAGCAGGGAAAGATCACGGTTGAGATACAGATTCGGTTCCAGTGAACCGACAGGCAGGTTCTGGACGGGTTTGGTCACCATGGATGCGCTTTCGGACACGATATATATCCTGACTGTTGGATTTGTTTATAGTCCTATCATAGCAAAAAGAGGTGACAAAATGATGACACCGGGCAATAGCCCGGTGTTTTTGCCCGGTTACTGACCGGATATGGCGATAGTCGCGACGTTTATGAACGGATTTTCAGAGGTGCTCAGTTGATGGTCAATTGGGTGCGTGTCGAGCCGGTTTTTTTGGGCAGTCGCAATTCGAGTACGCCATCATGATAGGTTGCGCTTGACAGGGCGCTGTTGACATCCTGTGCCAGTGCGAAGCTGCGGCTCTGGATGCCGTGATAACGTTCGTTGCGTATCGGCTTGCCGTATACCTTTTCTTCTGCCTCTTTTTTGATTTCAAATTCGATCGTGACCAAATTTCCTTCCACAGTGACTTTGATGTCTTCCTTGGCTACACCTGGCGCATCTGCCTTGATGAAGTAGGCTTCATCTGTTTCGGATACGTCGATTTTGATGCGCGGTTCGGTTTCCCAGTTGTTCCATGGCGAGGCCAGACGGTAGTTGCTGAGAAATTCATCCAGATTGCGCAAAGGTTCGAATCTGCTGATTTCATTGAACGGATTGAAATTGGAAAGCATGTTGGACATGTTTTTCTCCCTGAGGGAAAAGACGGACTGTAACGTTGTCTTTCGGGTTGATGGAATATCGTATGTTGCACTTTCAAGTTAGCGTTTTTTCAAAACGTGTTTTTGAGGGTGATCAACAGGAGGCAGCGATAATTTCGGAAGGGTTTTTCAAATAAAGGGGACAATGTAATAAGAAAATTTGAAATCATGTGATACTATTGGGGACATAGTGATGGAAGCTGCATTTGTCGGAGTGAAACAATGGCAAGAAGCGCAAGACTGGTGATACCAGGCATGCCGCATCATATCTATTTACAGGGCAATAACAGGCAAGATGTGTTCGGTGATGAAGAAGATTATCGTTGTTATCTGGACTGGCTCAGGGAAGCAGCGCGCCAGTATGGTGTCGATATCCATGCCTATGCCTTGCTGAAAAACCGGGTTTATCTTCTGGGGACGCCGTCGGACCAGTCGGGACTGGCGCGCATGATGCAATGGATCGGGCGTCATTATGTGCCTTACTTCAACAAGAAGTACCTTCGGAGCGGAACATTGTGGGAGGGACGGTTCAAGACATCCGTGGTGGAAACGGGGTGTTTGATGGACTGTTGCCGTTATATGGAAATGATGCCTGTTACAAGCGGGTTTGCCGCTACGCCTGAAGCCTACGAATGGTCCAGTTACCGGCATCATGCCGGTATCGCGCCCAGTCCGCTGATACGCGATCATGCTGTTTACTGGGAACTTGGCAATACACCATTCGGGCGTGAAATGGCTTATCGTGAACAATTTTTTCGTGCCGGTATCGATGACAGGCTGGAAAATATCCTGACGATGGGGTGGCCGCTGGGATCGGAGGCATTCATCAGACAACTCGAAGTATCGACGCAACGCCAGTTTCGTATGGGAAAACGGGGCCGTCCTGAAAAATTCGTGTCGAAATAACCGTTTTTTTTGAATGAAAAAATCACAACATATTGTTTTTATTTGTATTATCACTATGTCCCCTTAAAAATATAAAATATTTTTCGAAAACATAATAATAACTCTGACCCCTTTTATTTTTGTTGTGCCGATTGCGAAAAGGATTTATCCTGTTTCGGACAGTTAATTTTCGGGGGTCTATATGTGTGCGCAAGGTTTGTATCATCCATCGTTTGAGCATGACGCTTGTGGCGTCGGGTTCGTTGCCCATATCAAGGGTGTCAAAAGCCATTCCATCATCGAGCAGGGCTTGTTGATACTGAAAAATCTCGACCACCGCGGTGCCGTGGGAGCGGACAAGATGATGGGCGACGGCGCCGGTATTCTGATACAGATCCCGGATCGTTTTTACCGTGAAGAAATGGCGAAGCAAAATGTCGTGCTGCCGCCGCCGGGTGAATATGGTGTCGGCATGATTTTCCTGCCGAAGGAACATGCTTCGCGACTGGCATGTGAGAAAGAAATCGAACGTGCGGTACGCGCCGAAAAACAGGTGGTGTTGGGGTGGCGTGATGTGCCGGTGAATCGCGAGATGCCGATGTCGCCCAAGGCGCGTGAAAAAGAACCGGTGATCCGCCAGATTTTTATCGGTCGTGGTCCGGATATCATGGTGACCGATGCGCTGGAAAGAAAACTGTTCGTCATCCGCAAGGCGGCGGGGCATGCCATCCAGGCACTCGACCTGAAGCATTGCAAGGAATTTTTCGTGCCGTCCATGTCGGCCAGAACGATTGTGTACAAGGGGCTGCTTCTGGCCGATCAGGTACAGGACTATTATCTGGATTTGCAGGATGAACGCTGCGTGTCAGCGCTGGCGATGGTGCATCAGCGTTTCTCGACGAACACGTTTCCGGAGTGGCCGCTCGCTCACCCGTATCGCCTTGTCGCACATAACGGCGAAATCAATACCGTCAAGGGGAATTTCAACTGGTTCCGTGCGCGTGAGGAAATGATGCGTTCCGCCGTGCTGGGCGATGATCTGCAAAAACTGTATCCACTGATGTATGAAGGCCAGTCCGATACGGCCTGTTTCGACAATGCGCTGGAATTGCTGGTCATGTCGGGTTATCCGCTGGCTCATGCCATGATGATGATGATCCCGGAAGCATGGGAAAACCATCAGCTGATGGATGACAATCGCCGCGCATTCTATGAATACCATGCCGCCATGATGGAACCCTGGGATGGTCCGGCGGCGATCGCCTTTACCGACGGGCGCCAGATCGGCGGCGTCCTGGACAGGAACGGTTTGCGTCCTGCACGTTATGTCGTGACGGATGACGATCTGGTCGTCATGGCGTCCGAAACGGGTGTATTGCCGATTCCGGAAACACATATTATCCGGAAATGGCGTCTGCAGCCCGGCAAGATGTTCCTGATCGATCTGGACGCAGGCCGGATTATCGACGACAAGGAAATCAAGGATATCTATGCCAATGCCCGTCCGTATCGTGCATGGACGAATTCGGTTTGCATCAAGCTGCACGAACTGAAGGAACATGCGCATGAAGTCGTGCATTCGGATGTACCGCTGACCTTGCGGCAGGAAGCGTTCGGCTATACGCAGGAAGACCTGAAAATCATTTTGCCGCCGATGGCGCAAAACGGTGAGGAAGCGATCGGCTCGATGGGTAACGATGCACCACTGGCCGTTTTGTCGCACCGTCCGAAACCGCTTTACAACTATTTCCGCCAGTCTTTCGCGCAGGTCACCAATCCGCCTGTCGATCCGATTCGCGAGGAAATCATCATGTCGTTGCTGTCCTATATCGGGCCGAAGCCCAATGTACTGGACACAAACAATGTCAATCCTCAAATGCGTCTGGAAGCGTCGCAGCCGATTCTGGGATTTGCTGAAATGGCCAGCATCCGCAATATCGATGCCTATACGAGCGGCAAATTCCGATCTTATGAGCTCGATATCTGTTATCCGGTCGCCTGGGGCAAGGAAGGTATCGAAGCGCATCTGGCGTCGCTGTGCGCCGAGGCTGTCGATGCCGTCAAATCGGGACACAATATCCTGATCGTTTCCGACAGGAAGATCGGTCCGGATCGTCTGGCGATTCCCGCCCTTTTGGCGACTTCTGCCATCCATCAGGATCTGGTCGCCAAGGGGTTGCGCGCTTCGACCGGTCTGGTTGTCGAAACGGGTTCGGCCAAGGAAACACATCATTTCGCGCTGCTGGCGGGGTATGGCGCCGAAGCGGTCCATCCGTATCTGGTGCTGGAAACGCTCTCCGAGCTGGCACCGAGATTGTCGGCAGAGCTGACACCGGAAAAGGCACAGGCCAATTTCATCAAGGCGATCAACAAGGGGCTGATGAAGATCATGTCGAAAATGGGGATTTCGACATACCGATCCTATTGCGGTGCGCAGATTTTCGAGGCGATCGGTTTGTCCGATGCGCTGGTAGAAAAATATTTCAGGGGAACAGTGTCCAGTGTCGGCGGTATCGGTGTCTTTGAAGTGGCAGAAGAATCGCTGCGTCTGCACCGGATGGCATTCGGCGCACGCCAGCAGCCGGTACGTTTTCTGGATGTCGGTGGGGAATACGCTTTCCGCAAGCAGGGCGAGGAACATATGTTCACGCCGGATGCGATCGCGAAGTTGCAGCATTCGACGCGTGCCAACAGTTATGCGACCTACAAGGAATATGCGCAGATCATCAATGACCAGTCACGTCGCCAGATGACCTTGCGCGGTCTGTTCGAATTCCGGTTCGATCCGGCACGTGCCATTGCGATCGACGAAGTCGAACCGGCCAAGGAAATCGTCAAACGCTTTGCGACCGGTGCGATGTCTCTGGGGTCTATCAGCGCCGAAGCGCATGCGTCTTTGGCAATCGCCATGAACCGGATCGGCGGTAAATCCAATACCGGCGAAGGGGGCGAGGATCCGCGCCGCTATGAAAACGAACTGGCAGGTATTCCGATCAAAAAAGGAGAAACGCTTTCTTCCATTCTGGGCAAAGACCGGATCGTATCCGATATCGAATTGCAGGAAGGCGACTCGCTGCGTTCACGTATCAAACAGGTCGCATCAGGCCGTTTCGGTGTGACGGCAGAGTATCTGAATTCAGCCGATGAAATCCAGATCAAGATGGCGCAGGGCGCCAAGCCGGGTGAAGGGGGACAGCTGCCGGGTGGCAAGGTCTCCGAATATATCGCCAGCATGCGTTTTTCAGTCCCGGGTGTCGGTCTGATTTCGCCGCCCCCGCATCATGACATTTATTCCATCGAGGATCTGGCACAGCTGATTCACGATCTGAAAAACGTCAATCCAAGGGCGACGATCTCGGTCAAGCTGGTTTCCGAAGTGGGCGTCGGTACCATCGCTGCCGGTGTCGCCAAGGCCAAGGCAGACCATATCGTGATCGCCGGACATGACGGCGGTACCGGTGCATCGCCCTTATCGTCTATCAAGCATACCGGCTCGCCGTGGGAAATCGGTCTGGCTGAAGCACAGCAGACACTGGTGCTGAACAATTTGCGTGGACGTGTACGGATTCAGGCCGATGGGCAGATGAAGACAGGACGGGATGTCGTGATCGCAGCAATTCTGGGTGCCGATGAAGTGGGATTTGCCACGGCGCCGCTGGTTACGCAGGGCTGTATCATGATGCGCAAATGCCATTTGAATACCTGTCCGGTCGGCGTGGCGACGCAAGATCCGGAATTGAGAAAGAAATTCAGCGGCAAGCCGGAATATATCGTCAATTACCTGTTTTTCGTGGCCGAGGAAATGCGGCAGATCATGGCACAGCTCGGTATCCGAAAATATGACGATCTGATCGGACGTGTCGATTTGCTGGAAAAATCGAAAGCAATCGCTAACTGGAAGGAAGCTGGTCTGGATTTCAGCCGTCTGTTTTACGATCCGGTCGTGGATCAGGATGTCCACAAACGGCATCAGGAAGAACAGGATCACGGTCTGGAAAAGGCTATCGATCACCGGCTGATTCTCCAGTCTGCCATCGCACTGGAAAAAAAGGAAAAAATTTCGTTTATCTATCCGATCAAGAATGCGAACCGCAGTGTGGGGGCGATGCTCTCCGGCGAGGTCGCGCGCCGATTCGGACACGAAGGGTTGCCCGACGATACGATCCATATCCAGTTGCAGGGGACGGCAGGCCAGTCGGTCGGTTCTTTCCTGGCGCATGGCATTACGCTGGATTTGGTGGGAGAGGCGAACGACTATGTCGGCAAGAGCCTTTCCGGCGGGCGCATTATCGTCAGACCGCATGCACAGTTCCGCGGACAGCCGGAACGCAACATGATTGCCGGCAATACAGTTTTGTATGGCGCGATTTCGGGTGAGGCTTATTTCTACGGTATCGCGGGCGAACGGTTTGCCGTACGCAATTCAGGTGCACTGGCTGTCGCCGAAGGCTGTGGCGATCATGGTTGCGAGTACATGACAGGCGGTACAGTTGTGATTCTGGGTGAAACCGGACGCAATTTCGCGGCCGGGATGTCCGGCGGTGTGGCCTATGTATACGATCCGGACAAAACGTTTGAACGCCGGTGCAATCTGTCCATGGTCACGCTGGAGCCGGTATTGTCCTGTTTCGAACAGGAAGCCTCCGTGGAAAAGGCGGTATGGCATCGTCTGTCACGCCACGGACAGCCTCAAACGGATGAAGCGATCCTGAAACATTTGATCGAAAACCATTTCACCTATACCGGCAGCATGACAGCGCGCAGGTTGCTGGAAGACTGGTCGAATTGCCGGTCGTGTTTCGTCAAGGTGTTTCCGATGGAATATCGTCGTGCATTGCAGGATTTGTATGCCGAGGAAAAAAGCGCAGAAGACAACGTGGCCGTGGTTGCCGCTTGATGCGGATGCCATGTCAACAGTAACCGGATAGAGGTGGAAAATGGGAAAAGTAACGGGTTTCATGGAATTTGACCGCATTGAGGAAGTGCATCTGGAGCCCAAGGAGCGAGTCAGGAATTACCGGGAATTCACGCTGACATTGGCGGATGATCAGGCTCGCCTTCAAGGGGCGCGTTGCATGGATTGCGGTATTGCGTTTTGCAACAATGCCTGTCCGCTGGGCAATCTGATTCCTGATTTCAACGATCAGGTTTATCACGGCAATGATGCGGATGCGCTGGAAAAACTGCATGCGACGAACAATTTTCCGGAAATTACCGGACGAGTCTGTCCTGCATTATGTGAACCGGCCTGTTCGCTGGGACTAATCAAGGAACCGGTCGGTATCCGCTCGATCGAGCGTTTCATCATCGAAAAGGGCTGGGAAAACGGTTGGGTCGTTCCGCGTCCGGCAGTACACAAGACCGGCAAGACCGTCGCGATCGTCGGTTCAGGTCCTGCCGGTCTGGCGGCAGCGCAGCAGCTGGCGCGTGCCGGACACGATGTGACAGTTTTCGAGAAGAACGACAAGATCGGTGGGTTGTTGCGTTATGGTATTCCGGACTTCAAGCTGGAAAAACAGATTATCGACCGGCGGCTGGAGCAGATGAAGGCCGAAGGCGTTGTATTCAAAACCGGCGTGCTGGTCGGCAAGAATGTACCGTCATGCATTCAGAATATGGCTACGGAAACCTTGGATCCGGAAAGCCTGATCCAGTCGTTCGATGCAGTTGTTCTCGCGTGCGGTGCCGAGCAACCCCGTGAACTCGATGTGCCGGGTGCCGATTTGCAAGGTGTCTGTTTCGCCATGGAATATCTGTGCGCGCAAAACAAAAAGGATGCAGGCGACAAGTCGCGCAATCGCCTGAATGCAGAGGGCAAACGTGTCGTCATCATCGGTGGCGGGGATACGGGGTCCGATTGTGTCGGCATCGCCAACCGGCAGGGGGCGGCCAGCATTCTCCAGTTCGATCGCAACGCACGTTTGCCCGACTCGGTGGACAAGGCCATGGTCTGGCCGTACTGGCCGAAACAGTTCAGGACGTCATCGTCCCAGGAAGAGGGTTGTGATCGTGACTTCGGCGTCATGACCAAGCGTATTGAAGGCAAGCGCGGCAAGGTTGAAAAACTGATTGTCTGCCGAGTCGAACAGGTGGGCGGAAAATATGTCGAAATACCTGGCAGCGAATTCGAGATTCCGGCGGATATGGTCATCCTGGCCATGGGGTTTGCAGGACCAGCGGCACCGGTCCTGGACGCTTTCGGTGTTGAAAAGGATGGTGCAGGCAATGCGCGAGCCTTACTGGATGGTGACGACCGGTTCAAGACGTCTGTCGCCAAGGTATTTGCTGCCGGAGACGTACGACGCGGGCAGTCGCTGGTGGTCTGGGCATTGCACGAAGGCAGGGAATGTGCGCAGGCTGTCGATCGTTTCCTGACAGGCGAAATGCTTTAACAATCTGAAACAAATTTATGGCATGATTGACGATATTTCACCTGCCTGTGCTGATATATTGCCTGAGTTGAGGTAGTATTATTGCTATTGCGCATGAATTTAATCCCGGTACCGCCAGCGGCGGTACCGGTTACAATCTTTTTTGACAGTTAGATCATGATGAAAATCGAAGGCAGTATAGTTGCATTGGTTACCCCAATGAATGCGGATGGCAGTGTCGATCTCGATAGCGCTCGCCGTCTGATGGACTGGCAGATCGCCGAAGGAACCGATGCATTGTCCGTCGTCGGTACGACCGGCGAATCGCCGACTGTGAATGTTGATGAACATGCCGAAATGATCCGTGTTGCCGTGGAACACTCCGGCAAGCGGATTCCGGTCATTGCCGGAGCGGGGGGCAATTCCACCGCCGAAGCCATTGCGCTGACGCGCTATGCACAAATGGCCGGTGCCGATGCATCACTGCAAGTCGTTCCCTATTACAACAAGCCGACCCAGGAAGGGTTGTACCAGCATTTCAAGAGCGTGGCCGAAGCGGTCGATTTGCCGATGATTCTGTATAACGTTCCGGGCAGAACGGTCGCCGATTTGTCCAATGAAACGATTCTGAGACTGGCGGAAATACCGAATATCATCGGTGTCAAGGATGCCACCGGCAATATCGCACGGGGAATCGATCTGCTTCGTCGTGTGCCGGAGGGTTTTTCGGTTTATTCCGGTGACGACTCGACCGCGCTGGCACTGATGCTGTGTGGCGCAAAAGGCAATATTTCCGTTGTCGCCAATGTCGCTCCGAAAACCATGCACCTGATGTGTGCGGCAGCGATCAGGGGTGATGTCGCAACGGCACGCAAGCTCAACAATCTGATGGTGCCGTTGAGCCAGCAGCTGTTTGTGGAATCGAATCCGATTCCGGTCAAGTGGGCCTTGTCCGAAATGGGCATGATTCCGCCTGGCATCCGGTTGCCACTGGTTCCGCTGTCCGAAGGATGCAAGGAAGGTGTCAGAAAAGCGCTGAAGGATGCGGGTGTACTTGCCTGATCCGAAACTTGAAAAATTGGCAGTTAGCCTCCCTGAAAATAGTGAAGCCAGGAAGCTGAACGTATGGTGTTGAACAAGAAAGTCGGTCCTGTTTTGATCGGATCGTTGGCGGTTCTCGCGTTGTCGTCGTGCAGTTCGATCGACAGCATGCTTGAAGCGGATCGTATTGATTATAAAAGCGAAGCATCCAAGACACAGGGGCAACGACTGGAAATTCCGCCCGATCTGACACAGTTGCAGCGAGATAACCGGTATGCCATTCCGGAAACAGGAACGGTGACGGCATCAGACTACAACCAGCAGCGTCAGGAGGCCAGACCCGGTGTGGCGGTCGGTGCTGTCGGCGGTGTCGTGGCACCCAATGAAGCGACGGATATCCGTATCGAACGGGATGGTAGCCAGCGTTGGCTGGTCGTGAACCGTTCTCCGGAAGTGTTGTGGCCACAGATCAGGGATTTCTGGCAGGATAACGGCTTCCTGATCAATATCGATTCGCCCGATACCGGTATCATGGAAACCGACTGGGCGGAAAACAGGGCTAAATTGCCACAGGATATTATCCGCAGGACGATCGGCAAGGTTTTCGATGCATTGTATTCGACCGGAGAACGGGACAAGTTCAGAACGCGACTTGAGCGCAATGCCGACGGTACGACCGATATTTTCATCAGCCATCGTGGCGCACAGGAAGAAATCGTCGGTGTGAACCGTGATACGACCATGTGGACCGCACGTGCATCCGATCCGGAACTGGAAGCGGAATTTCTCTCTCGCCTGATGGTTCAGCTAAGCGATATGAACCAGAAGGAAAAAGCCAGGGCCAGAGCGATTGCAGAACGCAAGACAGTGGTTTTGCCTTCCAGGGCGACCCTCGTCAAGGGAAGCGACAGTTACAAGGTCGTTGTGGATGAAACGTTCGACAGAACATGGCGTCGCGTTGGCCTGGCGCTGGATCGTGTCGGTTTCACGGTTGAGGATCGTGACCGCTCGAAGGGGTTGTATTTCGTCCGCTATGTCGATCAGGACAGCGAAGCCAAAAGTACGCCGGAAAACGAGAAAGGTTTCTTCTCGAATCTGTTCTCTTTCTCGAGCAGTGAAAAGCAGATCGAACGTTACCAGATTTCCATACAGGAAACCGGTGGCAAGAGCGAAATTGTCGTTCTGGACAGCAGAGGGATACCCGAAACGACATCCACGGGCCGCAAGATCATGAATCTTCTGTATGAACAGTTGAGATAACATGCGCCTATCAAATTGGTTCCTGTTGTGAAAGCAACCAGTCTGGGGAGTGGCAGCAAGGGTAATGCATTGCTTGTTTCCGTCAGGAATGGCCAGACGGAAACGACTGTTATGTTCGATTGCGGTTTCGGTATCCGTGAAATAAAACGTCGTCTGGAACGTGTGCATTGTCTCCCGGAACAGGTGTCTGCGCTGGTCGTGACCCATGAGCATGGGGATCATGCTAGGGGTGTACTGCCGTTTCTTCACCGTTATCGTGTTCCTGTCTGGATGAGTGAAGGAACTTTTCGTGCGATCGGAAAGGATTTTTCGGGAGTCGATTTGCACTTGTGTCGTGATGGCGACAGCTTCACGGTACGGGATTTGCAGGTGTCGGCTTTTGCCGTTTCGCATGATGCACGTGAACCGTTGCAATTTCATGTGACAGACGGTGCTGTCAAGTTCGGCATGCTGACCGATACCGGTCAGGTAACGGTGCCAATCCGTCAGGCGCTTTCAGGTTGCAATGTCCTGATGCTTGAATGCAATTATGATGACGATATGCTGAAACGATCATCTTATCCGTTTGTCGTTCGCAAGCGTATCGGTAGTGTTTTCGGGCATCTTTCCAATCGTTGCGCGGCAGATTTTCTGTCGGAATTCGATAGCGTGCATCTGACCAAAGTTATCGGTGCACATTTGAGTGAAACGAACAATCTTCCCGATCTTGCGTTCAGGTCGTTGCACGATGTCGTCGATACGGGCAGGGTTGCCGTGATGGTGGCAAGTCAGGTCGACGGTTTTGGATGGACGGAGATTTCCGGATAATGTGTGGTTTCAGGTAAAACCTTCAATAAAAAAGCCGATCGGATGATCGGCTTTTTTTTCAGACAAGACAAGAATTATTTCTTGGCAGCGTCTTTGGCCGGAGCAGCAGCGTCTTTGGCAGGAGCAGCGTCCTTGGCTGGAGCAGCAGCGTCTTTGGCAGCTGGAGCGGCAGCGTCTTTAGCAGCTGGAGCAGCAGCGTCTTTGGCAGCCGGAGCAGCAGCGTCTTTAGCGGCTGGAGCAGCAGCGTCTTTAGCTGGAGCGGTAGCGGCAGGAGCAGCAGCATCTTTCTTATCAGCTGGTTTTTCGCCAACTTTACATGCGGTCAGAGCCAGAGCCATCAGGCCAACGAGCAATAAAGACTTTTTCATTTGCAATCCTTAATTAAAAAAACTAGGTTAATTACCGGTAATTGGATACTACTGTAAATAGAAAACTGCCGGATGCCATTACTGACGTAGGTGTCATCCTGACAATCTCCTAATGGAACCGATTATAGCTATTTTTTTGTCGTTGTAACCCCCGTTACAAGTGTTTTTATATCTGTTTTGCAATCGCGCAACAGGTTCGTGCCACCCCGCAAACAGTCATCTGCCGCTTCTCGGGAAAGTTGTGAAAGACATTGTACGAGTCAGGAAACGAAAAAACGCGGAGGATTGGCATGAATGTAAAAATTTTCAATTAAAAACAACAGGTTGTATTTCACGTTATTCAACGTGTTGTAAAGCGTTCCGTGTGCCGGATTGACAGGTCCCTTTCTTGTTTCTTTCAGTCAATTTTTCAATGATGAAGAATTTGGCAATGGCAAAAAAGCGGGTCGAAAGCGCCTGCCGGTCAAGGGGTGCGATAGCTGAAAGCAGTATAAGTTATTGTTATTCATAATATGCGGATGCCGATGAACGAATGTTTAAAGCCGTGTGAAGCGGGTATAATTTCCGGGATTCAAAACAGAAAGGCTGACGGAAAAATGAAAATTGCCAAAAATACGGTCGTTACCGTGCATTACAAATTGTCGGATGCGCAGAACAATCTGCTGGAAGATGGGCAGGAACCCATTGTATACCTGCATGGTGGCTACGATGATACGTTGCCTGCGCTGGAAAAGGCGCTGGACGGCAAGGAAGTAGGTTACAAAACCATGATACAGGTCGAACCGGAAGAGGCTTTTGGCGAATACGATCCGTTACTGGTCAGGGTTGAAGATCGTGAGCTCTTTCCGACACCACTTGAAGTCGGTATGCAGTTCGAGGGTATACCGGAAAATGCCGATCCGACGGAAAATGCGCCCATTTATGTCGTGACGGATATTGCAGACGGCAAGGTGATTCTGGATGGCAATCATCCTCTTGCGGGAATTGCACTGCGTTTCGAGTTGACGGTAACGGATGTCCGTGCCGCCACCGACAAGGAAATCGAACGTGGATATGTCAACGATCCGGACGGTTTCGACGAGGATGACGAAGGCGACGGGCAGTTCAGAAGCATCCTGCTGCATTGAATGCGAGACGATATGCTTTTCGCCAAATGATTGACCATAATTGATTTGTCACGATAAAATAATTGATTGCTTGAATTCAGGGATCAGTATGGCGCGTAAGCTGATTGTCGGAAACTGGAAAATGAATGGCAGTCTCGCCATGAATGCCGAATTGCTCGAAGGCATCAAGGCGGGGCTGGCGGGTGTCGATTGCGATCTGGCAGTCTGTGTTCCGTTTCCGTATCTGGCACAGTGTCAGCATGCGCTGGAAGGAACCGGTATCGCGCTGGGTGCTGAAGATGTATCGGCACATGCCGTAGGAGCCTATACCGGGCAGGTATCGACGCGCATGTTGCTGGATTTCGATTGCAAGTATGCGATTGTCGGACATTCGGAACGACGCGAGTACTGCAACGAGTCGGATGAACTGGTCGCCAACAAGGTTCAGCGTGCACTGGCGGGTGGGTTGACACCGATCGTCTGTGTCGGCGAGTCGCTGAAAGAAAAAGACGCGGGTCTGACGGAAGCGGTGGTCAGCAGACAGATCAATACGGTATTGTCCGTTCTCGAAGAACGGGAAGTCTGCGACATCGTCGTTGCCTACGAACCGGTCTGGGCTATCGGGACGGGCAAGACGCCGACGCCTGAAATGGTCAAGGATGTTCATGCGCTGATGCGTGAACTGATGATCCGGAAAAATCCGGATGCGGCGGAGCGTGTAAGGATATTGTATGGCGGCAGTATGAAGCCGTCGAATGCGGAAGAATTTTTGAAGATGCGGGATATCGATGGTGGACTGATCGGTGGTGCCGCACTCAAGGCAAGCGATTTTCTCAAGATCGCATATCTTGCTTCGAAGTAGGAATATTTGATCAAACGAAAAAGGAATGCTGAAATAACATGCTGTACAACATTATCATTATTATTCAGGTTTTGTCCGCTCTGGCTATCATCGTGCTGGTTCTGATGCAGCATGGCAAGGGCGCTGACATGGGTGCGGCATTCGGAGCGGGTTCTTCCGGCAGCATTTTCGGTGCGAGCGGTTCGTCGAATTTCATGTCGAAGTCGACGGCTGTTGCCGCCATCATCTTTTTCGTTTCGACATTGGCTATGGCATACCTGGGGCCTTACCGCGCACCGGCGCAAAGCAGCGTGATCGAAAAATTGCAGTCGGTAACGACCTCTGCTCCGGAACAGGAAGCTCCGGCAGAGTCGACCGCAGGCAAGGATGCCTCCGGTGCGGCAGCAATTCCGGGCGCAGCGACCGTACCGGGCAATCCGGGCGAAAACGCCTCGAAATAAATACGGCATCGTGCATTTTTCACGCATAGTGCTTGAAGAAAAAGCGAGTTGCTGCGATAATTAAACTCTTGCGCCGACGTGGTGGAATTGGTAGACACGCTATCTTGAGGGGGTAGTGGCGAAAGTCGTGCGAGTTCAAGTCTCGCCGTCGGCACCAACGAACAATCCAAGGCAGTCTGATACAGACGATGAACCCGTGTGAAACCTGGCTTTTACGCGGGTTTTCTGTTTTATGCGGTCTAATGCGGTATTGCCGAAGCTGACATTTTTGGGTGGGTTTTGGAGTAGATATTTTCTCGACCTATTTTTTATCTGCAAATCGTCTACCCATATGACAAAACGTATCCCCCCTCTTGCACCAAAACAAATCGACAATGCTAAACCGAAAGAAAAGAAATACGCGCTTTTTGACGGCTGCGGCCTGTATCTGGAAATAGCACCGACAGGTTCCAAGTTATGGCGTATGAAGGCAAAATTGAATGGCAAGGCCATACAAATGCCATTCGGGAAATATCCTGATATATCGCTGGCACAGGCTAGAAAGAAACGGGATGAGGCGCGCAAACTGATTGCCGAAGGGATAGGCCCACGGGAAGAAAAGAAAGCGCGTATAGAGGCAGAGAAAGCGGCAGAGGCGGCAAAAGCAGCGGATGAAGAAAACACCTTCAGAAAGATTGCTTTACGCCTGTACGCAAGCAAAGCGGGCAGAACAACGGACTATTACCGCAACAAAATGATACGGCAGCTTGAATTACATCTCTTTCCGTTTGTCGGTGATAAAAACATCAGGGATATAGAAGGCAGGGAATTGGCCGATATATTCAAAGGTGTTGCCGAAAAAAAGAACAAGGAAGGCAAGCCAATGACATACATGGCAAAGAAGCTGTGCCAGTGGACGGCGGAAGTTTTCGACCTTGCCAATGTGGAAAACAGCAGTTTCAATCTGAATAATCCTTGCCGATCGATCATCAAGTTTTTGACGAAACATGAAAGCAAACAGATAAAATCTGTACTGATGGGATCGCGGTTTTTGCGGGACGCAGCGAAAGCGATTTGCGGCCGAAGAGCGGAATAAAAAAGAGCGGGAATTTTCCCGCTCTTTTTTGTGGTCTTTATCTTCTGCCGTCCGGGCCACGTTTTCCGTCCGGGCCGTGTCTGCCATCCGGACCACGTTTTGCGTCGGGACCACGTTTGCCGTCAGGACCACGTTTTGCATCGTGGCCACGTTTGCCTTCAGGACCACGTTTTGCGTCCGGGCCACGTTTGCCATCCGGACCACGTTTTGCGTCAGGACCACGTTTGCTGTCAGGACCACGTTTGCCGTCAGGACCATGTTTTGCAGCAGGAGCATGATTTCTGTCAGGAGCCGGACCTCCCGGAGGAGCGGCGAAAGCAGCGGAGGCGAACAGACCTGCGACGAGAACAGCAAGCAGTTTTTTCATTTTCGGTTTCCTTAAAGAGAGATAAAAACGAATAAAAAGTGGACATGCCAGTTCAGTTAACGTTCGGGCGTGTATTCGGTTGACAGCATCATGCAAAAAAATGTTCTCATGGTTTGAGCGGTTTTCCGGTTTTGTCGCAAGTTGGATAAACGCGGGGTGCGGGGTTGCGCGGGTGACGGAAAGCGGAGATATGCAAGGGACGTTATATGCGGAGTCTTTGCCGCTTTTGGGGAAAATCGTGTTTGGGTGTATCATATAGTTTTAGTATGTCTGCCAAGCGTTTCTTAAGTCGTTGTTCCGGTTTTCTGCGTCAGGGGTTTCATATGGGCCGGAATCGTCCTTTGGAAATGTATGCCATATGGGTGGGCCGCTGGTCCCGTCTTTCAACATTTCCTGTGTGCAAGCGTCGAACGTGAATCTAGAAAATTACTTCCCCGTTCTGCTTTTTCTTCTGGTCGCTCTGTTTTTCGGTGGTTCTTCCCTTTTGTTGGGGCGTATTCTCGGGCCGCACAAGCCGGATGCCGAGAAGGTGTCGCCTTATGAATGCGGGATGGCTCCTTTTGAGAATGCGCGCATGAAGTTCGACGTCAGGTTTTATCTGATCGCCATTTTGTTCATCCTGTTCGATCTGGAAACGGCATTTCTGTTTCCCTGGGCTGCGGCCATGCATGAGCTGGGATGGCAGGCTTTTGTCGCGGCCATGGTGTTTCTGGCCGAACTGGCGGCCGGTTTCTGGTACATATGGAAAAAGGGTGCGCTCAACTGGGAGTGATGTGTGGCCATTGACGGTTTGCTGAACAAGGGGTTTGTCACGACGACGCTGGATACGGCGATCAACTGGTTGCGTACCGGATCGATCTGGCCGGTGTCGTTCGGTCTGGCATGTTGCGCGATCGAGATGATGCACAGCAGTGCGTCCCGCTACGATATGGACCGGTTTGGCACGTTTTTCCGTGCGTCTCCACGCCAGTCCGACTTGATGATCGTCGCAGGGACGTTGTGCAACAAGATGGCGCCGGCCTTGCGCAAGGTTTACGACCAGATGGCGGAACCGCGCTGGGTGGTGTCGATGGGGTCTTGTGCGAATGGTGGCGGCTATTATCATGATTCCTATTCGGTGGTGCGTGGATGCGACCGAATCGTGCCGGTCGATATTTATGTGCCGGGATGTCCGCCGACTGCGGAAGCCTTGCTGTATGCGCTGATGCAGTTGCGTGGCAAGATCAAGCGGACTTCGACGATCGCACGCCAGTAAAACGGGGAAAGCATGCAGAGAAATCCGTTTGAACTGGCTGAAAAGCTGCGTGAGAAATTCGGCACCGATCTTCAGGATGTTTCCCTGGCTTTCGGGGAAGTGACGGCAGTCGTTCCGTTATCTTCTTATCGTGAAGTCATGCTGGCCTTGCGTGACGATCCTGAATGGCGTTTCGAGGAACTGATCGACTTGTGCGGTGTGGATTATGCAGGTTACGGCAATTCCGGCATGGAGGTCCCGGACAAGCGGTTTGCCGTGGTGGTGCATCTGTTGTCGCTGACGTTCAATGGCCGGCTTCGGGTCCGTGTGTTCGCTGAGGATGAAAAAATGCCGGAAGTGCCTTCGGTCTCGGATATCTGGCCGTCTGCGAACTGGTTTGAACGGGAAGCGTTCGATCTGTACGGTATTCTTTTTTCCGGGCATCCCGATTTGCGGCGCATTCTGACGGATTACGGTTTTGTCGGACATCCGTTCCGAAAGGATTTTCCGGTACAGGGCTATGTCGAGATGCGTTATGACGAGAAGGAAAAACGGGTGGTTTACCAGCCGGTGACGATCGAGCCGCGGGAAATCACGCCTCGTGTGGTACGCGATCCTGACGGAGGCGACGGACGATGACGGATATCCGCAATTACACGGTCAATTTCGGACCGCAGCATCCTTCCGCGCATGGTGTGTTGCGGCTGATTCTCGAGCTGGATGGCGAAACGATCGTCCGTGCCGATCCGCATATCGGCATGTTGCACCGCGCCACGGAAAAGCTGGCGGAACAGCGGACGTATCTTCAGGCATTGCCGTATATGGACCGTCTCGATTATGTGTCGATGATGTGCAGCGAGCATGCCTATGTGATGGCTGTCGAAAAGTTGCTGGGTCTGGAAATTCCTGTGCGGGCGCAGTATATCCGGGTGATGTTCGACGAGATCACGCGGATCATGAGCCATTTGCTCTGGATCGGTTCACAGGCGCTGGATATGGGCGCCATGGCGGTTTTTCTGTATGCGTTCCGCGAGCGGGAAGATCTGATGGATTGCTATGAAGCTGCCAGCGGAGCACGAATGCATGCGGCGTATTACCGGCCCGGCGGGGTCAACCGCGATTTGCCGGATTCCATGCCGCAGTTCAAAAAGACCCGTTTCCAGAGTGAAAAACGGGTCAGGGAGCTCAATGCCAACCGTCAGGGATCGTTGCTGGATTTTATCGAGGATTTCACGAACCGGTTCCCGAAGTGTGTGGATGAATATGAAACGTTGCTGACGGATAACCGTATCTGGAAACAGCGTCTGGTCGGCGTGGGGGTCATTTCTCCGGAAGATGCGCTGGCTGCCGGGTTTACCGGTCCGATGTTGCGCGGTTCCGGTGTGGAATGGGATTTGCGCAAGAAGCAGCCTTATGCCGTTTATGATCGTGTGGATTTTGCAGTGCCCGTCGGCAAGGAAGGGGATTGTTACGACCGCTATCTGGTGCGCGTCGAGGAAATGCGCCAGTCGAACCGGATTATCCGGCAATGCGTGGACTGGCTCAAGAGAAATCCGGGACCGGTGAAGTCGGATGATTACCGGGTTTCGACGCCGCCGCGCGAAAAGATGAAAACGGGTATGGAAGAGTTGATTCATCATTTCAAGCTGTTTTCGGAAGGATTCCATTTGCCGGTCGGCGAGGTGTATTCGGCGGTCGAGGCACCGAAGGGGGAATTCGGCATTTATCTGGTGTCTGACGGTGCGAACAAGCCGTTCCGGATGAAGATACGCGCGCCTTCCTTTGTGCATTTGCAGGGACTGGAACAGTTGATCCGCGGGCATCTGATACCGGATGCCGTGGCGGTCATCGGCAGTATCGATATTGTGTTTGGCGAAGTGGACCGCTAGGGAAAGCGAACGGGTGAGATATGTTGTTGAGTGACGAGGCATACCGGAAAATCGAGAAGGAGCTGGCGAAATTTCCGCCGACGAAAAAACGTTCGGCGGCGATTGCCGCGCTGACGATCGCGCAGGATGAAAAAGGGTGGCTGTCGCCGGAAGTGATGCAGGAAATCGCGGATTATCTCGGTGTGCCGGCGGTGGCGATCGAGGAAGTCGCGACGTTTTACAGCATGTTCAATACCCGGCCGGTCGGCAAGTACAAAATCGCCGTATGCTGCAATCTGCCTTGCGAGATGACGGGAAGCGACGTGACGGCGCAGTATCTGAAAGAAAAACTCAATATCGGTTTCGGCGAAACGACGCCGGATGGTCTTTACACGCTGGTCGAGAGCGAATGCATGGGGGCATGCGGGGACGGGCCGGTCGTTCTGGTGAACAACAAGCAGATGTATATGCGCATGACCAAAGACAAGATCGACAAGCTGCTGGAGGAACTGAAATAATGACCTGCCTGCATGACCGTCATGCCGAGCCGGTGCTGTTGAAAGGACTGACGGGCGACAACTGGTCGCTGGCCGATTATCTGCAACGGGGTGGATACCGCCAGATACGGCGTATCCTTTCCGAACGGATGCCTCCGGAGGAAATCGTCGCCGAAGTGCGGGATGCGGGATTGCGCGGACGGGGCGGCGCCGGTTTTCCGGCGGCGCTGAAATGGGGGTTCATGCCGAAAGGCTACAAGGGGCAGATGTATCTGGTCTGCAATGCGGACGAGAGTGAGCCGGGGACATTCAAGGACCGCGACATTCTCCGGTACAATCCGCATGCCGTGATCGAGGGCATGTTGATCGCGGCATATGCCATGGGGATTTCGAAAGGGTATATCTATATCCACGGCGAAATCTGGTCGGTTTATGAGCGGTTCGAAGAAGCGATCGCGCAGGCGCGTGAGGCAGGCTGGCTTGGCGAAAACCTGCTGGGATCGGGGGTCGCTTTCGATTTGCATGCCGTCCATGGATATGGCGCGTATATTTGCGGGGAAGAGACGGCGCTGCTGGAGTCCATGGAAGGCAAGCGCGGCAATCCGCGTTTCAAGCCGCCCTTTCCGGCGGCCAATGGTCTGTATGGACAGCCGACGACGATCAACAATGTCGAAACGCTGGCATACGTGCCGTTCATTATGGCGATGGGTGGAAAAGCATGGGCCGCGCTGGGACAGGGCAGCGGACGGGGTACGAAGATTTTTTCCGTATCCGGTGATGTGAAGTATCCCGGCAATTATGAAGTGCCGCTGGGAATACCGTTTGCCGAATTGCTGGCGCTGGCGGGCGGCACGAAAGACGGCAGGAAGATCAGGGCAGTGATTCCGGGCGGTTCGTCTTCTCCGGTGATTCCGGGCGAGACGATGCTTTCGCTGGATATGGATTACGATGCGATCGCGAAAGCCGGTTCCATGCTGGGAACGGGCGGCGTGATCGTGCTGGACGAAACGCGTTGCATGGTCAGGGCGCTTCTGAATCTGGCGCGGTTTTACCGGAACGAGTCTTGCGGGCAGTGTACGCCATGCCGTGAGGGTACCGGCTGGCTGGTGAGGTTGCTCGAACGGATCGAACAGGGCGATGCCGCGCTGTCCGATCTGGATTTGCTCGATTCCGTCGCGTCCAACATACAGGGCAGGACGGTGTGTGCGCTGGGTGATGCGGCAGCCATGCCGGTCAGGTCGTTTCTGAGGCATTTCCGGAGCGAGTTCGAGTATCACATCGAACACAAGCGGTGTCCGGTCGCAGCGGGTGAGCGGGTTTAGGCGATATGGTTGAAGTCGAGATTGACGGTGAAAAAATAAAGGCGGAAGAAGGGCGCCCACTTCTGGAAGTGGCGCTGGATGCGGGCAAGCCGATCCCGCATTTCTGCTATCACAAAAAACTGTCGGTAACGGCCAGCTGCCGGATGTGCCTTGTCGAGGTCGAAAAAGCGCCCAGACTGATGCCTGCATGTGCCACGCAGGTGACTGATGGCATGGTGGTGCATACCGATACCGAAAAGGTCGCAGCTGCCCGCAAGGCGGTGATGGAGTTCCTGCTTATCAATCATCCGCTGGATTGTCCGGTGTGCGATCAGGGCGGGGAATGCCGTTTGCAGGATTATTCGATGGCGTATGGGGCGGGCGCTTCGCGCTACCGTGAGGAAAAGCGGGTGGTGCTGGTCAAGGATGCCGGACCGCTGGTATCGATGCAGGGTATGAGCCGCTGTATCCAGTGTACACGCTGCATCCGTTTCGGCGAGGAAATCGCCGGTCGCGCGGAACTGGGGATGGTGCAGCGCGGGGAGCGTGCCGAAGTGACGACGTTTCCGGGCAAAAAAATCGATTCCGAACTGTCGGGCAATCTGGTCGATGTCTGTCCGGTGGGAGCGCTCACTTCGCTGCCTTTCCGTTACAAGGCGCGTGGCTGGGAGCTGGCAAGCCATCGCGGGGTTTCTCCGCATGACGGACTTGGCTCGAATCTGAATGTACAGACCTTGCGCGGCAAGGTCATGCGGGTATTGCCCGCCGAAAACGAGGCGGTCAACGAATGCTGGTTGTCCGACCGCGACCGTTTTTCCTATGAAGCGCTGGATACACCGGAACGGCTGACGGTGCCGATGGTCAAGCAGGATAACCGCTGGATCGAGACGGACTGGGAAACGGCGCTGAGTTATGTCGCGCATGGTCTGACAAGCATCCGGCGCGACCATGGGGCGATGTCGCTGGCGGCGCTGGTTTCGCCACAGGCGACACTGGAAGAATGTTATCTGTTGCAAAAGCTGATGCGTGGCATGGGTTCGGAAAAAATCGAGTACCGGCTCGCACAGTCCGATTTTTCGCTGGACGGCAAGGTCGCTCCATGGCTCGGGATGCCTGTTGCGGATATCGAAACACTCGATCATATACTGGTGATCGGGTCTTTTCTGCGTCAGGAAGCGCCGCTTCTGGCGACACGTTTCCGGAAAACGGCGCAGCGTGGCGCGCAAATCGGTATGGTGCATGCGCTCGATGACGACTGGCTGATGCCGGTCGCGGCGCGGCTGGTGGCTTCGCCGGACAAATGGCTCACGATGCTGGCCGGTATCATGGAAGTGATCGCTCACAAAAAAGGTGTGCCGCTGCCTGACGGGTTCAAGGATGTCGTTACGATATTGCGTGCAAAGATGGTACTTGACGGATCGGCAGACGATCCAAACGGATGGGGTGCCAGTATGGAAAAAATCGCGGGTTCGCTGCTTGCCGACGGTAAAAAGGCGGTATTCCTCGGTGCCCTGGCCTTGCGTCATGAGCAGGCATCCCTGTTGCACCGTGCGGCGGAATGGATTGCAGCTCAGACCGGTGCGGTACTGGGTTGCCTGACGGAAGGCGCCAATGCCACGGGGGCGATGCTGGCTGGCGCTTGTCCGGGCACGGCTTCCGGGGTTTCCATGAATGACATTGCTTCGGATTCGAGCAAGGCGTTTTTGCTGTTGCATACGGAGCCGGAACTGGAAGCGGCCAATCCGCCGCGTATGATGGCGGCACTGAAACAGGCGGAAATGGTGGTGGCGATTTCGCCTTTCAAACAGAGTATGGATTATGCGGATGTCCTGTTGCCGGTTGCGGCGTTTGCCGAAACGGCGGGGACGTTTGTCAGTTTCGAGGGACGCGTGCAGTCTTTCGGCGCAGCTGCCGCTCCGGTAGGACAGGCGCGGCCGGCATGGAAAGTGTTGCGGGTATTGGGCAATTTCCTTGAACTGGACGGGTTCGGCTACGACAGTGCGGATGACATCTGTCAGGAATGTCTTGCCGGACGGCGAACCGATACAGTATTGAACAATATCAGTGGAGAGGCGCCCCTGTTCGTTTCGCAGGAGGCAGCATCTTGCCGGCGTGTTGCCGATGTGCCGCTGTATTTTTCGGATGTGCTGGTGCGCCGTGCGCCGTCGTTGCAGAAAACAGCCGCAGCGAAAAGTCCGGTCGTGTATTTGCCGGAGACGCTTTTCGATAAACTGGAACTGGCTGACGGCGAGAATGTTCGTGTGGTGCAGCCGGATGGTGAAACCGTTTTGCCTGCGTATTGTGACAAGACACTGGCGGTCGGTACGGTCAGACTGGCGACAGGTCATGCTGCGACAGCCATGCTGGGGCCGCTTGACGGCGAGATCAGGGTGGAACGCATATGATGGCTGAAATTCTGTCGCTCGCGCATCATTATGGCCGGATGGTGTTCGGCTCATGGTGGCCGCTGGTTTGGATACTGGTCAAGATTCATGTGATTCTGTTGCCGCTTCTGGGGTTGGTGACATTTCTGACCCTGTGGGAACGCAAGGTGATCGGCTGGATGCATGCGCGTCTGGGGCCGAACCGTGTCGGCCCGCTGGGACTGATACAACCGATTGCCGATGCCTTCAAGTTGCTGCTGAAGGAAATCATCGTGCCGGAGCGTGCCGACCGTTTTCTGTTCTGGCTCGCGCCGGTATTGACGATCGGGCCTGCACTGGCGGCATGGGCTGTGATTCCGTTCGGCGCGGATATCGTGCTGGCCGATGTGAATGCGGGATTGTTGTTCGTCATGGCGATCACGTCGATCGGTGTGTATGGCGTCATCGTCGCCGGATGGGCTTCCAATTCCAAATACGCGCTTCTGGGCGCCGTGCGTGCCTCGGCGCAGATGATTTCTTTCGGCATCCCGCTGGGGTTCGTTCTGGTGACGGTGCTGCTGGTGTCGGGTAGTCTGAATCTGTCGGATATCGTGACCGTGCAGAATCACGGGTTCTTCGCTTCGCACGGACTGAATTTCCTGTCCTGGAACTGGATTCCGCTGTTTCCCCTGTTCATCATTTATATCGTGTGCGCGATTGCCGAAACGGCACGTCATCCGTTCGACGCGGTCGAGGGAGAATCGGAAATCGTGGCCGGGCATATGGTCGAATATTCCGGTATGGCGTTCGCCATGTTTTTTATGGCGGAATACGCCAATATCATTTTGCTGTCGGCCATGGCGTCGATCATGTTTCTGGGGGGATGGCTCGCGCCGGTGGACTGGGCGTTTCTGGCATGGGTGCCGGGGTGGATATGGCTGGGCGCGAAAACGTCTCTGATCGTGTTCGTGTTCATCTGGGTGCGCGCGACGTTTCCGCGTTACCGTTACGACCATACCATGCGGCTGGGCTGGAAAGTGTTCATTCCGGTGACGCTGGCGTATCTTGTGATTGTCGCCTGCTGGATGCAGACGCCGCTGAATATCTGGCATTGAGGGGATGATGGGAGCGATCAGGCATTTTCTCAAAACGTTTGCGCTGGCCGAGCTGGTACAGGGACTCGCGTTGACCTTGCGGATCATGTTCCGCAGGAAAGCGACCGTCAGGTATCCGGAAGAAAAAACGCCGCTTTCCCCGCGTTTTCGCGGGATGCATGCCTTGATGTGCGATGAAAACGGCAAGGAGCGGTGTATCGGCTGCAAATTGTGCGAATCGGCCTGTCCAGCCAAAGCCATCACGATCGATATCGCGGAAAGCGGGGATGGCTCGCGGCGCACGACACGTTATGAAATCGACCAGAGCAAGTGTATTTTTTGCGGATTGTGCGAGGAAGCGTGTCCGGTCGACGCCATTGTCGAGATACCGATGTTTGAATATAGTTCCGATAAACGGGGCGATCTCGTGTTCGGCAAGGACGTTTTGCTGGCTGTCGGCAAGGCGTATGAAAAGGAAATCAGGGAGGCCAAATCGGCGGACGCACCTTATCGCTGAGGGTGTTTGGCCTGTGGAAAAATATGGAATTTGAAACCGTCCTGTTTTATGTTTTCGCCGCCATTCTCGTCATGTCGGCGCTGCGTGTGGTGACATCGGGCAATCCGGTGCATGCCGTACTGTATCTGGTGCTGTCGTTTTTTACGGGTGCTGCGCTTTGGATATTGCTCAAGGCGGAATTTCTGGCATGGATTCTGGTGCTGGTCTATGTCGGCGCCGTCATGGTGCTGTTCCTGTTCGTCGTGATGATGATGGATATGGATATGCCGGAACTGAAAAAGGTCGCGAAAAAGAATATGGCGGTCGCCTCGTTCGTCGGTGTCGTTATCGTGCTGGAAATGTCGGCCGTCCTGTTCAGGGGATTTTATACGCAAGACTTGCATGCGCCGGAAAGCGCGTCGCAAGTCGGGCTGACTGCGTCGATCGGCAAGGCCTTGTTTACGGATTATCTGTTCAGCGTGGAAATCGCTGCCATGATTCTGCTGGTTGCGCTGGTCGCTGCGGTGACGCTGACCTTGCGTTACCGGCGTGACGCCAAATATACGTCGGCCGCCACCGCGGTGCGTGTCGATCCGAAGGAACGGTTGCGGATCGTCGACATGAAGGCGGAAACGGTCGCGGAAATGCCGGAAAGTGAGACCGGAACAGGGCGGGAACATGAAACACGGGGGGATGGACGATGAATGTGACGCTTGTCCATTATCTGATTCTCGGCGCGATCCTGTTTTCGATCGCCGTGATGGGAATTTTCATGAACCGGCGCAATTTGCTGGTGCTGTTGATGTCGATCGAACTGATGCTTCTGGCAATCAATATGAATTTCATCGCATTTTCCCATTATCTGGGAGATGTGGCCGGTCAGGTGTTCGTGTTTTTCATTCTGACGGTCGCCGCGTCCGAAACGGCGATCGGGCTGGGGATTCTGGTCATTCTGTTCCGGAAAATACATTCGGTCCGGGCTGATGACATGGACAGTCTGAAGGGATGATGCCAACCGGATTTGTCGTATGACGGAAAGATTACGGAAAGAACTGATATGCCCGATCAACTGAATATCCACTTGCTGCTGGTTGCGCTGTTCGCGCCGCTGGCCGGTGCGCTTGTTGCCGGGCTGATGGGGTCGCTGTTCGGCGGGCACATGATCCGGCGGCGTACGTCCAAGGCTGTGACCGTCACCGGTGTCGCGGTGTCGTTCGTCTGTTCTCTGTTGACGTTGGCCGATGTCATGAACGGCGCGCGTTTCGACGGTGATATCTATACCTGGATGACGGTGGGCGAGACGACGTTCGGGATCGGTTTCATGATCGATTCGCTTTCCGCCATGATGATGGCGCTGGTCACGTTCATTTCCCTGCTGGTGCATATCTATTCCATGGGATATATGGAAAACGACGACAATGTCAGCCGTTTCTTTTCGTATATTTCCCTCTTTACGTTCGCCATGCTGTCGCTGGTAATGGGAAACAATTTCATCCAGCTCTTTTTCGGATGGGAAGCGGTCGGCGTCATGTCATACCTGCTGATCGGTTTCTGGCTGGAAAAACCGACTGCCGTCTCGGCCGGCCTGAAGGCGTTTCTGGTCAACCGCGTGGGCGATTTCGGTTTCATGATCGGCATCGGACTGGTTTTCGCGTTTGCCGGGTCGCTCAACTATCGTGATGTGTTCGGTGTGCGCGAGCAACTGGCGGCCATGACCGTGCCGGGTACGGGCTGGCTGGTCATTACCGCGATCTGTCTGTTTCTCTTTGTGGGGGCCATGGGCAAATCCGCACAGTTCCCGTTGCATGTCTGGCTGCCGGATTCGATGGAAGGCCCGACGCCGATTTCGGCGCTGATTCATGCGGCCACGATGGTGACGGCCGGCATTTTCATGGTGGCACGCCTGTCGCCGCTTTACGAGCTTTCCGAAGTCGCCTTGTCGGTCATGGTCATCGTCGGCGCGATTTCCGCGCTGTTTCTTGGGCTGGTGGCGATGGTGCAGACCGATATCAAACGCATCGTGGCGTATTCGACGCTGTCGCAGCTGGGGTATATGGTCGTGGCGCTGGGCGCTTCCGCCTATTCGGTCGCGGTCTTCCATTTGATGACGCATGCCTTTTTCAAGGCCCTGCTGTTTCTGGCGATCGGTTCCGTCATTCTGGGCATGCATCATGACCAGGATATCCGGAACATGGGGGGATTGCGGAAATACATGCCCTGGACGTATGCGACGGCGCTCGTCGGATCGCTGGCGCTGGTCGGCGTACCGTTCTTTTCCGGTTTCTATTCCAAGGAATCCATCATCGGGGCGATCCGTACATCGTCCGTGCCGGGTTCGACGTTTGCCATGCTGGCGGTGACGGCCGGTCTGTTCGTGACGGGTTATTACACGTTCCGCCTGTTTTTCTATGTGTTCCACGGCCGTGAACGTTTCCAGCGGCAACAGCTGGTCAACCTCAAGACGGCTGAAAAGGAAAAAGTGCCGCAGGGCAATCTGATCGGTTTGCTGCCCGGCGAAAAACCGCATGAATCCCCGTGGATCATCAGGATGCCGTTGCTGTTGCTGGCGATTCCTTCGGTGCTGATCGGCTATATGGCGATCGACGCCATGCTTTACGGGACGTTTTTCGATGGCGTGATCGTGGTCGATCATGCGCGTCATCCGGCCATGTCGGTCATGGCGGGACATTTCGCCAGCGCCTTGTCGATGACACTGCATGAAATCATGACGCCGACGTTCTGGCTGGCGATCGCGGGTGTCGGGACGGCATGGTATTTCTATTTGGTCAACCCGATCATGCCGATCCGGTTGCGCAGGAGAATGCGTTTCCTCTACCGCATGCTGGTCGAACAGTATTATCTGGACAGTCTGTATCTTCGCGGGTTTGCCGGTACCGCATTGCGGGTGGGCGACGTGTTGTGGAAATGGATAGATGTCACCCTGATCGACGACTGGATCATTTCGCGTTTCTTTGTCGGGGGAGGCAGAGGGCTGGCGTATGTCGTGTCGAAAGTGTTCGATGTGGGCGCAATGGTGCGCGCGCTTCTGAAAGGAGCGTCGCGTCAGAAAAGCGGATCGGATTCTGCCGGCAGTGCGGTAACGCCTGACAGAAACGCGACGGGATATGAGGGACTGGCAGGCTGGTTCGTCGCGGCAGCCCGGTATTTCCAGTCAGGGTATCTGTACCAGTATGTATTTGTCATGATTGTCGGATTGTTGTGCCTGCTGTTATGGTTTGTGCCTTTCAGTCTGAAATAAAAACGAGTTCGGAAAAACATGCCTACGTTGTCATATTATCCTGTTCCCATTCTTTCACTGGCGATCTGGTGTCCGGTGTTTTTCGGTCTGCTGGTGCTGGCTGTCGGAAAGGATGAAAGAGCCGTTTTCGTACGGTATCTGTCCCTTCTGGGCGCGGCAGTCAGTCTGGCTGTAACGCTGCCGCTGGTGTTTTTTTTCGACAGGAGCGCGCATGGCATGCAGTTTGTCGAACGGCATGCCTGGATCAGGCTGTTTCATGTGGAATATGCCTTGGGTGTCGACGGTATCTCGATGTGGCTGGTCGTATTGACCGCATTGATGACGCTGGTCGTGGTGATCGCCGGCTGGAACAATGTCGAAAAACAGATTGCCCAGTACATGGGAGCTTTTCTGGTGCTTTCCGGTTTGATGATCGGTGCGTTTGCCACGTTCGACGGTTTGCTGTTCTACGTCTTTTTCGAAGCGACGCTGATTCCGATGTTCGTCATCATCGGCGTCTGGGGCGGTGAACGGCGGGTTTATGCGGCGTTCAAGTTCTTTCTTTATACGTTCTTCGGTTCGTTGCCGATGCTCATCGCCATTTTGTACCTGTATCTCCAGACGGACAGTTTCAATATTTTCGAATGGTACAAGGCGCCGATACCGCTGGCTGTCCAGATATGGCTGTTCATCGGCATGCTGACGGCGTTCGCCGTCAAGGTGCCGATGTGGCCGGTGCATACCTGGTTGCCTGATGCGCACGTGGAAGCGCCGACTGGCGGTTCCGTCATTCTGGCGGCCATCATGCTCAAGCTCGGTGCATACGGTTTCATCCGCTTCACCTTGCCGATTCTGCCGGATGCCAGCCGGTATATGGAATGGCTCATGATCGCGCTGTCGCTGGTCGCGGTGATCTATATCGGTCTGGTCGCGCTGGTGCAGAAAGACATGAAGAAACTGATCGCCTATTCCTCGATCGCGCATATGGGATTCGTCACGCTGGGCTTTTTCTTGTTCGAGACCATTACGGTCGACGGTGCGCTGGTCCAGATGATTTCGCACGGTTTCGTTTCGGCGGCCATGTTCCTGTGTGTCGGTGTGCTGTATGACCGGATGCATACCCGCCAGATCGCCGATTATGGCGGCGTGGTGCATGTCATGCCGCGTTTCGCCGCCTTTTTCGTGCTGTTTGCCTTTGCCAATTGCGGTTTGCCGGGGACATCCGGTTTCGTCGGCGAAGTGATGGTCATTATCGGGGCGGTCAAGGTCAATGTCTGGATCGCGCTTGTCGGCGCGCTTGCGCTGGTGCTCGGTGCATCCTATACCCTTTGGATGATCAAGCGTGTGCTGTTCGGACCGGTCGCGAACGACCATGTGGCTGCACTGAAGGATATCAGTGCGCGTGAATTCCTGATTCTGGCGATCATGGCAGGTTTCGTGTTGTCGATCGGGATTTATCCGGCATGGATAACCGATGCCATGCAAGTGTCGGTCGCCGATTTGCTGGTCCATGTGGCCCAATCGAAACTGTAAGGGGCGGATGCGGACGGTATGGATGCCATGAACCTGATTTCTGCCATGCCGGAGCTGATACTGGTCGTATCGGTTCCGCTGATTCTGCTGGCCGATCTGTTTTTGCCACAGGGCAGGCGTGATGTCACGTTTGTCCTGTCGTCGCTGGTGATTCTCGCCTGTGCGACGGCCAGCGCCGTTTTCATGCAGGACAAGACGGTGGTATATGCTTTCGGTGGTTCGTTCGTGTCGGATGCCGTGTCGAACCTGCTCAAGCTGTGTACCTGTTTCGCGATGTTGCTGACGCTCGTCTATGCGCGGCGTTATGTCAGTGAACGTCAGATGACATCCGGGCATCTCGGCGGCGAGTTTTATACGCTGGCGCTGTTTTCGATGCTGGGCCAGTTCGTTGTCATTTCAGCCGCCGATTTTCTGGTCATGTTTCTGGGAATCGAACTGATGTCTTTTCCGTTGTATGCGCTGGTGGCGTTGAAGCGTGATGACGGAAAGGCCGTCGAGGCTGCCACGAAGTTTTTCATTCTGGGTGCACTCGGCTCGGGATTACTGCTCTACGGCATTTCCATGCTCTATGGCGCGACCGGTTCGCTGGGGTTTGCGGAAGTGGCGAAAATGGCTGCGCAGACAGGTACGAACCGGCTGATCATGGTATTCGGTATCGTTTTCGTGGTGGCGGGCATTGCGTTCAAACTCGGAGCGGTGCCGTTCCATATGTGGGTGCCGGACGTATTCGAGGGAGCACCGACCGCGGTGACGCTTCTGGTCGGCGGGGCACCCAAGCTGGCGGGGTTTGCCGTTTGCATGCGGATTCTGGTCGATGGCCTGTTGCCGATGGCGGTCGACTGGCAACAGATGCTGATCGTGGTTTCCGTGCTGTCGATGGCGCTGGGCAACGTGATGGCGATCATGCAGTCGAATATCAAGCGTATGCTGGCGTATTCGACCATTTCGCAAATGGGGTACATGCTGCTGGGGATGCTTGCCGGGGTGAAAGCGGGTGAACTCGGAACGACTTTCGTTTTCGCTTACGGCGCGTCGATGTACTACACGATCGTTTATGTACTGGCGACGCTGGGCGCATTCGGCGTCATCATCATGATGTCGCAAAAAGGGATCGAGGCCGAAAAACTGTCTGATTTCCGTGGACTGAACCGCCGGAATCCCTGGTATGCGCTCATCATGCTGTTGTGCATGTTTTCGTTTGCGGGCGTTCCGCCGCTTGTCGGTTTCTACGGCAAGGTCGCGGTATTTCAGGCGGTCATCAATGTCGATCTGTTCTGGCTGGCTGTCGTCGGCATTTTCTTTGCCGTCGTCGGTGCGGTTTATTATCTTCGTGTCGTCAAGATCATGTATTTCGATGTACCTCAGGATACCGGGAAAATCGGCGTGCCATGGGATATGGCGGTCTGCCTCGGTATCAATGGCGTGCTGGTACTGGTGCTGGGCGTTTTCCCGGGGCCCCTGATGGACTGGTGCCTGAGCGCGGTGCATCATGCGTTCCTGATATCGTGATGATCGCGATTTTTTTCGGAGCGGAGTGTTAAAATCCGCCTTTTCTGGCAATAGGGATAGGATACGATGGCAGGCAATACTTTCGGAAAGCTTTTTTCGGTAACGACGTTCGGCGAGTCGCACGGCCCGGCGCTGGGATGTGTTGTTGACGGTTGCCCGCCGGGGATGGCACTTTCCGAAGCGGATATCCAGCCGGAACTGGATCGCAGGCGTCCCGGTTCGTCGCGCTTCGTCACGCAACGGCGCGAGCCCGATGCCGTGCGGATCCTTTCGGGCGTTTATCAGGGAAAAACGACAGGTACTCCCATTGCGCTGCTGATCGAGAATCAGGACCAGCGCAGCCGGGATTACAGCGATATCGCCGAGGTATTCCGTCCCGGTCATGGTGACTATACCTATTTCATGAAGTACGGTATCCGCGATCCGCGCGGCGGTGGACGTTCGTCGGCTCGCCTGACGGCGGCGACAGTCGCTGCGGCGGCCATTGCGAAAAAATGGTTGAGAATGCATTGCGGTACTGAAATCATGGGCTGCATGAGCCAGATGGGCGACACGGTCATTCCTTTCGTTTCATGGGCGTTCACTGCCGGCAATCCCTTTTTCGCCGCGACTGAAGATGCCGCGCTGTTGTCGTCGCTGGAACAAAAGCTCGATGCCTTGCGCAAGGCAGGCGACTCCATCGGCGCGAAAGTCGAGGTCGTGGCGAGTGGTGTGCCGGTCGGTCTGGGCAATCCGCTGTTTGAAAAGCTGGATGCGGAAATCGCAGCTGCCATGATGGGGATCAATGCCGTCAAGGGGGTCGAAATCGGCGACGGTTTTGCTGTCGTGACGCAAAAGGGTTCCGAACATGGCGATGAAATCACGCCACATGGGTTTTCAAGCAATCATGCCGGTGGTGTGCTGGGCGGTATTTCGACGGGGCAGGATATCCGGGTCAGTATCGCCGTCAAACCGACGCCATCGATTCGCTTGCCGCGTCATTCCGTCGATAGTCGAGGCAATCCGGTCGTGGTGGAAACGAACGGTCGTCATGATCCCTGTGTCGGTATTCGCGCCGTGCCGGTCGCCGAAGCGATGCTGGCGCTGGTGCTGATGGATGCCGTTTTGCAGTACCGTGCGCAATGTGCCGATGTTGCGCTTTCCGTCGCGCCAGTCGCCGGCAGCCTGCCCGGTACGGTATCCGGAAAATAGCAACGGCAGACGGGTCTGGCGGTGTCGGACAAATCTTCCTGGCCGAAACAGTCGTTCGGTTTCGGCGCTTTCTATTTCAGCTATTACAGCTTCGTCGGTGTTTTCCCGACATATATCACGCTGTATCTGGCGTTCAGGGAAATCGGCGCATTCGAAATCGGCATCCTGATGTCGCTGATGCAGGCCATGCGTATCGTCGGGCCGAATCTCTGGGGGTGGCTGGCGGACTGGACAGGGCAGCGAGCCCGTGTGCTCCAGATGACAGCGGCGGCTGCGCTTGTCGCGTTCATCGGATTTTTCTTCGGTGGCGGGTTCTGGTATTTCGCCTTTTTCATGGTGGCGGTCAATCTGTTCACGAGTGCGCAGGGACCGTTGTCGGACGCCCTGATCCTCTCGGAAATGCAGGGCAACATGTCCCGTTACGGGCAGTTGCGTTTGTGGGGGTCGGTCGGCTATGTCGTCATGACGGCGGCTTCCGGGTTTGTGCTGGACTGGACGGGTATCGGTTTGATGCCATGGGTCGGTGCGGTTATTCTGGGCGCAGTCTTGCTGGTCAGCCTCCGGCTGTACCAGACACCGCGGCCTGCTGCGGAAAAAAAACGGGTGTCGCTCTGGCATGTCGTCCGGCAGCGTGATGTGGTGGCCTTCATGGTATCTGGCTGTTTCATGCTCGCGGCGCATTCGGCGCTGTATGCTTTCTATTCGCTGTATCTGTCGAATCTGGGATACAGTAGCGTGACGATCGGTCTGATGTGGGCTATTGGCGCGACGGCGGAAATCGTGTTTTTCATTTACCAGTCGCCGGTGATCCGGCGTTTCGGCATCAAGTCGGTGATGCTCGCCAGTTTGTTTCTTGCCGTCGTCCGTTTCGCGCTGATCGGCGTCGGCGCAGAATCGTTCGCCATTTTGCTTTTCGCGCAACTTTTGCATGCAGCGACATTCGGTGCGCATCATGTCGCTTCCATCCTGTCGATCCAGAAATGGTTCTCCGGTCCGCTTCAGGCAAGGGGACAGGCGCTTTTCATCAGTGCGTCATACGGTATCGGCGGAACGGCGGGCGGTTTTCTGTTGTCGTGGGTATGGGATTTTTTCATGCCTGAATCGGTGTACTGGGTGGCGAGTGCCTTTGCTTTGGTGGCGCTTTTCGCCGCATGGCTGTCATTCAGGTGGCAGACAACGAAATAACAAGGCAATAACCATGCGGCCTGTCAGGTTTGACGGCGAATGTGGCATAATAAAAAATTGGTTAACAGAAAATGTGATTTGGCATCATGGCAAAGACTCTCTATGACAAACTTTGGGAATCCCATGTGGTGGATACGGAAAAGGACGGCACGACGATTTTGTATATCGACCGTCATCTCCTGCACGAAGTGACCAGCCCTCAGGCTTTCGAAGGTCTGAGAATGGCGGGACGCAAGCCATGGAGAGTTTCCGCCAACCTGCTGGTGGCCGACCATAACGTATCGACGCAGAACCGCAAGGGGCCGATCGCCGACCCCATTTCGCGTCTTCAGGTGGAAACGCTGGATATGAATGCGAAAACGTACGGCCTGACCTACTTCAATATGGCGGACAAACGGCAAGGGATCGTGCATGTCATCGGCCCGGAACAGGGTGCGACGCTGCCCGGCATGACGGTCGTTTGTGGCGATTCGCATACTTCGACGCATGGCGCGTTCGGTTGTCTGGCACACGGTATCGGTACGTCGGAAGTGGAACATGTGCTGGCGACGCAGACTTTGCTTGCGAAAAAATCGAAAGCCATGCTGGTGGAAGTGAACGGCACGTTGCAGGACGGGGTGACGGCCAAGGATATCGTACTGGCCGTGATCGGAAAAATCGGTACAGCGGGCGGAACGGGCTATGCCATCGAATTCGCCGGGTCCGCGATTCGCGCCCTGTCGATGGAAGGCCGCATGACACTGTGCAACATGGCGATCGAGGCAGGCGCACGTGCCGGTATGGTGGCGGTCGACGATACGACGATCGACTATGTCCGCGGTCGTCCTTTTTCTCCGAAAGGCGAACAGTGGGACAAGGCGGTCGCCTATTGGAAAACGCTGCACTCCGATCCGGGTGCGGTATTCGATGCGGTCGTGTCGCTCGATGCGTCCGAAATCATGCCGCAAGTGACATGGGGAACGTCTCCGGAAATGGTGACTTCCATCGACGGGAAAGTTCCCGATCCGGCAAACGAGGCCGATCCGGTTCGCCGCAATGCGATCATCCGTGCGCTCGAATATATGGATCTGAAACCCGATATGCCGATTACGTCCATTGCGATCGACAAGGTGTTTATCGGCTCGTGCACCAATTCGCGGATCGAGGATTTGAGAGCCGCCGCCGCGGTGGTCAAGGGAAAAAAACGTGCGGCGAACGTCAAACTGGCACTCGTGGTGCCGGGTTCCGGTCTGGTCAAGGAACAGGCGGAAAAGGAAGGACTGGACAAGATTTTCATGGATGCCGGATTTGAATGGCGTGAACCGGGATGTTCCATGTGTCTGGCGATGAATGACGACAGGCTGGCTCCTGGGGAACGGTGCGCTTCCACATCGAACCGGAATTTCGAAGGTCGGCAGGGACAGGGCGGCAGAACCCATCTGGTTTCACCGGCCATGGCCGCCGCTGCCGGTATCGCAGGACATTTTGTGGATGTACGAGAAAATCACTAAAACATGGAGAGATAAAAGATGAGAATGCTGGTTGCTGTTTTTTCCGCCGTCATGTTTCTTGCTGCATGCAATACTGTCCAGGGTATCGGCAAGGACGTGCAGAAAGCCGGTTCTGCGGTTGAAAACGCCGCAAGGTAACGCGGCCTGGACGTTTTTTGTGTTATTTCCGGTTTTGTGGCGAACAGGCCATGAAACCGTTGCTTTTTGCCGATTGGCGAAAGACGAACGGACTGATTTGAAATCATGGAAAAATTTACCGTACATACCGGGCTGGTTGTCCCGCTTGATCGCGTCAACGTGGATACGGATGCGATTATCCCGAAACAGTTTCTGAAATCGATCAAACGGACGGGGTTCGGACCGAATTTGTTTGATGAATGGCGCTATCTTGATCATGGCGAACCGGGTATGGATAATTCCAAACGGCCGCTGAATCCGGATTTCGTGCTGAACCAGCCACGTTACCAGGGGGCCTCGATTTTGCTGGCCCGCAAGAATTTCGGATGTGGTTCTTCCCGCGAACATGCGCCATGGGCTTTGCAACAGTATGGCTTCAAGGCCGTCATCGCGCCGAGTTTTGCCGATATTTTCTTCAACAACTGTTTCAAGAACGGTTTTTTGCCGATCACCCTGTCGGAAGAACAGGTGGATCAGCTTTTTACGGCGGTTCAGGCGCAGCCGGGTTACAAGCTGACGATCGATCTGGAAAAGATGGTGGTCACGAGTGAGGACAACAAGCTGGTCTTTACCTTCGCTATCGATCCGTTCCGCCAGTATTGTCTGATGAACGGACTGGACGATATTGGCCTGACCTTGCAGAAAGCTGACAAGATTCGGGAATACGAAAAACGCCATATCGCCGAACAGCCCTGGTTGGCCAATACGATTTGATGCTGGTTTCATATCAACAGGAGAAGGTGCATCCGGTTGCGGCATGTGCCGACAAGAGAGAGGATAAACGTGAAGATTGCAATTTTGCCGGGTGACGGTATCGGCCCGGAAATCATGAATGAAGCCGTTCGGGTTCTGAATGCGCTGGGTGAAAATTTCGAAATGGAATGGGCGGACGTCGGCGGTGCCGGATATGCGGCACATGGTCATCCGCTGCCGGAAAGTACGCTCAAACTGGCGAAAGAAGCCGATGCGATTCTGTTCGGTGCGGTCGGCGATTTCAAATACGATACGCTGGAACGTGCCTTGCGTCCTGAACAGGCGATTCTGGGTTTGCGCAAGAATCTCAAACTGTTTGCCAATCTCCGTCCTGCCATTCTGTATCCGGAACTGGCAGGCGCTTCCACACTGAAACCGGAAGTTGTTTCGGGACTTGATCTTCTGATCGTCCGTGAACTGACGGGGGATATTTATTTCGGTCAGCCGCGCGGCCACCGCGAAGCACCGGACGGCCCGTTCAAGGGTGCACGTGAAGGCTTCGATACGATGCGTTATTCCGAACCGGAAATCCGTCGTATCGCCCATGTCGGTTTCCAGACCGCACAGAAACGCAGCAAACGTCTGACTTCCGTGGACAAGGCCAATGTGCTGGAAACGTCCCAGCTCTGGCGTGAGATCGTGATCGATGTGTCGAAGGAATATCCGGACGTCAAACTCGATCATATGTATGTGGATAATGCCGCCATGCAGCTGGTCCGTGCGCCGAAGGAACTCGACGTCATTCTGACCGGCAACATTTTCGGCGACATTTTGTCGGATGCAGCCGCCATGCTGACAGGATCCATCGGCATGTTGCCGTCTGCTTCGCTGGATGAAAACAACAAGGGGCTGTATGAACCGTCACATGGTTCCGCTCCGGATATCGCCGGCAAGGGTATCGCCAATCCGCTGGCGCAAATCCTGTCTGCCGCCATGATGCTGCGTTATTCGCTGAATATGGGCGAACAGGCGGATCGTATCGAAAAAGCGGTCAAGAAAGTGCTGGCTGACGGTCTGCGTACCGGCGACATTTACGAAGCGGGTACCAAACGCGTCGGTACGAAGGAAATGGGAGATGCCGTTGTCGCGGCACTGTAAGACACGCGCAAGTGACAGAATCGGGTGAATGAGATGAAACGGGTAGGATTGATTGGCTGGCGCGGCATGGTCGGTTCCGTGCTGATGCAGCGCATGCAGGAGGAAAACGATTTCGGTTTGTTCGAGCCGGTTTTCTTTACGACATCCAACGTCGGCGGCAAGGCTCCGGCGATGGCGAAAAACGAAACGGTGCTGAAAGATGCGTTCAGCACGGATGAACTGAAGACGTGCGATATCCTGATTTCCTGCCAGGGTGGCGACTATACGGCCGACATGTTTCCGAAGCTGCGTGCAGCAGGCTGGAACGGTTACTGGATCGATGCCGCTTCCAAATTGCGGATGAACGACGACGCCATCATCATTCTCGACCCGGTCAACCGCAAGGTGATCGACGAGGCGCTGGCAAAGGGCATCAAAAACTTCATCGGCGGCAATTGTACGGTTTCGTGCATGCTGATGGGGTTGGGCGGCCTGTTTGCCAACGATCTGGTCGAATGGATGACTTCCATGACTTATCAGGCGGCATCCGGTGGCGGTGCGCAGCATATGCGTGAATTGCTGACGCAGTTCGGCTCGATTCATACCGAAGTCAGAATGAATCTGGAAGATCCTGCATCTGCCATTCTGGAAATCGACCGTCAGGTACTGGCACGCCAGCGCGGCATGACAGCGGATGAAACGAAACAGTTCGGTGTTCCGCTGGCAGGCAACCTGATTCCCTGGATCGATACCGATCTGGGTAACGGCATGTCGCGCGAGGAATGGAAAGGCGGTGCGGAAACGAACAAGATTCTGGGCAAGGATGACGGCAACCGGATCGTGGTCGACGGGCTGTGTGTCCGGATCGGTGCGATGCGTTGCCATTCCCAGGCATTGACCATCAAGCTGAAAAAGGATGTGCCGCTTGACGAAATCGAGGATATGATCAGAAGCCACAATCCATGGGCGAAGGTCGTTCCCAATACCCGTGCCGATTCCATGCGTGATCTGACGCCGGCTGCGGTTTCGGGCAGTCTGACGGTGCCTGTGGGCCGTTTGCGCAAGCTGGGCATGGGGGGCGAATACCTGTCTGCCTTTACGGTCGGCGACCAGTTGTTGTGGGGCGCCGCCGAACCGTTGCGCCGCATGTTGCGTATCATTCTGGAATGAAAGGCGGCAACCGGTAACGATTTTGTCGTCAGTGAAACAAAAACGGGCAGGTTATCCTGCCCGTTTTTGATGTCCGCACGAATTAAAGTTTTTTGGTACTGGGACCCAGCCAGATGGCGAAGGCGGCGATGGCGAAGGCGACGCTGCTGTAGAGCATGATGTCGTTGGTCGCCAGCATGACACTTTGGCTGGTCGTAAGCTGGTTGATGATGCCACGCGCCATTTCGGTATCGAAACCGGATGCCACCAGTTCCCTGAAAATGTTGCCGGTTGAATCGAGCAGGACGGACAGCTGTTCATGCTTGTAGTTCGTCTGGTTTTCCCAGACGGTATTGACCAGCGAGGTCGCGAAAGCACCCGAGATGGTACGCAGGAAATTCATCAGCCCGGCTGCAGATTCCATTTCTTCGGGTTTGACGCTCATCATGGCTTGTGCCGATATCGGGATCATGAAAAACGGCATGCCGATGCCCATGACGAGCAAGGGCATGGCGATGGTCCAGTAATCCACGTCGGTATTGAGAAAGCTGCGGATGAATGTGACACCTCCCATCCACAAAACGCCGCCGAAGACCAGTTTGCGTCCATCTATTCTGCTGGAAAGCGATGTGACGAGAGGCGAGATGACGAGCGCCGAAACACCGGTCCATACGGTTGCCAGTCCTGCCCATGTAGCGGTATAGCCCATATTGGTTTGCAACCATAGCGGTGTCAGGACATTGATGCCGAAAAAGGCGCCGAATCCCAGTGTCAGTGTCAATACGCTTGCGGAAAAACCGCGGTGCCGGAAAACGGTCAGATCCACGATAGGGTCTTTTTTCTGTGTGATTTCCCAGATCATGAAGGCGGCGAATCCGATGGCTGCGATAATCGCCAGCGTGATGATGTAGTTGGATGCGAACCAGTCCTTGTCCTTGCCTTCGTCCATCATGATTTGCAAGGCACTGACCCAGATGATCAACAGGAGCAGACCGACTTTGTCGATGGGGTGTTTTTGCAAGTCTTCACGGTGATTGTGGAAAATGACGAAGAGGAATGACCCGCAAATGATGGCGATCGGTACATTGATGTAGAAAATCCATGGCCAGCTGTATTCGTCGCAAAGCCATCCCCCCAGAATAGGGCCGATGACAGGCGCGACAAGGGTCGTCGTGGACCACAAGCCGTTGGCCACTGTCGCCTTGTCTTTAGGAAAAATACGTAACAGCAACGTCAGCGACAACGGCATGAGCGGACCGCCTGCAAATCCTTGCAAGACGCGGGCGAAAATCAGAAAGCTCAGGGAATGGGCCAGCCCGCACAGCGCTGAACCGATGCCGAATGAAACAAGCGCATAACAGAAGACACGCGTGGCGCCGAAACGTTTGGACAGCCAGCCGGTAAGCGGGACGGTGATGGCCTCGGCCACGGCATAGGAGGTAATGACCCATGTGCCCTGGCTGTTGCTGGCGCCCAGACCGCCGGCGATATGGGCGACGGATACGTTGGCGATTGTCGAGTCCAGAATGGCGACGAAGTTGCCTGCGGTCAGTACCAGAGCCGTTATCCAGAGCATCGGTCCCTGAAAGGCGGTGTGTGATTCCTGCTTCATGATCGGGTATTCGAAGAGATACGTTGAACAAGATATTTGCGAATCACTCGTGTTGCTTTCCGCTGGCTGTATCGACCGTCACGGTCATGGAGAGTCCGACCTGCAAGGGGTTGGCTTTCAGTTCTTCCGGATCAAGCCGGATACGGATGGGAAGACGCTGGACAACCTTGATCCAGTTGCCGGTCGCGTTTTGCGCCGGGATCAGGGCGAAGGCGGAACCGGTACCGCCGGAAAATCCATCCACGACGCCGTGATATACAACTGAAGATCCGTGGATGTCGGAAACCACTTCCGCACTCTGTCCCGTCCGGACATGGGTGAGCTGCCCTTCCTTGAAGTTGGCATCCACGTGGATGTCCTGAATCGGAACGACGGCCATCAGCGGGATACCCGCCTGGACTTTCTGGCCGACCTGAACGGTTCGCTTGGAAATGACGCCGTCGACCGGTGCGCGCAAAACGGTACGAGACAGATCGACTCGTGCCTGTTCGGCTCGTGCCTGTGCCTGTGCGATGGCGGCTTTGGCCTGATCGATGTGAGCGTTGGCCGATTCATAGGCGTTTTGCGCAGCCGTCAGTTCGTCTCCCGATACGGAACCGGAAGCGATCAGCGCTTTTCTGCGTTGCAGATCGATTTTCGCTTTTTTCAGGTCTGCCTGTGCGGCGGCAAGCTGGGCATGCGCCTGACTTTCGTCAGCAATGGCCTGATTCAGTGCCAGTCGTGCATCGATTTCGTCGATGACGACCAGAATGTCGCCTGCCTTGACTTCCTGGGTATCCACGACGTTGACGGCTTGTATCGTACCGGAGACGGAAGGTGTGACTTGTGCCACTTCGGTCGCAGTATAGGCATTGTCGGTCGAGACGAAACGCGAGGCATACAGGTACCAGTAGGCGCCGTAGCCGATGGCGCTTGCGATGATGACAGCGAAAAGTCCGATGAAAAGCCGTTTGCGCCGGGTATGGTTTTTGTCTGGCGCAGGATGTTCTTCCGGGGTGATGGTGTTTGTCTGATTGCTCATGGGTGTTCCTTGTCAGTCCTTGTGACGTTGCCTTCAGTTTTCGGTGACTGGATGACCGGTATCGGCCGATGCCGGCATGTTGTAGCCTCCGCCGAGTGCCTTGATGAGCGCCACGTCGTAGGTGAATATTCTGGATTGCAGATCTTTTTCTGTACGAGAGGTTTCAAGCCAGGTTTCCTCTGCCGCCAGCACTTCGAGATAGTTGGCCAGGCCGCCGCGGTAACGGTCGCTGATGATGCGATGCGCTTCACGGGCAGAGGCGACGGCCGTGCGGATTTTTTCAAGTTGCCGGATCAGCTGCTTCTGGTTCAGTATGGCGTCTCCGACTTCCTGCAAGGCTACGGAAACGGTCTGGTTGTAAATGCCGACAGCTTCATCCCGTCCGGCTCTGGCTTCTTCAAGCTCTGCGCTTAAGCGTCCGCCGGTGAAAATCGGCAAGGAAATGGCAGGACCGATACCGCCGAAGTCGGAACCGGATTTCAGTATCTTGTCGAATCCGAGTGCCTGGTAGCCGAGAAAGGCCGAAAGATTGACATTCGGATAGAACTCGGCTTTCTGTTTTTCGATCATGCTTGTTGCGGCCTCGACTTGCAGACGTGCAGCGACAATATCGGGACGACGTCCCAGCAAATTCAGCGGCAATTCGGCAGGAACGGCATAATTCGCCGTCAGATGCAGTTGCGGTCTTGTGATCGACAACCCTCTGTCGGGACCTGCCCCCACGAGCGCAGCCAGTTTGTTGCGTTGCAATCCGATCTGCTTGTCCAGCGAGAGGACTTCTTCCTCGGTACGTGCCAAAAGCGATTTGGCATGTTCGACGCTGGCGAGATTTTCCAGCCCGTGCCGGTTGCGTTCCGTAAACAGCTCCAGGTTTTTTTTCTGGACACTTGCAATGGCGTTGACCGTATCGAGTGTGTCGTACAGGCGTGCCAGTTCGCCGTATTCCGAAGCGATGGAAGCCGACAGAAGCAGGCGTGCCTGTGCCGCATCGGCGGCAGCCGCTTCACGGGCTGATGTGGCCGCCATCAAGGCAGCACGGTTTTTGCCCCAGAAATCCAGTTCCCAGCTGAAATTCAAGGCCATCGAACCGTATCCATGCGTACCGCGTGGTGTCAGATCGGGAGGGAGGTCATAGTTGTAGCTCAGTTTCTGGACAGTGGCCGAGGCATCCATACTGACTTGCGGCTGCAGAATCGCGCCGGCCTGCTTCGCGATAGCGACGGCTTGCCGGAAGCGCGCTTCCGCGATCGTCATGGATGGTGCATGAACCAGCGCTTCTCCGATCAGCGTATCGAGCTGTGGATCGTTGTAGGACGTCCACCATTTTTCGTCGGGCCAGTCGCGTTCGGGCCCTGCAAGGGATTGTGAAGTTTCGTATTGTTCGACCGGTTTCATTTCCGGTGAGGTGCCTTTGGGTGGAATCGGGGCGCAACCACACAGAAATGCGACAAGACACGCAGGAAACAGATATGAAATCCGTGTGACGTGCCGGTATGTGCGAAAATAGGAAAGCAGGATCATAAATTCATTCGTTAAAACTGTACAGCTCGGTGCAATTATCGAGCGGGCGTTCCGCGTTGTCAATAAAAACGATACAGGTTGGTACAGAAAAATGAGAAGAAAGACCGAAATGAAACGCAATGCCATTTTGAGAGTGGCACATGAGGTGTTTTGTGAAATGGGGTATGAAAAGACCTCGATGAATGAAATCGCTGCGCGTCTCGGTGGTTCGAAAACGACGTTATATGGTTATTTCCCTTCCAAAAAACTGCTTTTTCAGGAAGTAATGAGTGCTGCGGCGAATCGTAACCGCGACGAAATCGTCACGTATCTGGACCAGTCGGTCGAGGTGATTCCGGAGGGGTACAGGCACCGGATGGAAGCGGTGTTTTCCGAAGTGGAAAATTCTCCGATGGATATTGCAGCGATCCTGAAAAATTTCGGTGAGAAGTTCATGTCGATGATTTGTCTGCCGGAGTTCCAGGAGTTGTATCGTCTTGCTGTCGAGGAATCGGGGCGTTCTCAAACGGGGAGTGTGTTTTACGAAATCGGGCCATTGACCGGGCGCAAGCGGATCGCCGCTTTTCTGGAATTGTTCATGAAGCGTGGCCAGTTGCGTCAGGCCGATGCCGATGTCGCAGCCGCACAGTTGTTCGCGTTGCTGAGGGCGGAATTGTTTGAACGTTATCTTTTCCGTTATGGCGAACCGTTCGATACGGATACGTTCCGGCAGAAAATCGGAGCCGCAGTCGATGCTTTTCTGATGATTTACCGTGCGGACAAACCTTGAAGGTCATATCGGCATGCGGTATATGCGTTATCGCATGGTCATGTCGTGACAAGATGTCGTATTGCGCTGTGTGATAAAAGGTGCGATGCGACTGGCGGTATCGCTATTATCCCCTTTTGCCGGACAGACCTGTCCGGATGAGCAGGCTCGCCAGCCAGTACAGCCCAAAGGCCGCCATATGGCACAAAACGATGCTGGCGCCGGTAGGTGTCGCATAACAGTAGGAAATCATGATGCCGATCCACAGGCATGCCACGGAAATCATGGCGGCATGGATGATGACGGAACGGAATGTGCGGCACAGTCGCATGGAAGTCAGGGCAGGGAAAACGATCAGGCTGGAAATCAGCAACGCACCCATCATCCGCATGCCCAGTACGATGATCAGGGCGGACATAAGAGCGATGAGCATGTTGAACAGCCCCGAACGGGTTCCTGTGGCGCGTGCGAATGTTTCGTCGAAGGTGATGGCGAAAATCCGGTTGTACAATACGACGAACAGTAGCAGTACGACGGCGGACAGGACAAGGCTGAGGTTCACATCCGAAGACGACATGCCGAGGATGCTGCCGAAAAGGTAATTGTTGACGTCGGTATTCATGCCGGTGGTCATCGAGACGATCATGACACCGGTCGCCAGTGCACCGGTCGATATGAGAGCGATGGCGGCGTCTCCCTTGATTTTGCTGTTGGCGCTCAGACGCAGCAGCAGAAAGGATGCGGTGACGACGACGGGAATGGCTATCGTCAGCGGTGCGGCGTTCATGGCGGTCGCCAGCGCGAGCGCTCCGAAGCCGACGTGGGAAAGGCCGTCACCAATCATGGAATAGCGTTTCAGTACCAGACTGACACCGAGCAGCGAGGCGCACAAAGCCACGACGGTACCGACGATCAGGGCGCGCACCATGAATGGATAGGAAAGCATGTCATGCAGAAAGCCGACCATATATGTTTCCTCCGGTGAAGATACGGCCGATGTCACTGTGGATATAGTCACCGGTCGTTCCGAAAAACAATTGGGTATGCTGCAGATGCAGGATATGCCGTGCGTATTTCAGGGTGGCGGCGATATCATGGGTGACCATAATGACGGTCATGCCGTCCTGATTGATGGACTGTATCAGTTCGTAGAGTTCCTGTGAAACGACGGGGTCGAGACCGGCTGCCGGTTCGTCAAGCAGAATCGCCTTTTTCGCGGCGCACAGGGCGCGTGCCAGCAGGACACGTTGTTGCTGACCGCCTGAAAGTTCGGCATAGCAGCGGTTTCTGAGATGGGCGATGCCAAGCCGTTCCATGTTTTTTTGGGCAAGACGTTTTTCGTCGGCACGGTAAAAAGGCAGCCATCCGAGCCGGTTCAGACAGCCTGAAAGTACGACTTCGTGCACACTGGCCGGGAAGTCTTTCTGGATTGGGTTTTGCTGCGGAAGATAACCTATTTCGCTGGCGATGAAACCGTCTGCCATGCGGATGGTACCCCCTGACGGCCGAATCAGGTTCAACAGTCCCTTGACCAGTGTGCTTTTCCCGGCACCGTTTTCACCGGCGATACAAAGGTAGTCGCCGGTTGTCACCGTGAAGTTGAGGTCTTTCACGGCGACGGTTCCGTTGTAGGCGAAAGACACGTTCTGGCAGGTAATCAGATTCATTTTTTGTCGTGCGGTACTATTTTGTCAGTACAGTGCGGTTTTCAGACTGTCGATGTTTTTCTGCATCAGGCCCAGTACGGTTTCTCCCGCTTCAAGCTGGTCGCGGGTCAGGTTGTGGTAAGAGTACAGGGTCATTTTCCGCGCGCCGGTCGCGTCGCTGATGGCGTCGGCGATTTTCCCGTTTGAAAATTCGATGGTGAATACGACGGGAATATGTTCTTTTTTCGCGCGGTCGATCAAAAAGGCGAGTGTGGCGGCACTGGCTTCGGTTTCCACGGAGCAGCCGGTGAATGCGGCATAATATTTCAGACCGTATTCATCGGCGAAGTAGCGGAACGGAAATCGGTCGCCGAAAAGCAGGGTTTTGCGTTTGGCATGGCCGATGACGTCACGGAATGTGGCGTCCATTTGCTGAAGTTGTCCGACATAACGTTGCCTGTTCTGTTCGTACAAAGTGGCATTGTCGGGATCTTTTTCCGACATGGCCGCGGCTATCCGGTCAACGATTGCGATGGCGTTTTTCGGTGATGTCCAGACATGTTCGTCGATATCGTGCCGGTGGCCGTCATGACCGTGTTCCATGCCGTTTGCGGTTTCTTCTTCAACGGTTTTGACGGTATCGAGCAGTTTGATGGTGGCGGGTTTTTTTTCGCCCATGGAGTTCAGGATATTTTCTACCCATGCGTCATTTTCGCCACCGGTATAGATGAACAGGTCGCTGTTCTGGATGGACTGGATATCCCGTGGCGACGGCTCGTAGGAATGGCTTTCCATGCCGGGTTTGAGCAGCATGGTGATATCGGCCTTGCCGCCGGCTATTTCCCTGGCGAAGTCGTATTGCGGGAAAATGGTGGTCACGATGCGCAACCGGTTTGTTGCGGCAGGCGTTTCCTGTGTGCGGGAATTGCATGCCGTCAGACAGGAGATGGCCAGCACGGTTATGGCCAGAAATGAAAATAGGCGTTTCATCGACAGGATCTCGTATGTTGTTGGCATGCGGCGTTGTGGCATGCTCTGGTAAACGGTGGCAATAAAACAGATAGGGATTGCATGCTGTGAAAACATGTGACCATGATCTTATCCGGATGAACAGGCGCTAGCGGTGCGACGGGTTTTTGCACTGGTCGCACTGACCGTAAAAAACCGTTCGCATCGTATTGATGTCGAACCCGTGTTTCTGGCGCATATGGTTGTGTATCTGGTTCAGCTCGTCGCAATGTACATGGATCAGCTTGCCGCACGATTCGCATTTGAGATGAAAACATGGGGAGGTGTGATCCTCGACATGGGGGCCGACATATTCGAAACAGGCGGCGTCGGCCTTGTCCAGAAGGTACTGGTTGACCAGCCCTTCATCGACCATCCGTTCGAGATGACGGTAAATGGTGGAAATACCGATCGTCATGCCGAGTTGCCGGAAATGGTGATGGATGTCGCTGGCTGTGACATGCCTTCCCTGTGCTGATTCCAGAAAGGAAAGTAGTGCCTTGCGATGTCTGGTCTGATATGACGTGGAACGGCCCAAGATGATTTCCTGCATGAATCCGAAAACTGTTTTCATATTCTATTCCTGGCAAAATGAAACTTCAATATGAAAATGATTCCTGTTTTCATATTGAAGTGGTGTCGGGTGACGTTTGATGTACCGGTGAAGGCTATGGTGGGTGGGGGTTATGGCAGGTTGCAGGTGTCCGGTATCAGTCCGGAAAACGGAGTGTCGCGGATGCCCGGGATTTGTACGGTAAAATAGGGGCCTTCCGGAATGGATCGGACAGGATGAAATGAAACGGATTGCTTTGGGTATCGAATATGACGGCACCGACTGGCGCGGCTGGCAGACGCAGCCGGACGGCATGACGGTACAGGATCGGCTGGAAGCGGCGATCAGGCAGTTTGCACAGACTGAAATCGCGACGACGTGTGCCGGACGGACCGATGCGGGGGTGCATGCCACGGAACAGGTCGTACATCTCGATACAGAGCTGGAGCGCTTGCCGGTGTCTTGGGTGCGCGGGATCAATTCCTATTTGCCGTCGTCCATCGCGGTGCGCTGGGCGTGCGAAGTGCCGGGCGGCAAGGACGGTTTTCATGCCCGTTCCAGCGCGGTGGCGCGCCGGTATCGTTATCTGATATACAACAGTCCGGTTCGTTCGCCGCTGTGGAAGAACCGTGCGGGCTGGGTTTTCAGGCCGCTTGATCTGGACAAAATGCGGCAGGGGGCGGCCTTTTTGCTAGGGGAACACGATTTCTCGGCATTTCGTGCAGCGGAATGCCAGTCGATCACGCCGGTGAAGACGATGCATGATATTTCCATTGCACGTCAGGGAAATCTGATTGTGTTCACGTTCGAGGCGAATGCCTTTTTGCATCATATGATCCGCAATATCGTCGGTTCCCTGATTGTGGTCGGCAAGCAGAACCAGCCGCCGCAGTGGATGAAAATCCTGCTGGAAAGCCGGAACCGGTCGCTGGCAGCACCGACTTTCGCGCCGGACGGGCTGTATCTGTCACGGGTGTTTTATGACAGCAAGTGGGGGTTGCCGCAGAGGGATGATGTTTTTCCCTGATAGCGGTTTGCAGGATGTTTCTTCATTGCATACTGAATCATGACTTATCGTACGCGAATCAAGATTTGCGGTCTGACACGCGAGGAAGATGTCAAGGCTGTCGTTTGTGCCGGTGCGGACGCGCTCGGGTTTGTTTTTTATCCGGCCAGTCCGCGTTTCATCACACCGGAGAAAGCTGCTGCCCTCTCGGCGCATGTGCCCGCTTTCGTCTCGACGGTTGGTCTGTTCGTCAATGCGGATTGCCGGGATGTGGAAAAGGCCGCCCGGCTGGCGCATTTGTCGCTGTTGCAATTCCATGGCGATGAATCGCCGCAGGCCTGTCATGAAGCGGCGTTTGCGGCCGGTTTGCCTTTTATTCGCGTTTTTCGCGTCAAACCGGATACAACGCCCGATGATTTGCTACAATATGAGCGGATTTATCGCAACGCCAGTCCGTTTTTCAAGGGTTTGCTTCTGGATACCTGGACGGATGCCTACGGCGGTGCGGGAAGGGTATTCGATTGGTCTCTCGTGTCAAAAGAAATCGGGCCTCGGGTCGTTTTGAGTGGTGGCTTGAGCGTGCAAAATGTCGCTGGTGCGATTGCGCGGTTGCGCCCGTTTGCCGTTGACGTCAGCAGTGGCGTGGAAGCGGCACGCGGCATCAAGGACGCCGTGAAAATCCATGCTTTCATCCAGGCGGTACGCAAGGCCGATGAAACGGTATAGCAGGATTTTTCGGCACGTTTCCGTTTCGTGCAGGTGGCGATGCCATCGCATTCAAGAGAGATTTATCCATGAATCAGAAAGCATATTGCAGCGCGTCCGATGCGCTGTTCGAGGCATCCGGCTATCATTTGCCGGATGAAAACGGTCATTTCGGCCCCTATGGCGGCATTTTCGTTTCCGAAACACTGATCCACGCGCTGGACGAGCTGAAACAGGCTTATGCGCGTTACAAGCATGATCCCGGTTTTCTGGCGGAATTCCGCTATGAACTGAAACATTTTGTCGGCCGGCCTTCGCCGGTCTATCACGCATCGCGCTGGTCAGAAATGCTCGGCGGCGCGCAAATTTATCTGAAAAGGGAAGACCTCAACCATACCGGTGCCCACAAGATCAATAATGTGATCGGTCAGGCTTTGCTGGCGAAGCGGATGGGCAAGACGAGGATCATCGCCGAGACGGGAGCCGGTCAGCATGGCGTGGCGACGGCGACGATTTGTGCCCGTTTCGGTCTGGAATGTCATGTCTATATGGGTAGCGAGGATGTCGAGCGGCAGGCGCAGAATGTGTACCGGATGAAATTGCTGGGTGCGTCCGTCGTACCGGTCGAGTCCGGTTCGAAAACGCTGAAAGATGCATTGAACGAGGCCATGCGCGATTGGGTTGCCAATGTCGGAACGACGTTTTATATCATCGGCACGGTGGCGGGGCCGCATCCCTATCCGATGATGGTGCGCGATTTCCAGTCGGTGATCGGTGAGGAATGTCTTGTCCAGATGCCGGAACTGACGGGGCGCCAGCCGGATATCGTTGTCGCCTGTGTGGGCGGCGGCTCCAATGCGATGGGTATTTTTTATCCTTATATCGATCGTGCTGAAGTGACGCTCGTCGGTGTCGAGGCAGCCGGCGAAGGTATCGAAACAGGACGGCATGCCGCTTCGCTCAATGGTGGAGCGCCGGGTGTCCTGCATGGCAATCGGACTTATCTGCTTCAGAACGGCGACGGACAGATCATCGATACCTGTTCCGTTTCTGCCGGTCTGGATTATCCGGGCGTCGGACCGGAACATGCATGGCTGAAAGATTCCGGACGGGCGTCGTATGTGCCGGTCACGGATGACGAGGCACTGGCCGCTTTTCATGACTGTTGCCGTATCGAAGGCATTATTCCCGCCCTGGAATCCAGTCATGCGCTGGCTTATGCAGCGAAACTGGCGCCGACGCTGGACAAGGACAAAATCATTCTGGTCAATCTTTCGGGAAGGGGCGACAAGGATATGCATACCGTCGCCTTGCGTGCGGGTATCAGGTGGTAATCCGTATTCCGCCAGAAGAATGAACAGTAACCGGATTTGAAGAACAGGATCGATTATGTCTCGTATACAACAAACACTCGATAATCTGAAAAAACAGAACAGAAAAGGTCTGATTCCTTTCATTACGGCAGGGTTTCCGGAGCCGAAACTGACGGTCTCGCTGATGCATGCACTGGTCGAGGGCGGGGCGGATATCATCGAGCTTGGCGTGCCGTTTTCCGACCCGATGGCCGATGGTCCCGTGATCCAGCATGCATCCGAAGTCGCGCTGGCCAGGGGTATGACGCTGGAGAAAGTGCTCGATATTGTCGAGGCATTCCGCAAGCGTGATGCGTTGACTCCGGTCGTATTGATGGGATATGCCAATCCGATCGAGCGGATGGGGACGGATGTGTTTGTCCGCAAGGCCGCGACAAAAGGGGTGGATGGCGTGCTGGTGGTCGATTATCCGCCGGAAGAAGCGACGGATTTCGCAGCCAGACTCAGGGATGCCGGCATGGATATGATTTTTCTGCTTGCGCCTACCTCGACGGACGAACGTATCCGGAAAGTCGGCAGGATAGCGGGAGGATATCTGTATTATGTTTCCCTGAAAGGAGTGACGGGTTCCGGGAATCTGGATATCGGCGAAGTCACGTCACGCATTGAAAAAATCAGAAAATACGTTACCATTCCGGTTGGCGTCGGTTTCGGCATTCGCGATGCGGCGACAGCCAGAGCGCTCGGTTCCGTGGCGGATGCCGTGGTGATCGGAAGCCGTATCATACAGGAACTGGAAAAAACAGCGCCTGAAAAGGCGGTCGATGCCGTCAGGGCATTCATTGCCGATATCCGAAAGGCACTGGACGAATGACGCCATAAAGGTTATAAAGTCGTCCTGTACAGGGATTGCCTGTCGGTTTTACTGCATGAAAGGACGAAAGCAGGCCATCGTTTTTCAGGACGATGGCCTGTTTAATCAGGAGAATCTATGAGTTGGCTTGACAAGTTGCTGCCCCCGAGAATCCAGCATCAGACGAACCCACGGCGTGTCGTGCCGGAAGGGCTTTGGGTCAAATGCCCATCGTGCGAGGCGGTATTGTACCGGACCGATCTGGAGACGAATTCGCATGTCTGTCCGAAATGCGGCCACCATATGCGTATCCGTGCAAGGGACCGTCTGAATGTATTGCTGGATGAAGAGGGGCGTTACGATGTCGCCCGTACGGTGTTGCCGTATGATTCCCTGAAATTCAAGGACAGCAAAAAATATCCGGATCGTCTGAGTGCCGCCGAAAAAGCCACCGGCGAAACGGATGCCTTGATCGTCGTCGGCGGAAAGATCATGTCGTTGCCGGTCGTCGTGGCCTGTTTCGAGTTCGAGTTCATGGGCGGTTCCATGGGGTCGGTCGTCGGCGAACGGTTCGTGCGCGGTGTCAGGGAAGCGATCGAAAAGAAAGTTCCGTTCATCTGCATTACCGCCAGTGGCGGTGCGCGCATGCAGGAAGGTTTGCTCTCGCTGATGCAAATGGCCAAGACGAATATGATTCTGACCAGACTGGCCGAGGCAGGTTTGCCTTTCGTTTCCGTGTTGACCGATCCGACCATGGGGGGCGTTTCCGCGTCTTTTGCCTTTATGGGCGATGTCGTGCTGGCCGAGCCGAAAGCGCTGGTCGGTTTCGCGGGGCCTCGTGTGATCGAAAATACCGTTCGCGAAAAATTGCCGGAAGGTTTCCAGCGTTCGGAATTCCTGATGAAAAAAGGCGCTATCGACCGGATTGTGGATCGCCGTGAATTGCGCAAGGAACTTTTCGATTTGCTGGCCATGTTGCAGGGCAAATCGCTTGAACAGGCTTCCTGACGGTCTGTATCCCTTATTCCGCAGGCGTCTTTTCAGCAATGGGGAGACGCCGGGTTTTTTTATTGTATTCATCAATCGTTTTTCATGATGACGTCTGAACAAGTGAGCGAGCACAAGGGCGCGCGACGTTCTCTCGCGGAATGGACCCGTCTGGTGGAAAGTCTCCATCCGAAAAATATCGAAATGGGACTGGGTCGTATCCGTGTCGTGAAGGAACGTCTGGCGATCCGTTTCGATTGTCCTGTTGTCATCGTCGGCGGGACGAACGGCAAGGGGTCAACCTGTGCCATGCTCCAGACGATCTGGAAGGAAGCCGGCTACAAGGTCGGTCTTTACACGTCGCCCCATATCCATCGTTTCAACGAGCGGATGCGAATCGACGGCGAAATGGTCGATGACGGGAAACTGGTCGATTATTTCGAACAGGTCGAAGCTGCACGGGGCGATATCGCGCTGACTTTTTTCGAATTCACGACACTGGTGGCGCTGAAGATGTTCGCGGATGCGCGGCTTGATGTGGTCGTACTGGAGGTCGGTCTCGGCGGTCGCCTCGATGCGGTCAATCTGATCGATGCGGATGTCGCCGTCGTAACGAATGTCGCGATCGATCATGTCGAGTTTCTCGGCGATACCCGCGAGAAGATCGGTTTTGAGAAAGCCGGGATTTACCGAAGCGGCAAGGTCGCGTTTTACGGTGATATCGATCCACCTGATTCACTGGTCGGACATGCCCGTGCGATCGGCGCCGATCTGAAGGTTTTCGGGCGTGACTATTCATGCAGGATGTATGCCGGAGGTTGGGATTATTGCGGCAAGACGGTGTTGACAGGACTGGCACAGCCTTCCTTGTACGGAGACAACCAGATTCACAATGCCACAACGGTAGTTGCCGTCGTCGAAGCCCTGCAGGCCCGTCTTCCGGTCGGTCCGGATGCGATAGGGCGTGGTCTGGTGAAGACGGAATTGCCGGGACGCTTCCAGATCGTGCAGCAAGAACCATCCATCATTCTCGATGTCGCGCACAATCCGCATGCGGCTGCGGTTCTTGCGCGGAATCTGAGGGAAATGGGGTGCCATGGGATGACGCATGCCGTATTCGGCGCCATGGCCGACAAGGATATCGATGGTGTCATCGCGCTGATGAAAGATTGTGTCGATCGCTGGTATCTGACTGATTTGCCGTTGCCGCGAGCCGCCAGTGCGGAAGCGCTGAAGCAGAAACTGATGGCCGCGGGAATTCAGGACGACGGAACCGGACAGCGTATTTCCGTCTATCATCGTGCCGCCGATGCGTTGACGGGTGCGAAAAACAATGCGCGGAAAAATGATAGAATAGTCGCATTCGGATCGTTTTGGGTCGTAACAGGCGTCACTCAGGATCCTGATCGGGATTCTTCCACCAACCACCATTGATCGCATGAGCCGTTTTTCCTTTTTTCGCTGGGGCAAGTCGAAGTCCGATACCGACGACGCGTCCGGCAACAACGACCGGTTTGTCGCAGACCGTATCGACCGAAAGAAAGATTCTGCGCAAAACGGTGTAGATGATCCGCATTTGCCGGAAAAGAAGAGGGCACGCAGACGTCTTGTCGGTTCCATTGCCTTGGTGCTTGCCGCCATCGTGATTTTGCCGATGGTTTTCGAATCGAAACCGAAACAGTCGGCGCCCAATCTCGTCATCGATATTCCTTCCAAAGACAAGCCTTTGCAAACGGCGGGTATTGCACAGCCCTCGCCGACATCTGCCGCTCCCGGCGAGGAAGCGGCGATGGAGCAGACGGATGAGGAAACCGTTTCCGAAACAACGCCGGCACGGATCGCGGACGGTACCGCGGAAGGTGTGCAGCAGGCAGGTACTGCGGTTGTGACACCGGAATCCGGTGGAACGGTTGTTTCTGCGGGTACGACTGAGAAAACGGCCGCTGTCGCACAGGGAACTGATTCTGGCCAGTCACAGGCTGTAGTGGACAAGCAGACGCAGGCAGACAAGGAAAAACAGCAACAGGCTGAAAAGGCACGGCAGGAGAAAGCGAAAGTCGAAGCGGATGATCCGATCGGAAAAATGATCGCCGACAAGAATGCGGCTGCCGCAGGGGCTGGCAAACAGATGATACAGGTTGCTGCACTGGGGTCGCAGCAAAAGGCGAATGAATTGCAGGCGCGCCTTTCCAAGGCGGGGATCCGTTCCCATACGCAGAAAGTGAAGACCAAAAACGGCGAGGAAAGGATACGTGTCAGGATCGGACCGCTGTCAGGCAAGCGTGAGGTGGACAGTACTTGTTCCAAGCTCAAGTCAATGGGACTGTCCTGCACGCTGGTATCGAACTGATGTCATGGCAGGAGTCGGGTTTTGACGGCTTTCGACTATGTGCTGCTTGTGTTGCTGATCGGCTCCATGCTGATCAGCCTGACGCGTGGTCTGGTCAGGGAAGTCATTTCGCTGGCGAGCTGGATTGTGGCGTTTTATGTGGCGATCAATTACGGCGAGATGCTCGCGCCCTGGCTGTCGGGGCTGATTTCCAGCGAAACGGCGAGAATCATAGTCGCTTTTGTCGTGTTGTTCCTGGCGACGAGAATTGCCATGATGTTTCTTGCCAAACTGGTCAGTCTGGTATTGCAGGCGACGGGATTGACTTTCATGGATCGTTTGCTGGGGGCATTGTTCGGACTGGCAAGAGGTGCGCTCATTGCACTGGCACTGGTTCTGGTATGTGGCATGACGAGAATACCGCAGCAGCCTTTCTGGCAAAATGCGATGTTTTCGCCGGCGGCCGAATCGGCGGCAAGGATGACCATGCCGTATTTGCCGGACTATTTTGTGGCATACATTCATTACTGATAGCGTATGTATGCCGGCAGGATTTCGTTTTTTCTTAATTTTTTGATTGAGGAGTCACCATGTGTGGCATCGTTGGTATTGTTTCACAGACACCAGTCAACCAACTGATTTATGATGCGTTGCAACTGCTCCAGCATCGTGGGCAGGATGCAGCCGGTATCGCGACATGCAATAACGGCAAGTTCGCCATGTTCAAGGCGAACGGTCTGGTCAGGGATGTGTTCCGTACACGCAATATGCGCGCGCTTCCGGGAAGCTGCGGAATCGGACATGTCCGTTATCCGACAGCCGGTTCCGCCAAGAATGAGGAAGAAGCGCAGCCGTTTTACGTGAATGCGCCTTTCGGTATCACTTTCGCCCATAACGGCAACCTGACCAATTGCCAGCAGCTCAAGGGCGAGATGTTCAAGAACGATCGCCGCCATATCAACACCAATTCGGATTCGGAAGTGTTGCTCAATGTGCTGGCACATGAAATTCAGGAAGCGACGAGCGGCTATTCTCTCGATCCTGCCGCGCTTTTCCGTGCGGTTTCCGTCTTGCACAAACGGGTTCGCGGCGCGTATGCCGCTGTGGCCCATATTGCGGGCTACGGTATTCTGGCTTTCCGCGATCCTTATGGCATCCGTCCGTTGTGTATTGGTTCTGCCGAAACGGAAACGGGTACGGAGTACATGATCGCCAGTGAATCGGTCGCGCTGGAAGGTCTTGGTTTCCGGTTCATGCGTGACGTGATGCCAGGTGAAGCCATTTTCATCGATGTCGACAGCAATCTGTACAGCCAGCAGTGTGCGGACAATCCGAGCCTGAATCCGTGTATTTTCGAATATGTCTATCTGGCACGTCCGGATTCCCTGATCGACGGCGCTTCGGTATATGCGACTCGTCTGAAGATGGGCGAACATCTGGCGGAAAAAATCCGGCGTGAAATACCGACCGGAGATATCGATGTGGTCATGCCGATTCCGGATTCTTCTCGTCCGGCGGCGATTCAGCTGGCATTGAAACTGGGAATCGAATACCGCGAAGGCCTGATCAAGAATCGTTATATCGGCCGGACTTTCATCATGCCGGGACAGGCTGTGCGCAAGCGTTCCGTCCGCCAGAAGCTCAATACCATCGGTTCGGAATTCAAGGGAAAAAGCGTGTTGCTGGTCGATGACTCGATCGTTCGCGGAACGACCTGCAAGGAAATCGTCCAGATGGTTCGTGATGCCGGTGCATCGAAAGTCGTTTTCGCATCGGCAGCGCCACCGGTCAAGTTCCCGAATGTGTATGGAATCGATATGCCGACAAGGGAAGAACTGATCGCCTATGGTCGTACCGATGAGGAAGTCCGTCGTGAAATGACCGCCGATGCACTGGTCTATCAGGATCTGGATGCGCTGAAACAGTCGGTGACGGACGTGAATCCGGCCTTGCGGCATTTCGAGGCATCGTGTTTCGACGGTTTGTACATTACCGGCGATGTTTCGTCCGATTATCTTTCCAGACTGGAATATGAACGCAAGCATTCGGCGCCGGTTCCGGAAGATGCGGTCAAGAACCAGTTGAATCTCTCGCTGGCACCGGCCGAATAAACTGCCGCTTTCTGTCATGTCCCGGTACGGTGTGCGCCGTGCCGGGTTTTGCCGTTTGCCGACGGTGATTTTTTCTGTTGAACGAACAAGCGATGAACAAGGCCTTTACGAAAGAAACGGATACGGATGACGATCTGGAACCGGCTGCGCCTGCGCTTCCGACGGGGTTCAAGAACTACATTACACCTGCCGGGCTGAAAAGGCTGAAAGACGAGTTGTTGCAGCTGATCGACAAGGAACGCCCACAGGTCGTCCAGACGGTGTCATGGGCGGCCTCGAACGGCGACCGCTCGGAGAACGGCGATTATATTTACGGGAAGCGTCGTCTCAGAGAGATCGACCGGCGTATCCGTTTCCTGATCAAGCGGATCGAGGCTGCTGAAGAGTTCGATCCCAGTATCCATTACGGCAACGACCAGATCTTTTTCGGCGCGACCGTCACTTATGAACGCGAGGATGGCGAGGAAAATACTGTGACCATTGTCGGGATCGACGAATTCGATCCGTTGCAGGGGAAGATCAGCTGGATTTCGCCGATGGCGAGAACGCTGATCAAGGCACGCGAGGGTGATACCGTGACCCTGCATACGCCAAACGGTGTCGAGGAACTGGTCATTCTGGAAGTCAGTTATCCGAAACCGGCATGATGTCGCAGGTATCCTGACCGGCATGTCGCCGGGATGTTGTCTTTGTCGTGTGCATCCGTATACTGGATGTGTTGTTTGTCTTTTCCCTGGCTGCCGATATGACGGTTGTTCCCAAAAATATCTTTTCCTATGTACCGCGCAAGGTCAAACGCGCAGGTGCCGCTCCTTTTTTGCCGATGTCGAAAAAGGAAATGGATATTCTCGGCTGGGATGCGTGCGATATCATCATCGTATCAGGGGATGCCTATATCGATCATCCCAGTTTCGGTGCGTCGATTATCGGGCGTGTGCTGGAAGCACAGGGGTTTCGGGTCGGCATTATCGCGCAGCCTGACTGGAAATCGGCTGCTGATTTCCGTTCGCTGGGCAAGCCGCGTCTGTATTTCGGTGTGACGTCCGGCAATATGGATTCGATGGTCAACCGCTATACCGCCGACCGAAAGATCCGTTCCGACGACGCCTATACACCGGGCGGTGTGGCAGGCAAACGGCCGGACAGGGCATTGCTGGTGTATGCGCAACGCGCGAAAGAAGCCTATCCCGGCATACCGGTGGTGATAGGTTCCATCGAGGCCAGTCTCAGGCGTCTTGCGCATTATGATTACTGGTCGGATACGGTGCGACGGTCGGTATTGCCCGATTCCAAGGCCGATATACTGGTGTATGGCAATGCCGAGCGGGCGATTGTCGAATTGTCTCACCGGATGGCGGCAGGAGAGAAGATCGGTTCGATCCGTGACATACGTGGAACGGCTTTCATGGTACCGCATGGCTGGGTACCGTCCGAGGACTGGACAGAGGTGGATTCGTCGCATCTGGATACGCCGGGGCCGGTCAAAAAGCATCCCAATCCGTATTATCCGGAACAGGAAGCATGTGGTGCGCTGGCGAAACAGCAGGCAGCGGGTGCGGCGGGGCAGTCTGTTCGCGAAAGCCGGATCAGTCTGCGCCTGAAAGCCAACAGCCGGTCGGTAGTGAGGTTGCCATCGTTCGAGCAGGTACGCGATGATCCGGTTTTGTATGCGCATGCTTCGCGGGTGATGCATCTGGAGTCCAATCCCGGCAATGCGCGTGCGCTGGTGCAGGCACATGGCGAACGCGATGTCTGGATCAATCCGCCGCCGTTGCCGCTGACGATGGAAGAAATGGACGGTGTCTATGGATTGCCTTATGCCCGTGCGCCGCATCCTGCCTATGGAAAGGCGCGGATTCCGGCATGTGAAATGATCCGTTTTTCCGTCAATATCATGCGTGGCTGTTTCGGCGGCTGCACCTTTTGCTCGATTACCGAACATGAAGGCCGGATTATCCAGAGTCGTTCGGAACCGTCCATTTTGCGGGAGATCGAGGAAATCCGCGATCATGTCGAGGGTTTTACCGGTGTGATTTCCGATCTGGGCGGGCCGTCGGCGAATATGTACCGGCTGGGATGCAAGAACGAGAAGGCGCAGCAGGTGTGTCGTCGCCTGTCCTGTGTCTATCCGGAAATCTGCAAGAACCTCGATACCGATCACAGCAAGCTGATTTCGTTGTATCGCAAGGCAAGGGCCTTGCCCGGAATCAAAAAAATCCTGATCGGTTCCGGTGTGCGTTACGATCTGGCGGTACGTTCGCCGGAATATATCCGCGAACTGGCGACATATCATGTAGGCGGTTTGCTGAAAATCGCACCGGAACATACCGAACCGAATGTCCTTTCGAAGATGATGAAACCAGGGATCGGGACATATGACGAGTTCAGAAAACTGTTCGACAAGTATTCGAAAGAGGCTGGCAAGGAACAGTATCTTGTACCTTATTTCATTGCAGCGCATCCCGGTGCGACGGACGAGGATATGCTCAATCTGGCATTGTGGCTGAAAAGAAACCATTTCAGGCCGGATCAGGTACAGACTTTCATGCCGACGCCGATGGCGCTGGCGTCCACCATGTACCATACCGGCAAGAATCCGCTGGAGCCGGTGTCGGCCGATTCGGAAACGGTTGAAACGGCGCGCAAGGGGCAGGTCAGGCGTTTGCACAAGGCTTTTTTGCGCTACCATGATCCGGAGAACTGGCAGTTGCTCAGGGAATGGTTGCGGCGTCATGGCAGGAGCGACCTGATCGGCAATGGACCGGATCAGCTGGTGCCTGCGTGGAAATCGGCCCCCGTTTCCGTCAAAAACCGGTTTTCAGGGCCTGCCAAACCGGTGAAGCAGAAAACGGAGTATCCGGAACGGTCTTCCCGTGTATCGCCGCGCCCGAAACAGGGGGATGGCAGAAAAGGACAGTTCGCCGGTGGTGCAAGCTACAGAAAGGGTGTCGCGGTACGCTCGGGCCGACGTTAGCGGCAGTGTTTTCAGTACAATCAGCAGTGTTTCGATCCGTTTTTTCACATGGCTCCAGCAAAAAACGTTTCATTGATGGCTTTGTCTCTGCTCAGCTTTGCGCTGGCTGATGTCCGTGATGGCCTGGGGCCGTTTCTTGGTGTCTATCTTCAGGGGAAGGGTTGGATGCCGGATGAAATCGGGTATGTCATGACGGCGGGCGGGTTGGCAGGCATGCTGTTTACGACTCCGCTGGGTGCGCTTACGGACAGTACGCGGCACAAACGGTTTGCCATGGCTGTCGCGACCGTGTTGATCGTGTTGTCGGTCATGGCGGTTTTTCTGTGCCAGTCTTTCGTGCTGGTGGCCGGGATGCAGGTCGTTCAGGGGATCATGGCGGCCGCCATCGCACCGTTGCTCACCAGTATATCGCTGGGTGTCGTCGGTCAGAAAGGGTTGGCGCATCGTCTCGGGCAAAACGAGGCCTGGAATCATTTCGGCAATTTTTCCACGGCTGCGCTGGGTGGCCTTGTCGGGTATTTTTACGGTATTCCCGGCGTGTTTGCCGTGATGCTGGCGATGGGGTTGTTTTCCGTACTGTTCGTGATGATGGTCAATCCGGCGCATATCGATCATGATGTCGCGCGCGGACTGGAAGAAAAAAAGGATGCTGAACCCATGCCGGTCATGCGGATGCTGGCGACGCCATCGATTTTCGTGGTCGGTATGATCCTGTTCTTTTTCCATCTGGGCAATGCCGCGCTTTTGCCGTTGCTTGGGCAGTCGGCTGTCGCGACTTTCAGGGTCAATCCGGCCGTCTATACGGCGGCGACAGTCATTCTTGCCCAGCTGACGATGGTACCGATGGCATTGTGGGCTGCGAAAATCGCTGACAAACGGGGGTATGGTCTGGTTATTCTGCTGGCCCTTCTGGCGTTGCCGGTCAGGGGGCTGGTGGCCGGTTTCTGGCATAGTCCATGGAGTATTTTGCCGGTGCAGATTCTCGATGGTGTGGGGGCCGGGCTGATCGGTGTGGCGACACCGGGGATCGTCGCGCGGATATTGCGTGGAACCGGGCACGTCAATCTGGGGCTCGGTGTCGTGATGACCTTGCAGGGGATCGGTGCGGCTTCAAGCAGTACGCTGGGCGGCTTGTTCGCGCACCATGCCGGATACAGCGCCGCTTTTCTGGCACTGACGGTTGCCGCATGTTGTGCCGTAGTGTTGTTTCTGGGGGCACGGAAGTGGTTGCCCGCTTTCAGGCGCGAGCTGGTTCGATAAGTCTGCCATATCGCAACGTTTCATCGTAAACCGTGATGCCATGTGGGCGTAATAGTGCGAGTTTTTGATGAAATTGAGTAAAATGTATCTTTTTACCGGCTTTTCCGGTTTATAGTGTTTCGTTTTCCGTCTTACCTGTCCTTTTCTGCAAACTAATGAAAAACATCCGCAATTTTTCCATTATCGCCCATATCGACCATGGCAAATCGACGCTTGCCGACCGGATTATCCAGTTGTGCGGAGGCCTGTCGGATCGTGAAATGGAAGCGCAGGTGCTCGATTCCATGGATCTGGAACGGGAACGGGGGATTACGATCAAGGCGCAGACTGCGGCGCTGAACTACAAGGCCAGAGACGGACAGATTTACAACCTGAATCTGATCGATACGCCGGGACATGTCGACTTCAGTTATGAGGTCAGCCGTTCCCTTTCCGCATGCGAGGGGGCATTGCTGGTGGTGGATGCTTCACAGGGAGTCGAGGCGCAGACGGTCGCGAATTGTTATACGGCGCTGGATCTGGATGTGGAAGTGGTTCCTGTGTTGAACAAGATCGATTTGCCGTCGGCCGATCCGGACAATGCCAAGGCAGAGATCGAGGATGTGATCGGGATCGATGCATCGGACGCTATTCTGTGTTCCGCCAAAACCGGAGAAGGTGTCGAAGATATTCTGGAAGCGATCATCGCGAAGGTGCCGCCGCCGCAAGGCGATCCGGATGCTCCGTTGCAGGCATTGATTATCGATTCATGGTTCGATAATTACGTGGGTGTGGTCATGCTGGTGCGTATCAAGAACGGTACGCTCAAACCAAAAGAGAAGATCCGCCTGATGGCGACCGGATCGGAGTATCTGGTGGAAAATGTCGGTGTTTTTTCGCCACGTTCCCAGCCGAGAGAATCCTTGTCGGCCGGGCAGGTCGGTTTCGTCATCGCCGGCATCAAGGAACTGAAAGCGGCGCAGGTGGGCGATACGATTACATTGGCTTCACGTCCTGCAGACAAACCGCTTCCGGGGTTCAAGGAAGTGCAGCCGCAGGTTTTCGCCGGTTTGTTTCCGGTCGAGGCAAACCAGTACGATGCCTTGCGCGATTCGCTGGAGAAACTCAAGCTCAACGATGCTTCGTTGCAATATGAGCCGGAAGTTTCCCAGGCGCTCGGATTCGGTTTCCGTTGTGGTTTCCTCGGGCTTTTGCACATGGAGATCGTGCAGGAAAGGCTTGAACGGGAATTCGGGATGGATCTGATTACGACTGCACCGACGGTCGTGTATGAAGTGTTGCTCAAAAACGGCGAATTGCTCAAGGTGGACAATCCGTCGAAGATGCCCGATCCGGCAAGGATCGAGGAAATTCGTGAGCCGATCGTGACGGTGAATCTGTATATGCCACAGGAATATGTCGGCCCTGTCATGACGCTTTGCAACCAGAAGCGCGGTATCCAGATGGATATGCATTATCACGGCAAACAGGTTCGCTTGACATATGAATTGCCCATGGCGGAAATCGTGCTCGATTTCTTCGACAGGATGAAGTCCATCTCGCGCGGATATGCTTCGATGGAATACGAGTTCAAGGAATACCGTGCTTCCGATGTGGTCAAGGTCGATATGCTTATCAATGGCGACAAGGTGGATGCGCTGGCCATTATCGTGCATCGCAGCAACAGTCAGTTCCGGGGACGTGCGGTAGCGGCGAAGATGCGTGAGCTGATTCCACGACAAATGTTCGATGTCGCCATTCAGGCCGCGATCGGTTCGACGATCATTTCGCGTGAAAACGTGAAAGCCTTGCGCAAGAATGTGCTGGCGAAATGTTATGGCGGTGATATTACCCGCAAGCGCAAGTTGCTTGAAAAACAGAAGGCGGGCAAGAAACGGATGAAACAGGTCGGTTCTGTGGAAGTGCCACAGGAAGCCTTCCTGGCGATTTTACAAGTGGATGAAAAATGAACGTGCAGTCCTTGCTGGGTAATTTTGCCCTGATCCTTTTCATACTGATGGTGGTATCGGGGGTTATCTGGTTTTATGACAGGCTGGTTTTGGCCAAAAAACGGAAAGCGGCGGCCGAAGCGGCGCTTGCGGCTTTCGATGAACGCAATGCAAGATTGAAAGCGCAGGGTATCAAGGTGGATGAATCGGGGCGTGATACCTTGCGTGAGAAATTGCTGAAACGGCCGATGTGGGTGGAATATTCGGGCAGTTTTTTCCCGGTTATCGCTGCTGTATTCCTTGTCCGTTCTTTTTTGTGGGAACCTTTCCGCATTCCGTCGAGTTCGATGGTGCCGACGCTCCAGATCGGCGACATGATTCTGGTCAGCAAATACAGTTACGGTATCCGTCTGCCGGTGCTGAACCAGAAAATCATCGATCTGGGCGATCCGCAAAAAGGTGATGTGGTCGTATTCAAGTTTCCGAAAGATACCTCGCTTGACTATATCAAGCGGGTGGTCGGCGTTGGTGGCGATCGCGTGGAATACCGCAACAAGAAGCTCATCATCAACGGTGTGGAATCGAAATACCAGCCGCTGGGCGATTATCTCGATACGGAAACCCTGACCTATTCCAAGGAGTTCGAGGAAGATCTTGCGGGTACGGATGTTCATCACCATATCCTGAACGATAATCGTGCGCCGGCTTATGTGCCGCATCCCGACCGGTTCAAGAACCGGCATATGTGTACCTACAATGCGGAAGGTTTTATCTGTACGGTTCCGCAAGGATATTATTTCATGATGGGTGACAACCGCGACAACAGTCTGGACAGCCGTTACTGGGGGTTCGTGCCGGACGAATATATTGTCGGTAAAGCGTTTATGGTCTGGATGAATCTGGGCGACATGACGCGGATCGGTGGTATCCGGTAATGGACGGCGCGCGCAGTGTGCGCCGCAATGTTGCATGACAGGACAATGTCGGGACGAACGATGATGAATCTGAAAATTCTGCAGGACAGGATCGGTTATACATTCGACCGGGCGGATTTGCTCCAGCAGGCCATGACGCACCGCAGTTACAGCAGTCAGCACAACGAGCGGCTTGAATTTCTCGGCGATTCGCTGCTCAATTGTGTGACGGCGATCAATCTTTATGAACGTTTTACCGGACTGAACGAAGGAACGCTCTCGCGATTGCGTTCGAGTCTGGTCAGGCAGCAAGCCTTGTATGAAATCGCGCAGAAACTGGAATTGTCGCGTTTTTTGCGGCTGGGCGAAGGCGAAATCAAGGCAGGCGGCGCCAGACGTCCTTCCATTCTGGCCGATGCGATGGAAGCCTTGTTCGGCGCCATTTTTCTGGATGCAGGGTTCGAGGCGGTCAGGCGGGTCATTACCGGGCTGTTTGCAGGCATGATGAGCGAACTCGATCCGGAAACATATGGCAAGGATGCCAAAACGCAATTGCAGGAGTATTTGCAGGGCCACAGAATGGCATTGCCGGAATATCATGTAGTTGCGACACGCGGTGCGGCACACAATCAGGAATTCGAAGTCGAGTGTGTGATCGGAAAATTCGGTATTCATGTGGGCGGAACGGGGACCAGTCGTCGTGCTGCCGAGCAGGAGGCTGCCCGAAAAGCGCTTGTCGCGGTGACGGATGCGATGAGAAGCCGCAGTATGCGGACATCCGGCAAAGGCAAACAGGCAGCAGCGGTGTTGTCGGAAAACGCGAAAATGGCAGATGTGTCACATGCGTTGACTGACGGCAAGGCGGCGCGATCTTCTAGCAGATGAGGCTGAAATCATGACAGACCAGAAAAACGATCATTTCCGTTGCGGGTATATCGCGATCGTCGGGCGGCCCAATGTCGGCAAATCCACGTTGATGAATGAGCTGATCGGCGCCAAGGTCAGTATTACATCCCGCAAGGCGCAAACGACACGTCACCGCATTATGGGTATCCAGACGGATGATGATGCCCAGTTCGTCTATATCGATACCCCGGGGTTCCAGACTCGTTACAACAATGCGCTGAACAAGAATCTGAACCGTACCGTCAGGGATACGCTTTCGGCTGCGGATGTGATTGTTTTTGTGGTGGATGCCGGCGTTTTCGGACAGGCGGACGAACAGGTTCTCGCGTTGTTGCCTGAAAACGTTCCGGTGATTCTGACGATCAACAAAACGGACAAGATTCGCGAAAAGGCTGAGCTGATTCCGTTTGCGCAGAAAATCGCGGGTTTGCGTGAATTTGCGGCGATCGTTCCGGTATCTGCGCGACAGCGTTTCCAGCTCAATGAACTGGAAGAGGAAATCCGGAAGCTGTTGCCGGAAAATCCACCTTTTTTCTCTCCGGATGATGTGACGGACAGAAGCGAGCGTTTCATGGCGGCGGAAATCATCCGCGAAAAGATTTTCCGTTATACCGGTGACGAGTTGCCCTATACGAGTACGGTGGTGATCGAACAGTTCGAACGAAAAGAAAAGATATGCCGGGTGTTTGCAGCCGTGCTGGTGGATCGCGATGCGCACAAGGCGATGATCATCGGTCACAAGGGGGACAAGCTGAAAGAAATTTCCACGGAAGCGCGGCGCGATATGGAAAAGATGTTCGGCGTTCCTGTGTATCTTGAAATCTGGGTCAAGGTCAAGTCCGGCTGGGCCGACAATGAAGCGGGTCTCCGTGCATATGGCTACGAATAACGGATTACGTAACAGGCTTGCATGTCGAGGTTTCAGGACAAAACCGGTGAGTCGGACGCAGTGAATGCTGACATGGAGGAAATACAGGCGTCTGTACGCGAGAAAAAGCGTGCCTTGTCTGCGGAAAATCACCGGATTGCCGAGCAACCGGGCTTTGTCCTGCATAGCCATATGTATCGCGAAAGCAGTCTGGTCATCGATGTGTTCACACGCGATTACGGCAGGGTGGCGCTCGTTGCCAAGGGGGCGAAGCGTCCGTCTTCACGGTTGCGCGGTGTCTTGCAGACTTTCCAGCCCTTGTCCATCGGCTGGAGTGGCAAGTCCGAATTGAGGACATTGACGTCGGCTGAGTGGGTCGGCGGCATGATTCCGCTGGAAAATTCCGCACTGCTCTACGGGTTTTATCTCAATGAACTTTTGCTGCGCTTGCTGGCGCGGGAAGACCCGCATCAGGGACTTTTCGAGCATTATGTCCGTGCACTGACACGTCTGGCGACTTCGGAGTCGGCACAGACGGTATTGCGTGTGTTCGAGCTGGCGTTGTTGCGTGAGACGGGGGTGGGGGCCGATCTGTCGCTTGATGTCAGAAACAATTGTCCAGTCGATCCGGAAGGGGTGTATGTCGTCGATCCGGAAAGCGGTCCGCGTCCCGCGATGTTGGCCGATACGGCACCGCGAGTGCTCGGCAAGACATTGCTGGATATGGTCAGCGAAGATTATTCCGATCCGCAAACGCAACAGCAAAGCAAGTTGCTGATGCGTTTTCTGCTGGCACATCATCTTAACGGTGTGCCATTGCAGACACGGAAAATACTGATAGACCTGCGTCAGCTGTGACAAAAGGGTTAAACTAGTTTTATGTATGTCCTTTTTTTCTTGAGTCTATGAGCATGATTGAAACGAGTGGCGCCGGCATCGAACTGGGCGTCAATATCGACCATATCGCCACCTTGCGCAACGCCAGGGGCACGACTTATCCCGATCCGTTGGTGGCCGCGCTGATGGCTGAAGAGGCGGGCGCGGATGCCATCACCCTGCATTTGCGCGAAGATCGTCGCCATATCAAGGATGCGGATGTCCGTGCCATTCGTCCCATGCTGGTGACACGGATGAATCTGGAATCAGCCATTACTTCGGAAATGATCGATTTCGCCTGTGAAATCAGGCCGGCGGATGTCTGTCTGGTTCCCGAACGGCGTGAGGAGCTGACGACGGAAGGCGGTCTTGATGTCGTGCGTTATTTCGATATTGTTCAGTCGGCTGTCGAACGGCTGACCAGTGCGGGTATTCGCGTCAGTCTGTTCATCGATCCGGATGAAGAGCAGATCATCGCGGCTCATGAAAGCGGTGCGCCGGTCATCGAACTGCATACGGGACGCTATGCCAATGCATTCGATGCCGCTTCGCTGGAATACGAACTGGACCGGATACGCGAAGGGGTGACGGAAGGTATCCGGCATGGTCTGAAAGTCAATGCGGGGCATGGCCTGCATTATGAAAATGTGGTGCCGATCGCCCGTATCGACGGGATATCCGAACTGAATATCGGCCATTCCATTGTGGCACGCGCTGTTTTTTCGGGCTGGAAAAAGGCGGTATCCGATATGAAGGCGCTCATCGTCGGTGCGAGACGTCCGGCCGGAAGCGGCGCGTGATGCTGGAGATGGCGACATGATTTACGGTATCGGAACCGATATGACCCTGATTTCGCGTATCAGGGCTGCGCTGGAACGGCATGGCGACCGTTTTGCGGAAAAAATTTTGGGGCCGGAAGAAATGTTGCGTTACCGGCATCGCAAGACAAAAGTCGAATTGCGGGGGCTTCGTTATCTGGCGACCCGTTTTGCGGCCAAGGAAGCGTTTTCCAAGGCGCTGGGGCTGGGAATGCGTATGCCGATGACATGGCGTGCCATGCAGCTGTTGAACGCGAAAAGTGGCAAGCCGGAAGCGGTTTGCAGCGGCAAGTTGAAAGAGCATATGGAAAAACTGGGGCTGAAGGCGCAGGTGTCGGTGACGGACGAGGCAGATTTCGCCGTGGCGTTCGTCGTGATCGAACGTGTGGAAACGACTGGAAATATCAACTGACAGGGTGGGAATATGCAGGCTGCCAAGAGTATTTTGTTAAGCGGAAAAAGAAACAGTTACGGGCCTGTCATGCTCGATGTGATCGGCTTGCGGTTGCTGGAAGAGGATATCCGCAGGATACGTCATCCTCTGACGGGCGGGGTCATTTTGTTCGCGCGCAATTACCAGAATCGTGAACAGCTCATGGCGTTGACCAGCGCCATTCGCAAGGAAAGGCCGGATATTCTGATCGCCGTCGATCATGAAGGGGGACGTGTCCAGCGTTTCCGTTTCGACGGGTTCACACGCTTGCCAGCCATGGGGGTGCTGGGAAAAATGTGGGACGATGATCCGGTCGAGGCGGCACGTGTTGCCATGGCGGTCGGGTATGTACTGGCTTCCGAATTGCGTACGTGCGGTATCGATTTTTCGTTCACGCCTGTACTGGATCTGGATTACGGCGTTTCGTCGGTGATCGGCGACCGTTCGTTCCATCGCGATCCGGTCGCAGTGACGCTTCTGGCGAAAAGTCTCAATTATGGTCTGGCGCAAGCCGGTATGGCCAACTGTGGCAAGCATTATCCGGGGCACGGCTATGCCAGAGGAGATTCCCATACGGAAATTCCGGTGGATGATCGTCCGCTGGAAGCCATCATGGCGGCAGATATGGTGCCGTATCGCGGACTGGGTATGAGTCTGGCCAGCGTCATGCCGGCGCATGTGATTTATCCGCAAGTGGATGCCATGCCGGCCGGTTTCTCGAAAAAGTGGCTTTCCATCCTGAAAAACGATCTCGGTTTCGATGGTGTCGTTTTCAGTGATGATCTCAGTATGGAAGGTGCCAGTGTCGCCGGTGGTATCGTCGAACGTGCGCAGGCTGCGCTTGATGCCGGTTGCGACATGATTCTGGTTTGCAATTCGCCAGCCATGGCCGATGAATTGCTGGCCAATCTGCCGCCGTTGCCGGAAGAAGCCCTGCGTTTGTGTACGACACGTATCGGCAGTCTGGTTCCCAAAACGCCCGCACCGGACTGGGAAACGCTCCAGTCGGAAGTACGGTACCGGCAGGCGCGTGCGCTTGTCGAGCGTATTGCGAAACAGGACTGATGCAGGATATGCAGGAAGAAAAACCGGACGATCCGGTAGCGGTTGCGGGTAGTGTGTCTTCGTCCGCATCGGCGTCTGAAAAGGCGGCCGTCGCCGAGGCGGTCAGACAGCTGCCGCATTTGCCTGGGGTGTACCGGTTTTTCGACAGTAACGACAAGTTGCTTTATGTCGGCAAGGCTCGTGATCTCGTCAAGCGGGTCAGTTCGTATTTCCAGAAAACGGCACCTTCGCCGCGTATCGCCATGATGGTATCGAAGATCGCTCGTTTGGAAACGACGGTTACGCGCAGCGAGGTGGAAGCCTTGTTGCTCGAAAGCAATCTGATCAAGACGCTGCATCCTCATTACAACATCATTTTCCGGGACGACAAGTCTTATCCCTATCTGAAAATCACCGGTCAGCCGGTGCCGAGAGTGGTGTATTACCGGGGTTCGGTGGATCGCAAGAACCGGTTTTTCGGGCCGTTTCCGAATGCTTCTGCCGTTCGTGAGACGATCCAGATATTGCAAAAGGTTTTCCGGTTGCGTACGTGCGAGGACAGTGTTTTCAAAAACAGGACGCGCCCTTGTCTCTTGTACCAGATCGAACGTTGCAGCGGACCTTGTGCAGGTCTGATCGATGCCGATGAGTACCGCAAGGATGTCGAGGATGCCGCACGTTTTTTGCGTGGCGGCCAGAATGATGTGCTGGCCGAGTTGCAGGACAAGATGGCCGCTCATGCCGAAAGGCTGGAATTCGAGGAAGCCGCTTCCGTCAGGGACAGGATTTCGGCGCTTTCACGTGTGTTGCAACAGCAAAGCATGGAAACGGACAGCGGGCAGGATGCGGATATCATCGCCGTTGTTGTTCGTGAAAACCGGGCTTGCGTGAATCTGGCGATGGTGCGCGGCGGTCGTCATCTGGGCGACAAGGCTGTGTTTCCGGGCAATATGGGCAATGTCGACGAACGCGATGGCCAAACGCTGGAAGAACAGGTTCTGCAAGCTTTTATGGCGCAGCATTATATCGACGGACAGATTCCTGCCAACATCATCGTGAATGTGGAGCCGGACGATCCGGCGCTGGTGGCTGCCTTGTCGGCGCAGTGCGGACACAGGGTTCATCTGGTATCACAACCACAGGGGCAACGGCGGTTATGGCTGGAAATGGCGAAAAAGAATGCCGAAATCGCACTGGAAAGGGTGCTTGACCGCTCGGAATTGCAACTGTCCAGGGTCAGGGCACTGATAGAACTCATGGGGCTGGATATCGACGACCCGGACAACTTGCGTATCGAGGCGTTTGATATCAGTCATACACAGGGCGAGGCGGAACAGGCTTCCTGTGTCGTTTTTCATCATTGTGTCATGCAAAATGGCGAATACAGGCGTTACAATATCACCGGCATTACGCCAGGGGATGATTATGCCGCCATGAAGCAGGTATTGACGCGGCGGTATGAAAAACTGGTGGGGCATGAAGAGATGATGCCGCATATCGTTCTGGTTGATGGCGGCAAGGGACAGGTGGCGATGGCGTCGAAAGTCTTTGCCGAGCTCGGACACGATCTTGGAAGGATCGTCGGGGTTGCCAAGGGAGAAGGGCGCAAGGTCGGTCTGGAAACGCTGGTATATGCCGATGGACGATTGCCTGACGAACTGGGCAAGGATTCCGGCGTCCTGATGCTGATCGCACAGATTCGTGACGAGGCGCACCGCTTTGCCATTACCGGCATGCGTGCCAAACGTGACAAGAAACGTCATGCATCGCGTCTGGAAGAAATCGAGGGAGTCGGTGCAAGAAGGCGCCAGCGGTTGCTGGCACGTTTCGGCAGTGTGCGGGGCGTGGCAGACGCTTCGGTGGACGATCTGGCTACCGTCGAGGGAATATCGCGTCATCTCGCGCAACAGATATATGACCAGTTGCATTAGAATAACGCCTTGTATTTTTTGATGTTCTTTGTGATATGAAAGTACAGACCATTAGTGGAACCTGCAAAAATCAAGCTATGCCGTTCAATTTGCCTATTTTCCTGACCTGGCTTAGGGTTGCGCTCGTCCCTTTGCTGGTGGGGATTTTCTATTTGCCGGAACACTGGATTTCACTGTATGCACAAAGTCTTACCGCAGCGATCATATTCATTGTGGCAGCGATTACGGACTGGATCGATGGCTATCTGGCAAGAAAATGGAACCAGACTTCGGCCTTCGGTGCCTTTCTGGATCCTGTTGCCGACAAGCTGATTGTTGCCGGTTCGCTGCTTGTCCTGGTACAGCTGGGACGCGTCAGTGCGATTTTGGGTTTTATCATCATCGGACGGGAAATCGCCATTTCGGCGTTGCGTGAATGGATGGCGAAAATCGGGGAATCGAAATCCGTAGCCGTCAGTTCGCTGGGCAAGGTCAAGACCATTGCACAGATGATCGCCATTCCGATGCTTTTGTTTTACAACAAGCTGTTCTATTTTATCGATACGGCGTTTATCGGTACGTACTTGCTGGTGATCGCAGCCATTCTCACGGTTGTGTCGATGTTGTATTATTTGCGCAAGGCATTGCCCTTGATGAAGTAAATTTCCAACAGGGGTATTGACAGAATCATATGAAGTGCTAGAATGCACATCTCTAACGCGGGAGTAGCTCAGTTGGTAGAGCGCAACCTTGCCAAGGTTGAGGTCGAGAGTTCGAGACTCTTCTCCCGCTCCAAATCTTCATTGCATTCTGGAGAATTGGAACCGGTTGGACGACAGGTTGTTTGTTTCGTCCGGTAGTCGGAAGAACGTAATGCGGGAGTAGCTCAGTTGGTAGAGCGCAACCTTGCCAAGGTTGAGGTCGAGAGTTCGAGACTCTTCTCCCGCTCCATTCGTTTTCGGGTGATTCCGGTTCTGCGTTTTTTCGGTTTTGCAGCCCGATGGCAGGATAGCAAAGTGGTTATGCAGCGGCCTGCAAAGCCGTAGACGTCGGTTCGATTCCGTCTCCTGCCTCCATCCTTTTTCCCCATACAGATATCGTCATGAAAGTATGACCTGTCCTGTGCAGGTGGCGCTTTGCCATACAGCGATCCTTGAAGAAACGGCGGTTCTGTCCTTGATATATGTTTTGTCCGGTTTGGTGTGTGGTGGATGACGCCAGGAAGCGTCGGCAGGAATTTTTTGAACTTTTCTGACAAAAGGTTTATTTTTCTTTTTCGATAAATTTTTTTACTTTAAGTAAAAAAATAGTTGACAGAAGTAACGTCTTCTGGTTTAATGGAGGCCATGGATAAGGGTCACTTGGTTTGGCCGCTAGCAAGCAAGTTCCTTTCCTGAGCTGATGAAGCTGATACGTGCAGTACCAACTTTACCAACTTTGCGAGGAGAGAAATTATGGAAACCTTTGGAATCGTATTTTGCGGTGCTTTGCTGATCTTGGGCGCAATCGGCGCAGTGGTTCAGAGAGCGCGCGGCAACTGGTAAAATACCTTGCCCATCCTGAATAGCAATGCCAGATCGAAATCGATCTGGCATTTTTCTTTTGTGCCATGAAACGGCGTCGTTTTGCAATGATGTATGGGAGAAGTACGGGATAGCGGACGGGATGTTCAGTCCGCTTTTTCGTTGGAGGCTTCACTGAGCAGGAAAAGGGTGTTTTTTGCGAGTTCGGCTTCCAGTTCCTTGCTGATGTTGCCGAATTCGTCTTGTGACGATCCCAGAAAGAGCAGGATGCCCATGGGAACGTTCAGCGCATGGCAAATCCGTTGCAGGGTCGATATGGTGATGTCGCGCTGGTTGTGTTCGATCAGCGAAAGATAGGAAACCGAACATTCGGACAGCTCGGCGAGCTTTGTTTGTGAAAGGCCTCTTCGTATGCGGCAAGTCTTGATGGCATTGCCTATATCCATGGTGTACTCCTCGTGACTGCAGTATTGCGGTTACCTGTTGCAGAACGGTTGTTTATGCGGTTTTGTCGCGGCATCATGTTCCGGAATAACCGGATTGAATGCGTGTGTACGGTGTTGCAGGCTGAATCATGCCTGCATCCTGAAATGGGCCATTTTAACAGAAGTCATGGCGAACTGTCCGGATATTGTCGATATGGTTTGATGTTGTTTGGCGAAACGTGAGGCTGTAGATCGTTTGGTGTGTCATTTTTGTGCGGATTGCACGTCGCATTGTCTGTATATGGGGGAAGTTCTGAAGGCTGGTGTGTGTCAAGCAGCAAATCCGTGTTCATCTTATAATTCAGGAAGCGGTTCTTCAATTGCCCCTTACAAAAGAAAGGAAATCCTATGAAACATGAATTGCCGACACTGCCTTATCCGATGGATGCGCTGGCTCCCTACATTTCGAAAGAAACGCTGGAATATCACTATGGACGTCATCACAAGACGTATGTCGATAATCTGAACAAACAGATCGTCGGTACGGCGTTTGAAAACATGTCGCTGGAAGACATTGTGCGGAATGCTTCTGGTGGTATTTTCAATAATGCGGCGCAAACCTGGAATCATACGTTTTACTGGAACGGCATGAAACCCAATGGTGGCGGAGAACCGACGGGTGCTCTCATGAAGGCTATCGAGGCGAAATGGGGGTCGTTTGCCGAATTCCGCAAGGCCTTTTCAGCTGCATGCGGCGCAAACTTCGGTTCCGGATGGACCTGGCTGGTCAAGAAACCGGATGGTTCTGTCGATATCGTCAATACCTCGAATGCCGCAACGCCGCTCACTGGGGAAGACAAGCCGCTTCTGACCTGTGATGTATGGGAACATGCCTACTATATCGATTACCGGAATGCACGTGCAAAATATGCCGAGGAATTCTGGAATGTCGTCAACTGGGATTTCGTCATGGCCAATTTCGCCTCGTAATGCATGCGTTGGCCGTTTTCAAGCCTGTACAGGCAAAAAGCCTCGCTGTATGCGAGGCTTTTTTTTTGCACATCGGGTGCCGGTTTTCCGGAAACGTTGTTTTTTCGGAAAACAGTGAAGGTGCGATTGGGTTGCGGTAGCCGGTGAACGGCGATGCAGGGCGTGATGACAGGTGTGGCGCAGCAATCCCGGGTGTGACAGAATGTTGTCCTATAATACCAACCAATCTTTCTGTATGGAGGCGTCATCATGAACAATACTGTCATTCTTTCTTCCGATGCCTGTCTCGGCCATGTCCCCGGTCCGGAGCATCCGGAGTGTCCCGACCGTCTGATCGCTGTACGGGAAGCGTTGATGGCGCCTGAGTTCGAGTCGGTCCCGTGGCGTCATGCCCCGCTGGGAACGAAAGAACAGCTGTTGCTTGTGCATACGCCTGAGTATGTCCGCCGGATCGAGACTATCCGGCCAAAAGTTGGGTATGTGCCGCTTGATGGCGGGGATACGATCATGTCGCCGGGTACCTGGGATTGTGTGATGAGTTGCGTCGGTGCGGCCTGCATGGGGGTCGATCTGGTGATGAAAGGCGAGGCGGACAATGTGTTTTGTGCGACCCGTCCGTGTGGACATCATGCCGAACCGGACAGGGCCATGGGATTTTGTGTGTTCAACCACGCGGCTATCGGCGCGGCGTATGCCTACAAGAAATACAAGCTGGAGCGTGTCGCAATCGTCGATTTCGACGTGCATCACGGAAACGGTACGCAGGATGCTTTTTACCACCGTCCGGAAATCTTTTATGCGTCCTGTCACCAGTCGCCTTTTTATCCGGGCAGCGGCGCACGCTATGAAACGGGTATCGATCACAATGTTGTCAATGTACCGCTGACACGCGGTGCAGGATCCGAGAAGTTCCGCAATTGCATGACGTTCGAAATTTTGCCTGCATTAAAGAAATTCAATCCGTCTTTCCTGATTATTTCAGCCGGTTTCGACGCACATCGCAAGGATCCACTTGGCGGGCTGAGTTTTACGGACGATGACTTTTACTGGGTCACGAAAGAGCTGATGAAGGTGGCTGATGAATGTTGTGACGGAAAGATCGTCTCCGTGCTGGAAGGCGGGTACAGTCTTGAAGGACTGGCGACCGGAACGGCGGCTCATGTCCGTGCTTTGATGGGGAACTGACGTGCGTGATATGCCGGGCAAAGGCCGTTGTATAATTGCCAAGCAGTTCGGCAAAACCGGAAGATGGCTTCCCAGAAAAAGAATTACCTGATAGAATTTTCATTTTCCAAAATTGGCTTAACCTGAAATACATTCATGACCACTATTCGCCTTAAAGAAAACGAACCATTCGAAGTCGCCATGCGGCGATTCAAACGTGCTATCGAAAAAACCGGTCTTCTGACCGAATTGCGTGCCCGCGAGTTTTACGAAAAACCGACTGCTGCACGCAAGAGAAAACTGGCAGCGGCCGTCAAACGTCACTACAAGCGAATCCGTAGTCAGCAGTTGCCGAAAAAGATGTACTGATCTTTTCCGCCATTTCAGGCGGATTTCGGAAACCTGAATTCAGTTGCCCGCTCCGGTCAAAGCCGCGGCGGGTTTTGCTGTTCATTGTTTTTGCTTATCGGAGTGCGACGTGAGTTTGAAAGAGCAGATTGTCAATGACATGAAAAACGCCATGCGCGCCAAGGATACGAAACGGCTTGGAACCATTCGTATGCTGACGGCGGCCATGAAGCAGAAAGAAGTCGACGAACGGATCGAGCTGGATGACCGGCAGATTCTGGGGATCATCGAAAAAATGATCAAGCAGCGCAAGGACTCGATTGCACAGTTCGAGGCGGGCGGCCGTCCTGATCTGGCTGAAGGAGAGCGGGCGGAAGTCGAAGTCCTGTCTGCCTATATGCCGGAAGCGTTGCCGATGGAAGAAATAGAAAAGGCAGTTGCGGAGGCTGTGAAAGATGCAGCTGGCCCGCAGGATATGGGCAAGGTAATGGGAGTTTTGAAAACGCGTCTTGCCGGACGTGCCGATATGTCGACCGTATCCGCGCTGGTCAAGAAAGCGCTAGCCAAAGCCTGATCCGTTGATCAATACGCGAAAACGTTTCTCGAATGAAAGAGGTTTGTTGAATTCGTGATACCCCAGTCATTCATTCAGGATTTGCTTAACCGCATTGACATTGTCGAGGTGGTGGGCAATCGCGTGCAACTGAAAAAAGCGGGCGCAAACTTTTTGGGTTTGTGCCCGTTTCATACTGAAAAGACCCCCAGTTTTACCGTCAGTCCAGTCAAGCAGTTTTATCACTGTTTCGGTTGTGGGCGGCATGGCTCGGCCATTACTTTCCTGATGGAACATTCGGGTCTTTCCTTTGTCGAAGCTGTTGAGGAGCTGGCGCAAAGTGCCGGTATGACGGTGCCCAAGGATGATTCGCGAATTTCGCCGCAACAGCGTGCGCGCCAGCAAGCCAGGACACTGGCACTGACCGAAGTGATGGCGGTGGCAAGCCGGTATTACCGGCAGCAGCTCAAACAGTCGCAAAATGCGATCGCCTATCTGAAAAAACGTGGGGTCAGCGGTGAAATCGCCTTGCGTTTCGGTCTGGGATATGCGCCGTCGTCACGCGATGGGCTCAAGGGCGGCTTTGACGATTATCAGGCGAAAGAACTGGTTGAAGCGGGACTGGTCATCGTCAAGGATGATGCGCCGGACGGAGTCGGTCCGGATGCCAGACGGTATGACCGTTTTCGTGATCGGATCATGTTTCCGATCCGCAATACACGCGGGCAGGTGATCGCGTTCGGCGGGCGGATTCTGGAAAGGGGGGAACCCAAATACTTGAATTCCCCGGAAACACCCCTATTTCAGAAGGGAAACGAGTTGTATGGCCTGTTCGAGGCGCGTCAGGCGATACGGGACGCCGGTTATGTGCTGGTCGTGGAAGGCTATATGGATGTTGTGGCGCTGGCGCAGACGGGATTTCCGCAAGCCGTGGCGACATTGGGAACTGCCTGTACGCCGACACAGGTGCAGAAACTGATGCGTCATACCGATCGGATCGTTTTTTCATTCGATGGCGACAATGCAGGGCGTGGTGCGGCCAGACGTGCACTGGAGGCCAGCTTGCCGCTGGTGTCCGATACGAAAAGTGTGGCGTTTCTGTTTTTGCCGCCCGAACACGATCCGGACAGTTATGTCAGGGAATACGGGCGAGAGGCTTTTGAAGAGCAGGTGGAACGTGCGATGCCGATGTCGGAATTCCTGATGCAGGAAATCGTTTCAGGCAATGATATGGATACGATGGAGGGGCGTGCCCGTGCCTTGCACAAGGCTCGGCCATGGTGTGTCGCGATGGCGCCTTCCGCCTTGCGCATTCAGATTCTGAAAAGGCTGGAACAGATCACGCAGATGCCGGAAGATGAAATGAAAACGTTTTTGGCGTTTGCTGCATCCGGATCGTCCGGGCAGCACGAAAAACGGGTGCGTACGCGTTTTCCTCGTTCTCCCCGCCCGCCTGTCGTCGGGCTTGAAAGGCAGGTGATGCGTCTGTTGCTGTTGTATCCGGAATTTGCTGCGTTGCTGGATGAAGAGGCTGTCGGGGCGATTTCCGCTTTTTCTCCGGACAAGGGGGGATTGTTGCATGCCGTGCTGGGTGCGATCGCTGAGCTGGGCGAACGGCTTGGTTATGCTTCGCTTGTCGAACAGTTGCGTGCCGATGGGGTGGAGTGTGAGCAACTGGTCCGGGATACGCTGGACAGGGAGTATGAGGAAGAACCGGCGCGGATGGAATTGCTTGGTGCAGTGCGGCAGATTCGTTTGCGTGTGCTGGCTTCCGAAATGGAAAAACTGGTATCCATGTCGATGGATGCCGATGAGAAAAAGCGACGTTATCTGGAATTGCGAGAGCGGCAGGAGGCCTTGCAAAAAGAAATGACGCAGGAAAATGTGAAGTGAAGTGTTTCCGGCAAGAAACAGAACGTATAAAAACACGGAAAATGTTATAATATAAGACTTTACATTCGGGATGTGTTGCATATATGCTCATAGATGCAACATGCCCGGTATCGTCTGAGTAATACCGGTGGTTTCCGGTGTGATGGATTTTCGAGCGGACAACGGACGACATGGATAAATCAGATAAATCCCGGTCAGGGACAGATGAAACGAACAGTACGACTATTACCGTCAAACGGCGTGGCCGGCGCAAACAGAGCGAGGATACTGCATCCGGTATGAATGCGGCAGACCAGGCGCATCCATCCGAGGTGTCCGCTGAACCGGTTTCCGATGACGCAGCCCCGAAAAGAGGGCGCAAAAAAGCTGTCGCCAGCGAAACGGTGACGCCGGAAGGTGTTGTTGTCAAGGTCAAAAGTACGCGTGGCAGAAAACCGCGGCAGGCTGTTGTGCAGGAGGCTGAGTCGGTTTCCGACAAGGGAAATGGCTCTGCGACGGTGGTCACGACCGATGCCGCGCAACTGGCGGCAATCGATACGTCGGGTTATGTATTGCCGGCCGTGAAGGTGCCGGGACGGCGTGGACGCAAACCGAAGGATTTCCAGCCGGAAAACGAGGAAGTGGCGGCACTGAATGCCGTGGAACGTGCCGAAATGAAGGCGGCGGACAAGGCGCGCGCCAAGGATCGCAAGGCCAAGGAAAAGGCTTTGCTGAAAGATGCGCTGGCGGGTGATTCGGAGGCGACGGAAGAAGAACTGGAACGTCGGCGCGAACGCCTGAAAATGCTCATCAAGCTGGGCAAGGAACGTTCGTTTTTGACTTATGCGGAAATCAACGACCATCTGCCGGACAATGTGATCGATCCCGATGCGATCGAGGGGATCATCAGCACGTTCAACGACATGGGTATTTCGGTGTATGAGCATGCGCCGGATGCGGAAGATTTGCTGCTGACCGACAATGTTGTGACGGTGACGAGCGATGAGGAAGCCGAAGCGGCAGCTGAAGCGGCGCTTTCGACCGTCGATTCAGATTTCGGACGAACCACCGATCCGGTTCGCATGTACATGCGTGAAATGGGATCGGTCGAACTGTTGACACGTGAAGGGGAAATCGAGATCGCCAAGCGGATCGAGGAAGGTCTGAAGGACATGATCCAGGCGATTTCTTCCTGTCCGACAACCATTCTGGAAATCATCGAGCAGGCTGAAAAAATCCGCAAGGATGAAGTGAAGATCGATGAAGTGGTCGATGGCATGGCGGATGAAGAGGATAATACGCCTCCGATGGTCGCTGCTTCCGACAACGATCAGGACGATGCCGATGATACCGATGACGATGAGGATGGCGAAGGAGACGACGATTCTGACGAGGACGATAGCGACAGCGGTTCGGCCAGCGGTGCGGCTGCCGGTTTTTCGGCCGAGCAGCTTGAAAAACTGAAAGAGGAAGCACTGGCAAGATTTGCGCTGATCGAGAAGCATTTCAAGAAGATGCAGCGTGCTTTCGAGCAGGATGGGTACAATTCGCCGGCCTATATAAAGGCACATGACAGCATTTCGGAAGAATTGCTGGGTATGCGGTTTACCGCGCGTTTTATCGAGAAGCTGTGCGATACCCTGCGCGAGCAGATGGAGGAAGTCCGGCAGATCGAGCGCGAAATCCTGAATGTGGCGGTCAACAAGTGCGGTGTGCCGCGTGCCCATTTTATCAAGACCTTCCCGGGCAATGAAACGAATATGGAATGGGTCGACGAGGAAGTCGGCGCCAATCATCCGTACAGCGAGATTTTGTCCCGCAATGTACCGATGATCAAGGAATTGCAGCAGAAACTGGTCGATATCGAAAACCGGATCGGTATGCCGCTGACGGATTTGCGTGAAATCAATCGCAAGATGGTTGCCGGTGAAATGCGTGCGCGCAAGGCGAAAAAGGAAATGACGGAAGCGAACCTGCGTCTGGTCATTTCGATCGCCAAGAAATATACCAATCGTGGTTTGCAGTTCCTGGATCTGATTCAGGAAGGCAATATCGGTTTGATGAAAGCGGTCGACAAGTTCGAATATCGTCGTGGTTACAAGTTTTCGACATATGCGACATGGTGGATTCGTCAGGCGATCACCCGTTCGATCGCCGATCAGGCACGTACCATCCGTATTCCGGTGCATATGATCGAAACGATCAACAAGATGAATCGTATTTCGCGGCAGATTCTTCAGGAAACCGGTTCGGAACCGGATCCGGCAACGCTGGCGGCGAAAATGGATATGCCTGAAGACAAGATCCGCAAGATCATGAAGATCGCGAAAGAACCGATTTCGATGGAAACGCCGATTGGGGATGACGATGATTCGCATCTGGGGGACTTCATTGAGGACAACAATACGCTGGCGCCGGCCGATGCGGCATTGCATGCCTCGATGCGCAGTGTGGTCAAGGATGTGCTGGATTCGTTGACGCCACGGGAAGCGAAAGTGCTCAGGATGCGATTCGGCGTCGAAATGTCGACGGATCATACGCTGGAAGAAGTTGGCAAACAGTTTGACGTGACCCGCGAACGTATTCGCCAGATCGAGGCAAAGGCTCTGCGGAAATTGCGTCATCCGTCACGATCGGATAAACTTAAAAGTTTCCTGGAAAGCAATTGACAGGTTAGGTAGCAACAGGGCCTATAGCTCAGTTGGTTAGAGCAGAGGACTCATAATCCTTTGGTCCCAGGTTCAAGTCCTGGTGGGCCCACCATACAACGTACAGGACTGCTTGTAACAGCAGTCCTGTTTTTTTGACGGTATGTACACATACCGGGATCGTTCACATTTTTCATTGTCGGGCAGGATTGGGATCGCGGTTCAGTCCGTGAGTGAAAATCGCTGAAAGTCAGGCGGAGTGCGCCACAATTTCGGCGCCAATCGATTTGGTGTTATTGTGTCCAGATCTGTTTATTATCTGACGGGTATGGGTGGTCGCCTTGTTGAAGGCCTGGGAGCTGCCCTTTTGGCCAGACAAGTACAGCTGGATGGGCGAGAGTTATCAGGCGAATTCAGAAGACTTGATTTTCAAAATCAGATTGATCTTGTTTCTGAGGATCTTATGGCTCGACACTGGACGGAAGAGAGTCTGGTTATCGCGAATTCGTTTGGTGCATATCTTTTTCTTCACGCGCAGTTGCAGTTGCCAAAATATGTGGGCCGGGTCGTTTTGTTATCGCCAATCGTCGGTGAATTCTGTGATTCTGAAATCATGATGTATTTCAGTCCGCCACGTGCTGACAAATTGTTTGTTTTGGCACGGGAAGGGCGATTCGTCGTTCCTGATCGGTTGGAAATATACGTGGGACAGGATGATTGGCAGAGCAATCCTGCGAGTGTCAGCAAGTTGTTTCGGCATACAGGTGCAACGGTGACGATTGTGCCTGATGCCGGTCATATGTTGCCAAAAGTGTTTGTCGGTCAATTGCTCGACAAATTGATTGTGTAAATGGGACATGTGTATGTTTTGGGTCAAAAATCAGCCAGCTTGTATGCATACTTTGCGGCATGCCTATGTGGCTTTGTTTTAATTCCCTGATTTAATGGCGTTTATTCTGGTGGATGCTCTTATGTTTTTTGGGGTTGCCGGTTCTGGTTTCCGTGAGCGTGTCAGATAACGAAGGAATGCGGTTTTTGCAAGTTCCTTTTTTATGATGAAACCGGCGTGGTTTGTGTGGTGTGCAGTTGCGAAACGGGAAAAGATGGGTTATATAAACACAATAGCCGGGAATGCTGCCGGCGGGACAGGAAAGCAGATTTTCCCGGAGGGCGGCTGTGCCGTGAAGGCAGGCAATGTTTTCGGAGTCATTCGATAATGGCGGGGATATTACCATGATTACCATTTTCGCTTTTGTTGCGGCAGTCCTGATTTTTGCGTGGGGATGGCATCGTTTGTACAAGCACAATATGCGCAAGGGGGCACGCAAGGGAGTCGCGCACACATTTGGTGTGCTGATCGGTATTTTCCCTGCGCTGTTTTTCTTTTATGCCTGTTTCGCGACATTTCCTCCACCTGACATGGAACCGCCTTCCACGGGGTCACTGGTCGGATTGTGGGTGATTTTCGCGATTGCCATCGCGATGTTGTTGTATCTGACGACGCGTCCGATTCCACAGGATGGCAGCAAGGCGTCTCCCCCTCCGGTGAACAAGCCGAAACAGTGAATGTATCAGGACATAAAAAAACGGGAACATCGTTCCCGTTTTTTTATGGTGCGGAGCCTATTCTTTCATTCTTTCCAGAAACGACGTCAGATAGTGGCCGGTTTGCGCAAGACGATTCTTGAGGCGGTGTTCGTCGTCGACCAGATGGAGCGTGCACAGGGTGTTCTGGCTGAAGCGGATGACGTTGGCTGCGGGAATCAGGCTGTCGCGCCATCCGTGGACGATTTCGATGGCATTGCCCGGACAACCCAGCCGGTATGGCGGATAGCCAGGGATATCGATGGCCGGTGCCAGCAGGAACAGTCCCTTGACGGGAATCGATGCGCTGGCAGTCATGGCAACCCATCCGCCCATGCTGGAGCCGACCAGATAATCTGCCGGTCGCTTGCGGCAGGCATCCACGAGCATGCCGACACGGATTTCCGGGTCGGTAGTCGATGAGTAGTTCAGGCTTTCCACATCGTAGCCCATTTTTTCTGCGATGTTTGCGAGATACCGTATTTTCGTGCCCCATGGGCCGCTTTCTTTTCCGTGAACGAAGTGAATCAGTGGTTTCATATGTCGTCTGTTTGAGGGTTGCGAAAGATGCATTGGTGATTGTATGCGGAATTGTTCGTCGGGTGCGACAAGATGATGCCGAAAAGTCATGATAGACAGGTCTGTATGTGCGGATATCCGTTTCTGTGGCAGACTGTACGGAATCGGATGCAAAATGGATGCCGGCCGGTATGTGCCGTTGTTCGGAAAATGAAAGGAGATCGTGATGGAATTGAAGTTGCTGACACCAGTGAAGATCGGTCATACGGAGTTGGCGAATCGTGTCGTGATGGCGCCGCTGACACGTTGCAGGACGGCGGAACCCGATAATGTACCGACGGCGCTCAATGCCGAATATTATGCACAGCGTGCTTCCGCGGGCCTGATTATTTCCGAAGCGGCTCAGATTTCGCGTTCAGCGCAGGGGTATGCCGGTTCGGCGGGAATGTATACCGATGCTCAGGAAGCAGGCTGGAAAAAGGTGGTTGAAGCCGTACACGCCAATGGCGGCAGAATTTCTGCACAGCTATGGCATGTCGGCAGGGTGTCTCATGCGTATTTCCAGAACGGCGGAGCGCCGGTCGCACCATCGGCTATCGCTGCAGAAGGTACGAAATGCCATATCGTGCTGGAAAACGGAGAGCATGCTTTTGTGCCGTGTGATCCTCCCAGGGCCCTCTCCGTTGAAGAAATCGGCCGGATTGTCAGGCAATATCGCGATGCTGCCGCACGCGCGGTTCGCGCAGGTTTCGATTTTGTCGAGGAACACGCGGCAAACGGTTATCTTCTCCAGCAATTTCAGGCGACAAATACCAATCGTCGCACCGACCGGTATGGTGGCTCGCTGGAAAACCGTGCCAGACTGACGCTTGAAGTGCTGGATGCCATGCTGGAAGTGGTGCCTTGCGACAGGCTCGGTGTGCGGATTTCTCCTTACTTCAATATCAACGGGATCGATGATTCCGAACCGGAAGAGATGGCTTTGTATCTTGCGTCAGAATTCGGCAAACGCGATATCGCGTATCTGAGTGTTGCCGAGCCGAGCTGGGTAGGAGGTATTTCGTTGACGGATACATTCAAAAAGAAAATTCGGCAGACTTTTTCTGGCGCACTGATTTATGCCGGCGAATATACGCGCGAAAAAGCCGAGGCGGCCTTGCAAGATGGATTGGCGGATGCGATCGGATTCGGCAGACTCTATATTGCGAATCCCGATCTGGTGGATCGTATCCGGCAAAACGGTCCCTACAATGTTCCGGATCGCGCCACGTTTTATACCGAAGGGCCCAAAGGCTATACGGATTATCCGTCACTGAAAGACAGTGCATCGCATAAAGTGTGAAGATGACAGCAGATAATGCGTGTTAAGCGACGTTTGTTACATTTGTTACGAATTCTTACATGTCATTCGTCAACCGTCAGGATAGGACATTCGTTAAAACAGGTAATCCGTCAGGATTATTGTTTCACTGAAAAACAGAAGGAAATACGAATGAAGAAAGTTATTGCTATCCTGGTCTCCGGACTGTTCGCATCCGCCGCCTTCGCTGCTGCACCTGTCGTCGAAAAGGCATCGGTTATACCTGAAAAGGCCGAACTGGCTGCGCCGGCCGAAGCGGGCAAGATCGAACCTGCAGATGCACTCAAGGCTGCACCTGTCGAAGCAGATAAAGCAGCACCGGCGGATGCACTTGATGCGACTCCTGTGCAGGCAGACAAAGCCGCTCCGGCGGGTATGTCAGACGCTGCTCCGGCAGATGCCGGAAAACCCGGTTCCGGTGATGCGCTGAAGATGGCACCTGCCGAAGCAGGCAAGCTGTTGCCGTCGAAAGATGCAATTATCGGGAAATAATTTTCCGGTTTCGGTAAAAAGGCAGGACATGTTCCTGCCTTTTGTTGTTTGTCGAAAGGGAAAGGTACCACGTTCCGGTGGTATTTCGTATAGGACATGTCTTGCCGGACAAAGGGGTATGTGGTGGCGACGGAACGAGGGTGTCTTGATGGGCGATAGAGTTACAAATGTTACGATTTTTCCGGCAAGAATCGTCAACTGTCACGGACACATATTCGTTAGTACAAACAGTTCATCCGGATGTTTCGTGTTTGATCAAGTGAAAGGATAACGCATGAAAAGATGATCGCTGTCGCGGTTTTGGACTTGCCAGTTTCCCACGGTTTCCGGGATGGTATTTGGGTTTTGGAAACCACCGGTTGTATCGGCCGGGATGGGAAAGAAAAGGCGCCGGAAATGGGCAAGACAACAAGCGTGACGGCGAAAAAGCGACCTCTGTAAAGGATATGAATCGGAAAATGATTTTTCCGGTTTGTATGAAAGGCAGGGTATTTATTGGCCCGCTTGTGCATGATTTTTCTAATTTGTTGATTCTGAATGGTAATTGCGAAATTTCATGATTTTTCGCAAGCATCGTGCAGATACGTGAAATAACCGGGAAAAAGGTGTCAACCGTTGTGATGCCAGTGTCGTTAATGCGGATGATCCAAACGGATTGGTAATTTTTCCACTCTCTTTAAGGAATTTTGAAAATGAAAAAATTGGTTGCTGTTGTAATTTCGGGTTTGTTTGCTTCCGCTGCTTTCGCTGCTGCTCCGGCAGCTGCCGACAAGGCCGACGCACCTGCTGTTGAAAAAGCAGCACCTGCTGCCGAAAAAGCCGCTCCGGCCATGAATGCCAAGAAAGCTGCACCGGTCAAAAAATCCAAAAAGGCTACGACTGCCAAAAAACAGGTAAAGAAAGATGCCGCACCGGCTGCAGACAAGGCTGATGCTCCGGCACCGGCTGCCAAATAATCGTTTTTCGCGGTTATGAAAAAGCGGGAATCATCCCGCTTTTTTTATGCCGTTTCGTATAGTGGATGGCATGGATGATTCGGGTGTTATTGTGATGGGTGTCCATGGTGTGTCGGAACAGATGGGCTTGTTACATTTGTTACATTTGTCATGTCAACTTAACCGGAAATATTGCGTTATTTACAAGTAGTAGCTTGTTCAGCCTGGTTTTGACAAGAAAAATATTTGATAACACTGACAGAGAGAAGGAGTCCGTACATGAAGAAGATTGTTGCTGCTCTGGTAGCGGCCCTGTTTGCCTGTGCAGCTTTCGCTGCGCCGCCCCCGCATGGCAAACCGGGACCTCATAATCGGCCGGCGCCGCATGCCAAACAGAGACCGCATGCCAAGCCGGGCCATGACAGAAGGGGGCCGCATGCAAGACCAGGTCCTGACAGGAGAGGATCTCATGCAAGACCAGGGCCTGACAGAAGGGGACCGCATGCAAGACCGGGGCCTGACAGAAGAGGGTCTCACGCAAGACCGGGTCCTGACAGAAGAGGTCCTCATGCAAGACCGGGTCCTGACAGAAGAGGTCCTCATGCAAGACCGGGTCCTGACAGAAGACCAGGGCCTCATGGCAGACCGGGGCGGTAAGACGGTATACAGTTGCAAAAAAGCGGGATTTATCCCGCTTTTTTTATGTTGTCAGGTAGAATGCCTTTTTCTGTCAGGGGGGGATGATGTACAGATTCTGTAGTTTTGTGTTTGCGGCTGTTTTGGCAGGATTTCCTTTCATGAACGGGTATGCGGCCGGTCAGGGCGATGTCCGTTTCGATACAGTGACGCTGCGTGCAGGCAAGAAAATGATTCATGCCGAAGTGGCGGCAACAGATGCACAGCGTGAACAGGGTCTGATGCACAGAAAATCCTTGCCGGAAAACAACGGTATGCTGTTTGTCTTCGACAGGCCGGCACGTTCCTGTATGTGGATGAAGAATACGTTGATTCCACTGTCAGTGGCTTTTATCGACTATGACGGAACCATCGTCAATATCGAGGAAATGGCACCGCTGACGACGGATTCCCATTGCAGTGCAGGCTGGATTCGTTATGCGCTTGAAATGAATGCCGGGTGGTTCCGGAAAAACGGTCTGAAACCGGGCAGCCGTATTTCGGGATTGCCGCAATAACGGCCTGTATCCCGTGAAGTGCAGGGTACCGGTCTTGTTGAAAAGACGTTAATATTTCCATATGGACGGCAAGGTCGTCACGGTGGCAAGCTCGTCATAAATGACGTGACATCGGATCGGGAGGACGCGATTTTCCGTGACAGATGCTGTATCCGGCATGCGGCATGTCGCGCCCATGTCAGGTGATGCGGCACCATTGCCGCAAACGAACAGTTTCAGGGATGTACTGACGATGAAGCAGGCGTTGACAAAGTGGCTGGAGAAACCGGTCAGAGGCGGGCATCCCGTTTTACGGCTGCTGCTGATTTTTTTGCCGGTCGCCCTGCTTATTTGTGGCGGCGGTTATTTGTATTATCGTTCCCAGCTGCATTTCATCCACGAAGAAAACCGGAAGATGGAACACGAAACGGTGATGGTCGGCGTGGTATCGATCAATCGCAGTCTCGAGTATGTCATGCAGGATGTCAGAGTGCTGTATTCCAGTTCAGACTTCCGGAAAATGGTGAATCGTCCGGACAAGGCCAATCTGGACAATGTCGCTGCTGACTGGATAGCGTTTGCAGAGGCAAAACAGGTTTACCAGAAAATCCGCTGGATCGACGAGAACGGTATCGAGCGGTTGCGTATCAATTATGTGGACAACAAGGCATCCGTTATCCCGAAAGACAAGTTGCAGGATCGGCGGGAACGCTATTTTTTCGAGGATACCAATGTCCTGAACGAGGGGGAGATGTATGTTTCTCCGCTTGATCTGAATATCGAGAACGATCATATCGAGAAGCCTTACGTTCCGACTATCCGTTTCGGTATGCCGGTGTTTGACGACCATGGGCGGAAACGGGGTATTTTGCTGCTGAATTATTATGCCGGTTCGATGCTCGGACGTTTTGAACAACTCACGAGTATGCGCGGCAATGCGGCATGGATGGTCAATCAGGAAGGATACTGGCTCAAGGGGCCTTCGGCAGGAGACGAATTCGGGTTTATGTTCAACAAACCCGAACTGAGTATGGCACAGCGTTATCCGCAGGCATGGGATCGGATCCGGCAGGCCGATGAAGGGCAATTCGTGACGGCGGAAGGTTTGTGGTCTTTCAATACCATGTCGCCGCTGAAAAAGGGGGTCAAGACCAGTCAGGGCAGTAGCGAGATTTTTTCCGGTGGTCTGGGCTCGCATGACGTGAGTTCCTACAAGTGGAAGGTCGTTACGCTGTTGCCGATGAATGTGTATAACGCCGATCTGTTCTATCTGGGAACGAAAATCATCGCTATTTCACTGGTGTTGCTGGTTCTGTTTTTTCTGGGTGTCGTTTCGATGGTCAGACTTCAGGAAATGCGGACATTGCTGCTGCTCAACCTGGAAAAACTGGTGGAGAAGCGGACAGAGGATCTTCATACGCTCAATGCCGTTCTGACGCAGAGCGAGGCGCGTTTAAAGAGTGTGTTCGAGAACATTCCCGATCTGATATGGCTCAAGGATACGAAAGGGGTTTATCTGGCGTGCAATCAGGCATTCGAGCGTTTTTTCGGCCTGGATACGGAACGGATCGTCGGCAAGACAGATGACGATTTGCCGCATAAATTGTCTGCTGATATGGTCCGCGCGGAGGATGAACGCATCATCAGGGAAGACAAACCTGGCATGATGGAGCAATGGATCAAGGATGTCAAAACCGGAAAACAGGTTTTCTTTGATGTGATCAAGGCGCCGGTCAGAACTCAGGACGGCCGTCTGGTCGGTGTACTGGGGATCGCGCGTGACATGACACGTCGCAAGGAAGACGAGGAACGATTGCAGCTGGGTGCACTGGTATACAAAAATTCCAGTGAAGCCATTCTGATTTCGAATGCCCAAAACGAGATTTTGGCAGTCAATCCGGCATTTGAACGGATCACCGGTTATACGTCGGATGAAGTGCTGGGTAAAAATCCCGGTATCTTGAGCTCGGGTCGTCAGGACAAGGCGTTTTACAAGGCGATGTGGCGTGAGCTTCGTGAAAAGGGTGTCTGGCGTGGCGAATTGTGGAACCGGAAAAAGAACGGGGAATTGTATGCGGCCTGGCTGACGATCAATGTCATTTATAACGAGGATGGAGCCGTTCGTTACTATGTCGTGCTTTCCGAGGATTTCACCGAAAAGAAAGAGGCGGAAGACATGATCTGGCGACAGGCCAATTTCGATTTCCTGACGGGGCTGCCCAATCGCCGGATGCTCCTGGATCGTCTCCACCAGGAAGCGGTCAAGGTCGGCCAGTCGGGCAGGAAACTGGCGTTGCTGTTTCTCGATCTGGACAATTTCAAGGATATCAATGACACGCTGGGTCATGATGTGGGCGATGTGTTGTTGACCGATGTGGCGGGACGGCTTGCGGAATGTGTGCGTAATGTCGATACGGTCTCGAGGCTGGGAGGTGACGAGTTTGCCGTCATTCTGACGGATCTGCCCGGTTTGCCGGCGGCTGAAAAGATCGCGCAAAAGATCTTGCGGTCGCTGGCGCGGCCTTTCAGCCTCAATGACGAAGTGGCGTATCTTTCGGCCAGTGTGGGAATGACGATTTATCCCGATGACGGTGTCGATATCGACACCTTGCTGAAAAATGCAGATCAGGCCTTGTATGCCGCGAAACAGGCGGGACGCAACCGGATGCGGTATTTTACGGCGTCCATGCAGGAGGCGGCGCAAAAGCGGATCAGGCTGGCCAACGATTTGCGTGTGGCGATCGAGGAATGCCAGTTCGAAATGCTTTACCAGCCGATTGTCGATCTTTCTTCCGGACGGGTACGCAAGGCCGAGGCGCTGATCCGCTGGCATCATCCCTTGCGTGGTCTGGTCAGTCCAGGCGAATTCATTGCGATTGCCGAAGAAAACGGGCTGATCGGCGCGATATCTGACTGGGTATTCCGTGAGGTGGCGGCGCAGGCTGTTCGGTGGCGCAGCCGGTACCATGCCGGTTTCCAGATCAGTATCAATGTCTCGCCAGTACTGTTCCAGAGCAAGGCGGATTATTCGGACTGGTTCGGTGAACTGGATCGTCTCGGTTTGCCTGGCAATGCACTGGTCATCGAAATTACGGAAGGGGTGTTGCTGGTGTCGAACCAGCATGTCATGACGCAGCTTGCCGAGTTCCACCGGCGTGGCATGGAAATCGCACTGGATGATTTCGGTACCGGTTATGCGTCGCTGTCGTATCTGAAAAAATTCGATATCGATTATCTCAAGATCGATCAGGCATTTGTCCGGAATATCGAAAACGAACCGAAGGATATGGCGTTGTGCGAGACGATGATCGTGATGGCGCACAAGATGGATATGCAGGTAATCGCCGAAGGTGTCCAGAACGGGGAACAGAAACAGCTTTTGGCGGATGCGGGATGCGATTTCGGTCAGGGGTATCTGTTCTCGAAACCGCTGCCGGCGGCAGAGTTTGAAGTATGGCTGGAAAAGCGTGATCGTGAAGTGTCATGAGGGGCGCACGGTATGCAAGAAAAAAGGCCTGCAAAAGCAGGCCTTTTTCATGAGGTGAAGATTATCGTCAGCCGGCGAGTTTTTTGCGCAAGAGTTCGTTGACTTGCGCAGGATTGGCCTTGCCGCGGGTGGCTTTCATGACTTGTCCGACCAGCGAGTTGAAGGCTTTTTGCTTGCCGGCACGGAATTCCTCGACGGAACGGGTGTTGTTGGCAAGGACTTCATCGATGATTTTTTCGATGGCGCCGGTATCCGAAATCTGTTTCAGTCCCCTGGCGTCGATGATGCGGTCGACGGCGTCGGCTTCGGCCGGGTGCGTTTCCCACAGTACGCCGAAAATTTCCTTGGCGATTTTGTTGGAGATCGTGTTGTCAGCGATACGTTTCATCAGCAGCGACAGTTGTTCGGAGCTGACCGGTACGTCGGCAATGTCGATGCCTTCACGGTTGAGTGCGGACGAGACATCACCCATCAGCCAGTTGGCATTTTGCTTGGCGAGCTGTTTTCCGGTCAGAGCGACCAGCTGTTCATAGTAGGCCGCCATGGCTTTCGATTGCGTCAGCACAGTCGCATCGTATTCCGGCAAGCCGTAGTCGGTGACGAAACGCTGGCGCATGGCGTCCGGCAGTTCGGGCATGGCGCTTTTGACTCGTTCGATCCATTCCTGCGAAATGACCAGCGGCGGCAGATCGGGATCCGGGAAATAGCGGTAGTCATCGGAGTCTTCCTTGGTGCGCATTTCACGGGTTTCGCGTTTGTCCGGGTCGTAGAGGCGTGTGGCCTGGACGACTTGTCCACCGCTTTCGATCAGTTCGATCTGGCGTTCGACCTCGTAATTGATGGCTTCTTCAAGATTGCGGAAGGAGTTGAGATTCTTGACTTCGCAGCGCGTGCCCAGTACGTCCGATCCGGCAGGGCGGACGGAGACATTGGCGTCGCAGCGGAAAGAGCCTTCCTGCATGTTGCCGTCGGACATGCCGAGCCATGTAACCAGCGAGTGCAGGGCCTTGGCATAGGCGACCGCTTCGGCGGCGCTGCGCATGTCTGGTTCGGTCACGATTTCCAGCAGGGGAGTCCCGGCACGGTTCAGGTCGATACCGGTCATGTCGGCGAATTCCTCGTGCAGGGATTTGCCTGCATCTTCTTCCAGATGGGCACGTGTGAGGTTGACGGTCTTGATATAGCTGTCCTTGCCTTTTTGTTCGACGACACAATTGATTTTTCCGCCCTGGACGACCGGTTTTTCGAACTGGCTGATCTGGTAACCCTTTGGCAGGTCTGGATAGAAATAGTTTTTGCGTGCGAAAACCGAAAGGGGGGCGACGTGCGCACCGATAGCCAGCCCGAACTGGATGGCTTTTTCGACGGCACCACGGTTCATGACAGGCAGAACCCCGGGTAGCGCCAGATCGACCGGGCATGCCTGGGTGTTGGGTTCGGCGCCGAAGTGTGTCGATGCGCCGCTGAAGATTTTGGATACGGTCGAAAGTTGTACATGTGTTTCAAGACCGATGACTACTTCCCACTGCATAGTGTTTCCTTTGATGGTGTGACGGATAGACCGCCGGAATATTTATTTTGCAGGCCGTGTTCACGGCCCGCTTCGTGCCGATCAGACCGGAGACTTCATGTGCCAGTCTGTCGCCTGCTGGTATTGATGGGCGATGTTGAGCAGGCGTGCCTCGTCGAAATAGTTGCCGGTCAGTTGCAATCCGACAGGACGTTTCGCGTGTTCGCCTTGACCGAAGCCACATGGAATCGACATGCCCGGCAGGCCGGCAAGGTTCGTCGACAGGGTGAAGATGTCACCCAGATAGTTGGCGACCGGATCGTCGGCCTTGTCGCCGAGGTTCCATGCGACGGTCGGGGAAACCGGTCCCATGATGACGTCGCATTGTGCAAAAGCGTCCTTGTAGTCCTGTGCGATCAGGCGGCGGACTTTCTGTGCCTGAATGTAGTAGGCGTCATAGTAACCATGGCTCAGAACGTAGGTGCCGACCAGAATGCGGCGCTGGACTTCGTCTCCGAAGCCTTCCGAACGGGTTTTGCGGTACATGTCCTGGATGTCGGTATAGTTTTCCGCCCTGAAACCGTAACGGACACCATCGAAACGGCTGAGGTTCGACGAGGCTTCCGCCGGTGCGATGACGTAGTAGGCAGGAATGCAAAGCGGCGTGTTTTTCAGGGAAATATCGACGAGTTTCGCGCCCAGTTTTTCGAATTCGGCAAGTGCTGTGCGGATCGGTTGTGCGACTTCGTCGGCCAGCCCTTCGCCAAAATATTCACCCGGTACACCGATGCGCAATCCGTTGAGCGGTTCATTGAGGGTTCGTGTGAAATCTTCAGGCTGGCGTTCGATGCTCGTGGAATCCTTGGGATCGAAACCGGTCATTTCGTTGAGCAGTAATGCGCAGTCTTCGGCGGTTTTTGCGATAGGACCACCCTGATCGAGCGACGAGGCGTAAGCGATCATGCCGAAGCGCGAGACGCGGCCGTAGGTCGGCTTGATACCGGTCACGCCGCAAAAGGCCGATGGTTGGCGGATAGAGCCGCCGGTATCGGTTGCAGTGGCTGCAGGCGTCAGGCGTGCGGCCACTGCAGCTGCGGAACCGCCGGACGAACCGCCAGGAACGGCAGCGGTATCCCAGGGATTGCGAACCGGACCGAAATACGAATTTTCATTGGCTGAGCCCATGGCGAATTCATCACAGTTGAGCTTGCCCAGATTGACCATCCCTGCATCCAGCAGTTTCTGGACGACGGTAGCGTTGAAAGGGCTGGTGTAGTTGGCCAGTATTTTCGAGCCGGCGGTGGAGCGCCAGTCTTTCGTGACGAAAATGTCCTTGTGTGCGATCGGGACGCCGGTCAGGGGATGCGCTTCGTTACGCGCGATCCGTTCATCGGCGGCTGCGGCCTGTTTGAGCGTCAGGGCTTCATCGACATGCAAAAAAGCGTTCAGGTCGCTTTCGCCGATCCGTTTCAGAAACAGTTTGGCCAGTTCGGTTGCGGAAATCTGTTTGGTCTGCAACATGGCAGACAGTTCCGATAGAGTTTTTGTATGCATGGTAAATGGCAATGGAATCGCTGAAGTCGCGGAATGCGGTACGAGCCGCCCGCGGTCTTATTCAATGACTTTGGGAACGAGGTACAGCCCGTTTTCGACAGCGGGTGCACAGGCCTGGTATTCGGTACGGTGGTTTTCTTCCGTGACGGCGTCGTCCCGCAATCTCAGGGAAACGTCATCCCTGTATGCAGAGACGGGATGTGCCAGCGGTTCGATACCGGTGGTGTCGACGGAGCGCAGCTGTTCCACCATGGCGAGGATGTCGTTTAGCTGTTCGGCCGTTTTTCTTAACTGTGTGTCGGAGACTTCCAGCTGTGCCAGCCGGGCGATGCGTTCCACATCGGAGAGTTCAAGAGGCATAATGATTTGACTGTTACAAAAAAATTCGGAGTGATCGGCAATTCGGTGCCGAACATCGGATATATCCCGTAAATTATAAGGTAGAATGTGCGGTTATTGCATAGTTGCACCTGAATTCGCGATTTGCCTGCTCAGGTGGATTCGGCGGTTTTGCCATACGGTTTTTTAGATATCGGGATTGTTCATGTTTGGATTTTTACGCGGTTATTTTTCAAATGATCTGGCGATTGATCTGGGTACGGCCAATACGCTGATTTATGTCAGGAATGCCGGCATCATTCTGGATGAACCTTCGGTCGTTGCGATAAGGCACGACGGGCATTCGGGGTCCAAGAAAAGCATTCAGGCAGTCGGCAAGGAAGCCAAGCAGATGCTGGGGAAGGTGCCTGGCAATATCGAAGCGATCCGGCCGATGAAAGACGGGGTGATTGCGGACTTCACCGTAACGGAGCAGATGCTCAAGCAGTTTATCCGGATGGTGCATAATTCCAAGTTTTTCCGTCCGTCGCCGCGCATTATCATTTGTGTTCCCTGCGGTTCGACACAGGTCGAACGCCGTGCCATCCGTGAATCGGCACTGGGAGCGGGGGCATCCAAGGTGTATCTGATCGAGGAACCGATGGCGGCAGCGCTGGGTGCCGGATTGCCGATTTCCGAAGCGACCGGTTCGATGGTGGTCGATATCGGTGGCGGTACGACGGAAGTCGGTATCATTTCGCTGGGTGGCATGGTGTACAAGGGGTCGGTTCGTGTCGGCGGCGACCGGTTCGATGAAGCGATCGTCAATTACATCCGGCGCAATTACGGCATGCTGATCGGCGAACAGACTGCCGAAGCGATCAAAAAGACGATCGGTTCCGCTTTTCCGGGTACGGAAATCAAGGAAATGGAAGTCAAGGGCCGTAACCTGTCAGAAGGTATCCCACGGGCGTTTACGGTTTCCAGCAACGAAATTCTGGAAGCCTTGACCGATCCGCTGAACAATATCGTTTCCGCAGTCAAGAACGCACTGGAACAGATTCCGCCGGAGCTGGGCGCTGATATCGCCGAAAGAGGCATGATGCTGACCGGTGGTGGCGCACTGCTGCACGATATCGACCGTCTGTTGATGGAAGAAACCGGTTTGCCGGTACTGATCGCAGAGGATCCGTTGACTTGCGTGGTACGTGGTTGCGGTATCGCGCTTGAAAAAATCGACGAATTCGAAACGGTTTTTTCCTATGAATAAATAAATAGCGATGTGCCCGGTCATGTGCTTTTGTGCGATGACCGGCACCATGCTGATGACGCCGGTTTCAGCTGTCCGGCAGCGAATGTTCCCATGCAATACGGCCCGCCTTCTCTTTTCAAACAGGGTACTCCTGCACGAGTGAAAGTCATCATTTTCGTGGTGGCTGCCATTGTGCTGCTTCTTGTCGATGCCCGTTTGCAAATGCTGGGCAAGGTGCGCCATGTGATCGGTATGGTGATTTATCCCGTCCAGCGCATGGCCATGGTGCCGCGCGACCTGTTTGAGCTGACTGGCGAATATCTGACGTCGGTAAGCGAATTGCATGATGAAGTCGACAGGTTGCGCGAGAAGGAAATACAGGATGCGCAAGTGCTTGAGCGCGTCGCGTTTCTGGAAAACGAAAACCGGCACTTGCGTGAATTGCTGGGTATGAGCCAGCAACTCAAGGTCAAGTCCGTTCCTGCCGAAATTCTCTATGACGCGCGCAATGCTTTTGTGCGCAAGGTGGTGTTGAATCGCGGATCACGTGATGGTGTGCTTCCGGGACAGCCGGTTATCGATGAAAACGGTGTGATCGGGCAAGTGACGGAAGTCTATCTGACGACTTGTGAAGTGACACTGTTGACCGACAAGGATCAGGCTATTCCGGTATTGAATGCACGCAGCGGGGAACGCAGCGTCGCTTACGGGAAAGGGCAACAGGGGTATCTGGAATTGCGTTTCATGATGGCCAATGCCGATATCGAGCAAGGCGATTTGCTGGTTACGTCGGGAATCGACGGGGTATATCCGCCCGGACTGGCCGTGGGCCGGGTCGCCATGATGCATGACAATGGCGATGATTCGTTCAGGGGTATCATTTGCGAGCCGTCGGCAGGGATCAACAGGAATCGGCAGGTATTGGTTTTGCTCTCCGATACGAACGTTACGCCGCGTCCGACGACCAGCGAACGGACGGTTACGACCCGCAAGCGTGAAACTCCGCAACAAAGTGATGCAGGAAAGGGAAAATGATCGGCATGAAACGGACTCCGGAAAGGATTTTGCTGCCTGTCAGCCCGGTTTTTATCGCATTCAGCCTGTTTGTTGCGTTCATGCTCAATCTCCAGCCATGGGGACACTGGATCGGCGTGCCGGATTTCGTTGCGCTGGTTCTGGTTTTCTGGGGTATACACCAGCCTCAGCGTGTAGGGATCGGTATTGCGTTTTGTATGGGTCTGCTCATGGATGTCAATGACGCTACCCTGCTTGGCGAAAATGCGCTGGCTTATACTTTGCTGAGCTATTTCGCGATCACATTGCACCGGCGGGTTCTCTGGTTTCCGTTGAAAAAACAGGTCTGGTATATTCTCATGCTGTTGCTGGCCACCCAGCTGATACAGATTCTGGTGCAGCATATCGTCGGCCATCACATTTCAAGCTGGTTGTATCTGATAGACAGTTGCGTCGGTGCCATGCTGTGGCCGGTGGTGACCATGATTCTTCTGGCACCGCAGCGTCGTTCCGTCGATACGGACATGGATCGTTCCATATGATGCCGTTACGTCTTTTGCAGGCGGACTTTTTGGCTGAATCGATGTCCGGCTTGTCTGGTCAGTGCTTTTGGGACGGGGTAAGGCGATGTCGCATCTGAATGATACCGATGGTGAATTGCACCGTTTCAGGAAACGGATCATGGCGCTTGCCATTTTCGTTTTGTTCTGTTTTTTTCTGTTGTTGTTGCGGTTCGTGTGGTTGCAGATCATACGTCACAGCAATTATGCGGCGCAGGCTGACGAAAACCGGATTTCGATTGTGCCGACCATGCCGGCCCGGGGCGTGATTACCGATCGTAACGGGGTGGTGCTGGCCGACAATTACTCGGCCTATACGCTGGAGATCACGCCTGCCAAGATACAGGGAAAAGTCGATGAAGTGATCGGTGAACTGTCGGAGCTTGTCGAAATTTCGCCTTTCGAGATCAAACGTTTCAAAAGGCGTATGGAAGAAACGAAACGTTTTGAAAGTGTTGTCCTCAAGTCCAAGCTGACCGATGCGGAAGTGGCGCGTTTTACGGTACAGCGTTACCGTTTTCCGGGGGTCGAAGTCCAGGCCAGGATGTTCCGGCAATATCCGCTGGGCGAGGTGGCGTCTCATGCGATCGGATATATCGGGAGAATCAGCCAGAAAGATATGGATCGTTTGCCTGAGGAAGAGGAAACCAATTATCAGGGGACGACGCATTATGGCAAGGAAGGGATCGAAAAAAATTATGAAAGTATCCTGCACGGTGTGACGGGATACGAGGAAATGGAGGTTTCGGCCAGCGGTCGGGCTGTCCGCACGCTTTCCACCCGTTCGACGGTACCCGGAAGCAATCTGATTCTCTCGATCGATATCGAGTTGCAGAAGGTGGTTGAAGAAGCGTTCGGCAAACGGCGTGGTGCGCTGGTGGCGATGGATCCGTCGACTGGCGAGATTCTCGCTTATGTGTCCAAACCGACTTTCGATCCGAACCTGTTTGTCGATGGTATCGACCAGCAGAACTGGGATGCGCTGAATACGTCGATCAACCGGCCGCTGATCAACCGGCCGGTTCGTGGTGCATATCCTCCCGGTTCGACTTACAAGCCTTTCATGGCCCTGGCAGCACTGGAATTGGGATACCGCACGCCGCAGGCGGCCATCAATGATCCGGGATATTTCAATTATGGCAATCACCGTTTCCGGGATGACAAGGTCGGTGGACATGGGATCGTCGATATGTACAAATCGATCGTGCAGTCATGCGATACGTATTACTATGTGCTGGCTTCGGAAATGGGTGTCGATACCATGCATGATTTCATGAAACAGTTCGGTTTCGGTGAAAAGACGGGTATCGATTTGCCGCATGAACGGAAGGGGATTTTGCCTTCGACGCAATGGAAACAGTCCGCTTATCGCAATCCGGCGCAGAAGAAATGGTATGCCGGTGAAACGATTTCGCTGGGGATCGGGCAGGGCTATAACACGTTTACACCGGTTCAGCTCGCTTTTGCGACAGCATTGCTGGTCAATAACGGTTCGGCCGCACGCCCCCATCTGGTGAAAGAAATCGAGGATGGTGTGACGCACGAGCGCCGGCCTGTCGTGACGGAAACGGTCAAACTTGATCTTAAACAGGAAAATATCAATGTCGTCAAGCGTGCGATGGTCGGTGTGACGACGGAAGGGACGGCTGCCAGGGTTTTCGGTGGCGCCGGTTATATTTCCGGCGGCAAAACGGGGACAGCACAGGTGATCGGTATCGGCAAGAACGAAAAGTACAATGCGGCGGTGCTGGCGGAACACAAGCGGGATCATGCGCTTTATACCGCATTTGCGCCCGTGGACAATCCCAGAATCGTCATTGCGCTGATTGTCGAAAATGCCGGTTTCGGCGGGACGGCGGCGGCGCCGATCGCCAGAAAGGCGATGGATTATTTCCTGCTCGGCAAGAAGTCGTCACCGACGCCTGTTGTGCCGGCAGTGACGGATTCAGCGGAATATCCCGATATGCCGGATGAGGATGTCCAGCCGATGATAACGCCGGCGATTCCCGATGAAGACAGTACGGATGAAGAGTGACAGATCATGAATGGATACCAGGATGTGATACGCAACCGGATCAGGATGTGGATGAACGTGTTCGATGGACCGCTGGCACTGATCGTTTTTCTTATCATGTCGGTCGGGATTATCACGCTGTATTCGGCCGGTATCGATTTTCCGGGACGTGTCGAAGATCAGCTTCGCAATATCCTGATCTGTTTCGTCATTATGTGGATCGCAGCCAGTGTACCGCCGCAGACGCTGATGCGATTTGCCGTTCCGATTTATACGGTGGGGATTGCCTTGCTGCTGGCCGTGGCGATGTTTGGGCTGATCAGGAAAGGGGCGCGTCGCTGGCTCAATCTCGGTATCATCATCCAGCCTTCGGAAATCATGAAAATCGCGTTGCCGCTGATGCTGGCATGGTTTTTCCAGAAACGGGAAGGGCATATCGGCTGGAAGGAATATGCCATGGCAATGTTGTTGTTGGCCATTCCTGCCGGACTGATCATGAAACAGCCCGATCTGGGAACGGCACTTTTGGTGGCTGCAACCGGTTTTTATGTCATTTTTCTGGCCGGACTGGCCTGGAAAGCCATTGCTGCCATGGTGGTGGGTGCACTGGCATGTATGCCGATTATCTGGACATTGCTCCATGATTACCAGCGGCATCGTGTCATGATGCTGATCGATCCGACTTCCGATCCGCTTGGCAAGGGATTTCATATCATTCAGTCGGTTATCGCTATCGGTTCGGGCGGTGTCACCGGAAAGGGATGGTTGCAGGGAACACAGGCGTATTTGCATTTCATTCCGGAACGTACGACGGACTTCATTTTCGCCGTTTTTTCCGAAGAATTCGGTTTGATCGGCAATATCGTGCTGATGGTGTTGTATTTGCTGCTGATCGCGCGGGGACTTGTGATCGCGTTGCATGCCTCGTCGGTGTTTTCACGACTTTTGGCAGGGGCGATCACCATGATGTTTTTCATGTATGCCTTCGTCAATATGGGCATGGTCAGCGGGATTTTGCCGGTTGTCGGTGTGCCTTTGCCATTCATGAGTTATGGCGGGACGGCGATGGTGACACTGGGATTGGGAACCGGCATTCTGATGAGTATCCAGCGACATCGCAAACTGGTGCAGACCTGAGATGGTTATGTACGGACCGTTTTTCAGCCGGCCGGCGAAAACCTGGCGGATTCCTGCTGAATGAACAAAAGCGTCAAGTTGGGTTATACTTTGAGTATTGACTGAGATTTTGTCGCTAGTGCTTTCTTTTTTAACCGGTTTTGAAGCCATGATGTTTCATGCGGGTTGAAGGGATCAAACGGGGTAGTGAAATGTTGTCTGAAAAAAGTCGCAATGGTCTGGTTTTGACGGCGATACTGGCATCGGTTTGTGCGTTGACGCTGACCGGTTGCGGTACTACGCAAAAGTCGTCCGGCAAGGTTGCATCCAAGAAGGCAGGCAAGGTCAAGGTCAAAAAAGGAGGGGGCTATTATCTGGATGACGGCCCGATGGACGAGGTGCCGGACAATCTTCTGGAAATTCCGGATGCAGAGCCGAAGGTCGAGAAATTGGCCAGCGGACCCAACAAGCCTTATGTTGTGTTCGGTCAGACGTATACACCCATGACGCAGCTGAGCGCTTACCGGAAACAGGGGGTAGGCAGCTGGTATGGCAAAAAGTTCCACGGACAGAAAACCTCATCGGGCGAACCGTATGACATGTTCAAGATGACGGCTGCTCATCCGACCTTGCCGATTCCCAGCTATGCGCGGGTCACCAGTCTGGAAACCGGGAAACAGGTGATCGTCAAGGTCAATGATCGTGGTCCTTTCCTGTCCAATCGTATTATCGATCTTTCCTATACGGCGGCATACAAGCTGGGGTATCTGGAAAAGGGTAGCGGCAGGGTGGAAGTGGAGTTGTTGTTGCCCGATGAGATCGAACGGATCAATCTGGCCAGACAGAATGCTGGATCGCCGATCGGTGAGCCACAGGTGGCTGCTGCTCCCGTCGTGACGGAAAAACAGGAAACTGCCGCACCACCCGCGACGGTCGTCGCACAGGCTGATACACCGGCCCCAGCGAAACAGGAAACGGTTTCCGGCGGACAGGCCTATTATCTGCAGCTGGGCGCTTATCAGGAGGCCAGCAATGCGCAATCGTATCAGGCCAGTTTTTCGCTGAACTGGGCACATCGTCTGCCGTCGCTGGAAGTGGTGCAGTCGGGGAACTATTACAAGCTGTTTGCAGGACCGTTCAATACACTGGCCGAGGCGACACAGGTTGTGGAAGAAATGAAGAGTATGGGAACCAGTTCTTTTGTCGTTCGTCGTTAGGGATGAACGGTTGCGCGCGATGCGGAGGTGTCGCGCTGGCATGTACAAACGGAAAAAGGCAGGTGCATCACCTGCCTTTTTTGCCGGATCGGTTGCTCAGTCGCCGTACAGTTTCTGTTTCAGTTCACGCCGTTGTTGTGCTTCCAGGGACAGGGTGGCGGTAGGACGGGCCAGGAGCCGTGCGATGCCGATCGGCTCTCCGGTTTCGATACACCAGCCATAGTCGCCGGATTCGATGCTGGCCAGAGACTGTTTCACTTTTTTCAGCAGTTTGCGTTCACGGTCGCGTGTTCTCAATTCAAGCGCATGTTCTTCCTCGATCGTGGCGCGGTCGGCCGGATCGGGAACCAGAGTCGTTTCTCTCAGGTTTTCGGTGGTCTGGCCCGCGTTTCTGATGAGATCGCGTTCCATTTGCTGCAAACGGTTCTTGAAAAAGGCCAGTTGTGCAGGATTCATGTAGTCGTCATCGCTCATCTTGAGGATTTCTTCCTCGGTGAGCAGAGGAACGGTCTGAGTCGGCTTTCTGGTTTTGGTATTCACTTGTTTTGTTTCCTTTGCCTCAATAGATCAATGAATAAATAACCGGCAGTTTATTGCGGCATGTATTGCACTATGGTTTGAAATACCATGCAATGAAATTTAATCGACAAGATGATATCTGTCAAAAGCTCATGGCAATAAACGGGGAAATTTTTTTCCGGTATTTTTCATTGTGCAAGACTATCATGAAGTCCCTCGATAAAAATTGTCCTGGGCAGGTTTTTGCCAATAAAAACCAGTTTGCTTTCAGGCGGGTGCTTGTCGTCCCATTTTTCCACCACATCCGTTCCCATCAGTTGTTGTACGCCCTGGAATACCACTTTCCGGTCGGCGTCTTTCATATAGAGCACGCCTTTGTAACGGAGCATTTGTGGGCCGAACAGGGTGATCATCCGATCGAAAAAGTCGTTGAGCTTGTCGGGATCGAACGGTTTTTTGCTGTGGAAGACAAAGGAGTTGATGTCGTCGAGGTGGTGGGAACAGTCGCAATCCGCACCGCAAACATGGTCGTGGTGGTGATGGTCGTGGTCGTGTCCGTCATGATCCAGATCGATTTTCGAGCTGAGATTGAATCCGCGCAGATCGAGGACTTCGGCGACAGGAATGCGCCCGAAATCGACGGTGTGGATAGTCGCATGGGGGTTGATCCGGCGCAAACGCAAAGTCAGCAGTTCGACATCGTCGGCGCTGACCAGATCGGTTTTCGATATCAACAGCCTGTCGGCATAACCGACTTGCTGGCGTGCCTGTTCGTATTCGTCGAGTTGCCGCATGGCGAATACGGCATCCATCAGGGTGACGATACCGTCGATCATGTAGTCCTTGGCGACATCGTCTTCCAGAAAAAAGGTTTGCGCGACTGGTCCGGGATCCGCCAGGCCAGTGGTTTCGATCACGACACGGTCGAAACGGATATCTCCGTTTCGGCGTTTGTCGGCCAGCCTCGTCAGGGCGGTGACAAGATCGCTGCGGACAGTGCAGCAGATGCAGCCATTGCTCATTTCGACGATTTGTTCGGCATCGTCCTGTACGAGGATGTCGCTGTCGATGTTTTCTTCGCCGAATTCGTTTTCGATGACGGCGATACGTTGTTTGTGCTGGTTGTCCCTGAGGATTCGGTTGAGCAGGGTGGTTTTTCCGGCGCCGAGAAAGCCGGTGATGATGGTAACGGGTATCAGTGACATGGCATCGAATGCAGTTTTTTCTAGTCGTCCGGTTGGCCGGTTGCCGTATGGTACCGGCGTCGGTATCCGGTAAAAGTATGCTTTTTTAGCGCCCTGAAATCAAGCCTGTTGCCTGTGAGGGCTTCATGAGAAGACAGCGGTCCTGTTTATGGCGTGTTTTTTTTCTTGTGCGCTCTCGGGTGGGTCGCGTCGTAAACGCTGGCAAGATGCTGGAAGTCCAGTGCCGTATAGACTTGTGTGGATGCGATGGATGCGTGTCCAAGCAATTCCTGTACGGCGCGCAGATCGCCGGATGACTGGAGCAGGTGCGAGGCGAATGAATGCCGCAAGACGTGCGGATGGACATGGACTGGCAATCCCAGACGGCGTGCGTGTTCATTCAGTCGGGACTGGATAAGACGGGGGGACATGCGTCGTCTGCGGGAATTGAGAAAGAGGGCGTGAGCATGCCGGATGTCGCTTTCGGTATCGGACGTGGGGCGGACGGTGAGCCAGTTGCGGATGGCATTGATGGCGGCATCGCCGACAGGAACAGTGCGGGTCTTGTTGCCTTTGCCGGTGACGGTGACTTCTTTTTCGTCCAGATCGATCCAGCCTGCGGAGATGTACCCGGGTTGCCGGACGGCATGGATGTCGAGTCCTGCCAGCTCGGAGACGCGCAATCCGCTTGAATAAAGCAGTTCGAACATGGCATGGTCGCAAAGCGCACGGCTTTTGCTGTCCGGCGTGTCGTCATCGTCACCGGTAACGGTCGCGACCAGCCGGACGGCCTCATCGACCGGCAGTGCCTTGGGCAGCGGTTTGTCCTTGCGGGGGGCGTGGATGTCTTCGGCCGGATTGGCGGTGATGATGTTTTCTTCAAGCAGCCACAGGAAGAAACCGCGCCATGCCGAGAGTTTCCGGCTGATGGAGCGTGGTGAAAGGCCGCCGGCATGCAGGCGTGTTATGAAACGGCGCAGATCGGCTGGGCGGATTTCTGGCAAGGTGAGCGGTTCTGCCATCGCTGACAGTTCTTTTAGATCGCGTCGGTAGCCTTCCAGCGTGTGATCCGACAGTTGTCGCTGTCCGGCGAGCATGTCCAGATAGCGGGATATGAAACCGGCAGTGTACGGTTTGTCGGTCATGGTCTATGGTCAGACGGCCGCGAACAGGTCTGTCAGCGTTGCGCTGGCCAGTTTGCCGATGAGGCTCAGAAAATCGGTCGCCATCGCATTCTGGAAGCGTGTGGCATCCGGCGAACCGAGAACCAGCAGGCCGTCGGGCGTGGCGGCTTCGTTGCAGGACAAGACGATGATGGCAGCGGAGCGGATGCCGGCGGGGTTGGCGAGCCATTGGATGATATCGTGGTTTTGCTGGGTGACCCTGCCGCAAAAAGGGGTCTCCATGTTATTGGCGTATTGTCTGATCGTTTCGTCGACAGGTTGTGCAAACCAGCGTTGTGCATGTTCCGGCAGGGTATCCCACAGCCGCAGGTTGGCGTCCGGAACGTTGAATGTGGCCTTGAGCGTGTCGATGACGACACGTGGCATGTCGTCATTATGGCGATATTGCATCAGGCGGCAGGCCCAGTCCAGAATCTTGTCCATGAGTTGACGGTTTTCGCGTGCGTTGTGCATCAGGCTGGACAGTTTCAGTTCCTGTGCCTTGTTGCGGCTTCGCAGTACCTCGATCTGGCGTTCATGCAGTGAGATGGCTTTGCCGATGACCGGACTGGTCAGTTTCAGTTCCGGCAGGATGTCTGCATGGTGTTCGAAAAAATCGGGGTGTTCAAGGAGATATTGGACAACGGTCTGTGAGTCGATAGCCTGCGTCATGGTCGTTCCGGTTTTTAACGATGGGGTCAGTTGAAAACGCCATTTTAACCGAGCCGAAGTCGGGATGGTTTGGCTGGTGTGCAAATCTGTATTGTGCTTGTTTGCCAGATCGGCGAAAAGATGTCGTTGTGCCTGCAGGGCAACGTTTCAGAGGGCGATTCTGGCAATCTCGTTTAAACTGGAATTTTTTGTTTTGAGCTGAAAATACAATGACGACGTATGCTTTGGGTGATATTCAGGGGTGCCAGCCGCAGTTGCAACAGTTGCTGGCGATGATCGAACGTGAAACGCCGGATGCCGGATTGTTGTTTGCCGGTGACCTGGTCAATCGTGGGCCGGCTTCTCTCGAGGCATTGCGGCAGGTGAAGGCATTGGGGGACCGGGCGGTATCGGTATTGGGAAATCACGATTTGCATTTGCTGGCGATCGCTTGTGGTATCCGTCCGATGAAGGCAGGAGATTCGATCCAGCCGATTCTGGATGCACCGGACAGAGATGCGTTGATCGACTGGGTGCGGCATCGACCGATGGCATATGCCATCGGTGAGGGAATGCTGATGGTGCATGCCGGGGTATTGCCGCAATGGGATATGGAAAAAACGCTGGCGCTGGCGCATGAGGTCGAAACGGTATTGCGTGGTCCGGACTGGAAGGATTTTCTGGCGGAGATGTATGGCAATTCGCCGGACAAATGGGATGATGCATTGACGGGCAGCGCACGCCTGCGCTGCATCGTGAACGGTTTGACGCGCCTGCGTTTCTGTACGGCTGACGGACAGATGGAATTCGCCAGCAAGATGGGAACGGATACGGCACCTGAAGGCTATATGCCGTGGTTTGAAGTGCCAGACAGAAAGACCCGGCATGATACCGTGGTGTTCGGTCACTGGTCCACGCTGGGTCTTATGCTGCGCGACAATCTGCTTGCGCTGGATACCGGTTGTGTCTGGGGCGGGAAACTTACGGCTGTGCGTCTTGACGATCGCGCGCTGTTTCAGGTGGATTGCCCCGGTTTTCTGGAGCCTGGGACTGTTCCTGCGGCAGAACGGAAACAATGACTTCACGTGCCTGCTGGGACAGTGTCTTGCGATGCATGCCGGCAGTGTCCATGACCGGCAGGACGGTCAGTTCGGCCAGGATGTAATCGGAATTGAATACGTTTTTCATGCTTTGTGCCAGACTGATGTCGCCGCTGGAATCGACGGCCTGTTCGTATTGTCCGTTACGGTCGATGTAGCGCAATGCGAACGGCTGGACAGGCAGACCGGCATGGATCGCACCTTCGAACAGATTGGGGTGAAAAGGCAGCATTTTTCCCTGTCGGCCGGTCGTGCCTTCCGGAAAGAAAATACAGCGTTCCCGTGCCTGAAGGTTCTTGACCAGTGTCTCCAGTGTGCTCTTGAGGTTTCGCGCGCTGCTGCGTTCCAGAAAAAGGGTGCCGGTCTTGCGCGAGAGCCAACCGACCATGGGCCAGTTCGCCATGTCCGCCTTGGCGATGAAATGTCCCGATACGACTGAATAGATCAGGAAAATATCGAGCCAGGAAACATGGTTGGCGACGATGAGCGCCCGTGATGACAGCAGTTCCGGATTGACGATTTTTACGGTCACACCGCAGATGTCCAGCAGTTTTTTAGACCATTTCTGGACATAGCGGTTTTTCGCGTCGTTGTCGATGAACGGATAGACGACAGTGCCGTATACAAAAGCGCCCAGTGTATGGAGCAGCAGGCGGAAAAAACAGAAAAACGATCTCATGGCAGCAGGTGTTTATCGTTCGTAGGCGATGCGTCCGCCGATGATGGTCATGCGGACGCGTCCCGGAATTTCCTTTCCGAGAAACGGAGTATGTTTGCCCTGGCTGGCCAGTTCCGAAGCGCTGACTGTCCAGCGTGCCGAAGGGTCGAAAATACAGATGTCGGCTGCCTCGCCGACGTTGATGCGACCGCATGGCAGCTTGAGTATGCGTGCAGGTTCGGCGGTGATTCTGGCGATGGCCTGACTGAGCATGTCGGAACTGTCGCAGTGTTCCATGGCCCATTTCAGGGTAAGCGGCAAGAGTAGTTCCAACCCGGTTGCGCCCGGTGAGGCTTCGCCGAACGGCAGGAGTTTTTCGTCATCATCCACCGGCGTGTGATCCGAGCAGATGGCGTCGATGGTTCCGTCGAGCAGGCCTTGCGTGATCGCATCACGGTCTGCCTCCGAGCGAAGGGGGGGCGTCAGACGGGCGTTGCTGTCGAAATAGTCGATGTCGTCTTCGGTCAGGTGCAGGTGATGGATGCCGACGTCGCAGGTGACGGGCAAGCCTTCTTTTTTGGCTTGCCGCACCAGTTCGATGCCTTTGGCTGTGGACAGGCGGCACAGGTGTACCCGTGCACCGGTGACACGCATCAGTTCGAATATCGCATGCAGGCTGATGGTTTCGGCAATGGACGGGATGCCGATAAGTCCGAGACCTGCGGCAACGCGACCGGAGTGCGCCATGCCGTTTTTCGCCAGAAACGGATCTTCCGGTTGCAGCCAGGAGCAATACTGGAATGAATTGGCATATTGCAGGGCGCGCAGCAAGACTTCGGTATCGGGTATGGGTTCGTTGGCATGGGAAAAGCCGACGCAACCGGCATCGGTCAGTTCGGCCATTTCCGTCAGTTTTTCACCCTTGAGGCCGACGGTCAATGCACCCAGCGGGTAGACGTGCGCCTGGTTTCTGGCGGCTGCACGGTATTTCAGCATTTCGACCAGTCCGGGTTCGTCCAGTACCGGGTCGGTATCGGGCGGACAGACCAGACTGGTGACGCCGCCGGCGATGGCGGCTTGCATTTCGGATTCCAGGGTTGCCTTGTGTTCGTATCCGGGTTCGCGAAGGCGTGCCGCCAGATCGACAAGGCCAGGGGCGACGACCAGTCCATCGGCGTCAATCGTTCTGTCAGGGGTGAAGCCGGGTACCGGTTGTCCCCCTTCGGCAATAGCGAAAATTTTCCCGTCGGCGATGGCGATGTTGCGGATGCCGTCGGTCTTGTTGGCGGGATCGACCAGCCGTCCGTTTTCGATAAGAAGTTTCATTTCGGTATGTCCTCAAAAACTGTCCTGTTGTCAGTTGCCTGCCAGAATGCTCATGACGGCCATTCTGACGGCAATGCCGTAGGTTACCTGCGACAGGATGACGGCCTGATCGCCGTCTGCAACGGCAGAGTCGATTTCGACACCACGGTTCATCGGGCCGGGGTGCATGACGATAGCGTCCGGTTTTGCCAGTGCAAGTCGTTCGGGGGTCAGCCCGTAGCTTTTGAAAAATTCCTGTGCCGACGGCAGCAGGGCGCCGTTGATACGTTCGTTTTGTACGCGCAGCATGATGATGACGTCGACGCCTTTGAGCCCTTCGTTCATGTCGTTGAACATGCGGATGCCCATGTCTTTCATGGCCGGTGCAAGCAAGGTGGTCGGGCCGATGACGCGGATTTCGGGAACGCCCAGCGTTTTCATGGCGTGGATATCCGAACGTGCGACACGGCTGTGCAGTACGTCGCCGACGATGGCGACCGTCAGGTTCGAAAAGTCCTTTTTGTAGTGCCGGATCGTGTACATGTCCAGAAGTCCCTGTGTCGGGTGGGCGTGACGTCCGTCGCCGGCATTGACGACATGGATATGATCCAGTCCGTTTTCATTGAGATGGCGGGCGATCAGGAACGGTGCCCCGGACTGGGCATGACGGACGACGAACATGTCGGCGCTCATGGCGGTCAGGTTGTCCACGGTGTCGAGCAGGGATTCCCCCTTGCTGGTCGAGGACGATGCGATATTGAGGTTGATGACGTCGGCGGACAGGCGTTTGGCCGCGATTTCGAAAGTCGTCCGGGTACGGGTCGAATTTTCGAAAAAGAGATTGAATACGCTTTTGCCGCGCATCAGGGGCACTTTTTTGACTTCCCGATCCGAGACGCTGACGAATGAGGAAGCGGTGTCCAGAATGTAGGTGAGAATATCTTTCGGCAAACCGTTCAGGGCCAACAGGTGCCGCAGCTCGCCGTTGCTGTTTAGTTGAGGATTAGGCATTTTCCACCGTCAGAGAAAAAGAGTTGTCATCGGATTGTTGCAAAACCAGTTTCTCGTTTTTGTCCAGCGAGACGTTTGCAGCGACGAAATCGGCAGCGATCGGCAATTCCCGTCCGCCACGGTCGATCAGGGCGGCCAGCAGAATGCGTGCAGGGCGTCCGTAGTCGAACAGTTCGTTGATGGCGGCGCGGGTCGTTCGTCCGGTATACAGCACGTCGTCGATCAGCAAGATGGTGGCGCCATCCACATCGAAGGGAATCTGTGTCGGTTTCACTTCGGCAGGCAGTCCCTTTTCTGCGTAGTCGTCCCGGTAAAAGGAAACGTCGATAAAACCGGGCGGGTTTTCCAGTTGCAGGTCGGATACGATGCGTTCGGCGATCCATGCGCCGCCGGAACGGATGCCGACGATGGCGACTTTCGGTTCGTCCGAGAGTGCCTGACGTACCTGGGTCAGCAGTTTGCGGTAAAGCGTTTCCGCATTCAGTTCAGTTATGGATGGGTTCATCGAGGTATTGTTGCAAAATAAGGGCGGCGGCATGGGCATCGTCCGCTTCGCCGGGTTTGAAATTCAGAACGGATGAAGTATACCGCTCATCGACCAGTATTGTATCCAGTGAGAACCTGCCGTGCAGCTGGTTGGCAAAACGACGGCAGCGTTTCGTCATTTCATGTTCCGTGCCGTCGGGGTAAAAAGGCAGACCGACGACCAGTTTCGCCGGTTGCCATTCGCTGATGAGTTTCCCGATTTCGGCAAAACGCCTGTCGTTGGATTCGGCGTGGATGACGGTCAGCGGGCGCGCGCTTTTTGACAGGTCGTTGCCGATGGCGCATCCGATACGCTTCAGTCCGAAATCGAAGGCGAGTATGACTGCGGAACCGGTATTCATGGCTGTTTTGTACCTGTTATGCCGGCAACGGACGGTAAAAAGGGATCATGCATGTCCTACCTCGCTTGCCAGTCGTGACGGATCGAAGCCCAGGAGACGGACCGCCGCATTGTATCGTTCATGGATGGGCAAGTCGAACATGATGGCCGGATCGGCAGCGACAGTCAGCCAGCCGTTGTGGCTGATTTCGTCTTCAAGCTGGCCGGCGCTCCATCCGGCATAACCGATGCTTACCAGCATTCTTTCAGGACCGGTTCCGGATGCGATGGCTTCGAGTACATCGCGCGATGTCGTGAAAGCGACCTGATCCGATATTTTAAGCATTGAGGTGAATTCGGCATCGGGAGAGTGCAGGACGAATCCGCGATCTTCCTGCACGGGACCTCCGAACATGACGGGTTTCCGGATCGGTGCCGGGATTTCCAGTTTCATGTTCAGCCGTTCCAGCAGATGATCGATGGTGATGTCCATCGGTTTGTTGATGACGACGCCGAGTGCGCCACGCTCGTTGTGTTCGCACAGATATACGACACTGCCACCGAAGATCGGATCGTGCATCGATGGCATGGCGATCAGAAAATGGTTCGATAGGTTCATGGCTGTTTGTCGTATGGTTGATAATCCGGCAGCGGTTTTTCGCTGTTGCATTTGCCTTTTGATATTGTATCAGTGTTCGCATGTTCCACTCATGTCTTGAGGATTTTCGGCTGCGTGTTTGCCACGGAAGTCTTGCTTTGCCGTTTTATGACCGTTCGGGGGATCGGAGAATGGCTTTCTGGGCGCAAAGCAGGGTAGAATATGCAAAATTTGCAGCGAAAACAGGATTGGTTTTCGCTATTGCGACAAAATTTATTCTGCCAGTCAAAATGAGTATCAAGTCTGATAAATGGATCCGGCGCATGGCTGAGGAATATGGAATGATCGAGCCGTTCGAGCCTCGTCAGGTCCGTTCCATCGACGACAGGAAGATCGTGTCTTACGGTGTTTCCTCGTACGGTTACGATATCCGGTGTGCCGATGAGTTCAAGATTTTCACGAATATCAACAGCACGATCGTCGATCCCAAGAATTTCGATGAAAATTCGTTCGTCGATGTCAAAAGCGACGTCTGCATCATTCCGCCCAATTCATTTGCGCTGGCCAGAACGGTCGAGTATTTCCGTATTCCGCGTAATGTGCTGACGGTCTGTCTGGGAAAATCGACGTATGCCCGTTGCGGCATTATCGTCAACGTGACGCCTTTCGAGCCTGAATGGGAAGGTTATGTCACGCTGGAATTTTCCAATACGACACCGTTGCCTGCCAAGATCTATGCGTGGGAAGGTTGCGCACAAGTGCTGTTTTTCGAAAGCGACGAAGTGTGCGAAACATCGTACCGTGACAGAAACGGCAAATATCAGGGACAGGTCGGCGTGACCTTGCCTAAGGCGTAGGAACGGGCTTGTCTGTCGAACGCAGGTTTTGTCATGCTGCGATGGTCCCGAAGTTTCAGGCCTGACGCTGGGTAAAAGCTGGTTTTCGTGGATGAATCAAAAAAAACGGCTCTGAATGAGCCGTTTTTTTTTTGCGGAAGCGGCCGGTCGGAACCGGCCTGTCATGAATCAGTGTTTTGCCGTCGGGTTGTTTTGTGCAACTTTTTCACGGAAAACACGGATTTCTTCCAGTGCTTCGCGTGCCAGTAACAGGGCACTTTCCATATCGGGAGCCAGATACTTGCCGAGAACGGTATCAAGTCGCAGACGTTTGAGTTGCTGCAATGGATGGTCTGTCGCATTGGCGATGATCAGAACCTTGTGATTGGCGGCCAGATTGCGCTGGAAACCCTCGATGATATCGCCGGCGCTGTTGTCCAGGGAAATGAGTTCACGGAAGTCGAAAATAATGACGTCAGGGGCATCCGGCGAGGTGATGACCTTGGGGTCTGTCGCCGCTTCCAGTTTTGAAATGGAACCGAAAAACAGCGCGCCTTCCATCAGCCATGCCTGAACCTTTTCAGGAACATCGGGTGGCAGGGTGATAGGCAGCACACGGGTCAGCGTGTTCATGCGGTACATGAAGAAAAGGGATGCGACGGCCAGACCGACTTCCACAGCGACGGTCAGATCGAAAATGACGGTCAGGAAAAAGGTGGCCAAAAGCGTGGCCTTGTAGGACATGGTGAACTGGCGCAGGCGGATGAATTCGTACCAGTTGCCCATGTTGAAAGCCATGAAAAGCAGGATGGCCGACAGACAGCATAGCGGGACATTGGCCGCCAGAGGAGCGGCTGCCAGAACGATGACCAGCAGTGTCAGGGCATGGATGATGCCTGCTACCGGCGATACGGCACCGCTCTTGATGTTCGTGACGGTACGTGCGATGGTACCGGTCGATGGCATGCAACCGAAGAAAGGAACGACACAGTTGGCGATGCCTTGTCCCATCAGTTCCTGGTTGGGATCATGCCGGTCATGGATGATGGAATCTGCCACACGGGCGCAAAGCAGTGATTCGATGGCGCCGAGCAGTGCCAGCGTCAGTGCCGGACGGATCAGCTGTTCAAACGATTCCAGGGAAAGTTCAGGAACCACGAATGTCGGCAGCGATTGCGGAATGCCACCGAAGCGGCTGCCGATGGTTTCGACAGGCAGATGGAAGAAGGTGACCAGGGATGTCATGATGACCAGCACGATAATGGTGCTGGGGATATGGGCCATCCAGCGTCTCAGTGCCGAACTGCTGGCTGTCCAGGTGCGTGGCCACAGAAAGACGATCAGGAGCGAAGCGGCACCAAGGCCGATCGAATATGGGTTGATGGTGTTGATGGCGCCGTACAGTGCCTTGATCTGCGAGAAGAAATCGGCAGGCATTTTCTGGATTTCCAGTCCGAGAAAATCCTTGACCTGTGACAGGCCGATCAGGACGGCGATACCGTTGGTGAACCCGATGACGGTAGATACCGGAATAAAACGGATGAAGCTGCCGATTTTGAACAGCCCCATCAGGAAAAGGAAAATGCCGGACATGAAGGTTGCGATCAGCAGGTTTTGTACACCGTACTGGGCGATGATGCCATACACGATGACGATGAACGCGCCTGCCGGGCCGCCGATCTGGACTTTGCAGCCACCGAACAGGGATATCAGGAAACCGGCGAAAATGGCGGTGTAGATACCAGCTTCAGGTGTCAGGCCGGAAGCGATGGCGAAAGCCATGGCCAGTGGCAGAGCTACAATGCCGACGGTCAGGCCTGCGGAAAGGTCGCTGGTGAAATTGCCGACGGAATAACCTTTGAGCAGCGACATGGTCGCCGGATAAAAGCGTGCGATCGGAAATTTACGCAAGGCAGTAGAAATATGCTGTTTTACGCTCATGTTTTTTACTTCCTGGGTGGGATGATACTGACTGTGCGATTTATGACCCTCTTTGTCCGGAAACATGTATAAATGGTGGAAAAACCATTAAGAATACGAGGATAAAAACCTGTTAAATGATAATACAAACGTTCCTGTTTCGTCAGTATCTGACGCCTGTTTTCATGGTGTCTCTGGATAATGATTTTCTGAAATGGCGACGGAACGATATTCTTATTATTTTTTTATATAAATACCTTTGTCGTTTTCATATTTGAGCGGTGCTGATATACTTTTTTATACGGTGTTTTTCAGTTGAAACGATTGGATTGAAAAGCAGTGTGACGGGAACGTCGCACGGATAATATGGCGAATACGGTTGCAGGAAAGGGCGGTGGCATACAGGTCGCTTTGCCGATATCCGGTGGATGGTATGCAGTTGTGTGGTGTGGCGGATTGCAGGGGCTTCGGCATGCATCGAGGCAGGGGGCGCCGGTCGTGCCGTACCTGAGGGAAAATAAGGCTTGATTGTTATTCTATTAAGCGATAGCTTATGTGCATTCCCGATTTCGGAAAAAAAGATGTCATCACGGTTTACATGGCCCGTCAGGGTGTATTTTGAAGACACCGACGCGGGTGGGGTCGTTTTTTACGGCAATTATCTGAAATTTTACGAGCGTGCGCGCACCGAGTGGCTGCGTTCGCTCGGTATCGGCCAGCAGTTTCTGAAAGAAGCATACGGTATTTTGTTCGTCGTGAAAAACGTATCGGTCGATTACCGGCGTTCTGCCGTTCTGGACGATGCCTTGCAGGTGACCAGTGAGGTGGCATGGATGAAGGGGGCTTCGCTGGGGTTCGAACAGGGAGTCTGGCGCGGTGATACCCTGCTTTCCAGTGCGAAGGTGACGATTGTCTGTGTGGACAGGCAGACGATGCGTCCGGTGCCGATTCCCGGTGATGTGGCGGAAAAGATGGTTGCGGTACGCCGGGAAACAGGTGAGTGAGAGAACCGGCGAATTACCGGAAAAAGTAAAGGATGAACCGTTTCACATGGAGACGGTTTGAAGTTCAACTTATTGTTAACACTGAAAAATGACAGTTTCCCAGGATTTATCGTTCATTTCGCTGATATCCAATGCTTCGCTGCTTGTGCAGCTGATTATGGCGTTGCTGCTTGTCGTTTCGCTTTTGAGCTGGACGTTTATTTTCCAGAAAATGTTCGCCATCAAGAATGCACGGGTCGAAACCGAGAATTTCGAACACGCTTTCTGGTCGGGTGGCAATCTGCAAAGCCTTTACCAGCGTGCAGGCAGCAATAACAAGACCGGTGCGCTGGAACGGATTTTCTATGCCGGAATGGGAGAATATATCAAGGGCAAAAATACCATCGCCGGACATTCGACCCAGGATACCGTGGCGCTTCTCGACGGGGCACGCCGTGCGATGCGTGCGGCATATCAGCGTGAAATGGACAGCCTGGAATCCCATCTGTCGTTTCTGGCTTCGGTCGGTTCCGTTTCCCCATACGTCGGGTTGTTCGGTACGGTCTGGGGGATCATGAATGCATTTCGCGGTTTGGCCAATGTCCATCAGGCCACGTTGGCCACTGTCGCACCGGGGATCGCCGAAGCATTGATCGCCACGGCGATCGGTCTGTTCGCCGCGATTCCGGCAGTGGTCGCCTATAACCGTTATTCTCACGATATCGACCGTCTGTCCATCCGTTTTGAAACGTTCGTCGAAGAATTTTCCAATATTCTCCAGAGACAGTCATAACAGGTGCCATTATGTCCGAACAGTTTTCAGGTTCATTGCGAGGGACGCGGAAAAACAAGTTCAAGTCCGAGATCAACGTGGTGCCGTATATCGATGTCATGCTGGTGCTGCTGGTCATTTTCATGGTGGTGGCACCTGTGACCAATCCCGGTGTCGTCGATTTGCCTTCGGCTGAACGGACGGCCTTGCCACCTTCTGACTATATCCAGATTTCGCTCAGACCGGATGTGTCTGCGGAAATCGGTATTCATCGTCCCGGCAAGGGAAGGGATGTGTTCGAATCGGTGCCCGACAGGGATGCATTGATGAAAAACCTTCAGATTTTGCATGCCGAAAATCCGGATTTGCCGGTACTGATCGCAGCGGACAAGAATATTATCTACAACGAGGTCATCCAGGTGATATCCGACGCGAAGAAGATGGGTATCCGTCGGGTTGGTCTGGCAACGCGGTAAGAGGATAGTTGTCGCGCCATGGAAAACGGTCTGTTGTCCATTCCCAAGGAAAAGAAAATGAAGCCGGCGTTTGTGCTGGCTTTGGCGGTGCATCTTGCACTGGTGGCTTTTTTGTGGGTCGGTGTGAGCTGGCAAGCCGATACCGGCGATATGGTCGAAGCGGAAGTCTGGGATATCAAGGTTCGTGAAGCGGCACCGCTGGCGGCAGGTGAACGTTCCGAGTTGGCAGCTGCGGAACCGGTACCGGAACAGGCAGCCGTCAATGAACCCGCTCCACCGCCGCCTGCACAGCGTCATCAGGCCGAGCCCGAACCGGTTCGGGATACGCCGCCCGATATCGCGCTGGAACAGGAACGCAAAAAGGCGCAACGTCAGGCAGAACAAAAGAAACTTGCCGAACAGAAACAGGCTGAACAGCTCAGGCAGCAGGAAGAACAGGCACGTCGCAAGAAAGAAGCGGATGATGCCAAAAAGAAACAGAAAGCCGATGCGGCGGCCGCCAAACGTGCACGTGCCTTGCTTGATCAGGAAGCACGCCGGATTGCCGGAGGCGGCAGCGGCGGCGGCAAGGGCAAGGGTTCCGGTGGAGGCGGAACGGCCACGCATGGTCCGACGGGCAGCGGTGGTACCGGTACGTCACCGTATTCAACCGGCCCAGGCAAGGCAGACGGTGGTTATATCCAGAAAGTGGCGGCGAAAATCAAGTCGAATACATCGTTTAATGTGCCGGCTTCGCTGGAAGGCAATCCGCCGGTCATTTATGACGTCGAATTGCTACCGGACGGAACTTTGCGTAATATACGCAAACGGAAATCGTCGGGTATTGCAGGGTTTGATGAAGCGGTGTTGAGGGCTATTGAAAAATCCGCTCCGTATCCCAAAGACCGGTCGGGACGTGTACCGTCCGGGTTTACACTGACGCACAAGCCGAAGGGATGAATGTGAATACAAAATCGTTATGCCGTTTTTTATGGGCGCTGGGGTTGTCATGGCTGATGGCTGCTTCCGCGCTGGCCCAGGATCATCTGAATATCCAGATTTCCGGTGTGGGCGCCAGCCAGATTCCTGTGACGATCGCAGGTTTTGCCAACGATACGGGCACACCGCAGAAAATCACGGATATCATCAAGGCAGATCTGGCACGCACCGGTCTTTTCCGGCTGGTCGGAACCGATGCCGTCGTGCCGGAGTCGGCCAGTATCGATTACAAACAATGGAAAGCCAATGGCGCCGATGCGCTGGTGACCGGTACGGTACAAAAAACGGCGAACGGAAAAATCGATGTTCGTTACCGTCTTTACGATCTGGGCAAGGCTTCCCAGTTGTCGGCCCTGTCAATGGTCGCGCCTGCGAACATGACGCGGGTGACGGCACACAAGATCGCGGACGATATTTATGAGAAACTGACCGGTATCAAGGGGATGTTCAGCACCCGGATTGCTTATGTGGTCAAGTCGGGCAGGGAATACCGTCTGGAAATCGCCGATTCCGACGGCGAAGGCCGGCAGGTGGCCTTGAGATCGAGCGAACCGATCATTTCCCCGTCATGGTCGCCGGACGGTACGCGGGTCGCCTATGTATCGTTCGAGGCCAAAAAGCCGGTTGTCTATGTACAGAATCTGGTGACGCGCCAGCGTACGGTCGTCGCCAATTACAAGGGCAACAATTCGGCGCCGGCATGGTCGCCTGACGGTAGCAAACTGGCGGTGGCTCTCTCGAAGAACGGTTATACGCAGATTTATACTGTCAATTCCAGTGGTGGTGGCTTGCAACAGTTGACCAATACCCGCAGCATCAATACGGAACCGCAATTTTCGGCCGATGGCCGCTGGATCTACTTTACCAGCGATCGCAGCGGAGGGCCGCAGATTTACCGGATTGGTGTCAATGGTGGTGAAGCGAAACGTGTGACGTTCGCGGGCAGCTACAATATCAGTCCGCGGGTGTCGCCGGATGGCAAGTCGCTGGCGTATATTTCGCGCAGGGGCGGCGGATACCAGTTGTATCTGATGGATCTGGAAAACGGTCAGGAACAGCGGTTGTCCGATACGTCGCGTGACGAGTCACCGAGTTTTTCTCCGAATGGCCAGTTCATTATGTATGCAACGGGTGCTGGCAGTCGGGGTGTGTTGTCGGTGGTGTCGGTGGATGGACGTGTCAAACAGCGTCTGACCATGAAGGCAGCCGATGTTCGTGAACCCTCATGGGGTCCTTTCATGAAATAACATTGATAAAGAGGAAGAGTCATGTTTGAACTGAAGAAACTGGTTGTGATTGTATCCGGTGTACTGGCGCTGACTGCTTGCGGTTCGTCTGTCAAGCTGGATGAATCGGCGCCGATCGAGGACAGGACGGGTTCGTCTGCCGATGCACGCCAGGTCGGTACGGTCGATGCCGTTTCCTCGGATCCGCTCAATGATCCGAATAGCGAACTGGCACAGCGTAGCGTTTACTTCGACTTCGACAGCTATGTCGTCAAGAGCGAATACGAGCCGGTTGTCGATGCACATGCACGTTATCTGAACAGTCACGGCAATCGCAAGGTCATTATCCAGGGCAATACCGACGATCGTGGCGGCAGTGAATACAATCTGGCGCTGGGCCAGAAACGTGCCGAAGCCGTTCGCAAGGCAATGTCCCTGATGGGTGTTCCTGACAGCCAGATGGAAGCGGTTTCGTTCGGCAAGGAAAAACCGAAGGCTCTGGGCAACAATGAAGCGGCATGGGCTGAAAATCGTCGTGCCGATATTGTCTATCAGTGATTATGAAAAAAACATCCTGTTTTTTGATGGCTTTGTTTGCCTGTTGCGCGGTATTGCCTGTGCAACAGGCCAGCGCCGGCCTGTTCGAGGATGACGAGGCTCGCCGTCATATTCTGGATATGCGTGACAAGATGAAGGAAGTCGAGCAGGAAAAGGCAGACAAGGCCAGCCTGCTTGTCGTCGCGAACCAGAATGAAGCGTTGCGTGATGAAATCGCGAAATTGCGTGGCCAGATCGAAGTGTTGACCAATCAGATCACGACGCTGGAAAACCGGCAGAAGGATTTTTATCTGGATCTGGATACCCGTCTGAAAAAGCTGGAACCGCAACAAATGACGGTGAACGGTCAGGCGGTTACGGTCGAGGCGGATGAGGTTCAGTCTTTCAACAAGGCTGAGGAATTGTTTGCAGCAGGAAATTACAAGGGCGCAGTTACGGCGTATGGCGAATTCATGAAGAATTTCCCCAAGTCCCATTTGCTGGCCAAGGCCCAGTACCAGCTGGGCAATGCCTATTATTTGCAGGGAGATTACAAGAATGCGCTGAAGAACCAGTCAGCTGTGGTCAGGCGTTATCCGAAAAATGTGATAACCCCGGATGCTATGCTCAATATGGCAAGTTGCCAGCTCGGTTTGCAGGATATCGATGCGGCAAAAAAGACCCTGTCGGAACTTGTTAAGAAGTATCCCAAGTCGGAGGCAGCCAAGGGAGCGAAAGAGCGGTTGGCCAAACTGGGTTGAAAACAGGAAGGTACGTATCTGGAAAAGGGGATCGGTCGATCCCCTTTTTTTGTTTATACGGTGGCGTACTGGCCTGCACGGGTATGCCTGGCATGGACGGCGACAGCGGTATCTGTCGTTTTCTTTTCCTTGCGTACACGGGCTGTCGGCAGGCGACGCAGAAGGCGAAGGGCATTCAGGTCCCGGATTTCGATGGTTTTCTGATCGACGCTGATCCAGCCGATATCGTGGAGTGCCGAGAGTGTGCGGCTGACGGTTTCCAGAGTCAGGCCGATATAGCTTCCTATTTCATGCCGTGTCATGCGCAGGTTGAAGATACGGTGTGAATAGCCCATTTGTGCGAAACGGTCGGACAGGGAGACCAGAAAACGTGCGACACGACCTTCTGCCGAGAGGGTACCGAGCATGCAGATCATCGCTTGTTCACGGATCAGTTCGCGGCTCATGACGCCATACATGGCATGTTCCAGTTCAGGATAGGTTTTGCCAAGCGAAGTCAGTTTCTTGAACGGGACCAGAATCAGGTCGCAATCGGACAAGGCAACGGCTTCGGAGGTATGGAAACGGTTGTGGATACCGTCGACACCCAGCAAATCGGATTTCATCGGGAAGGAAAGCACCTGTTCGTTGCCCAGTTCGTCGATCATGACGGTTTTGAGAAATCCTGAATTGACGATGTAAAGCATTTCGAACGGCTGGCCGATGGTGTGTATCCGTTGGCCGGTCTTGAATTGGACGTGCTGGAACAGAACGTCTTCACCGGCAGACGGTGTGCCGGCTGGTGCCGGAATACGCAGAAGCGAACAGACTTCAGCAAGATTTGACCAGAGTTTTCCGTTTTTTTGCCGGCCGGCTTCACGTGAGAGGGAATTGGCGGATTCCTGGAAGGATGGGGTTGGGTGGGTTGCAAACATGGCAGATACTCCCGATTGGATATGATGGACGGGTGTCGTTCAGCAAAAAGGCTGGCCAAACAACGGTTTGCATGATGATTGTTTCCGTATGACATTCATGATGCTGTTTGCATTATGTCAATTTGACGGATGAGTGAATATCGGTGAAAGCTGAATCTCGCTGTCGGAAAAATGAGCGGTATGTAGGAATATTCCGACAGATTGATGAAGGGGGCGGTCACGGCAGTGCGGTATCGGAAATTTTTTGGGGAAAAACAGGATCGCTTGATGTGCAATATACCTTTATATTGTTGTTTTTATTGAAAAAACTAAATTTTCATCCGGGCAGGAACTTTTGCGGGTGACCTCTCTCAAAATCCTCATGGTCGCTTTGCCGGCAAGTGAAAGGCTTATCGGCAGGCGAGCGGTTGGGTATTTATCCGGTTCGTTTACGAATGCAGCAGGTTTTACAACAGGAGGTCATTATGGTTTCACCATCGAAAAACCGAAGGGAAGTTGCACGAGGCGGCAGGCCGTCCAAACGCGGTTTTGCCGCCATGGATCCGGAAAAGCAGCGTGCTATCGCCAGTATGGGGGGCAAGGCAGCTCATGCCAAGGGAACGGCACATCAGTTCACCTCGGAAGAAGCGCGTGCGGCAGGTCGCAAGGGAGGTGCGGCTGTCAGTCGGGATCGCAAGCATATGGCGGAAATCGGCCGCAAGGGTGGTACCAATGGTATCCGTCAGGCTTTGCAGGAAACCGTGGTGACGACGGATTGAGCAGCGGCCGTGTGTCGTTGCTTTTTGTCGTCGCAATGAGTGAGCACAACGTCGAACAGATATCGTGCCAGTCAGGGGCAGGGCATGTCGGATATTGCATGTTCCGAATGGTCGCGATAACAGGCGAGCCGCAAAAGGAGAGCGAAATGACTGCAGTCAGAATCGAGGAACAGACAATTGACGACCGTATGACGGTTAATGAAACGAAACAGATGGTATTTTACGGGATAAGGTGGAGTGCCATTTTTGCGGGTGTGGTAGTCGGTATTGCCGTTCAGGCAATGCTGGGGCTGTTGGGATTTGCCGGTGGTCTTTCTTCCATGAGCGGTGTGTATTCGGGTGAAAGCGCATCGTTCGGTCCGATGTTGTGGGCGATGGTTTCCCTGCTGGTTTCGGCATTTGCCGGAGGGTTTTTTGCCGCCCGTTTTTCGGGATCGAGAAGAAGGGGGGATGGCGCCTTGTACGGTGCAGTCAACTGGGCGGTTTCGGTGTTGCTGTTTGCGCTGATATTGTCGACGACAGCCGGTACGATACTCAATGGTATGTTTGCCGCAGCCAATACGACGATCGTGTATTCCGGTACGGTGGTGAACGTGCCACCTGTTGTGGTTTCCGGTTTGCAACAGGAACTGGGCAATGAGCTGGATGCCGCAGGTTTGCAGCAGTTGCAACAGTATTTGCTGGCGGGACAGCGAAAGGAAGCGGAGGCCTATTTGACTTCGCACGGTATCACGGCATCACGTGCATCAACTATTGTCGACGATGCCATGGATCAGATTGGCAGTTCGACTGTCATTGCGGCCGAACCGCTGCTTTCACCTGAACAGCTGGTCAAAGCTGTGACGGCGGCTGCATGGATGGTGTTCGTCGGTGTGGCGTTTTCACTGATCGTCAGTGTGTGTGGCGGGGTGATGGGGGCGCGGTATGTCGCCCGTCGCATGCCGTACAAAAAAGGGTACTCCCGCATGGCCTGACAAGATCGGGTATTCAGGCAGGAGAGTGCCGATGTCTGTCTTGTCGCGAGTCACGATACGTTGTACAGACGGGTGACTCTGCGGCAGCGGCTCGGAAACGATGCTTCCGAGGCGGGACCGGAAGTGTTGGCACTGCACATGAATCGTATGGAATGCCCTTGCCTGACGAGAAGACCGTTACGGTGCGATTCGTCAATGAAGGGCAGTCCGTTCGGATACTGAAGCGCCGCAATGGCAGACATTGCGGCAGTTGACGGCATGCAGGCCTTCAGGTGCGTGAAAGGCCGGATGCCAGGGTTATGCCAGTGTATCAAGACGCACTATCTTGCCAAGCGTGCCGGTTTCGAGGCGTGAGCGTTCCAGTTCTTCTTTTTCCCAGATTTCCGGCAGAACGTGCATCGGTTCGTCCAGCGGTTCGTCCGAGAGTTTGAAGGTTCCCCAGTGCATGCCGACGAATTGTCTTGCACCGATGATTTTGAATGCCTTGACGGCTTCTTCAGGGTCGATATGCTGGGCGCGCATGAACCAGCGCGGAGCATAGGCGCCTGTCGGCATCATGGCGGCATGAATGTCGGGAAAGCGTTGTGCGATTTGCGAAAAGCCGTCGAACCAGCCGGTATCGCCGCAATGGTAGATGCGCAGTCCGTTGCGCGCGATGACATAGCCGCCCCACCAGCTGGTGTTGATATCCGTCAGGGAGCGGCGGCTCCAGTGTTCCGCCGGGACGAAGGTCACGTCCAGTCCCTCGATGGATTCTTCTTGCCACCAGCCCATTTCGACGACGCGCGGAAAACCGTTGTGCAAAAACCATTTGCCCAGTCCTTTCGGGACGACATAGACCGGAGCGGGGCCGATACGCTTGAGTGTCGGTGCATCCATATGGTCGCGGTGGTTGTGGGTGATGAATACCACATCGATTTTCGGCATGGCCGGCCAGTCCAGTCCGGGTGGAGAATTGCGCTTGATGAAACCGAGGGAGCGGGAAAGGACCGGGTCGATCAGCAGGTTTTTGCCGCCGAGCTGGATGAGAAAGGATGCCTGTCCGATCCAGGTCAGGGTATCGGAAACCGAGCGTCTGAGCGCACGACCGTCGTTTGCCACATAAGGAATCGCCACACCGGTGGCAGGCGATTTCGGGCGTTTTTCATCATGCCAGCCGAGGAGCCATTTGAGTGTCTGGCTTCCTGCGGGCTTGCGGAAATTACCTTTGAGGTTGGAAAAATGCATGTCCGGAAACTCCTTGTCGCCGCTATTTTACCTTGTATGGCTGAGGATGGCGTCGGGATGCATTTGTGCCGCAGAAAGGTGTTTCGGTGGTTTACAGTTCGATAGTGTATGTTTTTTGACGCAGTCCGCCAAAAAAACGCGCTTTGTATGACCGGATTTCGCACGGTTTTAAAGGTCGCGTTTACAATGTCGCCGTTCTGGTGCTCGCATATCTGTCTGATGTGCAGTTAAACGGGAAACACGAAGCCGCAAGTTTCGGCCAACGTGTGCTGCCCCCGCAACGGTAAGCAGGTGTTCCGATGAGGGAACACGCCGTCCATCCGCGCCACTGTGCCTTGTGCATGGGAAGGCAGGACGGCCGGTTTCGGTGAGATACCGAAAACCTGTAGCCCGGATACCGGCCCGAACGAAAAAGGTTGTGCCGCGGACGGGGAATGCCGCAAGACGTACCGTCAGTTTTTCATTTCTCCGGTGTTTTTCTTTTTTCCGCTTCCCGTGGCACGTTGATGGACGAGAGTCCGGCGGGGTCGCCGGCTCGAAGTATGCAAATGGAATAAACAATTCATGTATCCCCACGTTTCAGATCGTCGCCGTCGTCGTATGGCGATCAGACCGCTTTTGCTCGTTTCCGCGCTGGCCTGCTGTTTTGCAGGTTCCGCCTATGCGCAGGAAATCGTTGAATCCGAAGAAAAAACGCTTGAACCTGTCGTCGTGACGGCCTCGCGTGTCGAACAGCTGCAAAAGGATGCCATTCCCAGCACGACCGTGATTTCGTCCGAGACGATCCAGAACAAGAAACTCGCCGATTTGCCGTCATTGCTGAGAAGCGAGGCAGGGATTGAGTTCGCCAGAACGGGTGGTGCTGGACAGCCTGTATCTCTGTTTATGAGGGGGACTGAATCCAGACATGTTCTCGTATTGCTTGACGGAATTCCTATAAGGGACACAACAGATGCGGGAACAGCAGGAATATTGTCACATATCCAGCCTGACCAGATCGACCATATCGAAGTGGTTCGCGGCAATGTTTCCGCTATTTATGGCTCGGGCGCTATAGGCGGTGTGATCCAGATTTTTACCAAGCAAGGTACGGGTAAACCGACGGCTAATGTGTTTGCGGAATACGGCTCGCATGATACGACCAAGATCGGTGCAGGTATTTCAGGAAAAACGGAGGGCGGAACGAGTTTTGCATTGTCGGCGACACGTTACCGGACTGACGGTTTTTCTGCCATGAATGCCTCAAAAGATTCGACTGTTAATTCGGATGATGATTATGACAGAAATGTTAGTGTCAATGCTGCAGTATCACAGCGCCTGAATAAAGATCATGAAATCGGTGCCAGATTATATATGTATGATGCCAAGTTTGATTATGATGCACAAAACGGACCGAATGAAGAGGCTTCAGGAAAAGCAAAGGCATTAACAACGGCACTGTATAGCAAGAACCGCTTTACGCAGGACTGGTTGTCTACTTTGACATTTTCATATACGAATGTAGAACGTCATTATGATGTGATAGATAATGACAAACTGTGGGGATATGATATGGGCTATCGTAACAAGTATGAAAGTGATTCAAAGTTGTTGCAATGGGAAAACAGGATTGCACTTTCTTCGGACTGGACGTTGACGGCAGGCGTGGATGTTGGCTCAGATGAAGCAAGAATTGGTTATGGCGGTTCATCGAGTTTCAATGTGGATCGTGACAGGTATAGTGCCTATGCAGGAGTGCTTGGAAATATCGGCGCACACAGTTTGCAGGCCAACGTTCGCTATGATCATGTAGAAGACACGGATTCTGATACAACAGGGTTTCTTGGATATGGTTACAATCTGACACCTTCATGGAAATTATTGGCCAGTGTATCCACATCATTTCTGGCACCGACACTCGATCAACTTTATAACCCGCAATGGGGTAGCAATAATGAAAATCTTGAGTCGGAACATTCGACCAATTACGAAGCAGGAATTCAATATGCTCAGGGAAAAGATCTGGTTCGTTTAACCGTTTTTGAATGGCATACACGCAATTTGATCAGTTCGGTAAATAATCGGTATACCAATATTGGTCGAGCTAAAAGCACAGGTGTGGAATTGAACATGATGACGGATATTCTGGGGATGGATGTAGCTGCCAATTTGACGTGGCAAAATCCAAAAGACAGGGAAGAAGATAAACAGCTTCCCAAACGATCCAGATGGTTCGGTTCACTGAATGTATCCAAGACAATCGGTTCATGGTATTTCGGTGGTGATGTTCAATACAATACACATCGCTATGATTATGCGGGGCGATATGAGTTGTCATCTTATTGGTTGGTCAATCTCGATGCACGTTATAACATCAACAAAAACGTGTCGTTGTATGCCCGTATCGAAAATCTGTTTGACCGTGAATATGAGACAACTTGGGGATATAACGAAATGGACCGTGCGGCCTATGTCGGTGTGAATGTGAAGATGTAGGATAGAATATGCCCCTGTTCGGAAAATGGAAAGCGGCAGGGGAAATGTCTGGTACACACCGATACGAAAACCGGTTTGTCGGCTTTGGCCGGCGAACCGGTTTTTTCTGTGTCTTGTTGCCGTTTCTGGCAGGCGGTGTGACGCCGGATGCGCTTGCGCAGGAAAGCCGTGAAGAAGATGTGATGCTCTCGCCGGTGGTGGTGACGGCTTCGCGTGGCGAACGGCTGGAAGAAAACGCAATTGCTTCGACGACGGTCATTACCGCGGAGGCTATTCAAAACAGGCGGCTGGCCGATTTGCCGTCCATTTTGCGCAGTGAAGCGGGTGTCGAGTTCGACCGGATGGGTGGTCCCGGGATGGTCACGTCGGTTTATATGCGGGGCAGCAATGCCAACCGTGTGCTGGTGCAGATCGACGGGGTGCCGGTCAACGACGGTTCCGTGATGGGGTCTGCGGCCTTGCTCAGTCATCTCCAGCCGGACCAGATCGAGCGTATCGAGGTGGTGCGAGGCGATGTGACCGCCATTTACGGGGGCGGTGCGTCCGGCGGTGTGATCCGGATTTTCACGAAGCAGGGCGAGGGCAAGCCTTCGGTACGCCTGTTCGGGGAATATGGCAGCCGCGATACGTCCCGAATGGGAGCGGGTGTTTCCGGCAGGGTGAACGATACGCGGTTTTCGCTCTCGGCCGTTCATTCGGAGACGGACGGTTTTTCCACGATGTCGTCCTCGAAAAATCCGCTGGTCAATGACGACAGGGACGGCGACCGGCTCGATACGATCAGCAGCAGTCTGTCGCACCGTTTCGGTACGGATGGCGAGATCGGCGCGAGGTGGTATTTCAGCGACGCTCGCTATGATTACGATGTCGGCAGCGGGCCGGATGAAATCAATACGGGCGAAAACCGGCAGTGGGTCGGCGCGCTGTATGGCAAAAAGCGCATGACGGCGGACTGGTTGTCGAGCGTGACGCTCTCACGCATGGAGATCGACCGGCATTATGAGACGAAAAACGGTCTGGTCAGACCGCCCGTGCAATGGGGCGGGACGATGTTGCCAGCGTATGACCCGAACGGGACTTCGGATTCCAGGACGGAACATACGTTGTTGCAGTGGCAAAACGATGTGGCCTTGTCCGGTGACTGGAGCGCGACAGCTGGCGCCGATGTGGCACATGAGCGTTCCGAGTCCGGCAAGAACGGGATGGACAGTGTGTCGAGCCGCAACCGGTACAGTCTGTACGGCGGTGTATCGGGCAAGACAGGGATGCACGACTGGCAGGCGAATGTCCGTTACGATCAGGTCGACGATGCCGGTTCGGAATGGGCGGGGTATCTGGGGTATGCATGGCGGTTGGCGCAGGATTGGAAACTGACGACGTCGGTTTCGTCTTCGTTTCTCGCGCCAAGCCTGTACCAGTTGTATAACCCGATGTACGGCAATACGCAGTTGAAGGCGGAAACGTCCCGTGCGGGCGATGTCGGTATCGAATATGCCGCAGGGGTGACGCGGGTACGGCTGACGGCATTTGCATGGTACACGCGTGATCTGATCGACTTCGATTCGGATTTGCGCTACATGAATATCGGCAAGGCGCGCAATCGCGGGCTGGAGTTGACCGGACGGACGGTACTGGCGGGACTGGATGTGGATGGGGCCGTGACGCTTCAGGATCCGGAAGATTGTTCGACAGGGGAAACCCTGTTGCGTCGGGCGCGGCGGCTGGCGTCTGTCAATGTGTCTCGGACGTCGGGACGATGGTATGCAGGCGGCAGTGTGCAATATACGGGAGAACGTACCGACAGCGGTCATGATTTGCCGTCGTACTGGCTGGCGAGTCTGGATGTACGCTACCGGATATCGCAGGAAGTGTCCCTGTACGGACGGATCGAGAATCTGTTCGACCGGGATTATGAGACAGTATATGGCTATAACCAGCCCGGCAGAGGCGTTTATGTCGGCGTGAGCCTGAAGATGTAGGGATGTAAAATGGTGTTTTCGAATTTTCCGGAGGCCGGATGATGCCGGGATATGGCGCTTCCCATTTAGTGAACGCACGGCGGTCGCCGATAGTCTGGCTGCCGGTTTTGTTATGCCTGTCGGTTGCGGTTATGTTGTTTTCCTGTCTGCTGGGTTCGGCGGATTTGTCGTTTCGCGTTTTGCCGGAAGCTTTGATGGAGCTTGTATCCGGCAGGCGTGAATCACTGGCGGCGGTGATACTGGGCTTGCGGCTGGAACGTGCGTCGTGTGCTTTTCTGACGGGCGCCGCACTGGCGCTTTCCGGGTGTCTGATGCAGGCGCTGCTGCGCAATCCATTGGCCGATCCGTATATATTGGGGGTCTCAGGCGGCGCTTCTGTTGGGGCGCTGGCGATGCTGTTCGTGTCGGCGTTGTTGTGGACGGTCAGTGTGGTGGCTTTTTGCGGTGCGCTGGCGGTTGCGATGGTGTTGTATGCGTTGACCAGACGGGATTTCGCATCGGAAGATGGTTCGTCCCGTTTGCTGTTGACCGGGGTGATTCTGGCATTCGGTTGCGGGGCGGTGGTGACGCTTTTGCTGACGGTTGCGCCGGATCATGATTTGCGCGGGATGGTTTTCTGGCTGGTCGGCGATTTGTCGGGTGCGACGTTCAATGTTGCGTTGGCCTTGCTGGTCGCGCTGGTGTTTTGCAGGGCATGGCAGGTGTCACCGGCTATCGATTTGCTGGCCTTGCATGCCGATATGGCGCAAACGCTGGGGGTCAGGACATCTTCGCTCAGACGGGAACTGTTTGCCGGTGGGGCGTTGCTGACGGCAGCGGCGGTGACGATGGCGGGCAATGTTGGCTTCGTCGGGCTGATCGTGCCGCATGCCTGCCGGATGATGTGGGGACCGGATCACCGTTTTCTGTTGCCGGCCGCCTTGTTAAGTGGTGGTTTTTTTCTGGTGCTGGCCGATACGCTCGCACGGACGCTGTGCGCGCCTGTCCAGTTGCCTGTCGGTGTCGTGACATCGCTGATCGGGGTACCCGTTTTCCTGTATCAGCTTTACCGGAGCCGGACGGTATGGAACTGAAAACCGATTCGCTGGATGTGGCGGCAGGCGGGAAAAAGCTGGTTTCCGGGCTGGAGCTGACGGTGACGTCGGGACAATGCTGGTTCGTCTATGGGCGAAACGGTGCGGGAAAGACGACGCTGTTGCAGACGCTGGCGGGGTTGCGGGTGCCGGATGGGGGCAGTGTATTGCTTGATGGCAGGATGCTTTCGGCGTGGCCGTTTGACGAGCTGGCGCGCATGCGGGGATATTTGCCGCAAAAACAGCGGGATGCGTTCGGTTTTTCCGTTTTCGATCTGGTTTTATCGGCGCGTTTTCCTTGGCATGGCGGCAGGATCTGGGAATCGGAAGCGGATTGTGTGCCGGTTGTGGCAGCCCTGAAACAGATGGATGCGCTGGCGCTGGCGGATCGTGATGTCCGGACATTGTCGGGCGGTGAGCGGCAACGTGTGGCGATTGCCGCCTTGCTGGCGCAGGATACGCCGCTGATGTTGCTCGATGAACCGGCTACTGCGCTGGATCTGGCGTATCAGGCCACGCTGATGCAACAGATGGCGGTATGGTGCCGGGAATGCGGGAAGGCGGTCGTGACGGTAGTGCATGACTTGAATCTGGCGTGGCAGGTGGCCACGCACGTGTTGTTGCTGTATGGGGATGGGCAGTGGGAAGCGGGTACTTGTACCGCGATGATGACGACGGAAAAATTGTCGCGTTGTCTGCGTCATCCTGTCCGCTCGGCAGTGTGTGACGGCAGGCAGGTTTTTATGACGTTCTGACGGAAAGCGTATGTGGCAGATGATGCGCAAGATGATGGCAGGGGTATGTTTCCTGTTGTGGGTGTCGCAGGTAACGGCTGCGGTCAGCGTCACCGATGACGAGGGGTATACCGTGACGCTGTCGCATCCGGCGCAACGTATCGTGTCGCTGTCACCGCATGCCACTGAGATGGTGTATGCCATCGGGGCGGGAGATCGTCTGGTGGCTGTGACATCACACAGTGATTATCCGGAACAGGCGCGTGCCTTGCCGGTGGTGGGTGATTTCCGGCAAATCGATATGGAGCGGGTGCTGACGTTGAAACCGGATTTGCTGGTGGTCTGGAGCGGCGGCAGTTTGCCGCCACAGGTCGAGAAATTCCGGCAGGCGGGGATTCCGGTTTTTCACAGCCGTCCCGAACGTTTGGCGGATATTCCGGACAATATGGTCAGGCTGGGTGTGCTTGCGGGAAAGGAAGCGGCGGCACGACAGGTTTCACGGCGGTGGCTGGCACAGCTGGAAGTCTTGAAGAAGCGGTATCGCGACCGGATGCCGGTCAGGGTGTTTTATCAGGTATCCGATGTCCCGTTGTTCACCCTGAACGGGAAGCATATCGTCAATGAAGTGATCGGGTTGTGCGGCGGGCGCAATGTGTTTGCCGGTTTGTCAGTGCTGGCTCCTCATGTCAGTACGGAAGCGGTGCTGGCGGCCGATCCGGAAGTGATCGTCAGTACCCGCGGAATGGGAGCGCATGACGGGTTGGCGGGCTGGCGGCGTTATACGATGCTCTCGGCGGTACGGTACGGCAATCTGTTCGCCATTCATCCGGACTGGCTGGATCGTCCCGGGCCGAGGATGATTACAGGCACAGAGATGATGTGCAAGGCGCTTGATGAGGCACGTGCGAACAGGCAGGCAGCGAAATAGCGCAGGGTTTAACAGGGTATGGGGATATGAAAAAGGCAGCCTGAAGGCTGCCTTTTTGTCGTCGGTGACGCCGGTCAGATTTCCAGATTGTCGATCAGACGGGTTTCCCCCAGTTTGGCTGCTGCCAGAACGACTAGCGGTTCTTTTTCAGCCAGTTCGCCTGCCGTCGGCGGTTGCAGGTTGGACTGTTTGCGGATGGAGATATAGTCCGGTACCCAACCGCGCTGGCGAAGTTCTTCCATGGCATGCTGTTCGAGCTTGTAGATATCGAGATAGCCGCCATGCATTTTGTCGGCGATGTTTTGCAGGGTTTTGTACAGTGTCGGCGCTTCTTTTCGCTGTTCTTTCGTCAGATAGGTGTTGCGTGACGACAGGGCCAGGCCATCATCGGCACGCCAGGTTTCGGCGGCGATGATTTTGGTCGGCAAGGCGAATTGTTGTGCCATGCTGCGTACGACCATCAGCTGCTGGTAGTCTTTCTTGCCGAAGATGGCGACGGCCGGATTGACACAGGAAAAGAGTTTGAGCAAGACGGTGGTGACACCGTTGAAAAAGCCTGGACGGAATTTGCCTTCGAGTATGTCGGCCAGTTCCTGCGGCGGCTGGACACGGAATTCCTGCGGAACCGGATACATGTCTTTTTCTGTCGGAGCGAACAGGACATAGACGCCTTCTTTTTCCAGTTTTTCGACATCGGCGCGGAAAGTGCGCGGATAGGTGTCGAAATCCTCGTTCGGCCCGAATTGCAGGCGGTTGACGAAAATGGAGGCGACAACAGGATCGCCGTGTTTTTTGGCAAGCCGCATCAGCGACAGATGGCCGTCGTGGAGATTGCCCATGGTGGGCACAAAGGCGGTACGCAATTGTCCCCGCAGCTGGTTGCGGAGCTCTTCGATGGTGGTAACTACTTTCATGATGTGCCGGCAGTCCGGGAAAAGATAATGGTTAAAAAAACGAAAAAGGTCGAAAGCCGTATTCTGTGCTCAATTATTGTTTCGGGTCAACCTTATATAAATCGGTGCGCCTGACTCGACTTGTGTGATTTCGATCAGTGTCTCTTTGGCGAGTTCCAGTAGCGCCAGAAAGTGGACGACGACCATGGCCACGCCGGTTGTCGCGTCGAACAGGTCGTAAAACTCGATGAACCGGACATCACGCAGCCTGCGCAGAATGGCGGCCATGTGTTCCCTGACGGAGAGTTCCTGTTTGCCGACGGTATGGCTGGCCGACAGCTTGGCGCGTCGGATGATTTCGGCAAAGGCCAGTTGCAGTTCATGCGGCGAAACCGCGGGCCATTTTTTTTCGGCGGTTTTGAGAATGGCGGCTTGCGGCAGGAAAAAGTCGCTGCCGCATTTGGGCAGACCGTCGAGTGTGCCGGCGGCCAGTTTCATGCGTTCGTATTCCAGCAGGCGGCGTACCAGTTCGGCACGCGGGTCTTCAGCTTCGCCGTCGGTTTCCGTTTTCATTTTCGGCAGCAACAGGCGAGACTTGATTTCGACCAGCATGGCGGCCATGAGCAGATATTCGGCGGCCAGTTCCAGTTTCCGTTCGCGAATGCGATCTACATAGTGCAGGTATTGCAAGGTGAGTTGCGCCATCGGGATGTCCAGAATATTGAAATTCTGGCGCCGGATCAGGTAGAGCAGCAAATCAAGCGGTCCTTCGAAGGCTTCCAGGAAGATTTCCAGCGCTTCGGGCGGAATGTAGAGGTCATCGGGAATTTCGGTGACGGTTTCACCGTATAGCCGGGCGATGATATCGGGTGTGTCTTTCGCTTCGGCGGGCGGTTGTGTGATTGCTGCCGGTGACGTGGATGTCTGGCTGGATTCGGACATGACGGTTATTTGTCCTGAGGTGCCGTTTCGGGACGGCGTTTTTCCAGCCTGAAAGCGATGGTGTCCGCAGGGCGCTTGCGCAAAGTCGTCTCTTGTTGCACGTTGACGGTCGTCGGTTGATCCGGCCGGTTCTCACGTTCGCGTGCCAGCAGGCGATCCAGTTCGGAAATGTAGCGATGGTCCAGTCTGAATTGAATCATGGCGTTATTCTCGTTTGCGTGTGATACGGTTTGCAAGTCGATGTTTGTCCGGTATAACGATGAAGATTACTGGTTCAGTACCCTGCGCATCATGATAGGTGAGATGTCCATCGAGTCCCGTGCCGAAAATTCGATTTCGGGCGCCAGCTCGAAACCATAGGCTTCATAGAGGCTGGTCAGCGGTTCCAGATATCGGTGAAGAAAAAGCCGGAGCTCGTCGATTTCACTCAGCTGTGCATGGTGAATGACGGCTTCGATCAGATGCTGGGAGAGATTTTGTCCGCAAAAGGCGGGTATGACGCCAAGCCGACGGATTTTCCAGATATGGTCATCTTCATCCAGCGGCGCCCATCGCAGCGAGCCGGCCGGAATATCGTCTGCCATCAGGATGAAAGCGCCGCCTGCATGCAGGTCTTCATTGACCTTTTGCCAGGTGTCGTGATGCCCCCCGGAGATGGGCGGACATTTGTCCGCCCATGCTTTTCGTGTCAGTTCCGCGATTAACGGCGCGTCTTCAAGCGATGCTTCGCGTACAACGATTTTCATGGCAAAGTCCTAGCGCAACCGCATGCCCGGTTTGGCGCCCGGCCATGGCTGGAGGATGTAGATGCCTGCATCGTCTTTGCCGGAAGCGGCCATGACCATGCCTTCGGAAATGCCGAATTTCATCTTTCGCGGCGCCAGATTGGCGACGATGACGGTCAGTTTGCCGGTGAGGTCTTCCGGACGGTAGGCCGAACGGATACCGGCGAAGATGTTGCGCAGACGGCCTTCTCCGGCATCGACGGTCAGTCTGAGGAGACGGTCGGCACCTTCGACCAGACTGCAATCGACGATTTTCGCGATACGCATATCGACTTTGGCGAAGTCGTCGATGGTGATCTGTTCTGCAAGCGGTTCGATGGCCGGTGTGCTTGCCGTGTCTTTTTCCGCTGGCGCAGCCTGCGCCGGTGCATCGAACAGGGCGTCGAGCATTTTCTGTTCGACACGTTGCATGAGGTGTTCGTAGGGACGGATGGCGTGGCCGTCAGCCAGGGGATGCGATACGTCCGTCCACTGCAACGGAGCGATGTCCAGAAAGGCTTCGACTTTTTGTGCGATTGCGGGAAGGACGGGCTTGAGATATATCGTCAGGATGCGGAAGGCTTCCAGCAGTCGGGTGCAGACCTGATGCAGTTCTTCGCTTTTTTCCGGGTCTTTCGCCAGTACCCAGGGTTTGTGTTCGTCGACGTAGGCATTGACTTCGTCGGCCAGATGCATGATCTGTCGGAGTGCCCGGCCATATTCCCGTTTTTCGTACAGGTCTGCGATTTCCGCGGAGGCGGTGCGCAGTGTGTCGAGTACCGGTGCCGGTGTGCTTGTCCAGCCATGAGCCAGTTTGCCGCCGAAACGTTTGGTGATGAAACCGGCGGCACGGCTGGCGATGTTGACGTATTTGCCGATCAGATCGGAATTGACGCGCGCGATGAAGTCGTCACCGGTGAAGTCGATGTCTTCGACACGGTCGGAGAGTTTCGCTGCGAGATAGTAGCGCAGCCATTCCGGATTCATGCCGATGTCGAGATAGCGCAGCGGGGAAATGCCGGTACCGCGGGATTTGGACATCTTTTCGCCGCCGACGGTGATGAAACCGTGGACGAATACGTTGTTAGGAACGCGCATGTCGGCGAAATGCAGCATGGCCGGCCAGAACAGGGTGTGGAAGTAAATGATGTCCTTGCCGATGAAGTGGTATTGTTCCGTGTCCGGATCGGCCATGAAGGCGTCGTAGTCGATGCCTTTTTTGGAAAAGTAGTTTTTCAGCGAAGCCAGATAGCCGACAGGCGCATCGAGCCAGACATAGAAATATTTGCCGGGAGCATCCGGTATTTCGATACCGAAATAGGGGGCGTCGCGGCTGATGTCCCAGTCGGTCAGTGCATTGTCGTCACCGTCTTTGCCTTCGAGCCATTCACGTGCCTTGTTGGCGACCTCCGTTTGCAGGCGAGGATGTCCGTCGACTTGTCCCAGTGTCCATTCCTTGAGGAATGCCGTGCATTGCGGGTCCGAGAGTTTGAAAAAGAAGTGTTCGGACTGTTTCATGACGGGGGTCGCGCCGGTGAGGACGGAATAGGGATTTTTCAGCTCCGTCGGCGTATAGACGCTGCTGCAGACTTCGCAGGTATCGCCATACTGGTCTTTTGCGCCGCATTTCGGACATTCGCCCTTGATGTAACGGTCCGGCAGGAACATTTGTTTGACCGGATCGAAGAATTGTTCGATCGTGCGTGTGGCGATCAGACCCTTGGCCTTGAGACGGCGGTAGATTTCGCAAGAAAGCTCATGGTTTTCCGGGCCGTCGGTCGAGTGCCAGTTGTCGAAACTGATCAGAAAGCCGTTTAACGGAGCGGCGCGTCCGGCGGCGATTTCCGCCACGAATTCACGGGGGGTTTTGCCGGCTTTTTCGGCTGCGATCATGATGGGCGCGCCGTGGACGTCGTCGGCACCGACGAAATGGACTTCGCGCGGTTTCCCTTCATCTTCCTGCATTCGCTGGAAACGGACCCAGATGTCGGCCTGGATATATTCCATGATGTGGCCGATATGAAACGGTGCGTTGGCGTATGGCAGTGCAGTGGTGACAAACAGCTTTCGTGACATGATGAATAATGGAAATAGACGATAAAACACCATTTTACCAGTCCTGTGATGCGATACGCGCATCTTTTGTGCATTTGCGTTAGACTTCACTTTCCATTGAAAGGAGAAAACATGTCCATTACGACGGAAACGGTCTGCAACGCGCTTTCGGCGGTTGTGGATGAGTATCTGAAAACCGATTATGTCAGCGCGAAATGGGTTCGTGATATCAGTATTGCGGGAAATGATGTCTCGCTGGTCATCGAGCTGGGCTATCCTGTCGCGAGCATGCATGCATTCATCCGGAACCGTGTGACGGCGGCATTGCAACAGGTTCCCGGAATCGGCAGGATAACGGTCGATGTCACGACGAAAATCATCACCCATGCCGTCCAGCATGGCGCCAAACCCATGCCGGGTGTGAAAAACATCATTGCCGTTTCTTCCGGAAAAGGGGGGGTCGGCAAATCGACGGTAACGGCCAATGTGGCGCTGGCGCTTGCGGCGCAGGGGGCACGTGTCGGCGTTCTCGATGCCGATATTTACGGGCCTTCACAGCCGACGATCATGGGGATTTCCGAAAAACCGACGTCCTCCGACGGTGAACATTTCGATCCGGTTTGCCAGTATGGTCTGCAACTGATGTCGATCGGTTTCATGATGGACTCGGTCCAGCCGCTGGCATGGCGTGCGCCGATGATGACGCAGGCGCTCATGCAGTTGTTGCAGCAGACCCGGTGGGACGATCTCGATTATTTGCTGATCGATATGCCACCGGGAACCGGGGATATCCAGATGACCTTGTCTCAGAAAGCGCCGTTGACGGGTGCCGTTGTCGTGACGACGCCACAGGATGTCGCGGTGCTCGATGCACGCAAGGGGTTGATGATGTTCCAGAAAATGGGTGTGGATATTCTGGGTATCGTCGAAAATATGGGGTCGTATGTCTGCTCGCATTGCGGACAGATAGAGCATATTTTCGGCAAGGACGGCGGCAAGGTGATGAGCGAGATGTATGGCGTGGATTCACTGGGCAGCATACCGCTCAATATTGCGGTGCGTGAACAGACCGATGCGGGACGGCCGATCGTGCTGGCGGAACCGGACGGGCTGATCGGACGGGTGTTCAGGGATATCGCATGCGAACTGGCGGCATGTGTGGCGAAAAAGCCGAAGGACATGACCGGGATGTTCCCGCCGGTGAAAGTCGTTCCGTGATGCAGGGGGCGGTTATACGTCGGCCAGCCGGAACACGTCGCTGACGGTGTGTATTTTTCCGGTTTCCGTCGCGTCGTAACCGCCCAGCTGATTGATTTCCTGTATGAATTCGCCACTGCGCATGATAGAAAGCATTTCGCGGATGGTGTTGCTTTCCAGCGTGTCACGTGCGATGGCGAAGAAATAGCGTTCCTCGACCAGGGGAACGAAATCCAGCCCGAAACGGTGTGCTGCTGTTTCGACACCGAACCCGACATCGGCCATGTTGCTGGCGATGTAGGCCGCAACGGCCGCATGGGTGAATTCGGTCGTTTCGAATCCGTTGATGTGCGAGGAATCGATCTTGTTTTTTGACAGCAGGGTTTCAAGTACCTGTCGTGTGCCCGAACCGATCTGGCGGTTGACGAAACGGATATCGTTGCGTGTCAGATCCTTGAAGGACAGGATACGTTTCGGGTTGCCTTTGGCGATCAGAAGCCCCTGCTTGAGGTTCGCAAGATGGATGAGGCAATGGTCTTCACGCGAAAGGAATCGCAGGTAAAGTTGCAGAACACTGTCTTCATAGACATTGACCGGCAGGTGGAAGCCGGCGATCTCGCAGTCTCCCTGCGCCAGGGTGGCGAGTGCTTCCATGCTGTTCTGGTAACGCAGCTTGATGGGCAGTTCAAGACGGTTGATATGTTCCATCAGCGTGGAAATCGCGAATCCGTGGCTTGCACACAACCGGATCGTCCGGTTATTGCCCAGCACACTTTTGGCCAGTTCGGTTTCCAGCTCGGATGAAAGGGTTTCCAGTGTAGGGGACAGACGTGCCGCGATACGCTTTTCTGCCCAGAGCAAAGTGGTGGCGAAACGCGTCAGTGTTGTGCCGCGCCCACGGTGTTTTTCAAGCAGCGGCGTTCCGAAAACGGATTCCGCCTCGCGCAAAAGTCCCCAGGCATGCCGGTAAGACAAGCCCAATCCCTTGGCCGCCTGCAAAATGGCGCCTTCGGTCTGTATCGAGTCAAGTAAGCGCAACAGCATTGCCGTATCGATGGACGGCTTCTTGCCGTAGGCGATTCGCCAGTGTGGCTCTATGGAAACTTTGTACATATAGTGAAAATTATACACATTTTGTATTGTATTTCATATTACTCTGAATTTACATATATGCAAAAAATAGCTTATAGCCTCTTAAATTCAGCGATGGTATCATTTTTTCTCGAATATATTTTTCAATTTTTTTTCATAGGGTGTAAGGAGAGAATGGTATGTCTTTTTTGAAGCTAGGTAAGGAATATACCGTTGCTGGCGAAGGCTTCAATCGCTGGCTGGTACCTACTTCCGCATTGATGATTCACCTATGCGTAGGTATGGGTTACGGTATGTCCGTGTTCTGGTTGCCAATGTCGAAGCTGGTCGGTGTATCGAAAGGCCTTGGCAAAGCTCTGGCATGTCCTGCGGACATGAGTATTTTCACTCAATTGTTTACCACTGAATGCGACTGGAAAGTCGTGATGTGTGCGGTTATTTTCAGTATCCTGTTCTTCATGCTCGGTACAACGACCGCTATTCTCGGTAACTGGCTGGAACACGTCGGCCCACGTAAATGCGGTCTGGCTTCCTGCTGCTGCTTCTGTTTCTTCTTCTTCATGCTGGCTCTGGCCACCTTCACCCACCAGCTGTGGATCGCATGGCTGTCCGCCATCATCGGCGGTATCGGTCTGGGGCTGGGTTACATCACGCCGGTTTCGACTCTGATCAAATGGTTCCCTGATCGTGTCGGTATGGCAACCGGTATGGCTGTCGGCGGTTTCGGCGGCGGCGCTATGGTCGGTGGTCCTCTGGCACAGAAACTGATCGGCTTTTTCGGTACCTCCACTTCCGTCGGTCTGTGGCAGGCTTTCTTCGTCATGGCATGCTGCTATACCGTCATGATGCTGCTGGGCTGCTTCACCATCAAGGTCGCTCCGTCCGGATACAAACCGGCAGGCTGGGTACCCAAGAACACCGGTAACATGGTCGACGACGGTCACGGTGGCCTGATCGAAGCTTCTTCCTTCAACGTTTCCACCAGCAAGGCTGTCAGAACGCCTCAGTTCTGGTTCTGCTGGTTCATGTTGTTCCTGAACATCGCTGCGGGTATTGGCGTTCTGGCTATGGCATCCCCGCTGCTTCAGGAAGTGTTCGCCGGTAACCTGATCGGTATGCCGGGTGTTCCGTTCGACCAGTTGACCGATGCACAGAAAGGTCAGGTGGCCATGATTGCGGCAGGTTTCACCGGTCTGCTTTCACTCTTTAACATCGGTGGTCGTGTCGTATGGGCATCTCTCTCCGACAAACTGGGCCGCAAGACGGTTTACTTCATCTATTCCATCGTCGGCGCCGTTCTGTATGCCTCGATTCCGACCCTGGCTTCGTCCCTGAACCTGGTTCTGTTCCTGTGCGCAGTCTGCGTATGTATTTCTTTCTACGGCGGCGGCTTCTCGACGATTCCTGCCTATCTGGCCGACCTGTTCGGTACCCAGTTCGTCGGTGCTATTCACGGTCGTCTGCTGACGGCATGGTCCACGGCTGGTTTGCTGTCTCCGTTGCTGATCAACATCATCCGCGATATGCAGCTGAATGCAGGTGTTGCCAAGGCACAGGCATATTCTGTCACGCTGTACATCATGGCTTGCTTCCTGGTCATTGAATTCTTCTTCGCTATCATGATCCGTCCGGTCAGCAGCAAGTACTATATGACCGAAGAAGAAGTCAAGGCCGTCAAGGCTGCATTGGAAGACAAGGTTGCCAAGGCACAGGCATCCGGTGTCGTTCCGCCTGCCAAACCGACTTCCGCCGGTACGCTGGTTATCTGCTGGTTGATCGTAGGTATCCCGCTGGTCTGGGGCGTTTATCAGGTGGCTCTGCAAACAGCCAAGATGTTTGCTTGATAATCCGCGACAGCCTTAGCACCCGGGCTGTCCATCAAATCCTTGTCCGCATGTGCGCAAGCCATGCGGACATTTTTATATCCGATATTTTGTTTAATGCGTTGTCAGATCGTTTATTCGTGGTGTTTTGTTCGCCGACAGGGCGGTTTGCCGGTCAGTGCGGACAATGCCGGGACTGGACCGTGATGCAGGTCCGGTTTGTCGTATACGAGTGTGTTCCGGAAATCCTGAAAGAGACATCGATGTGTGTGCAGTGCCGATAATGCGGACATAATTGCGCTATGCCGATGACGACGCGGTAAAATAGAAATTTCGTTTATTCATTCCGATTTCATCATGACTGTAAGAACTCGTTTTGCTCCGAGCCCGACCGGTTTTCTGCATCTGGGCGGCGCACGTACGGCATTGTATTCCTGGGCGTATGCCCGTCATCATGGCGGCCAGTTCATCCTGCGAATCGAGGATACCGATCTGGAACGTTCCACACCCGAGGCCGTGCAGGCTATTCTGGATGGTATGAAGTGGCTGAATCTGACGCATGACGAAGGTCCTTTTTACCAGATGAAAAGGATGGATCGTTATCGTGAAGTGATCGCGCAGATGCTCAAGGATGGGACTGCCTATTATTGTTATTGCACGCCGGAAGAGCTCAATGCGATGCGTGAACGCCAGAAAGCCGCCGGTGAAAGTCCGCGTTATGACGGGACATGGCGTCCTGAACCCGGCAAAACCTTGCCGCCGGTTCCGGAAGGTGTCAACCCGGTGGTGCGTTTCAAAAATCCGCTGGAAGGCGAAGTGACATGGAACGACCGGGTCAAGGGCAAGATCACGATTTCCAACAGCCAGCTCGACGATCTGATCATCGCGCGTTCGGACGGTACGCCGACATACAATTTCTGCGTGGTGGTCGATGACTGGGATATGGGGATCACACATGTGATTCGCGGCGACGATCATGTCAACAATACACCACGCCAGATCAATATTCTGAAAGCGCTCAACGCGCCTGTACCCGAATATGCCCATTTGCCGATGATTCTGGGTGACGACGGTGAAAAATTGTCCAAGCGGCATGGTGCCGTATCGGTGATGGAGTATCCTGCAGCCGGTTATTTGCCGGAAGCGATGCTCAATTATCTGGCACGGCTAGGCTGGAGCCACGGTGATGATGAAATCTTTTCGATGAAACAGTTCTGTGAATGGTTCGATTTCGATCATCTGTCTTCATCGGCAGCACAGTTCAATACGGAAAAACTGAACTGGCTGAACAATCATTATATTCGTGAGGCTGACAACGCCAGACTGGAAGCGCTGGTTCGTCCACAGCTGGAAAAGATGGGCGTCAAGCTCGAAAACGGACCTGCCTTGCAGGATGTGATCGCGCTGATGAAAGATCGCGTCAATACGGTCAATGAACTGGCGAATGCCTCGCTGATGTTTTACCGTGAGCCGGATCCCGATCCGGAATTGCTCAAACAGCATTTGACGGATGCCGCTCGCGCCGCATTGAAAGCGTATGCAGCCGAAGTCGAAACAATCGAGTGGAAACGCGAGGCCTTGTCGGCCATGATGAAAGGACTGCTGAAGCAGAACAAGATGAAAATGCCTCAGGTGGCGATGCCGTTGCGTTTGCTGCTGACCGGGCAGTTGCATACGCCGTCGATTGATGCCGTGGTATGCCTGTTCGGACGAGAAACGGTATTGTCACGCCTGAAAGGGTTGTAAAAACGGCATGGAAAAATCCGGTCGGTTGGCATACAATTCCGACCGGAACATGTATGCAGCCGGCTGTTTTGACTGTTGTCATTTACCGAAATGTCCGGCATGTGTATGATCTGTGCAATTTTGCAAATGAAAATTGTAAAAATTCGAAAAGTTCTGCTATAATTTTATTTCTGTTTCGGGGGTATAGCTCAGCTGGGAGAGCGCTTGCATGGCATGCAAGAGGTCAGCGGTTCGATCCCGCTTACCTCCACCAGATGTGTCTCCATCGTCTAGAGGCCTAGGACACCACCCTTTCACGGTGGGAACAGGGGTTCGAATCCCCTTGGAGATGCCAGTTGACCGGTTTTCCGGTGTGTTGTGTCTCCATCGTCTAGAGGCCTAGGACACCACCCTTTCACGGTGGGAACAGGGGTTCGAATCCCCTTGGAGATGCCATCTTCCCTTCCTGTACACGCTGCCGGTTCCCCTTTTTTGTCGGGACGGAAAATCCAGCCGTTTCAATGTGCCGTATTCCGGAAAATCCACTACAATAACAGGTTCCTTTTTCTTTTTGATCGATCATGCGACGGTTTACCAAAACGGGGTCATCCAGGCTCAGTGCCGACAGTCAGCGTCTGGTTTCGCTTGCGCTGGAGATGTTTTATGCATCCAGTTCACTGGAGAGCGAATTTTGCCGTAAGAAGCTTGAAGGACTGGTCTCGAAGCTGTTACATGCCAGAAAACAGTCTGTCCTGAACGATGCTATCGAATATCTGTTCGGAACGGATATGGAAGCATATAACTGTTTGCTGGAAGTGGCTGAAGCCTTGAGCGAGTCGGGAACTGTCGAGTTGGATGGACGGCAGTATCAGATATTGCTGGTCGCCATTCCTGTTCTGGCATGGACGCGTTTTTCGATTGCGTCGGGTCCGTTGCCGCAGGATGTAATCGATGCGGTCTCAGACCGTTTTTCACGCCTGATTCTGGCCAATGGTGTACGTTTCGCGATGGCGCCGGGTCTTTATGCCGTGGATCAGTTGCCGTATTCGCATATCGATGTGATGGCGGTGACGCAAGGGCTGGTCGAAGCGATCGTGCAGGGGGCGCATTTCGAGTTGTCCTCACGTCAGGAAACGGTACCGTTTCTGGCTGACGGACGTTATTTGCTGGCGGGTGTCATGGCCGAGGCTGGCCAACCGCTTTTCCGCTGGCAGGCCTGTTCCGATCCGGCTGGTTTCGAGACGGTCAAAGAGGAATGCCTGAAGCTTTGGCAGCATGAAGTCACGCCGATTATGGCTGATGTGTTGCCTGGTTGCAATCTTGAACTGCTGTTGCCTGGTGGTTTTTTCAATACATGTCGCAAGGCGGATCAGGGAATCCGTCCTTCGACGATCAAGGCCGCAGTGCATTATCTGGTACATGCGCTGGATATCCAGCCGGATAGTCTGTGTGCCGTGATCGGCGGGTTCGGGAAGGATCTCGATGGAGTACAGGTCGAGGAATACCGTATCAGTTTCTATCTCAAGGATGACCCGCGGATCATTTACGGCATTGTCTGGCCGGTATATGGAACGGAAGAAGTCGAGGGTGTGAATTTTCCGGCGCAGCTGGAAGGGCATGCATCGGCGTCTTCACGCCGTGGCGGAAAGCAGTTGTTGCAGATTTTCCAGCTGTTGCGCGAAATGGGGATTTCTTTCGAGAAAACGGCCGTCGAGCGTTTCGCCATGGAGTTTTGCGAGGATTGCGGCGCGCCGCTTTTCGCCGATACGAATGGTGAACTGGTGCATGCGGAAATGCCGGAAGACGCGAAAAAGGAAACGCGCCTGCACTGAATGACGGATGAGCCGGGTGTTGTGCGGCGTTTTTCCGGTTGCGGATATGCCGTCGTGCGGCTTTTTGTCCGGCGGTTCATGCCCGCCATACGCCTGAACGTCCCCCGCTTTTTTCAAGGAGTCTGATGTCGGTCATGACCATGCCACGGTCGATGGCTTTCAGCATATCGTAAATGGTCAGGAGGCCGGTCTGGACAGCAGTGAGCGCTTCCATTTCAACGCCGGTTTTGCCGACGGTCTCCGTCCGGACATGGCAGGAAATGCCGTCGTCATGCAATGAAAAATCGACAGTGATGCGGGTCAGGGCGATCGGGTGGCATAGCGGAACCAGATCGGATGTCCGTTTTGCGCCCATGATGGCAGCGATACGGGCGATGCCCAGTACGTCGCCTTTGCCTGCCGTACCATCCCTGACGACGGCCAGTGTTTCGGGATGCATGCGGATGTATCCGCTGGCAATGGCGACACGGTGTGTGTCTGCCTTGTCTCCGACATCGACCATGTGTGCCTGGCCGGAAGTGTCGAAGTGGGTCAGTGAGCGGTTACTGTTTTCGGCAGGTTTGTTTTGTGACATAAAGAATGCGGCAGCAGATGGGGACAGTATGAAATGATGGCAAACTGTCTGTATGATATGGTTTTGATCGTATTTCCGATTTTATAACAAGATAACTGCATGAACCGATATTTCAGAACGCTTGCTGCATCGTTGCTGGCTGTTTGTTGTCTTCAGTCTCCGGTCGCGCTGGCCGAATCGGAAATTCCGAGCCTGGGCGATACGGCGCGAAGCGAGTTGAGTCCGGTGGCGGAGTATCAGCTTGGCAAGGAAATCATGGCGCAGGTCAGGCGTGATCCGGCTTATGTCAACGATCCGGTTCTGACGGAGTATCTGAGCAATTTGGGTAACAGGCTGGTGTCTGCCGATCCGCAGACACGGGGTGAGCTGGTCAATGATTTCACGTTTTTTGCCGTTCGTGATCCAACATTGAATGCATTTGCCTTTCCGGGCGGATTCATCGGGGTGCATACGGGATTGTTGCTCGCGGCGCAGAGTGAATCGGAACTGGCCTCAGTACTTTCCCACGAAATCGGACATGTCTCTCAGCGTCATATCGCACGTATGTTGACCCAGCGGAATCAGGATATCCTGATTCCGATCGCGACGACCGCGCTGGCGATTCTGGCGGCGCAGGCCGGTGGCGATGCGCTTGGCGCGGTCATGGTGGGGGGGCAGGGCTATGCCATCCAGAGACAGATCAATTTCACGCGGGATGCCGAAAAGGAAGCGGATCGTGTCGGTTTCACGATTCTCAAAGGTGCCGGTTTCGATACGAACGGCATGACGTCGTTTTTCGAACGGTTGCAGGTGGCGACCCGTACTTACAACGATGCACCGTCTCCCTATTTGCGGACACACCCGCTGACTTCCGAACGTATCGCCGATATCGAGGCCAGGGTCCGCCGTGAGCCGTACCGGCAGCATGCGGACGATCTGGATTTTTATCTGATACGTGCCAAGGCGAGGTTGCTCCAGGATGACAGCACACAGGGTATCATCAACGCCGAGGCGGTCTTTAACGAACAGGTCAAAAGCGGAAGCAAACTGTATATGGCGGCAGGCAATTATGGACTGGCGCTGGCGGCATTGATGCAAAAAAATCCTGAAAAGGCAAGGCAGCATTTGCAGGAAGTGAGAAAAGTGGTGGGGGAAAAGGCGGCCACGCAGAGCCTTGCGTTGAACAGTCTAGCCATCGAAACCAAGCTGGCGGCAGGTCAGGCGACCGAGGCCGTTCGCGATGCCCGTGAAGCCGTTTCCCGTTTTCCATCGTCCAGGGCACTGGCGTATCAGTATGCCAATGCGATGTTCGTTGCACGCCAATATAACGACGTGGTGCGTTACCTGAGAAAGCAGGTACAGATGTACAAGGAAGATGCGACCCTGCGGCGTCAGCTGGCCAAGGTGTATGACGCGCAGGGGAAGAAGGCGTTGATGCATATCGCGATGGCGGAATCGTACAGTCTGGATGGCGCCTATTCGGCAGCGCTGGAACAGCTCGAACTGGCGAGAAAGTGCAAGGATGTCACGTTTTACGATCAGTCTGTGATCGATGCGTATGAACGGGAGTGGAAAGCCATCGTCAAGGAAGAGATGAAAAAACGTTGAAAGGTCTTGCAGGTATGCGAAAAAACAGCCGGAATATCCGGCTGTTTTTTTGTATATGTCTGTCGCTGCACCAGGTTATACGTGTTGGGTGGCGCGGTCGTTGGCGTGCTTTCGCCCGGAGTGGGTACGCTGCGTTTTGCGGTGGATCGGCACGGCCGGTTGTCCGAAATGACGCTGTCCGGCTTTGGCGGCGTGTTTTCTGTCTGCGGGTTTCCAGCCGGGTTTGCGTCGTGAAGGTGACGGTTTTGGCAGGATGGCCGGTTCGAAGCCGGCGATGACATTGACCGGAATGGCTTGTTTGATGAAGCGTTCTATACGGCGGATATGGATACGGTCTTCAGGACAAACCAGCGAGATGGCCAGTCCGCGACGTCCGGCACGACCGGTGCGTCCGATCCGGTGGACGTAGTCTTCCGCGAATTTCGGCAAGTCGTAATTGAAAACATGCGTGATGGTCGGGATATCGATGCCGCGTGCGGCAACGTCGGTGGCGACCAGAATCCGGATTTTTCCGGTGCGCAGGCGTTCCAGCGTGCGGTTGCGCATGCGTTGCGGCATGTCGCCATGCAGGGCGGCTGCCGGAAAACCGGCGATGGCGAGTCGGTCGGCGACCTGATCGGCTTCGCGCTTGGTCGCGGTGAAGACAAGTGCCTGTTTGAGCGAGCGGTCTTTCAGCCAGTGGTCGAGCAGGCGGTTTTTGTGATCGGTATTGTCCACGAAGTGGAGCATTTGGTCGATGTGCTCGTGGCGAGTGGATGACGAGGCGATGTGTACCTGTTCGGCATCGTGTGTGATGCGTTGCGCCATGTCGCCGACGATCCCGTCCAGCGTCGCTGAAAACAGCAGGGTCTGGCGGGTCTCTGGTGTGGCGTCGATGATGGCTTCGATATCTTCGACAAAGCCCATGTCGAGCATGCGGTCGGCTTCGTCGAGTACCAGGATTTCGAGATGTTCCAGCACGATTTTTCCGGATTGCATGTAGTCGATCAGGCGTCCCGGTGTTGCCACCAGAATGTCCGGCTGACGGCCCAGAAGCTGCATTTGTCTGTAATAGGGCATGCCACCGAGAATGGCGACGGTGCGGATATGTTTGAGGTATGCGCAGTATTGCTCTGTCGATGAGACGATTTGCTGTGCCAGTTCACGTGTTGGCGTGAGAACCAGCATTTTGGGGCTGGCTGCCAGCTGGCGGACGGTACCGTTTTTTGCGCCGCGTGGTGTCTGGCGTGCTGTCTTGCGGTTTTTTTCCGTTCCGGACGAGGCGAAGCGATGCAGTGCCGGCAACATGAAAGCGGCGGTTTTGCCGGAGCCGGTTTGTGAGGATACCAGCAAGTCTTTGCCTTGCATGGCAGACGGGATGGCACGTGTCTGTACCGTAGTCGGCGCATCGTAATGGATGTCGGACAGCGCCTTGAGGATCGATGGATGCAATCCCAGTGTTTCAAATGTCATTTGTTCTCTCAGATGTAAAACGGTGGTTTCCCTTGCGGGAATGTGAAGCAACAGCAATGCACGGCTTACGCGGCAAGATAGCGTGAAGAGACTACCGGCACAAAAGCTTTGCGCCGGAACAGTGTCGGAAACACAAAAGGCGGAAGGGCTTTATGAAGCGTATGAACAGATCATGCAACAGGCGGGCAATGCCATTAACGTTATCGGGCGGGTATTGCCCGCCCGATAGGTGAATTATACCAGATATCCGACTTGTCGTGCCGGATATCCGGATTTATTGTGCCAGACGGCACTTATGCGTTGTCTTTCTGGGCAATGACACCGTCGGTGTTCAGACCCATGACGTGCGAGAAACCGCCGTCGACATAAGTGATTTCACCGGTGATGCCGGATGCCAGATCGGAAAGCAGGAAGGCGGCGGCATTGCCGATTTCCTCGATCGTGACATTGCGGCGCAACGGTGCGTTTTTCGCGACGAAATTGAGCAGGATGTTGAAATCGCGGATACCGCTGGCGGCGATCGTCTTGACCGGGCCTGCCGAGATGGCATTGACGCGGACACCATGTTTGCCGAGGGATTCTGCCATGTAGCGTACGCTGGCTTCCAGCGATGCCTTGGCCAGTCCCATGGTGTTGTAATAGGGGATGGCGCGGCTGGAACCCAGATAGGTCAGCGCCAGTGCGGCGGAACCCGGACCCATCAGATGACGTGCTGCCTTGACCAGTGCAGGATAGCTGTACGCGGAGATGTCGTGTGCGATACGGAAGTTGTCACGGCTCAATCCATCGAAAAAATCACCGGCGATCGCTTCACGGGGGGCAAAACCGATGGAATGGACGAGGCCGTCAAGACGGCCCCAGGATTTTTCGATTTCGGAAAAGACGTTGGTGATGTGTTCATCCTTGCTGACGTCGCATTCATACACCATATCGCTGCCCAGCTCCTTTGCAAAGGCGGTAATGCGATCCTTGAAACGCTCTCCGACATAGGTGAATGCCAGTTCGGCGCCTTCACGCCTGCACGCTTCTGCGATGCCAAGGGCAATGGAACGGTTCGATAACAGACCGGTGATAAGTATTTTTTTACCTTGCAAGAAAGCCATGCATGACTCCAAAACTAAACTTGTGAAATAGATAGCCGTCTGTCGACGGGAAATTTCTGGTAATAAAAATCCGTCAAACGCAATATTTCATTGGCGGTCTGGCGGAATCTGTCTGGCAAGATTGTAGTTCTTCAAACAGATTGCGGCAACTGTTGTGCCTTGATCACTCCATTTTTAACCGTTAAATGTCATTTTCAGGCTTTTTTGCGGTTTTTCGCGGCCTTTCCGGCTGCAGGCGCTTTCCGCGCGGAAACCTGTTTTTTGACTGGAGAAGCCGCCTGCTTGCGCGAGGGTGCCGCTTTGGCGGCAGACCGGCTGTTTCCGGATTTGACCAGCCCTTTTCTTGCGGTTTTGTCCTTGCGTGCATCCATGACCACTTTGACGCGGGAAGCTCTCGCATTACGCAACGGTCTGACTTCGGCGGCACGGATGACACGGCCTTCCTGACGGGAAGCGGCCCTGCCATATGGTACGTGTACCTTCAGGATCGTGCCCTTGCCGACGGTATCGCCGCTGATACGGTTCCAGGACTTCAGCTCGGCGACACTGACGCGGTAGCGTTTGGCGATCGAGGCCAGTCTGACCGGTTTTCTGACAGGTACGCGAACCAGACGGGTGGCAGGCAGGTCTCTTTCCCAGGCGAGTTTCGCGTTTTCGACGAGTTCGGGTGCGATGTCCTTGTTATAGCCTGTCGGTTTGGGAACCAGAATGGCGGAGCCGAATTTCAGCACGCTTCTGGGCGGGATATTGTTGGCTTGCCGGATGACGTCGGCCGTCGTGTTGAAGCGGGCGGCAATGTCCTCGATTTTCTCGCGTGTACCCGTGACCTGATAGGCTGTCCATGAAGAAAGCGGATGATGCCAGCGTGCAAGATTTTTCTGGAATTTTTCGACGTTTTCTTTCGGCAGCAGGATTTTGACTTCGTTGCCCCCTGCGATGACGTATGGCCCGAATTGCGGATTCAGTGCGCGGAAATCGTCAAGAGACATTTCCGCGAGTTTTGCAGCGACTTTCACGTCGATGTCGCGGGTCTTGCCGATGGTGACGAAATAAGGCTGGTTTTCCACCGGTGGCAAGTCCACCCCGTATCTGCCGGGGCTTGCGATCAGGTTCTTGACGGCCTGAAGTTTCGGAACGTAATTGCGGGTTTCAGCCGGCATATAGGCGGCGATGCCGTTGAACGTGATGGGTTTTCCTGCGCGTTCGGCTTTCTTGATGGCTCGCATGACGGAACCTTCGCCCCAGTTGTAGGAAGCCAGCGCCAGCTGCCAGTCGCCGAACATGTTGTAAAGCCGTTGCAGATAGGTGAGTGCAGCGTCTGTCGAGGAAATGATGTCGCGTCTTTCGTCACGGAAAGCGTTTTGCGCCAGATCGTAGTGACGACCCGTGCTCGGAATGAATTGCCACAGGCCCTCGGCCTTGGCGATCGAGCGGGCATAGGGGTTGTAGGCTGATTCGATGAACGGCAACAGTGCCAGTTCCGTCGGCATGTTGCGTTTTTCCAGTTCCTGAACGATATGGAACAGATACTTGGAACCGCGTTGGGTAGTGCGTTCGAAATATTCCGGCCGTCTGGAAAAATAGTTTTCGTGATTTTTGACCAGCGGGTTGTCCAGATCGGCAATGGCAAAGCCGGAACGGATACGTCCCCAGATATCGACTTCGTTGATGGCAAGGATTTCCGTGAGCGGATCGTCTTCTTCCAGTAACAGGTCGTCGGCGATGTCGAGATCGGAGGCGGAGTGGAAGGCAGCAAGTTGTGCATCCTTGCTGTATTTCGGAAGGGAAATGTCGCTGGCGGTAACCAGTGCAGGTGCTGTCGTGATGAAGCAGCCCGCTATGGCGAGTACCAGAAACTTGATGCGGTTTTTATACGTCATTTTAGTCAAGTCGGTTCGTTATTCTGAAATACAGCATCCGGTCATTGTCCATGGCGTGAAACGGGGAAATACCGTCATGGACAGTGCACTTTCGCCGGGCCCGTCACGGTTTGCCGCGCCCGAACGTCAAGGTTTTCACGCCTGCAGGGCTTCCCAGCAGACAAACATCGGCGCCGCGCCGTGCGAAAAGACCGACGGTGACGACTCCGGGGTAATGGTTGATTTCCGCTTCCAGCGCTTCCGGATCGGCGATTTGCAGACCCGAGACATCCAGTATGTAATTGCCGTTGTCCGTGACGAAAGGAGCATCGTTTTTCATGCGCAGTCTGGCGCTGCCGCCCAGCGCATCGAGCTTGCGGGCGATCAGGCGATGGGCCATCGGGATGACTTCGACGGGGAGCGGAAAACGGCCAAGCATGGCGACCTGTTTGGATTCGTCTGCGATGCAGATGAAACGGTCTGCTGCCGAGGCGATGATTTTTTCACGTGTCAGCGCACCGCCGCCACCCTTGATCATGGCACCGGAATCCGAAATTTCGTCGGCACCGTCGATATAGACCGGAATGGAATCGACCTCGTTGAGATCAAGTACCCGGATACCGTGCGATTCGAGCCGTTCTGCGGTGGCTTTCGATGAAGCGACCGTGGCAGGAATGCGATCCCTGATTTTCGCCAGTTCATCAATAAAAAAATTGGCGGTGGAACCGGTTCCAACGCCAATGATTTTTCCGTCGGGAACGTAGTCGATGGCTGCACGTGCGACGGAAAGTTTCAGTTCATCCTGGGACATGGTTATCGAATAGGGTAATACCGGGTTGCAAAACGGCAAAATACGATATTTTGACCGGTTTTAACGTCAGATCGTGTCAGTTTAGCCTGTAAGGTGTGGATAAGTCAATTTTTATCCGGAGAAAAAACGGCAATCTTGTGTCAGGTCAACGATTTTTCCGGGTATGGCCGATAACGGGTCAGGGGACGAAACGGTTGACAGGTTCAGTGAGGTTTGGCGTTTTTTTCCTGCTCGTTTTCTTCTTCATGATCCAGCGTTTCGTACAGGGCGATTTGCAGCCTTGAATGGATGCGGACGAACCAGCGGCGCAGGACGAATACGATGGCGATGATGCAGAAAATGACCAGTATCAGCGACTCCCTTTTCGGCAGGATACTGGCGCTTAAAGCCGAAAGGAAAAGCATCGTGCCGGTCAGAAACAGCAGGGGAAGGATTTCGCTGATGATACGGCGTACCGGCTGGGTGTGACGGCCCGTGACGCTTTCGCGGACACTCATTTCCGCCAGCATCATCGACAGCGCCTTGAATTTCCGGAACGCGGCGATCAGAAACGGCAGGGAGACCACCAGCGTCGAACCCCAGATCAGGGACTTGCGCCAGTCAGCGTCATCAATCCATGAAGCGAGAAAGTCATCGCCCAGATTGATGGTCAGATAGGCGCTGCACAGGAAAATGGCGATGACGACAGCCATATTGATGCCGATCTGGATCAGGATACGTTTTACCATGTTCCAGATCACTGCACTGTTGCCATGCGGATGCAGATTGTTCAGCCATTCGCCGTACAGTGAGACAATGCGCGAAAGAGGGCGAGGCGTGAGTCTTGCCACCCGTTTCGCCAGCGGGTCGGCGGCGCGGATGAGATAGGGGGTCGTCAGCGTGGTGATGGCCGATACGGCGACGGCGATCGGATAAAGGAAATCGCTGGTGACCTTGTAGGCCATGCCGAGAGAGGCGATGATGAACGAAAATTCACCGATTTGCGACATGCCCATTCCCATGCGCAGCGAAGTGCGTCCGTCGTTGCCGGCGATCATCGCGCCGATGGTACAGCTGACGACTTTGCCGATGATGACCGCACCGGCTATGACGAGAATCGGCGTGGCATACCGGACCATGATGTGTGGATCGAGCAGCAGACCGACAGCGACGAAAAAGATAGCGGAAAACATATCGCGCACCGGAGCGATCAATTGTTCGATCCGATGCAACTCGCGGGCTTCGGCCATGATGGCACCGATCACGAAAGCGCCCAGCACCATGCTGTATTCGAGCTTGACAACGAGCAGGCAAAAGCCGAAACACAGACCCAGAACCGTCACCAGCAGCATTTCATCGCTTCTGAACTGGCTGATGTAAGACAGGATACGCGGAACGAGCAGAATGCCGACCAGCATGGCGACGACCATGAAAAGCGTCAGTTTGGAGATGGTCAGTGCCACGTCACTGCCGCTGACACTGCCGGAAATCGCGACACCGGAAAGCAGGGCGATCAGGCCGATACCGAGGATGTCTTCCACGATCAGGACACCGAAAATCAGCTGGGCGAAACGCTCGTTTTTCATCTTCAGGTCGTTTAGCGCCTTGACGATGATCGTCGTGGAGGAAATGGCAAGGATGGCGCCGAGGAACAGCGCGTCGAGATTGTTGTTCCAGCCGAGCCACAGGCCGATCTGGTAGCCTATCCAGATCATGACCACGATTTCCAGTACGGCTGCGATCAGGGCCGTTGCACCGACACGCAGCAACCTTCGGAACGAAAATTCGAGCCCCAGCGAAAACATGAGGAAAATGACGCCCAGCTCGGCCAGTACCTTGATGGTATGTTCGTCATTGATCAGTGAAAACGGAGGGGTATGCGGGCCGACCAGTACGCCGGCGGCGATGTAACCCAGCACGACAGGCTGTTTCAGACGGTGGAAAATGACGGTGACGACCGCAGCCACGATCATGATGACGGCCAGATCCTGAATGAATGTGATGACGCTGTCGTGCATAATCCAACCCGCTTACGGATAAAAAGAAAGCCGGCACTGGCATACCGGATCGAAAATGGCCGGCCGGCAATTTGCCGCCGATCGGCCGCAACGTGACAGAAAAGATGAAAAGCCCGTATCCACGGGCTTTTCGCAAGCGCGGTTATTGGGCGGCGATGATACGGGCACGCTTGCCGTAGAGCACCATGACTTTCTGGCCGACCACAAAAGCCGGGGACGGTCCCTGAACCAGCGTGAGGGTTTCACCGTTGTCGGTCTTGACGACGTATTCGATACCGGTCTGGTTCGTGACGCCTTTTTCGATGGCGGAGCCTGCCAGCGCGCCGATCACTGCGCCGCCGATGGCACCAAGCGCATGCATGCGATCATTGCCGCCGATGGCCGAACCCGCCACACCGCCGGCTACCGCACCGGTCAGCCCACCGATTTTCTGGGTGCCCTCGACATTGACCGGACGTGCACTGATGACGACACCGGGCACGCTGCGGGTGACGTCGCCGACGGCATCGACGGAATAGGTGTCCGGGCTGATATTGGTGGTACAGGCAGCCATCATCAGCGCCATTGCCAGAATGACGCCACATTGCAGTTTCTTCATTATCATCCTTTCAGGCTGTATGAAATTCAGTGTTGGATCAAGATGTTTCGCCGAACGGAATACCGATCATAAAAACAGGTTATTTGCTAATGATACTGTAAAAAGTGCATGAAAGCATTTGCGTGACCGCATCGGCAAAACGATTGGACGACGAAAATATCCGGCAATTTGCCGTGTCGGGTCAATTATCACGGGAAAATTATTTTAGTATAATAAAAACAGCGTGTTACTGTAATTCCCCCGACAGGAACACCTTTGTCCATTTTTGCGAAGAGCCAGTCCATGTCCGTACCTGTTCAAGACAACCCGGAAAAAGCCAAAGGATCGCAAACCGATCCGGCCGTTGCCGCCTCCGTCTCGGAGAATCCGATCGTCAACGCCAACCCGATCATCAATGCAGGGCCGATCATCAATGCCGGCAATACTGCCGGATCGGGGCCCATTATCAGCGGCGGCCCGATCGTGCAGCCTGACGAAGAGTTTCAGGAATACATGTCGGCAGGATGTACCGCCGTCGTGCCGCCCGGTGCACGCAAGATTTACCTGATCATGGTGACCGTGACCATGCTTGTCGGGGCCGGAATCGTGTACGGCCTTTTCAAACTGCTCGATCTGTAAGAGATTTTCATGCCGTGCAATCCGGCATGGCGCCTTTTCGGCTTGCGTTTTTCGCAGCGCGAGCCGGTCTGTTTCCGATTTCGTCCGCTTCTTGAATTCCGTGGCTGGTTGCCTTGCACATTCCGGCCGGTTATGGCCTGCCCTGAAGAGGACAGCATCTCATGTCATGCCGTATGGCATCTGTACGACAAGTGTTTTGACAGTACGGCATACAAGCCGTAATCTTGCAATACAGCAACATTTTTTGTCTGTACCAGCAGCCGTACCGTACCATGCCAGACCAGCCTCACCGGAGGGAACATGCCAAAACAACAAGGGAAACTCGATACCGTCATGCTGGTGATCGAACTGTTGCGCCGTATTCCGCGCAACCGGAAAGTAACGGCATCCGAATTGCATCAGGAACTCAGGGATGCCGGATGGGAACGGGACTTGCGCACCGTGCAACGGCAACTTGACGCGATAAGCGACGGTTTCAGCCAGTATATCGAGCGGGACGACCGCAGCAGACCCTACGGCTATTCATGGAAACCCGAGGCATCCGGACTGTCACTGTCGGCATTGAAACCGGATGAATCGTTGATGCTGCTGCTGGCGGAACAGCATTTGCGCTATCTCTTGCCGGCCAATATCGTGAAATCCCTGGACAGTTTTTTCAAAACGGCACGTTCGCAGCTTTCACCGTTCGGACAGGATACGCAAAAACAGAAAGAATGGCTCGACAAGGTGCTGGTCATCAGCGATTCACAGCCGCTCATTCCTCCGAAGATCGACAGTGACGTCATGGAAGCGGTCAGCACGGCATTGTATGAAAACCGCTGGCTGTCGGTGACCTACCGCAATGCAAGCGGTTATGAACGGCAGGACGACGTCATGCCGCTGGGACTGGCACAGCAGGGACAACGCCTGTATCTGGTATGCCGTTTCAAACGATACGACAACGAGCGGATTCTGGCGTTGCACCGTATCCGGTCGGCGACAGTGACGGCGTTCACCTTCACACGTCCCGCCGACTTCGATTTGGCGAAATACAACGAGGAAGGCCATTTCGGCGTCGGTGACGGTGTCCGTATCCGGTTGTGCTTTCATATGACGAAAGCCTGCGCTTACTACATTCTGGAATCCCCCCTGTCGGATGACCAGACCTGTGAGGAACACGAAACGCATTACGTCTTTACCGCCACCGTCGTCGATTCCGGCAGGCTGCAACGCTGGCTCAACAGCTTCGGCGGGGATGTCTGGAACGTGACGAAAGAACCGGTCGGAAAAACGCCGGAACCGGCAGCGCGGTAGGGCGCGGCCGTGCGGGCGTTCTGACGGGGAAATGGATGCAGAATGCCGTTCTGAAGCGGTAGGGCTTCAGGACGGGAGATCGTCACCTGAAACGGTTTCAGGAACCGGATGATGTATCAAATACATCCCTGACGCCCAGGTCGTCATACCATTTTCTGTAAATTCCGATCATACGATTCAGTGCCGCCTCCGCGAATGCTTTGGCCTTGTCATTTGCCGCATTTCCGCTGTTTTTCGGTGAGGTCCGGAAATCGTTTTTTTCGCAAGTAAAACCGGCTTTCAATGTTTTCAATTCATCCGGCGACTTCTTCGTGTAACAAAAGGCATTGGACCAGTATTCGTCGGATAGGGAAGATGGCGATTTATCGTTTTTGCTGCGGTTTTCCGAAAAAGAGAGTGCAGTCTGATTGCCGATACTTTGTTGCAGGCATTTGCACAGATAGTAAGCCTTGATGAAGTCTGATTTCGAGGAACCGGTGCCATCGAAAAAATTGCTGGGCACGATATGATCATAATCCCATGGACGGTTATGGTTTTCCCACAGGGAACGTTGTGATGGATCGTAACCGACAGCCAGTTCGGCAAGATAGTCGCGCTGGACATAAACCAGAAGCTCGGTTTTTTGGGACAGTATGGAAACGATATCGCGGTACGATTGCGCCTTTTCATCGGTCAGGAGAGAAGCAGGATTGTATGCGAGGAGGGGCGATTTTCCTTCAGAGGCTTCCCTGAAGCGGGCATTCAGTCCCTTGCCAAGTGCATCCAGCAAGGCATCGGGGGGAGCAAGGAAAGCCATCAGGTTATTGTCGGTACCGGGTTGCGGCAGCTTGAATGCATCGATTTCGACGGGCGTGTTATCGTTCTGTTTTCTCCGGATTTCCTTGATCAGGTCGTTGGCCAGATCGGACTTTTTGTTTTTGTAACCGAACCAGTGTATGACGGTAGAGATGGCAAGAATGCGTTTCTTTTCACTGGCATCCAGTTCGCCGTAATTGAACGCTTCAGCCAGCAACATCCACCATAAATAAACATCGGGACTGCTCCATGCAATACTGCTGCGCAAATAGGGATGCAGGGTATATGGTTCTTTTTTGCCGTTGTGCCGGTATACAAGTTGGTTTTCGATCCATTCGATTGCTTTGAAAAGGCAATCATTGGAATCATTGGAAGCGTCATTCTTATTGAAATATGCCCTGATGACATTCTGTTCCTTGATGACATTCTGTTCCTTGTCATTGCCTTTAAACCATGAACGAATGGTTTCTGTCTCGATATGGGTGAACGGTGGTTTTTCCTTATAGGGCAGTATTTCTCTGTCCGGGTTGTTTGCCGGTTTGACCGTCAGCAGTGCCGCCCTGACACCAAGCCGGACCAGTCTGGCTTCTCCGGTAGGCAAACCCTTTTGTTTTTCCTCGATGTGATTGATCGTTTTTTCCACAGCAGGGAAATAAGCCTTTATCAACGAGTATTGCAATTCTTCCTGACTGATGGGCGATCCCTGATTGTTGATACGCTCGAAAATCAGGGCTGCATTGTCCACATTGCTGTTTTCGTTATTTTCATCGTAAAAACCGGTTGAACAATTGATGGCGGGAATGATTATATGCGGCAGTGGCGAGAGCCATTTTATGATCTTCTCCTGGTGATCTTCGAGCCATTTGCTTAATGTCACGGATGAATCCTTATCTGCCGTTCCGGCAATTTTATTGCGGCAAGTCAGCCAGTCGTCTATGAAAGCGATCCATGGATTTTCGAGCAGGTTTTTCCAGTCGATGGAGATGCCATTCGTACTGTTTTTCGCATATTTCATCAACAATCCCATGGGAATGGGCTGGACGGCTTGTTGCGGCACACTGGCATGGACATGGTACGTCTTGTTACCGGAACCTTCATTTGAAGATGAAACGACCTCGTCGTAGGTCTTCCTGAAATTTTCGATATCGTGATAAGGAAGCCGAGAGGCATTGTCATCGACAGAATACCCCCATGGATGGGCTGTCGTCGTCAGCCGGAACAGGTATTTGCGGCTGGTTCTGGAGGGTCTGTTCGGATGGTCATCATCGAATGGCATCAAATCGAGCCATAACATACTTTTTGCCGCCTTGTTTTTTCCCGCCGTGTCCTCAGTCGGGGGAAAGGTATATTTCCCCTTGCCGTTTTTTTCCGGTTGTTCAGGCAAATAAAAACCCCATGCAATGGCATTGCTGCGCTGCTGTCCATCCAGAATATGGTATGACGCTTCGGGCGCTGAACCGGTTACCGGAGAAGGGCGTGTATCCTGTCCCGTAATTTTTTTTGCCAGAAGCAGTGAACCGACCGGAAACGAGCGAAGCAAAGAGTCCCAGAACAGTTCGATCTGACGGGCGCGCCAGACAGCGCCGCGCTGCAAGGTGGGCAAACCGGCATGAATGCCGGTTTGCCCCTTCAGGCTTTCCGGCCTGAAGGACGCTTTCTGTTCCGACAGTGTTTTATCCGTAATTTGCCAGGATGCGATATCCCATAAGGTCAGAGCGAAGATGTGCTGGTCGGCAGTATTGCCTGAATACGGTTCGTTGCAAGATATATCTTTTGGCATGTGATTACCTCGAGGGACAGTCTGGTTGGCAAGGCATTTGCCCGTCATGCGACTTTTCGACAGAGATCAGTGTAATACAGTCTGATACAACGGGGTATAGGTTCGACAGTCGATGCCCGGCAGGTTATGCACGGAAAAGGATGTCTGACAAAAGTGTGTTTTGCAGATGCGCTATGGTAACGGGAACGGGGGCAGACGGTTTTCCGGAAAAGTACGACAATTTGCCGCGTGACGTGTCATATACGGTATTTCAGGCAACAAAAAAGCCGCGCCAACTCGGGTTTGACACGGCTTGTCTGTTCGTTCCGTTTCCATCACTGGATGGCGGAGATGAAGGGATTCGAACCCTTGATACGAGTTTTGGCCCGTATGCTCCCTTAGCAGGGGAGTGCCTTCGACCTCTCGGCCACATCTCCGTTCTGCCTGTTTTTTCAAAAGCAGTGGAATGCATGATAATAGCGGGTTGCCGGCTTGCGGTCAATAATAAATGGCGGCTGTTGTGTGGCTTTTTTCGTTGTGCAGGCCGGTGCAGGGGTGAGGTGTGGTTTTTCGGGTGTTCGGTCAGGCTTGCGGCCCGCTGTTTTCCCGTCCGGGTTTGTATTGTTTGTCGCTGATGCGGAATTTGCGGCGGCGGTCGCCCATCAGCGTGCGCAGTTGCTGGATGCTCATGTTGCTGACTTCTTGCATGCGGATGAGCAGGGATGCGCCGACGGGCAGGCGGCCGTGGCGGATTTTGCTGATGACCGGGGGCGCGACTTCGAGGGCGCGCGAGAGGGCGGCGTCGTTTTTGAGGTTGAGGGTGTTGATGAGGCTGCTCAATAGGTTGTTCGGGTCGTATGTGCCGGGTTTGTCGGTGTGGGTTTCGTAGCGTTTCCGGTAGCTTCTGGTCTGGTCGTCTTTCATGGTGACTCCTGGGTTGGTCGGTTGGTTTTATGTATTGTCGACGTTCAGGAAGATGTTATTTTGACAATAGTCAGAGGATGGGTCCGCCATTGGGAAATGTGGCGGGTGTACGGGTGTGTATCGGAAGGTGGCGCAGGTGTTGCAAGGTGTCGGGGTGAGGGGTGGTTGTGGAGTGTTGTTTCGGTACCGCAAGGAAAGCACACAAGAGGTGCTTTTCAATATATGATTGACCGGAATGGATGACGGGTGTCTGTCGGCGGTTATGCTGTGGTTGGCATAGTGTCGTGTGCCGCTGGATGGGGTGCTGGTTCGTCTGTAATGAATGCACTCTTGCGGATATTACAAGTGTATTGTAGTGTTTCGCAAGTGTTTTGTAAAGTGTTTTGTTTTCCGTTTTGCAGGCGGTTTTCCGGTAAAGGGGATACCGTGTTCTGTTTTGAGTGTTTTGTCGTTTTTGTTCGCAAGAGATAAGTGTCTTGATGAAGATTTTGTTTACTGCCGCTGAGATAGCGCGGATGCGTTTGCCGGGTTTGCCGACGACGAAGTCGAGTATTTTGTCGCGGGCTGCACGGGAGGGTTGGCGTTATGAGGAACAGTATGGTATCGGCGGTATCAGGCGGGTGTTCGAGATTCCGGATCGTTATCTGGTAGCTGCGCATGGTGCGATGGCGGGCAGGATGGTGAGCCAGAATACGGGGCGCTATCTGGTTCGGCATGATGATGCCGGCAAGGATGCGGCTGCGCTCGATGCCGGAATGCTGGCGGAGGCGGCGCAGATTCTGGAGAAGTGGGATCTGGATGAGGGTGTCGGTTTGTCTGCCGATGTGAAGGGACGTCTGATTGCGTTGTGTTACAAGATGCTGGCCGATGGGGCCGTTTCGGGGGATTTGTCTGCGTTGCTGGCGGCGGTGACGCGGGTGGTCAGGGACGGTTCGAACGTTTGAATCGGTTGTCGTGCCGGTTGTGTCCGTGCCTCCGACCTGTCTGGCAGGTCGGGGGCTTTTTTGTGTGCCGCAGGCGTCAGTCTTTTTGTTCGATGAGTTCGATTTTGTAGCCGTCGGGGTCTTCGATGAAGGCGATGACGGTGGTGCCGCCTTTGACGGGGCCGGGTTCACGGGTGATTTTGCCGCCGGCTTCGCGGATGCGGTTGCAGGTGGCGACGATGTCGTCGGTGGAGAGGGCGATGTGGCCGTAGGCGGTTCCCATGTCGTACTGTGAAACGCCGTAGTTGTAGGTGAGTTCGAGTTCGGCCTGTTCGGGGTTGGCGGCGTAGCCGAGGTAGGCCAGGGTGTATTTGTATTCGGTGTTGTCGCTGGTGCGGATGAGTTTCATTCCCATGACGCGGGTGTAGAAGTCGATGGAGCGGTTGAGGTCTCCGACTCTGAGCATGGTGTGCAGAAATCGCATGGTGTCTCCTGTGTTGTCGTAATGGCGGTTATTGTAAATCGAAGTGACCCGGCCGGAAAACGGGGATTGCCGGTTGTGTTCATTCGCCGAAGAGGTTGAACAGTCGGGCGGATTGTTCGCGCAGGCGCTGGCGTGCCTGTTCCGGGGTCGGGTACCATTGCCGGACGATGGCCCAGAAGCGGGGGCTGTGGTTCATTTCCGTGAGGTGTGCCAGTTCATGAATGGCGACGTAGTCGATGAGGGTGATGTCGCAGTGGATGAGTCGCCAGTTGAGCCGGATGTGGCGCTTGGCGGAGCAGGAGCCCCAGCGGGTGCGTGCGCCACTGAGGCGGAAGGTGTCGTAGCTGACGTTCATTTGGGCGGCGTAGTGTTCAAGGCGCTGGGCGAGCAGGGTGTGCGCCTGTGTCTTGAGCCATTTTTTCAGGTGTGTGCCGAGTTCGGGCGGTTGTGTGGCTGTTGCGGGTATCCGGATGCAGAGGCGGTCTGTTTCGGCATGGATGGTGATGCGCCGTGTGGCGGCGGTTTCGATGACGATGGTGATGTCTTTGCCGAGGTAGGGCAGGGTGCTGCCGTTTTCCCAGTGCGGCGGGATCGGTTTTGTGAGGTTTTGTTGCCGGTACAGGGCGATTTTGTTTTGTATCCAGCGGCGTTTGCGCTGGATGGCGTCTTCGATGATGGCGATGGTGCAGCGTGTCGGTGCGGTGACGGTCAGGCCGGTTTCGTCGATGACGAAGCCGATGGTGCGCCGTGCGGAGCGGCGCAGGCGGTAGGTGAGCGGGGTGCCGTCAAGTGTGATGGTGCGCAGGATGCTGTTGTCGCCTGTTGCGGGTTTTTTGGGGGTGCTGCGCCGTGTGCGGGGTTTGCCGGTAAACAGGCGTGCGAGTGTGTCGAACAGGTCGCCCTGGATGGTGTGTGGTTCTCTGGCTGGCATGGCGTATTCAGCGGTAATGGTGGGGTGAGATGTTGCGCATTTCGGTTTCGATCCAGTTTTCGACTTGTCGAATGAGTTCGCCGGGGGTGCGGTTGTCCGGTGCGATGGCTGTTCCGATGGAGAGGGTGATCTGGCCGGGTTTTTTGATGAAGGTGTTTTTGGGCCAGTATTCGCCGGCGTTGTGGGCGACGGGGACGATGTGTGCACCGGTTTTGACGGCAAGAAGGGTGCCGCCTTGCTGGTAGGTGCCTTTTTTGCCGGGGGCGATGCGGGTGCCTTCCGGGAAGATGATGATGCACAGTCCTTGTTTCAGTCGCCTGTTGCCGAGGGCGACGAGTTGCCGGAATGCGCGGGTTTTGTTGCTGCGGTCGATGGGGATCATGCGCAGGAGTCCGAGTGTCCAGCCGAAGAAGGGGATGAAAAGCAGCTCTTTTTTGAGGACGAAGGCGACGGGGCGCTTGAGGTGGGCGAGCATGAAGATGGTTTCCCATGCGGACTGGTGTTTGGCCAGAATGATGACGCGTCCGTCGGGGATGTTTTCAAGGCCTTTGATGCGGTAGCGGATGTGGCAGACGGTTTCGAGCAGCCAGATGGTGACGATGTTCCAGCGCGAGATGAGGTAGTAGCGACCGGGATAGGGCAGCCAGCACAGTATGAGACACAAACAGGCCCACAGGAGGGTGAACAGGCTCCAGATGGCGATGAAGGTAAGGGAGCGCAGCAGTTGTTCGGTGTGGCCTGATGCCGGTTTGCCGGGGATGTCGGGTAAAGCGGCAAGGGGAGCTGGGCTTTGTTCCGTCATGTGGCGTGCGGGCGGGTTATGGGGTTTCGGTGTTTTTGTCCCGGCTGGCGCTGTTTTTCTGATCGGCTTCGAGCAGGTGGTCGGCTACGGCCGAAAGGTCGTCGAAGATGATGGTTTTGGGGGGCAGGCCGCCATTTTCAAGGGTTTTTTTGCCTTTGCCGCTTAATACGAGTATGGGGGTACATCCGGCCAGAAACGCGGCCTGCAAATCGCGCAGGGAGTCGCCGACGGATGGGACGTCTTCCAGCGGGGTGTCGAAGCGTTCGGAAATGGTGCTGAACATGCCTTGCCGGGGTTTGCGGCAGTCGCAATTGTCGCTGGCGGTGTGCGGGCAGAAGAAGATGGCTTCGATCTGGCCGCCGGCGGCCTTGACGGCGTTTTGCATTTTCTGGTGAATGGCGTTCAGGGTCATGATGTCGAAGTAGCCACGCCCCAGTCCCGACTGGTTGGTCGCGACGACGATGGTATACCCGGCCTTGGTGAGCCGGGCGATGGCGTCGAGCGAGCCGGGCAGGGGTATCCATTCGTCCGGTGTCTTGATGAAGGCATCGGAGTCTTCGTTGATGACGCCATCGCGGTCCAGGATGATGAGTTTCATGGTCTGTTTTCCGTGTCAGCCTGCCAGTTTGGAGATGTCGGCGACCTGGTTCATCATGGCGTGCAGTTCTTTCAGCAGGGCGATGCGGTTGTTGCGCAGCCGTGTATCTTCGGCCATGACCATGACGTTGGTGAAGAAGGCGTCGACGTCGTCGTGCAGTTTCGCCAGCGTTTTGAGGGTGCCGGTATAGTCGCCGGATGCGAATTGCCGGTCTGCTTCCGGACGGATGGCGCTCATATCCTCATAGAGTTTCTTTTCGCTGTCTTCGACAAGGATGTCGGTATGGACATTGCCGGCATTGATGTCGGATTTCTTGAGGATATTGGTGATGCGTTTGTTGGCGGCTGCCAGCGAGGCGGATTCGGCCATGGCGGCGAAAGTCCGGACGGCTTCGAGTTTGTCGATGAGGTTGTCGAAGCGGTCGGGGTTTTGTGCCAGTACGGCCTCGATTTCTGCCGGGGAGTAACCACGGTCGCGCAACAGGCCTCTGAGACGGTCCATGACGAAGGCGAGGACGCCTTTTGTCGGATCGGTCAGGGTGGCGTTGGTCGAGAGGATGCCGACGGCTTCGGCGAGCATGGCGCGCAGGGAGAGCGGCAGTTTTTTCTCGATCAGGATGCGCAGGATGCCCAGTGCGTGACGGCGCAGCGCGAAGGGGTCCCTGTCGCCGGTTGGTTGCAGGCCGATGCCCCAGATGCCGGCGAGGGTTTCGAGTTTGTCGGCCAGCGCGACGGCGGTTCCGGTCGGGGTGACGGGCAATGCGTCGCCCGCGAAGCGGGGCTGGTAGTGTTCGGTGCATGCCATGGCGACTTCTTCGGGTTCGCCGTCATGACGGGCGTAGTAGGTACCCATGATGCCTTGCAGTTCAGGGAATTCGCCGACCATTTCGGTGAGCAGGTCGGCTTTGACAAGGCGTGCGGCACGGTCGACCAGTGCGGTGTCGATGCCCATCTTGCCGGCGATGAAGACGGCGAGCAGGCGTACCCGCGCCATACGTTGCGCCAGTGTGCCGAGTTTGTTGTGATAGACGACGTTGGCCAGTCCGGGCAGGCGGTCTTCCAGCCGTTTTTTCTTGTCCTGTTCGAAGAAGAAGCGCGCGTCGGAAAGGCGTGGCCGGATGACGCGTTCGTTGCCGCTGATGATGCGTTGCGGGGTGTTGGTTTCCACGTTGGAGACGATGAGGAAACGGGAACGCAGTTTTCCTTCGAGATCGGTCAGGGCAAAATATTTCTGGTTGGTCTGCATGGTCAGGATCAGGCATTCCTGCGGGACTTCCAGGAAGGATTCCTCGAAGTGGCATTCATAGACGATCGGCCATTCGACCAGTGCGGTGACTTCGTCAAGGAGGGATTCCGGCATGAGAACGCGGTCGCCCTTGGCTTTTTCGTTGAGCATGGCGCGGATGCGTTCTTTTCGTGCATCGAATCCCGGAATGACTTTGCCACGGGTTTCGAGTGTCACGGCATAATAGTCGGCCGCCAGGATGCCGATTTCGCCTTGCGAGAGGAAACGGTGGCCGTGTGTGGTACGGCCGGCGGAGAGGCCCAGCAATGCGATCGGGATGACGTTTTCGCCGTGCATGGCGACGATTTCATGAACCGGGCGGACGAATTCGACGGTTTCGCCGTCCGGACGCTGGTAGGTCATCATCTTGGGGACGGGCAGGTCGTGCGCGGCTTTTTCGACGGCCTTTTGCAGCGCGCGGGCAAGCGGGATGCCGCTGGCGGTGAAGTTGTAGAACAGGCAGTCGTTTTTGCCGTCTCTGGCGACTTCCAGTGTGGAGATGTCGATGTCGGCGATGTTCATGGCCGCCAGTTTTTTCTTCAGCGGTGCGGTGGGGTTGCCATCGGCATCGAAGGCGACGGTGACCGGCAGGACTTTCTGGCGGATCGGCTTGTCCGGCGAGACGTCACGGACCTGTGTGATGGTCACGGCCAGGCGGCGCGGGGTGGCATAAACGGTTTTTTTCGATTCGGCGGTGAGGAAGTCGTCCTGTCGGAGGCTTGTTTCGATGGTGCCTGCGAAGGATTCGGCCAGCCTGGTCAGCGCCTTGGGTGGCAGTTCTTCGGTCAGCAGTTCGACAAGCAGTGTCTGGTTCATGGTTAGCCTTTTTACGTTCTTTGCCGGCGGGTATGTTCCGGCATATCTGTCAGTTCAATGTTGCCTTCCGGGTGTCATGCGATTTTGCGCGTATCGCCGCACATCGGGAATCCCAGTGCCTCGCGTGAGTCGTAGTAGGCCTGTGCGACGAGCCTGGAAAGGGTGCGGATGCGTCCGATGTAGGCGGCGCGTTCCGTGACCGAGAGTGCACCCCGTGCGTCAAGCAGGTTGAAGGTGTGCGCGGCCTTGAGGATCATTTCGTAGGCCGGCAGGGTGAGTTTTTCACCGATCAGGCGTTTGGCTTCGGATTCGAAGCTGGAGAACAGGGAAAACAGAAGCGGTGCGTTGGCCTGTTCGAAGTTGTAGGCGGACTGTTCGACTTCGTTCTGGTGATAGACGTCGCCGTATGTCAGGTATTTCTTGACGCCGCGATCGGTCCATTGGGTCCAGATGAGGTCATAGACGTTTTCCACGCCTTGCAGATACATGGCAAGACGTTCCAGCCCGTAGGTGATTTCGCCCAGAATCGGTTTGCAGTCGATGCCGCCGACTTGCTGGAAGTAGGTGAACTGGGTGACTTCCATGCCGTTGAGCCAGACTTCCCAGCCCAGTCCCCATGCGCCCAGTGTCGGGTTTTCCCAGTCGTCTTCCACGAAACGGACGTCGTTTTGTTTCAGGTCAAGTCCGAGTGCGGCAAGTGATCCCAGATAAAGGTCGAGGATGTCTTCCGGTGCCGGTTTCAGGACGACCTGGAACTGGTAGTAGTGTTGCATGCGGTTCGGGTTTTCGCCATAGCGGCCGTCTTTGGGGCGGCGCGACGGCTGTACGTAGGCGGCTCGCCAGGGTTCGGGGCCGATGGCGCGCAGGAAGGTGGCGGTGTGCGAGGTGCCCGCCCCGACTTCCATGTCGTAGGACTGGAGCAGGGCGCATCCCTGTTGGCTCCAGTATTGTTGAAGGGTGAAGATTATTTGCTGAAAAGTGATCATGTCTGTTTCCCTTGCCCCGTTTTCCTGTTGTTGTGGGGGTTTTTGTGCATAAGGGGAAATTCTAGCGGTTTTATGCGTGAAGGGGAATGTTTGGGGATAGGGGGAACCCGGGGTGTTGTGCCGTGTGACGGCGCGGCATGAGTTGTTCGAGTGAGGGAAAGCGGCTTGCGCCGGAGATGTCGGGTTTTCTACGGCGCAAGCGGGATGGTTTTACTGGCTTTCCTTGTGGTAACGGGTGATGCGCTCGACTTCGTTTCTGGAGCCCATGAAGACGGGGACGCGCTGGTGCAACCGTTCCGGAATGACGTCGAGCATCGGGATGAGGCCGTTGGTGGCAGCACCTCCCGCCTGTTCGACGATCATGGCCATGGGGTTGGCTTCGTACAGGAGACGGATACGGCCGCCGGCTTCGATGTTGCGTTCGTCTGCCGGGTACATGAAGATGCCGCCGCGCGTGAGGATGCGGTGCATGTCGGTGACCATGGATGCGACCCAGCGCATGTTGAAGTCGCGTCCGAGCGGCCCTTCTTTGCCAGCCTGCATTTCTTCGAAGTAGCGTTTGACCGGCGGGAACCAGCGCCGTTGGTTGGATGCGTTGATGGCGTATTCGCTGGTGTTTTCCGGAATGCGCATGTTGGGGTGCGTCAGTACCCAGGAACCCATTTCACGGTCAAGGGTGAAGCCGTTGGTACCGCGTCCGGTGGTCAGTACCAGCAGGGTTTGCGGGCCGTAGAGGGCGTATCCGGCCGCGATTTGCTGGCGTCCGGGCTGGAGAAAATCGGCTTCGGTGGCGTCGGTTCGGCCATCCGGCAGGGACAGTACGGAGAAGATGGTGCCGATGGAGACGTTGACGTCGATGTTGCTGGAGCCGTCGAGCGGGTCGAAAAGCAGCAGGTATTTGCCGTGCGGATAGGTCTTGGAGATGGGGTGGATGGTTTCCATTTCTTCGGATGCCACCGCGGCGAGATAGCCGCCCCATTCGTTGGATTCCAGCAGGATTTCGTTGGAGAGGACGTCGAGTTTTTTCTGGACTTCGCCCTGTACGTTTTGGGTTTCGTTGCTGCCCAGTATGTTGCCGAGGGCGCCTTTGCCTACGGAGTTGCTGATGATCTTGCAGGCGCGGCAGACGACTTCCAGCAATAAACGCAATTCTTCAGGAACGGTGCCGTACCGGCGGTTTTCCTCTATCAGGTGTTGTGTCAGGCTGATGCGTTTTGGTCTCATGATGTTTTCTTTTCCTTGGGTGTTATGTCAGGCAGACAGGGTCTTTCCGATGATTTCGCGCGTGTCGCGGGACAGGGTTTGTTGCGATACGTGTCGCAGGGCGTCTCCGGCCAGTTCGCGCAGGGATGGAATGTATCGTTTCCACTGGTCCATGCATCGTGCCAGCCGGGCGGCCACTTGCGGGTTGATTTTGTCCAGTTCGATCAGGTTTTCGCTCCAGAATGCGTAACCGCTGCCGTCTGTCGCGTGGAATTGTGCCATATTGTTGTGGCAAAAGCCAAAGATGAGGCTGCGTGCGCGGTTGGGGTTGCGGATGGTGAAAGCCGGGTGTGTCATGAGCGTCCGGATGGTTTGTATGTCTGCGCAGGGCGATGTGGCTTGCAGGGAGAACCATTTGTCGATGACGAGCGCTTCGTTTTCAAATTCGCGGTAGAAGTGTTCGAGCAGGGCTTTCGTTTCCGGCAATCCGGTGGTGTAACCGGCATGTACCAGCGAGGTCAGCGCGGCAAGCCGGTCGGTCATGTTGTCGGCCTGATGGTACTGGTCGATGGCGATTTGCGCATAGCGGGTGTCATCCAGCGTGAGCAGGTATGACAGCGCGAGGTTTTTCAGGGCGCGTTTTCCGGCGTCCTGAGGCGTCGGCCGGTAGGCGCCTTCGGTACGGTTGGCCTCCAGTGCGGCGAGCCATTCCTTTTCGAGGCGTTTCGCCAGTGCGCCACGCATGTACTGGCGGGCGCTGCGGATGGCTTGCGGGTCGATTTCGTCCATGCGTTCGGCGATCATCATTTCACTGGGCAAGGTCAGCGCCAGTTCGCGCAGTGCGGCGTCCAGCCGGGTGTCGGTCAGAACGGTGCGGTATGCGTCGATGAAGGCATCGTCCAGTGAAAGGGGAGCACCGGTTTGTACGGCTTTGGTCAGAGCGACGAGACGGCGCGATGCCAGCCGCTGTCCGGCTTCCCAGCGGTTGAAGTGGTCACTGTCGTGCGAGAGCAGATGCAGCAGTTCGTCGTCGGACTGGTCGTATTCGAGGATGACGGGGGCGGAGAAGTTGCGCAGTGCGGAAACGACGGGTTTTTCCGTGATGCCGGTGAAGGTGAAAGTCTGGCTTTCTTGTGTCAGTTCCAGTATGGCGGTGGTTTGTGTTCCGTCTTTTCCGGGCTGGTGCAGGGGCATGTCGTTGCCTTGCCGGTCAAGCAGTCCGACGGCGACCGGTATCAGGAAGGGGTGTTTTTCCGCCTGTCCCGGGGTTTCCGGGCAATGTTGCGAGAGTTTCAGGGTGACGGCGCCTGCCGCGGCGTCGTAATGGCTTTCGAGTTTGACGCGTGGGGTGCCTGCCTGGCTGTACCAGCGTTCGAACTGGGAGAGGTCGCGCCCGTTGGCGTCCGCCATGGCGGCCAGAAAGTCGTTGCAGGTGACGGCTTGTCCGTCGTGCCGTTTGAAGTACAGGTCCATGCCTTTTCTGAAGCCGTCTCGTCCGAGCAGGGTCTGGTACATACGGACGACTTCTGCGCCTTTTTCATAGACGGTGACGGTGTAGAAGTTATTGATTTCCTGATAGGAATCGGGGCGTACCGGATGGGCCATGGGGCCGGCGTCTTCGGGAAACTGGAGTTGTCGCAGGGTGCGGACGTCTTCGATGCGCTTGACGGCGCGACCGGAGTCGCTGCCGGTCAGGTCGGCTGAAAATTCCTGGTCGCGAAATACGGTCAATCCTTCTTTCAGGGAGAGCTGGAACCAGTCGCGGCAGGTGACGCGGTCGCCTGTCCAGTTGTGGAAATATTCATGTCCGACGACGGATTCGATGTTGGCGTAATCCACGTCGGTGGCGATGCGCGGGTTGGCCAGTACGTAGCGGGTGTTGAAGATGTTGAGCCCCTTGTTTTCCATCGCACCCATGTTGAAGTCGCTGACCGCCACGATCATGAAGCGGTCGAGGTCGAGTTCGAGACCGAAGCGTGTTTCGTCCCAGCGGATGCTGTGTTTGAGCGATTCCATGGCGTGGGCGGTCTTGTCGAGGTTGCCCTGTTCGACCCAGACTTGCAAGAGGACATCGCGTCCGTCGGCAAGCCGGAAGGTTTCTTCACGGCAAACGAGCTTGCCGGCGACCAGTGCGAAGAGGTAGGACGGTTTGCGGAACGGATCGTCCCATTTGGCGTAATGCCGTCCGTCTGGCAGTTCGCCGGTTTCGACGAGGTTGCCGTTGGAAAGCAGTACGGGACAGCTTTGGCGGTCTGCCTTGATGGTGACGGTGTAGGTCGCCATGACGTCCGGACGGTCCGGGTAATAGGTGATTTTGCGGAAGCCTTCGGCTTCGCACTGGGTGAAGAAGTTGCCGTTGGACAGGTACAGCCCCATGAGGGATGTGTTCTTGTCGGGATGGATCAGGGTGTCGATGGTCAGCGTGACGTCATCTGGCGCCCCGGGAATGCGCAGATTGCCGTTTTCCAGTATGTAGTCCTGTTTGTCCAGTGTCTTGCCGTTCATGACGACCCGTACCAGTTCGAGTGCTTCACCGTACAGGATGAGATCGTGCAGGCCGGATTCCGGATTGTGGTGCAGTGTCGTGGTGGCGCTGACCTGTGTGGCGGATGGATCCAGATCGAATGTGAGGTCGATGTGGCTGACAAGGAATGCGGGAACGGTGTAATCGAGCCGATAGACGGTGCTGGATGGGGTGTCGGTCATTTTGTGTCTGTTTCGTGTTCGGTTGGTGGTGTGAATAAGATGAAAGGGACGGGCGGTTTTATCCGGCCGGCGTCCTTTGCGTCATCCTTTGCTTTACAGGGTGCATTATCCTCCAGAATCGGATGGAGTGGGCACAGGCAAATGCCGAATGCGTGCTGTTTTTTGGGCGATTGTCATGCGTGGTTTGTTTTACGGACGGATATTCGCGGATTCATGTCATCGTGAAGAAAATGCCGGTATTCTTTTTTGCAATGGCGGGTTTTTACCGGTGCTGATAATGGATGATCCGGATTGACCGGCAGTCTTTCCGGTTATTCGGATGGTTTATGGCGAAAATACCGGTTTTCAACGGCAATGGTATGGAATCGGGGCGGTACGTCCGGGAAATTTCGGTTCTTTTTCAGGATGTTTTGCAGGCAAATGAAAAAGAATATGTTATGTCGTTTACCGTTTTCAGTACAGGGATCGACGGAGATGATTTACATGTAAATGGCCGATACAGTTTGTTTCCGTATGGAAATGAATATATGCCGTGTGACGTCGTTGGCGACGGGGATATTTTGTGTTCTGCCGGATGTTATCCGGATGTACGCTGAAAATAAAACATACAGACCCGTTTAACGGGTCTGTCGTCATAAATGATTTGCCGTAAAACGACGGTTTGTCGTGTTTTCCGCCCATGTTCCGAAAACGGCGGAAGGAATGACGGCCATGGATTACTTGATAAGGAATTTTTCCTTGTTTGACGGGTCGATCCAGCGTGGGGCTTTTCCGCGACCGGACCAGGTTTCTCCGGTTTCCGGATTGCGGTATTTCGGTGCGAGCGGAGCGCGTACCGTGCCGCTTTTCTTCTTGCCGGCATAACCGAGATCGGCCAGGGTGATGCCGTATTCGGCCATGGTCATCTTGATTTGCGCAATGGCGTTGGAAATTTCGTTTTTGCGTAATTCTTCCGCTTCATGCTGAAGCTGTCTGATCTGGTCCTGTAACTGTTTGTAGGTTGCCATGATTTTTTCCTGATCGAATGCCGGAATCTTGTGGCTTTGGGTCTTCCGGATGGTTTTAGAATAATGAAAACGATGTTTTATCGAAACACTGTATATTCTATATTTACCTTTGCAATAAATAAAGTGGATTTTTAAAAGATTATCGCAAGGTATGTTTTATTTGTTTCTATTTGTAACAAGGTTTTGACATCGGTGTGCCGAAATCGGGTATCCGGTAATCGGATAATGCGCGGATGGTGTTAATGTCTTGCGTTTTTTTCAGGCGGAAATGGCGGAACGGTGTTTTCCTGCAATCCATTGGTCCGGTGTAATAATGGCGAAATAGCCGTTTTTCCGGTTTTTTCCGGCCAGTTTCAATAATGCCTTGTCTTTTGTTATCAGGCAGGATGCATGGGCGTCATAAGCCAGTTCCATGAATTTCTGGTCATCCTTGTCGCGGCAGACAGGAAGGGTGCGATAATCGCGTTTTTCGGGATCGATTATCCGGATGTAGCGGTCGAATGCCTGTCTGGATCGTGTTTTTTCCGTGTCGTCCAGCGCCAGTTTCGGATAATCGAGAACGCGCAGCCATTCACAGCGGCAATCTTCCCGCGTGATGGCGATCAGGTTGTGTTCTTCGATGGCTTTTAACAGATCGGCAGAGAGTGCGTCGTGGAAAACGAAAAGATCCAGACAAATATTGGTGTCCAGAACGGCCAGTTCGGATTTCATGTTGTCATTCATCGGTACGGGAGAAAATGATGCTTGCGATTTTATCACCCTCGAAACGGCAGCGCTTTCCGGGGATTACGGTGGATGAGGCGTTGCGGGAAAAATTGTTCGGTTATCCGCAGTGGCTTGGCAAGGCGGAAAAGGTCGCTGCCGTACTCAAGTCCTGGGCACCGCACGAAATGGCGCGTCATTTGCATGTTTCCGACACGCTGGCGGTACGCGAGGCGGCACTGTTCGATGACTGGGATGCCGATGCCCGTTATCCGCAGGTTGTCCCGGCTGTGCTGGCGTATGATGGGGATGCCTACCGGACGCTGGATGCCGTGACGATGTCGGTGGAGAACTGGTTGTATCTGAACCGGCATATGCGGATTTTGTCGGCATTGTACGGGGTGATGAAGCCGTTCGATTGTGTGGTGCCGTCGCGTGTCGGTTTCGATGCGACTGCCGTGCGTCCGGATGGGATGGGATTGTATGATTACTGGCGCGATACGGTAACGCAATCGCTGAACCGGGCGATGGAAGAAACGGGCGACGATATGCTGGTGAATCTGGCGTCGGCCGAGTTTTCGCGGGTGATCGACAGACGTGCGTTGGCGGGGAAGATGGTGACGCCGGTGTTTCAGGATATACGGCAGGGAAAGGCGCGTGTGGTGAGTCTGTATGCCAAGCAGGCAAGAGGACTGATGATGCGGTATGCCGCCGTACACGCAATCACCGATGCCGGAGAACTCAGACGGTTCGATGAAGGGGGGTATCGTTTCGATGCGGCGGCATCGGATGATACTGTCTGGGTTTTCCGGCGCTAGTTATTTATGACTGGTGTTGCCGGATTTCTGCGATCAGGGAGTCCGCGCCTTCGGTTTCGAGCCGGATGACCAGCTTGCGGTGATGGCGGACGGCCTGGTTCCAGCTTGCGAAGCGCCAGCGGGGTTCGAGTTCGTCGGGCAGGCCGAATATTTTCGTTTCGAACAGTTGTTTTTCTCCGTTACCGAATGCGTGGTCGATGCCGGTGAAGATGGTCGAGACCAGCCATTGTCCGACCTGATTCTGTTCGATGATGCGGTTGGCCGCCGATTTCATGCCGGTGACGTATTCTTCCAGTGTGCAGGGTACCGGTTTTTTGCCGACCAGTTTGTAGAGATGGCCTGCCAGCAGATCGTCCGGATTGTCGGATGGCGTTTCGTTTCGGGTGTCGCTCATGGCTGTCTTTCGTGATGGGAAAAGTACGATTGTAACGGACAATGGGCCGCCGGCGTGCCGGTATGCTTGAAAGCGCGGGTGGCTTATAATGAGCCGGTCGGCCGGAGCGGGTTCCGGCCGGGTTAACCGACAGGAATTGCACGATGTCTGTATATGAAAATCTGAAAGCGTTGAATATTACGCTGCCGGCGGTGGCCAAACCGGTGGCGGCTTATGTGATGTATGTCAAATCCGGCAATCTGGTTTATCTTTCCGGCCATATTGCCAAAAAGGATGGCAAACCGCTGGTGGCACAGTTCGGCCGCAATATCTCGGTCGAGGAAGGCAAACAAGCCGCACGCCGGACGGCGATCGATTTGCTGGCGACCTTGCAGGATGCCTGCGACGGGGATCTGAATCGCGTTCGCAGGATCGTCAAGATGGTTTCGCTGGTCAATTCCACGGACGATTTCACCGAACATCATCTGGTGACGAACGGCGCGTCGGAATTGTTCGTCGAAGTGTTCGGCGATGCAGGACGTCATGCCCGTTCCGCTTTCGGTGTGGCGCAGATTCCGACAGGTGCCTGTCTGGAAATCGAACTGATCGCCGAAATCGCCTGATACCGCCTTGCATGCGCTTGCGGCATGCAAGGCAAGCGCATGGTTTTCACGCGCGTTCCTGCCAGAACCTATGGGAGCGTTTCGAGTGCGACTGGCGTGAAGCGCGATTCGACAGCTTTGCCTTTGCGTGCGCGTTTGCCGGTATGGGCTGCGAGGGCGTTGCCGGTGATGCGGACTTCGTAGCGTTTTTCGTTTTTGGCCTGACAGACGACGAGGCAGCCGGTTTCGCCGACTGCAATGGCTGCCTTGAGTTTTTCGCCGGTATCGAGTCCCATCAGGATGACGCCGCGCCCGCCGGATGAGAGGGTGCGCAGTTCGCCGGTTTCAAACAGCAACAGCCTGCCTTTTTCGGAAAGGGCGGCGATCCATTTGTCGTCCGTTGATACGGCGACCGGTGGCAGCAGCGTTTCTCCGTTTTCCAGATTGACGAACGATTTGCCGTTGCGTACCCGGCTGGCCATGTCGGAGACGCGGGCGAAAAAGCCGCAACCGGAATCGATGGCGATCAGGACGGTGGTTTCAGGCGATCCGATGAAATACCGGATGATGGTTTCGTCCGTGCCGGTTTCGGCAAAGGTGGTCAGCGGCATGCCGTCGCCACGGCCGCCGGGCAGCTGGTGAACGGGGACGGTATAGACGCGCCCCGTCGATGAAAAAGCCAGAAGCAGGTCGGTGTTGCGGCATTCGCGCGAAAGCAGCATGCCGTCGCCGGACTTGAAAGACAGTCCCGAGAGGTTAAGTCCGTGTCCTGTACGCTGGCGTAGCCAGCCGTTTTGCGAGATGACGACCGTTACCGGTTCGTCGGCGATTTTCTGTTCCGCCGTCGCTTTTTGCGCTTCCTCGATCAGGGTGCGCCGCTTGTCGCCGTATTTTTTGCGGTCGCTTTCGATTTCACGGATGACGAGCCGTTTCATCGAAGCCGGGTGTGCCAGAAGGTCTTGCAGGGTGTCTTTTTCCTTGCGCAGTTCGGCCAGTTCCTGTTCGATACGGATTTTTTCCATCCTGGCGAGTTGGCGCAACCGGATTTCCAGAATGTCGTCTGCCTGCCTTTCGGAAAGGTGGAAGGTGGCGATCAGTGCGGTTTTCGGATCGTCGGATTCGCGGATGATCCGGATGACTTCGTCGATATTGAGCAGAACGGTTTCGCGTCCTTCCAGTATATGGATCCGTTCATCGACACGACCGAGTCGCCAACCGGTGCGGTGGCGGACGGTCACGAACCGGAATTCGATCCATTCCCTGAGGATGCCGGCAAGGTTTTTCTGTCCCGGTCGCCCGTCGATGCCGATCATGACCAGATTGACGGGGGCGTTGCCTTCCAGTGATGTATGCGCAAGCAGGGTTTGCATGAACTCGTCGGGGGCGATACGCCGGGTTTTCGGTTCGAACACGATGCGTACTGGCGCTTCGCGGCTGGATTCATCGCGGACGGTATCCAGTATGCCCAGTATGTGCTGGCGCATGGCGGTCTGTTCGGACGAAAGGGCTTTTTTGCCGCTTTTGACTTTCGGATTGGTGAGTTCCTCGATTTCTTCCAGCACTTTTTGCGCGGATGTGCCGGGCGGCAGTTCGGTGACGACGGCTTGCCATTGTCCACGCGCCAGTTCCTCGATTTTCCAGCGTGCGCGCACTTTCAGGCTGCCGCGTCCGCCGGCATAGATGTCGGCGATGGCCGATGCCGGCGTGATGATCTGGCCGCCGCCCGGAAAGTCGGGGCCGGGGATGATCGTCATCAGTTCGTCATGTGTGATGTCCGGATTGCGGATCATGGCGATGGCGGCACGTGCCACTTCGTCGAGATTGTGCGACGGGATTTCGGTCGCCAGACCGACGGCGATGCCGGATGCACCGTTGAGCAGGGTGAACGGCAGGCGTGCCGGGAGCAGGCGCGGTTCCTTGGCGGAACCGTCGTAGTTGTCCTGGAATTCGACGGTACCCTGGCCGATTTCATCAAGCAAAAGGGCGGCGATCGGAGTCAGACGGGCTTCGGTGTAGCGCATGGCAGCCGCACCGTCTCCGTCACGTGATCCGAAGTTGCCATGGCCGTCGATCAGGGGATAGCGCATGGAAAAGTCTTGCGCCATCCTCACCAGTGCATCATAGACCGACTGGTCGCCGTGCGGGTGCAGTTTGCCCAGTACATCGCCGACGACGGCAGCCGACTTGCGCGGTTTGGCGTCGGAGGCCAGTTTCAGTTCGTTCATGGCATAGAGGATACGGCGCTGGACGGGTTTCTGACCGTCGCAAACGTCCGGCAGGGCACGTCCCTTGACGACGGAAATGGCGTAATCGAGATAAGCCCTTTCGGCGAAACTGGCGAGCATCAGGGTTTCGTGCGGGACTTCGTCGGCCGGTGGGTCATCGAACAATGTGGGTTGAAAGCTCATGATGCAATGTCCATTAAGAAGATGCAGCTAGATGTCGGCTTCGGCTTCGTTGCCGTGTTCTTCCATCCAGCTCCGACGGGCTGCGGCTTCGCCTTTGCCCATGAGCATCTGGAAGCGTTCGGCCGATTCTTTCGGCGTGATGTTTCCGAAGGTGACGGGCAACAGGCGGCGGGTATCCGGATTCAGGGTCGTTTCCCAGAGTTGTTCGGCATTCATTTCGCCAAGCCCCTTGAAACGGGAGATGCCGAGTGCATTGTCCCTGACGCCTTCGCTCCGGAGTTTTTCGAGAATGCCGTTCAGTTCCGCGTCATCGAGTGCGTACAGTTTCTGGATCGGTTTCTTGCCGCGTGCCGGTGCATCGATACGATACAGCGGCGGGCGGGCGACATAGATGTGGCCGTTTTCGATCAGACGGGGGAAATGACGGAAAAACAGGGTCAATAGCAAGACCTGGATATGCGAACCGTCCACGTCGGCATCGGAGAGGATGCAGATTTTTCCGTAACGCAGTCCGGACAGGTCGGGATTGTCGTTGGCGCCATGCGGATCGACACCGATGGCAACAGCGATGTCGTGGATTTCCTGATTGGCGAACAGTCGGTCTTTTTCGGTTTCCCATGAATTGAGGACTTTGCCGCGCAAGGGCAGGATGGCCTGGAATTCCTTGTTGCGTCCCATTTTCGCCGAACCGCCTGCGGAATCGCCTTCGACAAGGAACAGTTCGTTGCGACGGATGTCGTGCGATTCGCAATCGGTGAGCTTGCCGGGCAGGACGGCGACGGCCGAGGATTTTTTCTTTTCGACTTTTTGCTGTTGCCGCATGCGGGACTGGGCCTGCCGGATGACCAGATCGGTGAGCTTGCGACCGTATTCGACGTTCTGGTGGAGCCAGTTTTCAAAAGCGGGGCGCACGAAATGGGAAACGAGACGTACGGCATCGCGTGAGTTCAGGCGCTCCTTGATCTGGCCCTGGAATTGCGGATCGAGTACACGTGCCGACAAAACGAAGGAAGTGCGTGCGAAAACGTCTTCTGGCAGCAGACGAACGCCTTTTGGCAGCAGGGAGTGGATTTCTGCAAAACTTCTGACGGCATTGAACAGACCGTCGCGCAGACCGCTTTCATGCGTGCCGCCGGCAGGTGTCGGAATGAGGTTGACGAACGATTCACGCACAGGTGTCCCTTCAGTCGTCCATGCGACGACCCATGCAGCGCCTTCGCCTTCGGCAAAACCTTCGTCACGGCTTGCGTACCGTGAACCATCAAAGAGCGGGATGACGGTTTCTTCTCCGGTGGCCAAATCCAGCGCTTCGGACAGGTAGCCACGCAAGCCGTCATGATACTGCCAGATATCGGTTTTGCCTGTGATCCGGTTTTCGAGGCGTACCTGTACGCCAGGCAGCAGGATGGCCTTCGATTGCAACAGGTGTTTGAGTTCGGCCAGCGGGATGTCCATGCTGTCGAAATAACGCGCGTCGGGCCAGATGGTGACTTTGGTGCCCGATTTTTTTTCGCCGCGTGTCAGTGGGCGCGATGTCAGCGGTTCGGAGACTTCACCATCGGTGAAGGCGATTTTGTGTTGCTGTTTTTCGCGCCAGACGGTGACTTCGATCCGTCTGGACAGCGCATTGGTCACGGAGACACCCACGCCGTGCAACCCGCCGGAAAAGGCATAGGCGTTGTCGCCGCCCTTGGCGAATTTGCCACCCGAATGCAGACGGGTGAAAACGATTTCGACGGTCGGCACCTTTTCTTCAGGATGGATGCCGACCGGAATGCCGCGTCCGTCGTCTTCCACACTGATGCTGCCGTCGGCGTTGATGGTGACGGAAATGTTGTGGCAGTAGCCCCCAATGGCTTCATCGGAAGCGTTGTCGATCACTTCGGTCACGATATGCAGCGGATTTTCCGTGCGGGTGTACATGCCCGGACGTTGCCGGACCGGTTCGAGTCCCTTCAGAACTCTGATCGACTCTTCACTGTATGCGGGTTTTTTCTCTGCCATGATGGTGTCGCGGTGTGCCGTTTTATGACGGGCAAGCCGTCTTTTGTACCGGACATATGCCGGATTGGCCCGAAAAAGCGAAAGTATAAGGCAATTTCGTAACGAAAGCGGACTGTTTTGGCCCCGGGCCGCCATCATGAGCGGACAAATGCATCCGTAAAAGTCTTACCTGTTGATATTATTGGTATTCCTGCCCGCTTACATTGCGGATCGCGCTTTTCGCGTATATAATAAGGAGCTTGTTACGGTTTCGTCCATTTTTTTGGATGGCACAGGGGTTGAAATCAGGATATGGGCTTGCGCCCATTTTTTTTTCATTGCGCACCCCGGTTGCCAGGGCGGACCGTGTGCCTCTCGTCGCAAACGGATGAGAGGTGAAACGGAAATTGAACGGGAGCAGGGTTTTGTTGCAGGAACTGGTTGAAAAGACAGTCAATGGCTGCGGGTACGATCTGGTCGATCTGGAAAGGGCGCCAGGCGGCATTTTGCGCGTATATATCGATTTCTTGCCGGAAGATGCCGGAGACAAAAGCATTACGGTGAACGATTGTGAAACGGTCAGCCATCAGCTTTCCCGTGTGCTGATGGTCGAGGATGTCGATTATGACCGGCTGGAAGTGTCGTCTCCCGGGCTTGATCGTCCGCTGAAAAAGCTGCAGGACTTTGTCCGTTTCGCGGGGATGGAGGCGCATGTGAAACTGCGCAGACCGGTAACCGGTATGGGAAACCGGAAAACGTTTCAGGGAATTCTGTTGCCGCCCGAAGGGGATGAGCTCTCGCTGGAATTCGAGGGAAACGACAGGGAAAACAATTCGGTTTTACATTTTACGATCGCTGATATAGACAAGGCACGTTTGGTGCCGCAGGTGAATTTTAGGAGTCGCAAGGCATGAGTCTCGAAATTCTGCAATTGGTTGACGCGCTGGCGCGCGAAAAAAACGTGGACAAGGAAATCGTTCTGGGTGCGCTCGAACATGCGTTGGCACTGGCCACGAAGAAACGTTATCCGGGTGATGTTGATATCCGAGTCGCAATCGACCGGCAGACCGGTGAGGTGGAAACTTTCCGCCGGTGGCATGTCGTGCCCGATGAGGCCGGACTCCAGCAGCCCGATCAGGAAATGCTGTATTTCGAGGCGAAGGAACAGTTCCCCGATATCGAAGTCGGCGACTACATCGAGGATCATGTCGAATCGGTCGATCTCGGTCGCCGTTTCGCGCAGGATACCAAGCAGATCGTCTTGCAGCGTATCCGCGATGCTGAACGTGAGCAGATTCTCCAGGACTTCCTCGATCGCGGGGATGCGCTGGTAACCGGTACGATCAAGCGCATGGAACGGGGCGATGCCATCGTCGAGTCCGGCAAGGTCGAGGCACGCTTGCCGCGCGACCAGATGATCCCGAAGGAAAATCTGCGTGTGGGCGATCGTGTCCGTGCCTATATCCTGCGTGTGGAACGGGGCCCGCGTGGTCCGCAGGTCATTTTGTCGCGTACTGCGCCGGAATTCATCGTCAAGCTTTTCGAACTCGAAGTGCCCGAAATCGAACAGGGACTTCTGGAAATCAAGTCGGCTGCCCGTGATCCGGGTGTCCGCGCCAAGATCGCGGTGCATACCCATGACAAGCGGATCGATCCGATCGGTACCTGCGTGGGCATGCGCGGTTCGCGTGTACAGGCAGTGACCGGCGAACTGGGCGGCGAACGGGTCGATATCGTCTTGTGGTCGGAAGACCCGGCACAGTTCGTGATCGGCGCGCTGGCGCCGGCCAATGTCACGTCGATCGTGGTCGATGAAGACAAGCATGCGATGGATGTGATCGTTGACGAGGAAAATCTGGCGATCGCCATCGGTCGCAGCGGGCAGAACGTCCGTCTGGCGACGGAATTGACCGGCTGGAAGATCAATATCATGACGGCGGAAGAATCGGCCGACAAGACGGCGATGGAAAAGGCCGAATTGCAAAAACTGTTCATGGAAAGGCTCGATCTGGATCAGGAAGTCGCCGACGTGCTGATCGACGAAGGCTTTACGTCTCTGGAAGAAATCGCTTATGTGCCGATCAGCGAAATGCTGGAAATCGAGGCTTTCGACGAGGAAACGGTCAACGAAATCCGTCAGAGAGCGCGCGATGCACTGATTACCGAAGCGATCGTGTCGGAAGAAGGCATGTCCGGTATGGAAGAAGCGCTGTCCGGACTGGAAGGCATGAGCCGCAGTGTTGCTGGCAAGCTGGGCCTGGCCGGGGTCAAGACGCTGGAACGTTTTGCCGGGCTGGCTTATGACGAATTCGGCGCGATTCTGGCATTGCCGACCGAACGGGCACGCCAGTTGCTGGAAAATGAATTTGCCGATGTGACGGATGAGGAAATGAAACTGATCGATGCCAAGTATGACGACGAAGCGAAGGAATTGCAGGCACGTGCCTGGAAACTGATGGAATCCCGATAGGATTTTCACGCTCCCGTTACCGGATTTGCCGCATCTATTGGAAGAAAGAGGAAGGAATGGCGATTAACAATGTAGCCCAATTTGCTGCCGAACTGAATATGCCTTCGGACGTGCTGTTGAAACAGCTGCGCGATGCCGGCGTGGAAAAACGATCGGTCAATGATGTCCTGAGCAAGGAAGACAAGGACAAGTTGCTGAACTATTTGCGCAGTGTGCATGGTGCGCAGAGCGGCGAAAAACGCAAGATTTCGCTGACTCGCAAGGAAACGAGCGAAATCAAGCAGGCCGATGCGACCGGCAAATCCAGAACGATTCAGGTCGAAGTCAGAAAAAAACGGACGTTTGTCAAACGCGATGAACAGGCATTACGTTCCGAAATCGAACAGAGAAAGGCGGCTACTTCTGTGATTGACGAGGCGGAAAAACAGCGTCGGGCAGAGGAATCGCGTCGTCAGGCAGAACTGATCGCGCGCCAGGAAGCCGAGTTGCGTGAAAGACAGGCGCAGCAGGCGAAGATGGAAGCGGAAAAACAGGCGCGCCTCAAGGCCGAGGAACAGGCGCGTGCGGAAGCGGAAGCGATCCGCAGGAAAGAAGCCGAACAGCGTGAAGCGGCTGAAAAGATGCGACTTGAAGCTGAACGGAAGGAAAAGGAAAGGCAGCAGCATGCGGCCGAAGAAAAGGCGGCTGCCGAAATGGCGAAGAAGGCGGAAATGGCAAGGATGGCTGAAGAAGCCGCCCGTGCGGAAAAGGCACGGAAAGAGGCGGAAGCGGAACGGATCAGACGTGCGGAAGAAGCGGAACGGGCACGCAAGGCGGTCGAGGATGAAGTCGCGCAGATCAAGGCCATGATGAGCGGTGCGACACGCAAGGTCGTTCGACAGCAGGCCAAACCGGCACAGGCTGCTGCTCCGGCTGCCACACAGGCTGCGGCACCGGTGGAAAACCGTGGCGATGCCGCCAGAAAGGCCGCTCCCGCTTCCAGACCGGCACAACAGCAGCCGGCAGCGTCCAGACCGTCGGACAAGAAATCCGCATCTGGCAAACCTGACAAGAAATCTTCCGCAGACAAGAAAGCGGCCAAGGCGGCTGCATGGCAGGAAGAATCCGGCAGAAAACGCGGCTCCGGCATGAAGACCCGCGGCGGCGATGCCGGTGGTCGCGAAGGGGGCTGGCGCAGCAGTTCCGGCGGTCCGAAAGGACGCCGTCATGCACCGGTGATCGAACGCGAAAGCAATTTCCATCAGCCGACCGAGGCGATCGTCCATGATGTCTATGTGCCGGAAACCATTACCGTGGCCGAACTGGCGCACAAGATGGCAGTCAAGGCTTCTGAAGTCATCAAGCAGCTTATGAAGCTGGGACAGATGGTGACGATCAATCAGGTGCTGGATCAGGAAACGGCCATGATTCTGGTCGAGGAAATGGGGCATCGTGCCTTTGCCGCCAAGATTCAGGATGTGGAATCACAGCTGGAAGAAATGGGCAAGAACGAAAACGCCGAACTGTTGCCACGTGCTCCGGTCGTTACGGTCATGGGACATGTCGACCACGGCAAGACGTCGCTGCTGGACTATATCCGCCGTACCAAGATCGCTTCGGGTGAAGCCGGCGGCATCACGCAGCATATCGGCGCATATCACGTCAAGACGGCGCGCGGTATCGTGACTTTCCTCGATACACCGGGCCATGAGGCGTTTACCGCCATGCGTGCCCGTGGTGCCAAGGCGACCGATATCGTCATTCTGGTTGTCGCTGCCGACGATGGCGTCATGCCGCAGACCAAGGAAGCGATCGCGCATGCCAAGGCGGCCGGCGTGCCGATTGTCGTGGCCATCAACAAGGTGGACAAGCAGGGGGCCAACGTCAATCGTGTGACGCAGGAACTGATCGCAGAACAGGTCGTTCCGGAAGAATACGGTGGCGATTCCCCGTTCGTGCCGGTATCGGCCAAGACGGGACAGGGGATCGATTCATTGCTGGAAAACGTGTTGTTGCAGGCGGAAATCCTGGAATTGAAAGCGCCGGTCGATACCATGGCCAAGGGCATCGTGATCGAGGCCCGTCTGGACAAGGGACGCGGCCCGGTCGCGACGGTGCTCGTCCAGTCCGGTACGTTGCATCGTGGCGATGTCGTGCTGGCCGGACCGGAATATGGTCGTGTCCGTGCCATGCTCGATGAAAACGGCAAGGCGATTACCGAGGCAGGGCCGAGCATTCCGGTGGAAATCCAGGGGCTGACGGGTGTACCGTCCGCCGGTGAGGAAATCATCGTGTTGAATGACGAACGCAAGGCACGTGAAATCGGTCTGTTCCGCCAGGGCAAATTCCGCGACGTCAAGCTGGCGAAACAGCAGGCTGCGAAACTGGAAAACATGTTCGACCAGATCGCCGAAGGCGAAGTCAAGACCTTGCCGCTCATCATCAAGACCGACGTTCAGGGCTCCCAGGAAGCGTTGGCCGCTTCGTTGCTCAAACTCTCCAACGACGAAGTGCGTGTCCAGGTCATTCATGCCGCCGTCGGGGGCATTACCGAAACGGACGTCAATCTGGCGCTGGCCTCCAAGGCAGTCATTATCGGCTTCAATACCCGTGCCGATGCACAGGCACGCCATCTGGCGGAAACGGGCGGTGTCGATATCCGTTACTACAACATCATCTACGATGCGATCGACGATGTGAAAGCCGCGATGTCCGGTATGCTGGCACCTGAAAAACGCGAACATGCGCTGGGTCTTGTCGAAATCCGTCAGGTCATTATGGTCAGCCGTGTCGGCGCGATCGCCGGCTGTTTCGTCACCGAAGGGCTGGTACGGCGGGGTTCGCCGGTACACCTGTTGCGCGACAATGTAGTCATCTGGTCGGGTGAAATCGATTCGCTCAAACGCTTCAAGGATGATGTCCGTGAAGTGAAAGCCGGTTTCGAATGCGGTCTGACGCTCAAGAATTACAATGACATCAAGGTCGGCGACCAGATCGAGGTCTATGAAATCCAGGAAATCGCACGTACCCTGTGATTTTTCTCGTACGATGGCTGTTATTTGGGGTATGGTAATGTCTGTGGTTATTCATTGAAGGGAGTGGATCATGGCAAGACACAGCAAATCGATTCCCGGCCGCAGCTTGCGTGTGGCTGACCAGATCCAGCGCGATCTGTCCGATATCATTTTTTCGGAGCTGAAAGACCCGAATGTCGGGATGGTGACGATCACGGAAGTGAAAGTCACGCCCGATTACGCCAATGCACGGGTTTATGTCACGATGCTGGACGACAATCCGGATACGGTGCAAAAGACGCTGGACAGTCTGCAGCGTGCTTCGGGTTTCATCAGGATGCAGCTGGGCAAACGGTTGCATATCCATACCCTGCCGCAGCTGACCTTCGTGTATGACAATTCGATTGCCGAGGGGATCGCCCTGTCGCATCTGATCGACGTCGCCAATTCGCAACGTGCCAGGGACGATGAAGAAAACTGACGGATGCCTTGCGGTATCCGTTTGCGGGAATGTGACTGATTCATGAAAGCTCCGTCGTCCGCCAAAAGAAAACGTCTCGACATCAGTGGTGTGCTGCTATTGGACAAGCCGGCCGGTTTGTCCAGCAACGATGCATTGATACGCGCCAAACGGATCGTCAATGCGAAAAAAGCGGGGCATACCGGTACGCTCGATCCGTTCGCGACCGGTCTGTTGCCCATCTGTTTCGGTGAGGCGACCAAGTTTTCACAGGATTTGCTCGATGCGGACAAGACGTACGAGACCGTCGTCTATCTGGGAGTGAAAACGGAAACGGGCGATACGGAAGGCGCGGTTCTTGAAACGACGTCGTCGCCGTTGCCTTCGGCTGAAGAAATCAGCCGGATATTGCCACGGTTTACGGGAACGATCCGGCAAGTGCCGCCGATGTATTCGGCACTGAAACGGGATGGCAAACCACTGTATGAATATGCGCGTGCCGGTATTGAACTGGAACGCGAGGCGCGGGAAGTGACGATCCACGAACTGGCGCTGCTCGACTATACGGCACCCCGCCTGCGTTTGCGTGTCACATGCAGCAAGGGAACCTATATCCGGGTGCTGGGCGAGGATATCGGAGTGGCGCTGGGATGCGGCGCGCATCTGGAATCCTTGCGGCGTACCCGTGTCGGTACGCTGGAAATCGGTCAATCCATAAGCCTTGACGACCTGGAAAGCCGTTTTGCCGACGGGCAAGCGCCGTCGGAACTGCCGCTCGAACCGGCCGATTTTCTGCTCTCGTCGTTTCCGGCGGTGATGCTCGATGCCGCACTGGCCGGACGGTTTGTCAACGGCCAGCGCCTGTCTGTTGTGAAAGAACGGATTGCGACATCCGCAAAACCAGGCCGCCGCCGGGTCTATGACGCCGCGCGGGGCGTTTTTCTCGGAACGGCGCAGTTGCGCGGCGATGGCATTCTGGCGCCGGAGCGTCTGGTATCGCTGTCGCGCCCGCCGGTGTGACACTTCCTGCCTGTTGTATTTTTCTGGTGTTTTCAGCGGCCTGATACGGGCGTGCTAAAATAACCAGTTATCTTTTTTTCAATTTTTCTAATTTTATGTCTGAAACCAAACGCGCAATCCGCAACGTCGCGATTATCGCGCATGTCGACCATGGCAAAACCACGCTGGTCGACCAGTTGTTGCGGCAATCCGGAACGTTCCGTGAAAACCAGGCCGTCAGTGAACGGGTGATGGATTCCAACGATCTGGAAAAGGAACGCGGGATTACCATTCTCGCCAAAAACTGTGCCGTGGAATATCAGGGTACGCATATCAATATCGTCGATACACCGGGACATGCCGACTTCGGCGGCGAAGTGGAACGGGTGCTGTCGATGGTCGATGGCGTTTTGCTGCTGGTCGATGCCGTGGAAGGACCGATGCCCCAGACCCGCTTCGTGACGCGCAAGGCACTGGCGCTCGGTCTGAAACCGATCGTGGTCATCAACAAGATCGACCGTCCGGGCGCACGTCCCGACTGGGTCATCAATGCCACGTTCGAGTTGTTCGACAAACTCGGCGCGACGGAAGAACAGCTGGATTTTCCTGTGATTTATGCATCCGGCCTGAACGGTTATGCCGGTCTTGATGAAAATATCCGTTCCGGCGACATGCGTCCGCTTTTTGATGCCATTCTGGAATATGTGCCGGTCAGGGATGCCGATCCGGACGGTCCGTTCCAGATGCAGATTTCCTCGCTGGATTATTCGTCCTATGTCGGCAAAATCGGTATCGGACGGATCAACCGCGGCCGCGTGAAGGGCTTGCAGGATGTCGTGGTCATGAACGGGCCGGAATCGACGCCGATCCGCGCACGTATCAATCAGGTACTTTCGTTCAAGGGACTGGAACGCAAAGTGATCGACGAAGCCTCCGCAGGCGATATCGTCCTCATCAACGGTATCGAGGATATCGACATCGGTTCGACGGTTTGCGACCCGGAACATCCCGATGCCTTGCCGATGCTGACGGTTGACGAACCGACGCTGACGATGAATTTCATGGTCAATACCTCGCCTTTCGCCGGTCGTGAAGGCAAGTTCGTCACCAGCCGCCAGTTGCGCGAACGGCTGGAACGCGAGCTGAAATCCAATGTGGCCTTGCGGGTCGCGCCGACCGATGACGATACCGTTTTCGAGGTATCCGGGCGCGGTGAATTGCATCTGACCATCCTGATCGAAAACATGCGCCGTGAAGGCTATGAACTGGCAGTATCCCGTCCGCGTGTAGTCTACAAAATGATCGACGGTGTCAAGCATGAACCGTATGAAGCGCTGACGGTCGATGTGGACGAAGCCCATCAGGGGGGTGTCATGGAAGAACTGGGACGCCGCCGCGGGGAATTGCAGGACATGCAGCCCGATTCCAAGGGCAGGGTGCGTCTGGAATACCGGATTCCGGCGCGTGGCCTGATCGGGTTCCAGAGCGAATTCATGACATTGACGCGCGGAACCGGCATCATGAGCCATGTGTTCGACGATTATTATCCGGTGGACCCGAACCGGCCCGATAACGGGGGACGCAGAAACGGCGTGCTGATTTCACAGGAAGATGGCGCTGCGGTTGCCTATGCGCTCTGGAAACTCCAGGATCGCGGCCGTATGTTCGTCAGCCACAACGATCCCGTTTACGAAGGCATGATCATCGGTATCCACTCGCGAGAAAACGATATCGTCGTCAATCCGATCAAGGGAAAACAGTTGACCAATATTCGTGCCGCCGGTACCGATGAAGCTGTCCGGCTGGTTCCGCCCATCCAGATGTCGCTGGAATATGCCGTCGAATTCATCGAGGATGACGAACTGGTTGAAGTCACGCCCAAGAGTATCCGTCTGCGCAAACGGTATCTGACGGATATCGACCGTCGTCGCGCCAATCGCACGTCGTGATGGCGTATCGAACCGGAAAAAGGAGCCGCAGGCTCCTTTTTTTGTATATGCCATTTCATGATGCATCAGGATGTGACGAAAAAGGGGAAACGAACGCCCGGAAGTCCGGCAAGCGAAAAATATGCGGAAGTTGTATTGGCGCGACAGTACGGACGGTCGGCGTGCAAGTCGATGCGTACAGGTTGCCGTCGATTGCTCAAGTTCAAAAAACGGTACGATAAAGACGGTTTTTCCTGATTTTCGATTGATTTTATCCATAAACGGCCTGAATATCTCTGTTGACGCCGAAATCCGGGTGCATGCACCGGATTTCCCGGCAAATGGCAGGGTGGAGGCGCCGGCTTTTCTTCTTGACACTTTCGTGACGCGCTTGTTTAATGCAAGCATTCTTTGTTGTACCGATTAATGACTAATTAAATGTGGGAGTTGTTGCGTGAATAAGACTGAACTTATCGAACATATCGCCAAAACGGCTGATATTTCCAAGGCCGCTGCGGCTCGTTCGCTGGATGCAGTGATGGATGCGATTACGGAAACACTGAAAAACAACGGTAGTGTGACGCTGGTGGGCTTCGGAACGTTCAGTGTCGGCGAACGTGCCGCCCGTTCTGGTCGCAATCCGCGTACCGGCGAAGAAATAAAGATCAAATCTGCCAGAATTCCTAAATTTAAGGCTGGCAAATTGCTGAAAGATGCGGTAAACTAATGCTTCTTTCGACAGCGCGAAAAAACGTTGTGAAATTCCGGAAAAAAGAAGTTGAAAATTTTTCTGGCAATTTTGAAAAAAGCAGTTTATAATAGCGTTCTTTCGCGACATGATGAATGTCGAGTTTGACTGGCTAGGTGATGAATATGGGTGCTTAGCTCAGTTGGTAGAGCGGCGCCCTTACAAGGCGTAGGTCGGGAGTTCGAGGCTCTCAGCACCCACCAAACAGTCAAACGAAAAAGTTTTAGGAGTGGTAGTTCAGTTGGTTAGAATATCGGCCTGTCACGCCGGGGGTCGCGGGTTCGAGTCCCGTCCACTCCGCCACAAACCGAAGGCGAACATTATGTTCGCCTTTTTTTTTATTGATTTGCAATCATTTCCGGATGGGCAGAGGCTGCCATGCTCGAATTTATACGCAATCACAAACGTCTGACCCAGATCATTCTTCTGGTTTTCATCATTCCTTCCTTTATTTTCGTCGGCGTCGAAGGCTACAAGCGTCTGGGTGACGGCGACGCGGTCGCCAAGGTTGCAGGCAAGTCCATTACGCAGCAGGAATGGGACAATGCACAGCGCGAACAGGCCGAACGGCTTCGCCAGCGTGCCGCGATGCAGGGCCAGCCTTTCGATTCCAAATGGATCGAATCGCCGCGCTTCAAATGGACGGTTCTGCAGAACATGATTACCAAAAGAGTGCTTGTCGCGACGCTTGCCAAGGAAAACCTGACGGTTCCCGAACAGGTCGTCCTGCAGAAAATCCGTGAAATTCCGGGCCTGATCGGCCCTGACGGCAAGCTCAATGAAGCACGCTACAAGGAAGCGCTGGCAGCCCAGGGCCTGACGCCGGAAGGACATTTCGCCCTGATGGGACAGGATATGGCCATGCAGCAGATCGCCGCACCGGTGGAATTTTCCTCGTTCGAACCCAAAGCCGTGATTTCGCGTGTCTGGAATCTGTTCGAGCAGGAACGCGAAGTGCAGCGTCTGGTATTCGATGCTGCCGCTTACCGAGGCAAGGTCAAGGTGACCGATGAAGACCTGAACGCTTTTTACAAGGCACATGAAGCGCAGTTCACGATTCCCGAACATGCCGACGTGGAACTGGTCGTGCTGGATATGCCGACCGTCGCCAAAAGCGTGACGATCAGCGATGCCGATTTGCAAAGCTACTATACCCAGAACAAGGAACGTTTTTCGATTCCTGAAGAAAGACGCGCCCAGCATATTCTGATCGCTGCCGCCAAGAACGCGCCGGAATCCGAAAAGGAAGAAGCACGAAAGAAGGCGGAAGGGATTCTGGCCCAGTTGAAAGCCGATCCGTCGCGTTTCGCCGAGCTGGCCAAGGCCAATTCGGATGATCCGGGTTCGGCAGGCAAGGGAGGCGATCTCGGATACTTTACGCGCGGCAAGATGGTCAAGCCGTTCAACGATGCTGTTTTCGGCATGAAAAAGGGCGATATCAGCGATCTGGTCGAAACCGATTTCGGTTATCACATCATTGTGGTGACCGATATCAAGCCGGCAGTCGCCAAACCGCTGGCACAGGTGAAAGACAGCGTGATGCAGGAACTGAAACGCCAGCAGACCAACCGCAAGTTCGCGGAAATGTCGGAAACGTTCTCCAATATGGTTTACGAAAAACCGGACAGCCTCAAGCCGGTGGCCGATGCGCTGAAACTGACGATCCATTCTTTCCAGAATCTGGCACGTGATCCGGCGGTGGCGGCACGGCAAAATCCGCTGTTGTCCAATCCGAAACTTCTTCAGGCGGTTTTTTCCGACGACGCGATCAAGGGCAAGCACAATACCGAAGCCATTGAAGTCGCACCGCAGGTTTTCGTATCGGCTCGTATCGTCAAGCACTATCCGGCCGAACTGATGCCGTTTGAAAAAGTCAGACAGGCCGTGACGGCACAGGTCACGAGCGAAAAGGCGATGGAAATGGCCAAAGCCGCCGGGGAAGCCGAGCTGGCACGCCTGAAAGAAGGCGGTGCGCCGTCCGGATTCTCGCAGGGTATCATGGTATCGCGCCAGAAGATTTCCATGGCAGGACGTGCCGATATGGCACCGATCATGAAGGCGGATGTGTCGAAACTGCCGGCCTATACCGGTGTGGCGATCGCGCCGAACGGTTATGTGATCTACCGTATCACGAAGGTGGTCACGCCGCAGAAGGCGGACAAGAATCTGCGTGAAATGATGGGGCGCCAGATGACGAATGTCATGGCACAGCAGGAACTGGGCGCTTATCTCGAATACCTGAAAGAACAGGCCGATGTCGAAATTCTGGTCAAGAATCCGGAAGACGAACCGGCCGAAGCGGTACCGGGCAATGCCGGTTGAACCATGAAGGGATTGCGACATGGCACAGCAGATCAGTGACAATCCGTATCTCAAAGATCTGGGACTGGAATTGCTCAGCATGGAAAACGGAACGGCGGAAGTCGGCATCCGTTTGCGTGAAGAGCATATGAACAGCTGGCAGGTGATGCATGGCGGCATCATCATGACGCTTCTGGATGCCTGCATGGCGCGCGCTGCCCGTTCGCTGGTTCCGGAACTGACGTCGGCGGCCACGGTGGAAATGAAGACGAGTTTTTTCCAGCCGGGTGGCAAGATCAGCCAGCATATCATCGCCCGTGGACGAGTGCTGCACCGTTCGACGACCATGTATTATTGCGAGGGCGAGATATGGAACGGCGATGCGCTGATCGCCAAGTCGATGGGGACTTTCAAGGTATTTCGTCGCAACGATATCGCACGTCGTCTGAAAATGACGTCCTCGAAGCATCTTCAGGTCGATTCCGCGGATAAAAAGATGTCGTGAGCCGGTGGCGGGACAAAGAAAAGGCATGTCGCACGACATGCCTTTTTTGTATCGGTTAGTGATCCGGAAATGGCATGGGAAGGTGTTTGTCGAGCGTTGTGAAACCGGCAATCAGGCGGTATGCATACCATCCCCAGGCCAGTATCCAGACGATCAGGGCGCCGGGGATACCGATGAATGTGATGTACAGAACGGAGCCGATGCAACCCCATACGAAATACCACCAGAATGACCGGATTTGCCAGGTATGGTGGGAATAGACGAAGGTATGCGCCGCTTTCGGTCGTGCCAGATAGTTCAGGACAAGGGGGACGAAAGAGAGTATGCCCAGCGTCAGCAGAAAGCAGACGGCATGGAAGAGATACAGCCACCATGCGGTAGTTTGCAGGGTGTGAATGTTACGGGTATCCGCTGTCAGTGTGTCCGGTATCATCTTGTTCCTTTCTATTTTGTCAGTCGGGTGGGACAAGGCGGATGATGGCATGCCGTCCGGTTTGGGCATGCGATGTATTTCGCCCTGGTATCGACGTTATGTCACCAGCGGTTTTTTCCCTTGAGACGACGCAAAAAAAGTGCGATCGGTATGCATTTTGCAGGGATCGTTCGGCATGGCATCGTTTTGGATGCGTATCGAACCTGGAGATGGCCGGAATACGGTCAGGGGGTTTCGTTTGCGATACCGCATGTGGATGCGGTGGGCTGTTTTTCGCCGGTTTTCTGGTTGGCCGTGACGGTCTGGAAAAGACGTCCCGGATTTTTGCGGAAAGCAGGGCCGATCAGGTGCATGCCTTGTACCCGTTTGATGGCGCCGATGAGATAGACCGCACCGAGGTAGGGCCACCAGCGGTTTCCTGTTTTTTCCATGAAAGCAAAGCGTCTGAGCCAGCGACGGGTGAGGCAGGGTGGGCGGTAACATCCGAAATAGCCGCGGCTGATTTCGAAGTTCAGGAGCTTGAGCCAGTCTTTCAGACGCGACAGACTGAGAAATTCGGCGTATTCGGGCAGGAAATGGTTGCCGGAAAAGCGGCTGAAACGCTGGCGGATCCCCCAGAGACTGGTCGGGTTGAATCCGCTGATGATGACTTGTCCCTCAGGAATCAGCACCCGGTTGACCTCGCGCAGGATCTGGTGGGGGGACTGTGCGAATTCAAAGGCGTGCGGCAAAACGATCAGGTCGATCGATTCGGTCGCAAAAGGCAGTTCGTCGATATCGTGTACCAGCGAGATGGGCACCGAATGACCGTTTGTTTCGGCCGTATGGCCTGTTTCGATCATTTGTTTCACTTCGGACTCAGGCATGAACGGATTGGTGTACCAGCGGTTGACCATCCGGTTTTCTTTCAGGGCATTGATTTCGGAAAAACCGATTTGCAGGGCATTGAATCCGAAAATGTCGGCAGAAAGCGTCTGGAACAGGGTTTCTTCCCAGTTGAGGATATATTGCCCTACCGGCGTCATCAGCCAGTCGTGCATGGTCTGGATTTTCATTTTGGTACGGGATTTTTTCATGCCGGTTCTGCCGCAAGGCCACGATTTCGGAAAAAACCTGTCTCGGGTGAAAATGATGGACGGTAAAAAGGGCTGGAAAAAGACCGGGGCGACCCCCTGAAACAGATTCATTGTACTGGTTCATGCCGATGAAAACCATTGTCTTTTGCAATAATCGTGCATAAAAAAACAGTTTGCCGCTGTGGTTCTTGACGCATGCCGGATTGACGGCAAATTATTTTTTGCCACCGGACATTTATAAGGTATCCTGTCATCGAAAGGTTCAGTCGGATTGCCGTAAATTCGCTGCCGTTTGGTTCTTGTCTTTGACAGAAAAAAGGAGAAAGAAGATGCAGATTGGACATATTTGTTCGAACAACGTCGTGACATGCAGCTCGAATACGACTGTGCTGGAAGCGGCGCAGCTGATGCGGCGAAACCATGTCGGAACACTGATCGTGATCGAGGAAATCAACGGCATGATGGTGCCGCAGGGTATCGTAACGGATCGTGATATCGTCGTCGTGGTGCTGGCGGAAGGACTGGATCCGAAAAGCATCAAGGTCATCGATATCATGAAAGTCGAACTGATGACGGCTGTCGAGACGGAAGATGTGTTCGAGACGGTCGAACGGATGCGCTTCAAGGGTGTTCGCCGTATTCCCATCGTGGACAAGATGGGCGGACTGGTCGGTATCGTCAGCGTCGACGATATCTGGAAATTCCTGTCCAAGGAAATCAGCGAACTGGCCGATGTGACGACACGCCAGCAGACGCGCGAAAAGGTCGCGCGCCGGCGTTGACGGGTGGTTTTGTCATGACGGAAGGCTGCACATGTGCAGCCTTCTTTTTTGCCGTTACGACAGGACGGAATGGTGGTTTTGCAGGAAAATTTCCAGTTTTTCGGGGGGCAGCGGCGGGCTGCACAGATAGCCCTGTATCTGGTCGCATTCCCATGCCTTGAGGATATCGAGCTGCTCGCGTGTCGATACACCTTCGGCGATGACGGCCATGTTCAGGGAGTGCGCCATGCCGATGGTCGATTTCACGATGGATTGCATGCCGTCGCTTTCAGTCAGGCCGTCGATGAATGACGCGTCGATTTTCAGCAGATCGATCGGCAGGGAAGAAAGGTAGCGCAGGGACGAATAGCCGCTTCCGAAATCGTCGATGGAAATGGTGATGCCCATTTTCCGGATGCTAGCGAGGCTGGTGCGGACTGCATGCATGTTTTCGATCAGGCAGCTTTCCGTGATTTCCAGTTCCAGCATACCGGGCCGCAGTCCAGTTTCCTTCAGCATGTTTTTAAGCGATTCCGGCAGACGGCCGGTACAAAGCTCGCAAGTGGAGACATTGACGGCGACAGGCCATACCATGCCGGGACGGTTGCGCCATTGGGCCAGCTGGCGGGTCAGATTGTGGCGCACGATATGGCCGATTTTGCCGATCAGTCCGATTTCTTCCGCGAACGGAATGAAGGTATCGGGCGAGAGCAAACCTTTTTCGGGATGTCGCCACCGGATGAGTGCTTCCAGACCGGCGATTTCTCCGGTTTTCAGCGACAGTCTGGGCTGGTAAAACAGGACGAATTCGTTTTTTTCCAGTGCGCGGCGCAATTCCGATTCCAGTTTCAGTTTGACGGGGGGCGCGATGTGCATGCCGGGATGGAAAAAACGGATATTGCCGGTAGGTTTTTTGCGGGCTTCGGCCAGCGCGATGTCGGCGTAACGCAAGAGAGTTCGGCTGTCGGAGGCGTCGCGCGGGCAGAGGCTCGCGCCGATGGAAACCGTTACGGAAAACGCATGTCCTGCCAGCGTCATGGGTTCGGTGACGGTTTGCATCAGGCGGGAAGCGATGGCTGCCGTATCGGCAGGTGTGCCGATATTTTCGAGTACGACAATGAATTCGTCTCCGCCGGCACGGATGACGGTATCGCCTTCATGAACGGCATGAACCAGCCGGCGTGCGATTTGGCGCAACAGGGCGTCGCCTGCATCGTAACCGAGGCTTTCGTTGACGATACGGAAACGGTTGATGTTGAGTTCGAGCAGGGCAAGCATTTTGCCGTTTTTTCGTGAACGTGCGATTGCTTCGGGCAGAAAACTGTCGAGATAGTTGCGTGTCGGCAGGGACGTGAGCGGATCCGACAGGGACAGATGCATGATGGATTCCTGTTTGCAGTCGGACGGTGCCGGGCGCGATACCAGAAGTGCGAAATCCGGTTGGCCGTTTTCATCGAGCATAAGCTGGACGAGATTGTCGGTCGCAATGTAATGACCGTTTTTGCAACGGAAACGGATGGGAACCTCGAACTTGCGCATGGTATGCCAGAGATCTTTCCAGGTGTGCCGGCTGTGGAAATGCGTGTCCGGATGGATCAGCTCGTGCAGCGAGGCAGGGAAGGCGGCTGGCGTATAGCCCAGCATGCCGGCGAAACGGGCATTGGCGAAACGGATGGTTTCATCGTCGCCGATTTGCAGGACGCCGACTGGCAGCTCATCCAGCAGTAAGCGGCAGGACGCTTCGCGTATGGTATGACAGTGCGGGTTTGCCGCGGCATGATGCGTTGGCGTATCGGTTGTGGTCGTGTAATGGGACATGGGTATTTTGCGGATGAAAGGTTGCCGGTATGTGTACGAGGTATCGTCGTGTGTATTCGGGATTGACGGATGCAGACAGTGTACAGGTCGTCTGGAAGCATGGTTTTCATCTGTATCAAGGATTGTCAAAAATGCATGACGGCATTGCCAGCCGGATATCACGGGATTATCGTGTGAATGACGGAACAGGTACGCAAACAACGGGCCTGATTCCGTGCTGACAGGGGGATGCATGCAGAGAAAGGACAACGGTGAAACAGGAAGGGCAATGCAAGGCGATTCAGGATTGCCGGTAGGGCTGATCCTCGTTTTGGGAATGGCCGGGTTCGTCTCGGCAGCCGATAACTGGGTGGTATCGGCCCTGTTGCCGGCTGTGGCGGCCGATTTCGGTACCGGTATCGCGACGGCTGCCGGTGTGCTGACGGCTTATCTGGTACCTTATGGCGTCATGCAGCCAGTGTACGGGCATCTTGCAGACCGGTTCGGCAAGGCATCCGTTCTCAGATGTATTCTGGCAGGGTTGACGCTGGCCACGGCCGGTTGTGTCCTGGCGCCAGCATTGGGCTGGCTGATGGTTTGCCGTTTTGTGGCCGGTTTTTTCGCGGCCGGAATCATTGCGGTTTCGCTGGCGATGATCGGTGATGAGACCGCACCGTCCAGAAGACCGCAAGGCGTCGGCATGTTCATGGGGATGGTTTTTCTGGGACAGGGTTTTTCTGCCGGTATCGGCGGTTTTCTGGCGGATTGGCTTGACTGGCGCATGATGTTCGTCTGCCTGATCGGAGTCGCATTGGCGACCCTGTGGTGTTACCGGAAATTGCCGTCCGGAAAAAGGAAACCGGCAGGAAGGCCGTTCTTGCAGGAAGCGGTCGGCATGATGTGCTCGGAACGGGGACGTTACGTTTTTCCGATGGCGTTCGCGACGGGATTTCTCTTGCTCGGAGCGTACAGTTATCTGGGAAGCTGTCTGCACGATCAGGCACATGCCTCATATCCCGTCGTGGGGCTGGTCGTCATGGGGTTCGGGATCGCGTCACTGGCTGCCGGCTGGATGCTTGGATGGCTTTCGTTACGTGTGCCGCCGCATGGCCTGTTGATGGCGGGAGCCGTACTGGCTGGCGTGGCAGCGGTACTTCTGGCATGTTGTCCGTCGATATGGATCGGTGTGTCGGCCGCGTTGCTGATGGGAACCGGCTATATTTTCCTGCAATCCACACTGGCGACGCAGGCTTTTTATGTCGCCGAAGACAACAAGGGATTGCCATCCGCTCTTGTTGGACTGGGATTGTTCGGCGGAGGCGGTGCCGGAACGGTCGCGGGTGGCTGGTGTCTGACGCAAGGCGGGTATGGCCTGTTATGGAGCTCAGCTGCCGTCATGCTGTTTGTGCTGGCGCTGTATGCAGGGACGTGCCTCGGCGGCAGGCTGGTCGGTCCCGAAGCACAGGCATCGGGACTGACCGGCAAAAAGACGGAAGATGATGTTCAGGAATAGGTGTTTTTCCATTCGCGCATTGCGGCGAACGCATCGACAGGCGTTTCGTTTTGCAGACGACCCAGTGCCTTGAGACGGGCCATGACGTTTGCACGGTCGGCACGCAGGAAAGGATTGGTTGCCTTTTCGATGCCGATAGTCGAGGGCAAGGTCGGTTGCCGGCGATTCAGCAGCGCCTGATCGTCGCGGGCGCGCGCGTCGATGGCGGTATTGTCCGGCTCGATTTCACGGGCGAATTTGAGGTTGGAAAGGGTGTATTCGTGGCCGGCGAAAACGGCGGTGTCTTCAGGAAGCGCCGCCAGTTTGGACAGTGAGGCGAGCATTTGGTCCGGTGTGCCTTCGAACATCCGTCCGCAACCGGCACCGAAAAGCATGTCACCGCAAAACAGCCATTTTTCAGCGGCTGCATAATAGGCGATATGGCCGCGCGTATGTCCCGGAACGTCAAGTACCGCCAGCGACAGGTCGCCCAGATCGGGCAACGTGACGGTATCGCCTTCCTGCAACGGTACGGTGACGGATGCGATGCCGTCGTTTTTCGGACCGTAAACGGGAACGGGGTATTTCGCCAGCAGATCGTCCACACCGGCGGTGTGGTCTTCATGCCGATGTGTCAGTAAAATGGCGGACAGTTGCAGGGAGCGTTTTCGCAGTGTGTCGAGAACGGGAGCCGCCTCGCCGGGGTCGATCACGACGGCATGGGTTTGGCTGGCGATCATCCAGATGTAGTTGTCCCGGAAGGCCGGAATCGGACTGACGGCAATGCCGGAGGCGGTCACAGATGACATGGTATCGTATCTCCCTGAACAAAAAATTCATTATAACCAGAGTTTTGCGCAAGTGTTTGGGATTGGCCGATGAACAGCGAAAAAATGACGGAAGTCGAGATTTATACCGATGGCGCGTGCCGCGGCAATCCGGGGCCGGGAGGCTGGGGCGTCTGGATGGTGTCCGGTCCGCATGAAAAGGAACTTTTCGGCGGGGAATTGAATACCACGAACAATCGCATGGAACTGACGGCGGTCATTACGGCATTGCGTGCGCTCAGGCGACCCTGCCGTGTGATCCTGCATACCGACAGTCAGTATGTCCAGAAAGGGATCAGCGAGTGGATCGTCGGCTGGAAAGCACGGGGCTGGCGGACGGCAGACAAAAAGCCGGTGAAAAACGCCGATTTGTGGCAGGAACTCGATGAAGCCACGCGCCGTCATGATATCCAGTGGCGCTGGGTCAAGGGGCATGCCGGTCATGAGGGCAATGAACGCGCCGACAGGCTCGCCAACAAGGGGGTCGATTCGGTGTTGTGAGCGAAAAGGGGGAAATCATGTTGAAAAAGGCAGGATGGATGGTTGCCGCACTGGCGTTTGCCGGCTTTTCCGGTCTGGCGACGGCGGCGACGATGTCGCCGGAAGTGTACGGCTTCCGGATCGAGAAGATCAACAAGGACGACGATGCCTATCGTTACGGCAATTTGTATTTGCTGACCGGCCCGGATGGCAAGGAACAGTACATCATCGTGCGCGATGTTTCGGGCGCGGTCGCCATCGTCAAGCGTGAACCGGTCAAGGCGGGAACGGCCAAGGCAGGCAAGTGATATGCCATCGTGTGGCTTGCCGGCCGGTGAACCGGCATGATGCACGAATGTGCACCGTCAGGGTGCATTGCACCGTCAAGGTGCATGAATTCCGGTGCGGAAAATTGCCGATGCGTGATCCGGCAGGGTCAGGATGACAGCACTTTTTCCAGTTCGTCCTGTTTTTCCAGCCATTCTTCTTCAAGGGCGGAAAGCTGTCTGGAACAGGCAGCCTGATCGGCCAGTGTTTTTTTCAGGGTCTCGCGCTGTGCAGGTTCGTAAAGCCCCGTATCGGCGAGCCGGTTGTCGATCGCCGCTTTCTGTTCGTTCAACCTGGCGATTTCATTTTCCAGCCATGCGATCCGTTTTTCCAGCGGTTTTTTCAGTGCGGAAAGCCGTTGCCGTTCTTCGGCTTCCTGCCTTTTTTGTTCCTTGCGGTCGATAGACGGTTTGTTCGTTTTGGGGGCGGCAAGGGTTTCGCCGTCCGTTTCCGCTTTCGCCAGCCGTGTGGTGAACAACCAGTTCCGGTAATCGTCCAGATCGCCGTCGAATTCGCGCAGGCGATGGTCCGCCACAATATAGAACCGGTCGGTGGTGGCGCGCAACAGGTGCCGGTCGTGCGAGACTAACAGCAGGGTACCTTCATATTGCGCCAGCGCTTCGGTCAGCGCTTCGCGCATGTCCAGATCGAGATGGTTCGTCGGTTCGTCCAACAGCAAGAGGTTGGGGCGCTGCCAGACGATCAGCGCCAGCGCCAGCCGCGCTTTTTCGCCGCCCGAAAAAGGGGCGACCGGGCTGGTGGCCATGTCGCCCTGAAAATGGAAACCGCCCAGAAAATTGCGCAATTCCTGTTCACGGGTATCCGGCGCGATTTTCGAGAGGTGCCACAACGGCGATTCGTCGTTACGCAACATTTCCACCTGATGCTGGGCGAAGTATCCGATTTTCAGGCCTTTTCCCGTGGTGAAAACGCCCGATAGCGGCGGCAGTTCGCCGGCGACGGTCTTGATGAAGGTCGATTTGCCCGCGCCGTTGACGCCCAGAAGGCCGATACGTTCGCCGGTTTGCAACGCAAAACGGGCGACGGAAACGATGGGTGTCGTTCCGATCGTATCGCCAAGTTCGTTTTGTTGTGTATAACCGGCGGTGACGTCGTCCATGACCAGAAGCGGGTTCGGCGAGGATTCCGGTTCGGGAAAATCGAAGGAAAATCCGGTCGCCACACGCAGCGGTGCAAGGGCTTCCATTTTTTCCAGCGCCTTCAGGCGGCTTTGTGCCTGTCGTGCCTTGGTGGCCTTGTATCGGAAGCGGTTGATATACGCTTCGAGATGGGCACGGCGGCGCGCCTGTTTTTCGATCATGCTTTGCATGACGGTGACCTGTTCGGCTCGCTGGCGTTCGAAGGCGGAATAATTGCCCGCATAGCGTCTGAGCTTGCCGTCGTCGATATGCAGGATGACGTTGGCGATGCCGTCCAGAAAATCCCTGTCGTGGGAAATGACGATCAGGGTGCCACTGTAACGTTTGAGCCAGTCTTCAAGCCACAAGATGGCATCCAGATCGAGGTGGTTCGTCGGTTCATCCAGCAACAGCAGATCGGACGGGCACATCAGTGCTTGTGCCAGATTCAGACGCATGCGCCAGCCGCCGGAAAAGGTCGCCACGCTGTGCTGCATGTCTTCCATGGAAAAGCCAAGTCCGAGCAAAAGCTGTTCGGCGCGTGAACGCACGGTATAGGCCCCTGCGTCGGCCAGCGCCGTATGCAGTTCGGCGATACGCATGCCGGATGCGGCGGTCTGCGGGGAAGCTTCGAGTTCCGCCAGTTCGGCCTGCAATGCGCGCAGGTGGGTGTCGCCGTCCATGGCGTATTCGATGGCGGGTCTGTCCAGCGCTGGCGTTTCCTGTGCGACATGGGATACGCGCCAGCCTGCCGGAAAGTCGATGTCGCCGCCGTCGGGATGCAGCTCACCCAGCAGCAGGGAAAACAGACTGGTTTTACCGGCGCCGTTGGGACCGACGAGGCCGACTTTCTCGCCCGGATTGACGGTGGCGTCCGCCTTGTCGAACAGCGGCTTCGTGCCGCGCATCAGGGAAAACTGCGAAAACCGGATCATGCTGTTTTCAGGTTTTTGAGTTGTTCGGCGGTCAGCAAAAAGACACGGTCGTCGCCGCCGGAAGTGGACAGCCAGGTCAGTTCCAGTTCCGGAAAGGCGGCGATGGCGTGTTCGGCTTCGTTGCCGATTTCCACGATCAGCAGTCCGTCGTCGGTCAGGCGTTCGCCGGCGGTACGGACGATACGGCGGACGATATCCATACCGTCGAAGCCGCCTGCCAGCGCCATTTGCGGTTCATGCAAATATTCAGGCGGCAGGTTTTCCATCGAGGACTGGTTCACGTATGGCGGGTTGGTCACGATCAGCTGATAACGCTTGTCGGGAATGCCGTCGTAAAGGTCGGCATGGTGGAGCTGGATGCGGTCCCTCATCCCGTAACGGTCGATATTCATCTGGGCGACGCCCAGTGCCGCCGGGGAAAGTTCCACGGCATCGACGGTGGCGTTGGGGAACTGGTCGGCCAGCATGATCGCCAGACAGCCTGAACCGGTACACAGCTCCAGAATGTCCGTGATGCCGTCGGGATCGGGAACCCATGGGGCGAACTGTTCGACGATCAGTTCCGCCAGAAAAGAGCGCGGGATGATGACGCCGCGTTCGACATGGAACGAATAGCCCTGCAACCAGGCTTCACCGGTCAGATAGGCGGCCGGAATGCGGTCGGTGACACGTCGTTCGATGATGTCCATGACGGAGGCGATTTCTTCGGGCAGCAGGCGTGCGTCCAGAAAGGGTTCCAGACGGTCGATGGGCAGCGAGAGGGTATGCAGAATCAGGTAGGCTGCCTCATCGAAAGCGTTTTCGCTGCCGTGTCCGAAAAAGAGTTTTTCGCGCGTGAAGCGGGTGACGGCATAGCGCAACAGGTCGCGCACGGTGGAAAACGGGGTGGTTTGCTGTGTGTTCATGGCCTCGTCCATTGATGAAAGCGAACCCGGCAGGGGCCGGGTTCGCCATGTATCGGTCTGATTGTCTGTATCGCGTACCGGCACGCGAAGGTCAAACCGGTATTTTACAGGAAGAGTTTCTCCAGTGTACGCCGGTAAATGGCCGTCAGCGGTTCGATGTCGGCGACGAGGACGTTTTCGTCGATCTGGTGGATGCTTTCCGTCACGGGACCGAATTCGACGACTTGCGGACAGATACGGGCGATGAAACGGCCGTCGGATGTGCCACCGGATGTGGAGAGTTCCGGCGTCAGACCGGTTTCGGCTGTGATCGCTTCGGCAAGTGCGTCGCACAGGGAGCCACGTGGCGTCAGGAACGGTACACCGGAATAGTTCCAGTCTAGCCGGTAACGGAATCCGTATTTGTCCAGAATGGCGTGTACCCGTTTTTTCAGGCTTTCGACCGTGCTGGCGGTGCAGAAACGGAAGTTGAATTCGACGAACAGCTCGCCCGGGATGACGTTGTTCGCACCGGTTCCCGCATGGATGTTCGACATTTGCCAGGTGGTCGGTTCATAGTATTCGTTGCCGTTGTCCCAGACTTCGGCGGCGAGTTCGGCCAGCGCGGGTGCGGCCAGATGGATGGGGTTGGCAGCGCGTTTGGGGTAGGCGATATGTCCCTGCTTGCCGAAGACGGTCAGTTGTCCGCACAGCGAACCGCGTCGGCCATTCTTGATCGTGTCGCCCATTTTTTTCAGGGAACTCGGTTCGCCGACGATGCAGTAATCCGGACGGATGCCGCGTTGTTCCAGTATTTTGACGACCGCATCGGTACCGTCCACGGCGATGCCTTCCTCATCGCTGGTGATGATGAAACCGATGGAACCGGCATAATCGGGATGGGACGTGATGAAGTCCCGTGCGGCGATCACCATGGCGGCGACCGATGTTTTCATGTCGGCGGCGCCTCGTCCGTACAGACGGCCGTCACGGACTGTCGGCGTGAAGGGATCGGATGTCCATTTATCGAGCGGTCCCGGCGGTACGACATCGGTATGGCCTGCGAAAACGATCAGCGGAGCGGCATCGCCATGGCGAGCCCAGAGGTTGGTGACGTTGCCGCTGACAATCGTTTCGCATGCAAATCCCAGCGGAGTCAGTACGGAGCGGATGAGGCGCTGGCAATCCTTGTCGTCCGGCGTGACGGACGCTTGTGCGATCAGGGAACAGGCGAGGTCGAAAGTGGCGTTCATCGTGGCATCTCTTGTCAGTTGTCGCGTAAAAGGTCGTTGATCGCCGTTTTGGCGCGTGTCTGTGCATCCACACGCTTGACGATGACAGCACAGTATAAACTGTATTTGCCGCTGGGGTCGGGCAGATTGCCGGGTACGACGACGGAGCCGGACGGGACACGCCCGTAGAGGATGCGGTCGTTTTCGCGATCGTAGATGCGGGTGGACTGGCCGATGTACACGCCCATGGAAATGACGCTGTTTTCCTCGACGATGACACCTTCGACGATTTCGGAGCGCGCGCCGATGAAGCAGTTGTCCTCGATGATGGTCGGATTGGCTTGCATCGGTTCGAGTACGCCGCCGATGCCCACACCGCCGGAGAGATGGACGTGTTTGCCGATTTGTGCGCAGGAGCCGACGGTCGCCCAGGTGTCGATCATCGTACCTTCATCGACATAGGCGCCGATATTGACGAAAGACGGCATCATGACGACGTTTTTGCCGATATAGCTGCCCAGACGGGCGACGGCGGGCGGTACGACACGGAATCCGCCTCGGGCGAAGTCTTCCTGCGTGTAGTTGGCGAACTTGCTGCTGACCTTGTCATAAAAATGCAGGGCGGGCGAGCCGTCGGAGCCGACCGGCATGGCGAAATTTTCCTGAAGGCGGAAAGAAAGCAGGACGGCTTTTTTGGTCCACTGGTTGACGACCCATTCGCCGTTTTTCTTTTCGGCCACGCGTAAAAGACCGCAGTCCAGTTGCCGGATGACTTCGGCGATGGCTGCACGGAGAATGGGGGAGGCATCGGTCGCGGTGAAACTGTCGCGGTTTTCCCATGCGTCTTCGATGATCTGTTTGAGCTGTTCCTGTTGTGTCATGATGGTTCCTCTTTTGTTGGTATGCGGTCAGGGCAGTGTCCGGACGAAAGCGGCGATACGCTGTATGCCTTCCAGACATTCGGCGGGTTCGGCGACCAGCGCGATACGGATGCGGTTTCTTCCCGGATTTTCGCCATGGGCTTCGCGTGCGAGATAACTGCCCGGCAAGACGGTGACATGGCGGCTTTCGTAGAGGCGGCGGGCGAATTCCGTGTCGGAAAGGCCTGTTTTTTCATGGACTTCCGCCCAGAGATAGAAACTGGCGTCCGGCATCGAAACGTTCAGTGCCGATTGCAGCACGGGCAGGGCCTGCCGGAATTTTGCAGTGTATTTTTCACGGTTTTCGATGACGTGTGCTTCGTCGTTCCATGCTGCGATCGAGGCGGCCTGTACCGTTTCACTCATGGCGGTACCGTGGTAGGTGCGATACAGCAGAAATTTCCGGATGATGCTCGCGTCGCCGGCGACGAAGCCGGAGCGCAGGCCGGGAACATTGGAGCGTTTGGACAGCGACGAGAGCATGATCAGGCGGGGATAGCCGTCGCGTCCAAGCCGGTGCGCCGCTTCCAGTCCGCCCAGCGGCGGGGTGTCGAAATAGATTTCCGAATAGCATTCGTCGGATGCGATCACGAATCCGTAACGGTCGGACAGTTCGAAGAGTTTTTTCCATTGCGCCAGGGTCATGACGGCGCCAGTCGGGTTGGCGGGCGAACAGGTGTACAGCAGTTTCGTTTTCGCCCAGATATGTTCCGGTACGCTGTCGTAGTCGCAGGCGAAGTTCATCGCCGGATCGGCATTGACGAAATACGGTGTCGCGCCGCCGAGCAGGGCCGCGCCTTCGTAGATCTGGTAAAACGGATTGGGGCAGACCACGATGCCATGTTCTGACGGATCGAGTACGGTTTGCGCCAGTGCGAACAGGGCTTCGCGCGAGCCCAGTGTCGGCAGGATGGTGGCCGGGTCGGGTGCGGCGATGCCGTAGCGGTTTGCCAGCCAGCGTGCGATCGTTTCACGGAGTGCGAGCGTGCCGACGGTCGCCGGATAGCGCGAAAGTCCTTCGGGATGGTCGGCCAGCGTCTGCCGGATGAAGGCCGGTGCGGGATGCCGCGGTTCGCCGATGCCCAGATTGATAGGGTTGTATGCCGGATCGGGCGTTACACCGGAAAACAGTTTGCGCAGTTTTTCGAATGGATAGGATTGCAGTCGGTCGAGTAACGGATTCATAAGTCGGTCTCGCGGATAGTGCCTGAAATCATAAGTTTCCTGCCGGAAATGATAATCGCTTTTTCGGAATCGATGGCAAGCGGTTGTTTCCGGTCGATACACCGAATGCATGCATAATCCGTGCCAATACGATGCAGTATGGCACGAAAACGGTGCAGGAATGAAACATCAGGGAAACGGGTAGGCTGTTGCGCTGTTTTGTCACAGGCCGGTCATGCCGTTTGCCTAATATGAAACAGCAGGACGGGTATCCGGAAAACGGTTTTCCGGACAGGTCAAAGACAGCCATGAAAGGAAACAGGGATGGATGTGAAAATCAACCGCAAGAAAATCCGCAATGCCGTCGCACCGGTCGCATCGTGCAGCCGGAATCAGGCGATCCGGATCGGTTCCGTGTTTGGCGGACAACGGCAAAAGCCGGCGGGACATCTTGCGGTAGTGCGTGAACGGATCGTGTGATTTTTTTCAATACGGTTGTATGACGCGGCATCACAATCGTGCGGGATGGCGGCCCGTCAGGGCCGTCTGCAAGAATGAAAGGAACGGAAATGGATGATGCGATGAAAAACCGGTTGGTGCGACGGGCCGTGCTGGCGGCGAGTATTCCGGCCTGTCTGGCTGCTGTTGCGCTTTACCGTGTTCCGGTGCATGAATTTCTGGCGTATTTGCGCATGCCGGGCGATACGGCAAGTGAAAGCCCCCTGGAACCGCTGGTGCTGAAACATGCAGGCATATTCGACGACGGTGGTTTGCATCCCGGCGAAAAAACGGGCAAGAAGATCATGCACCGGCACAAGGCAAGCGTATCGGCCGCAAACGCGTCTGTGAAATCCGGTATATAATCGGCGCGACTTGGCCTGGCGTTGTCCACAAGACGATGCAGGGCCGGATGTGATGGATGTTTTACGGAAGGATTCGATCATATGCATGTTATCTCTCATAAAATCCACCAGTTCATGTTGCTGGGCAGTTTGCCGGCATGCATGGTGGCGATGGTGTTGTTCCGCGACCCGTCGAGCGATCAGCCCACACATGATATGCCGGGGGGCGCCAACCGTTTCATCAACCGCAGTCGTGCGATCAGCATGCCGTTGCCGGTGACCGAACGCGGCAGCCGTTATACGGGACGGCGTATCCGGAAATCCGTTGTCAGATAAGCGACGTTTTCAGCGACATCACGACAGGTGTGTCTTCCGCACAAGATGTTTGCTCGTGTGCAGGATTCATTGACTTTTCGTAAAATAAAACAAAATTCCTGAAGCGTTTTTATGACGGAGGGTTTATGAAGAAATGGGCTTTCGCTTTATTGTTTTTCGTTACCGGTGCGATGGCGGCACCGGTTGTGCATGTTTATGGTCCGGGTGGTCCGGCGCCGGCCATGAAGGCCGCCGCTGCGGAATACGGAAAGAAGAACGGTGTGCAGGTAGTCGTTCAGGCCGGGCCGACGCCGAAATGGGAAAACGGCGCAAGACAGAATGCGGATATGATTTATTCCGGTTCCGAGGCCATGATGTCGGATTTCTGCAAGTTGTTCGGTGAACAGATCGTGCCGGAAACGGTGATGCCGGTTTATCTGCGTCCGGCGGCCATTCTGGTGCGTCAGGGCAATCCACGGAATATTCAGGGTCTGGCGGATCTGGCCGGCAAGAAGGTGAAGATTCTGGTGACACACGGAGCCGGTCAGGTCGGTATGTGGGAAGATATTGCGGGACGTCTGGGCAATATCGCCACGGTCAGGGCCGTTCGTGAAAATATCGGTTTTTTCGCGCCCAATACCGGAGCCGCCAGACAGACATGGCTGGATGACCGCAGTTTCGATGCCTGGCTGGTATTCAATATCTGGGGAATCAGTAATCCCGGTGACGGTGAGATCGTACCGGTGGAACCGGAATATCGCGTCTATCGGCCGATGGATATCGCGTTGACGCGCGAAGGACAGAAAAACGACGCTGCGGCAGGTTTTTACCGTTTCATCACATCGGAAGAGGGCCGCGCGATTTTCGAAAAATACGGCTGGATGGAGAATGCCGCAACGAACCGGCGGTAAGACAGGTGTGACGGTCGCAAAAAAAAGACGGGGAAACCCCGTCTTTTTTGTTCGGTTGCCGTTTTCAGGTCAGACACATTCCTTTTTGACGCAATCGACGAAATATTCCCATTTGCCGTTGCTGTTTTGCTGGCGGATCAGTCCGTGAACGTCGGTTTCGAAACCCGGGAAGCGGTCGTTGAAATCGCGTGCGAATTTCAGATAATCGACGATCGTCCGGTTGAACCGTTCACCCGGAATCAGCAGCGGAATACCCGGCGGATAGGGGGTGAGCAGGATGGCGGTGACACGGCCTTCGAGTTCGTCGATCGGTACCCGTTCGATTTCGCGGTGCGCCATCTTGGCGTAGGCGTCCGACGGTTTCATGGCCGGTACCATGTTCGACAGATACATGTCGGTGGTCAGGTGGGCCACGTCGTTTTCACGGTAGAAATCGTGGATTTTCTGGCAGAGATCGCGCAGGCCGAATTGTTCGTAACGCGGATGTGCAGCGGAAAATTCCGGCAGGATACGCCAGATCGGCTGGTTCTTGTCGTAGTCGTCCTTGAATTGCTGGAGCGCGGTGACCAGTGTGTTCCAGCGGCCCTTGGTGATGCCGATGGTGAACATGATGAAGAAGCTGTACAGGCCGCATTTTTCGACGATGATGCCGTTTTCCGCCAGATACATCTTGACGATGGAAGCGGGGATGCCGGTCGCCTCGAATTCACCCGCCAGAGACAGTCCGGGCGTGATGACGGTGGCCTTGATCGGGTCGAGCATGTTGAATCCCGGCGCGATGTCGCCGAAGCCGTGCCAGTTGTCCTCGGCCTTGAGGATCCAGTCTTCGCGCTGGCCGATGCCGTTCTCGGCGAAATCTTCCGGTCCCCAGACTTCGAACCACCAGTCTTTGCCCCATTCCTTTTCGATCTTTTTCATGGCGCGTCGGAAGTCCAGCGCCTCGAGGATGGATTCCTCGACCAGTGCGGTTCCGCCCGGCGGTTCCATCATGGCGGCCGCCACATCGCAGGATGCGATGATCGCGTATTGCGGCGAAGTGGACGTGTGCATCAAAAAGGATTCGTTGAAGATGTTCTGGTCGAGTTTGACCTCTTCGGATTCCTTGACGAGAATCTGGGACGCCTGCGACAGACCGGCCAGCAGTTTGTGCGTGGACTGGGTCGAGAAGATCACGGATTTGCGTGCACGCGGAGTATATGGCCCGATGGCGTGCATGTCGCGATAGAAATCGTGGAACGCGGCGTGCGGCAGCCAGGCTTCATCGAAATGCAGGGTGTCGATTTCCCCGTCGAGCATGGTCTTGATCGTTTCGACGTTATAGATGATGCCGTCGTAGGTCGATTGCGTGATCGTGAGGATACGCGGTTTCTTGTTGACGGCATCGCGTGCGAACGGGTTGGCCTCGATTTTCTTTTTGATGTTTTCCGGTCTGAATTCGTCTTTCGGAATCGGGCCGATGATGCCGTAATGGTTGCGTGTCGGCATCAGGAAAACCGGAATGGCGCCGGTCATGATGATGGCATGCAGAATCGATTTGTGGCAGTTTCGGTCCACGACGACGATGTCGCCGCTGGCGATGGTGGAATGCCAGACGATCTTGTTGGACGTGGACGTGCCGTTCGTGACGAAGTAGCAATGGTCGGCGTTGAAAATGCGGGCGGCATTGCGTTCGCTTTGCGCGACGGGGCCGGTATGGTCCAGCAGCTGGCCCAGTTCCTCGACGGCATTGCAGACGTCGGCACGCAGCATGTTTTCACCGAAAAACTGGTGGAACATCTGGCCGATCGGCGATTTCAGAAAAGCCACACCGCCGGAGTGTCCGGGGCAGTGCCAGGAGTAGGAACCGTCTTGCGCGTAGTGCATCAGGGCGCGGAAGAATGGCGGAGCCAGTCCGTCAAGGTAGGTTTTCGCTTCTCGGATGATGTGTCGTGCGACGAATTCCGGCGTGTCCTCGAACATGTGGATGAAGCCGTGCAGTTCGCGCAGCAGATCGTTCGGAATATGTCGGGATGTGCGGGTTTCGCCGTACAGGTAAATCGGAATGTCGGCGTTTTTGCTGCGGATTTCGGTGACGAAAGAACGCAAGGGTTTGAGCGCCTGGTCGATTTCCTCACGGGTGCCGCTGCCGAATTCCTCGTCGTCGATGGAAAGCACGAATGCCGATGCACGCGACTGTTGTTGCGCGAATTGCGACAGGTCGCCATAACTGGTGACACCCAGCACTTCCATGCCTTCGTCTTCCATGGCCTTGGCAAGGGCACGGATACCCAGTCCGGAAGAATTTTCGGAACGGTAGTCTTCGTCGATGATGACGATAGGAAAGCGAAATTTCATCGCGATCTCCAAGTGTGTACGGTAGGGAAAAGGCAGCTGCTATCCTGTTGTTATGACACGGTTTTCAGAATATTCGGACATGCCGGAAATTGTGACCGGAATTATACGTGATCTGCGCTGTTTTGCATTTCCGATCGGCTTTCGGCAGGCATTATGAAACCGTAAAACAACAGTTCGGTGACCTGGCGGGAATTTTTCGCGTCGCAAACGGCGATGCGGGGTGGATGTTTTTGCCGGATGGCATGCCGCAAGGGACGGCGAACCATCCGGCGAATGAAATCAGAAAGTGTGTGTCATGCCAAGCTGGATGCCGGTGACGTGTTCTTCATCGTAGCCGCTGCCGTTGAAGAAAGCGGAAATGGCGCCGTTTTCATAGTCGGTATAGGCCACCATACCGTAAAGCGAAGTCCGTTTGGAAAGATCGTAGGTGTAACCGAGTGCATATTTTTTCAGGTCTGCCGAACTGTTGCTGTCCCAGTAGGCACCGCCGTCGGCCGCACTCATGCCGTGTACGTCCTTGACCTTGACGTAGTTGAAGGCGGCCTTGAACGTGCCGGGGCCGACCTTGTAGTTCAGGCCGAGAATCCAGTTGTCCATTTTGGAGGCCACGCCGTTGATGAGCGTGGATTCCGCCACACCGCTGTTTTCGGAAAGCGAGCGTTCGGCGTTGTACCAGCCCCTGTCGTGCGTTTTTTCATAGGCCAGCGAAATTCTGAGGTCGCCCCAGGTATAGGCGCCGCCCAGATTCCAGACGAAAGATCGGTTGGAATCGGCCAGCCGGCTCCAGTTGCCGAGCAGGGCGACGACACCGTTGTCGTACAGAACGGAACCGGCATAGCCGTCGTTGTCGGCGCCTGCCAGCGCAAAGGCACTGTTATCGTTGCCTTTTGTGTTTTTGCCCAGACTGTATGTCGCACCGATCTGGAATCCGGACAGGTTGGGACTGTCGTAGCGCAGCGTATTGTCGATCTGTGATGAACGCTGGGTGGACAGGGTCATGCTGGCGATACTGTCCTGGTTGAACGGGTCGAAGGTACGCAGGGTTTCTGTCGGCAATTCGTCCACACGACCGATACGGAATGTTCCGAATGGGGTGCCGATGCCGACGTTGGCGCCGCCGTACCAGTCGACGTCAGGGTTGCCGCCATAGACCGTTCCGTCGTTGAGATTGAGCCGGTGTTCCAGCTGGAACATGGCTTTGTAGCCTCCGCCAAGATCTTCCGTACCCATAAAGCCGAGACTGCTTTCGTAATTGTGCGTCATGTAGGTATCTTTGCCGGTCTGTCTGGCAATACCGGTATCGACGACGCCGTAAATGGTCAGGTGCGATTGTGCCATGGCGGATGTCGTGGCCGACAGGGCGGCCAGAAGCAATGCAAGTGAGGTTTTTTTCATGGTTTCTCCGGATGGTGTGAAAGTCGGGCGGCAGTGCATGGGGCGATTACAGCGTATATCACTTTTTGTCTGTCATGATCGTCAATCAAGGGATGTGCCGGTTTGAGAAAATACCAACTGGAGAATATTTGCGGGAAGGGATGTTGTTTTTATGCGTCGCTGCCGTGTATCGGTATCATGGCGGCAAGGACGCATGGGGAGATGAACGGGCTTTGCCTGTCGTCCGTGCCATATCCGCTGCGGTGGACGATGTCCGGAAAAAACAGGTTTTCGGCGCCGTTCATGCCGTGATGGCCGGTCAGAATTTGTGGTTGATACCGATCTGGACACCGGTTACGCCGTCTTCTTCGAAACTTCTTCCGCGGAAGAACTGTGCGACGGCCTCATCCTCGAAATCGGAATAGGCCAGCTGGCCGTACAGGGTGGTACGTTTGGACAGACTGTAAAAATAACCGACACTGTATTTCTTGACATCGCCTGAGTCATGATTGTCCCAGTAAGCCAGACCGGAGTTCCTGACGTCCCTGACTTTCATCCAGTTCAGCGAAGCGCCGATGCGGTGCGGGCCACTCTGGTAGTCACCGGAGAGAATCCAGTTGTCCTGTCTGGATTCCGAGGCGTCGAGCTTGTTGCTGGCTTCGCCCATTTTCCAGCCCTTGTCTTCGGTTCTTTCATAGCCCAGACCGATCTTGACGGGACCGAAGCGGTAAGATCCGCCCAGACTCCAGACCCAGGAATCGTTTGAGTCGGACAGACGGCTGTAGTTCGCCAGCAGCAACAGCGGGCCGTTGTCATAGTTCAGACCGATGGCGTAGCCGTCGTTGTCTGCACGGTTGCGGGTAACGTCGTCATCGACATGCTGGGTGTTCTGGCCGAGATAGTAGCCCAGCGAAACGCGGAAACCCGAAAGGCTCGGCGAATCGTAACGGGCGACATTGCCGATACGGCTGGTACGTTGCGTACCTTTCATCATACTGCCGACGCCTTCCTGGTTGAACGGGTCGAGCCGCCGGAAACTTTCCGTTTCGATTTCGTTCATGCGGCCGAAGCGGACACGACCGAACGGACCGGACAACCCGAGGTTGGAGGCGCCTTCCCATTCAGGATCGCTGCCTTTGCCATCCCACAGATCAAGCCGTTGTTCCAGCTGGAATGTCGCTTTGTAACCGCCGCCGAGATCTTCGGTTCCCTTGAAACCGATCCGGCTGTCGTTCCATTCGCCCATTTGCAAATCGGAACCGGTTTCCTTGATATAGCCGGTATCGAGCACCCCGTAGATGGTGACGTTGCTCTGCGCACAGGCAGTGCCAGTGAAAACCGTTGCCAGCGAGAGGGCAAGCCATGTTTTTTTCATTGTTCGCTCCAGATAATCATGAGTGATTGTTGTGTTTTCAGGCGTTTTTTGCGCCTGTGCCTATCTCAACGGTTTTCTGTGACGGCATCATGACAGGATGGCCGTCGATGCTGTTTTTTTGTTCCGGCAAACGCAAAGTGGGGGGAAATGTTGCCGGTAAACCGCATGCCGTTGGCGGAGCGATGGGGGGAATGAAAACGCACAGGAGCGCGGGTTACGGAGAACCCGCACTGTTTATGCGTCAGAAAAGATGGTTGATACCGAGGGATATGCCGGTGACGCTGTCGCCGCTGAAGGTTTCGCCACGGAAAAAGCGTGCCAGGGTTTTGTCCTCGAAGTCGGTATATGCCAGTTGTCCATACAGGGTGGTCCGTTTGGAGAGGCTGTAAAAATAACCGATGCTGTATTTGCGGGCATCGCCGGAATCATAGTTGCCCAGAAACAGGCTGTCGTCCGAACTGCCGCTTTCACGACGTATGTCCCGGATCTTCATGTAGTTGAAAGCGGCTGCGACTTTGTGTGGGCCGGTTGCATATTCGCCTGACAGGATGTAGTTGTCTTGACGTGAACGGACACCTTCGTATTTGTTGGCGTAGGATGAGCCGGTGGCATGGGGTTTCCAGCCGTTGTCGCGTGTCTGTTCGTAGCCCAGCGAGGTCTTGAAGGGGCCGAACCGGTATTGGCCGCCCAGACTCCAGATGAAGGAGTTGTCGGAATCGGACAGGCGGCTGAAGTTGGCAAGCAATAGTATCGGACCGTTGTCGTAATTGAGACTGACGGCGAATCCGTCGTTGTCCGCACCGTTGGTCTTGAGCAGGTTGCCGTAGCTGTCCCGTGAGTCACGGTCGGTATTGGTACCGAGTGTATAGCTGGCATTGACGGAAAAATTCCGGTAAACCGGAGAGTCGTAACGGATGGTGTTGCTGATCCGGTTGAAGTGCAGGGTGCTTAACAACATACTGGCGATGCCTTCTTCGTTGAATGGGTCAAGTCGGCGGAAACTTTCGGTTTCCAGTTCATTGACGCGCCCAAGCCGGACGGAACCGAAGGGACCAGACAAACCGACATTGGATGCACCTTCCCATTCGGTTCCGTTGATGGTGCCGTTGTTGACGAAATAGCGTTTTTCGAGCTGGAAGGTCGCCTGGTAGCCGTTACCGAGATCTTCGGTTCCTTTAAAGCCGATACGGCTGCTGTTCCATTGCGACATATTGAGATCAGAGCCGGTTTCCTTGACCAGTCCGGTATCGAGCAAACCGTATAGGGTGACATTCGACTGGGCGTGTGCCATACCGCACAGTGTTGTCATGACTGCCAGCGAGCAAAGTGTTTTGTTCATGATCGTCTCCTGAAAACATAATGCCTGAATGGTCAGTTGACGGGATTTTGGGGACTCACATGAGACACACTGTTACCGGCAACTGCTCATGCTCGTGATAAAGCATATTGCGTGCCAGCTTTTTTCAATATATTTTTTATTGAAAATCAATATGTTACTGTTGTCTGCATAATTTTTCCGTGTAAGGGCCGGTTATGGTGTGTGCAGGAGCGCTGCACAAAACAGCAGGTGCAGGAGGCGATATGACCGGGTATGCGTTTTCAATTCAGAGGAAAAACTTTTTGGGAGGCAAACCGGAAAAGGCAGCGATGGTGGCGACTGCGTGATCGAGATAAAACACTTCGAAAACCGGATTGTCGGCACTGCGGTATTCTTCGCGGAGACTTTCGTCGTTATCGAGCATTTTCTGCTTGATGGAAATGTTGTTCTCGAAGACGACATCTCCGCTCAATCGGATCCATGCTTCTTCGGGGGAGGCGGTCGTCAGTTCGACAGACGGATGGTGTATCAGTTCCTTGTAGACATCTTTTCGGTTGCTGGTGCAAAACCAGAGCCTGTCGTCGGATTCGAGGCGGAACTTGAATGGCCGTACTCTGGGTTTTCCGTCCATACCGATGGTGGCGAGGAACTGGACGGGATTTTCCTGCAAGAACCGGATGACGATTTCCATTTGGTGTTCTCCTGTGAAAAGTTCGGTCACAAGGCCATCACGGCCGCTTGCGGAGGCAGACCGGGCTTGTTCGCCATACGGGTGCCACACTTGTCCTTATGGTACTCCGTCAGGATACCGGCGGCTAGGCCGATATCCTGAAAGCCCTGAACGCAGGGCTTTCCCGTTTCTTTTTGCCGACAGAAACGGGGTGACAGGACAGGCGGCAAGCGGGAAAACACGTATTGCAGGCGAATGGAAGCGGCACGATCCGGCATGGCCGTCATGGAAAGGGCGGTCAATGATCTGGCGAGCGGATGCCGTCGGCATGCCGACGGCCGGCTAGAAACGGTGCGTCACACCGACCTGAAAACCGGTGACGCTGTCGTTTTCGGTATCGCCACGTCCGTATCCGCGCAAGGCGTCGCTGTCGTAATCGGTATGTGCCACCATGCCGTAAAACGAGGTGGTATCCGATGCATCGTAGGTATAACCGATAGTGAAGGTTCTCAAATCGGCCGAGTCATCATCGTTTCCGGATGGAGCGCCGCTTTTCGGATCCCTGATGCGGACAAGATTCATGGCGGCATTGACGCGACCGTTGCCGGTATCGTATTCCATGCCGAGATGCAGGTTGTCGCGTTCCGCCGGTGTTTCGATGAGATCGCTGTTTGCGATGTCGTATGTCGCCTTGCCGTTCAGAAGCTCTGTGGTGCGTTCACGGCTTTTGTCATTGGCTTTTTCGTAATTGACCGAAAAGCGCGCCGGGCCGACGGCGTAGCCTTTTTGCATGGGCGTGGCGTAGCTTGCGGCATCCGCCGGATTTTCCGTTGTGTTCATACGGATGGCCGGCAAGGCGTCGTTTTTCAGTGACTGTACGGGTACGGTCTCATCGCTGAACATTCCGGGGGAGACCTGTGTCGTGCCGGATGTCTGCATGGCGGCGTGTATGACAGCAGGACTGGCCTGACGGGCTGTCTTGCGATGTGCCGTTTTCCGGCCGGTTTTGCCGGATACCGGTGCCTTCTGGACGGTTTGTGCGGCGGTTGCGATAAAAGGCGTACGGTTTTGCCAGTCGAATGCGGCAAAATGACCGGTTTGTGCGGTGGTGGCAGACGGCGTATCGTCAGAGACCGGGGTTCCGGCGATACAGGAGGTGCCGAAAATGCAGCCGGCCAAGACAAACGCAACCGGCGCCGCCGTTCCGGAAAGAAAACGGGCGGAAGAGGCCGAATGGAAAAAGGGCGTTTTTTTCATGGCAGATCCTCCAGTTGTCAGCAATCCGCCCGGACAGGGGCGGTCTGGCGTATGCTCACTTCCTTTATGATCCAATCTAGCACATAAAAAAACGGGATGTATGTGTTGTAACAATTTTTAAAGATTTGGCCGAAGTTCCATGGATTTTCGGCGCATTTCCGTCGGAATGGCAGTTACCGGATATTGATTTTCGGAAACCGTTCGCGCGTTCTCCGGAGGAATTTTTCCCATTTCCGGATGATTTTCCGGTTGCCGATGAAGCGGATGAAAATCGAGGCGGGAATCAGTTCCGTACTGCCGAATCCGTCGATGAGAACGAGACGGATGCCGGACGGCATGCGTTTGACGACGATGTTGTCGGCACCCAGATCATTGGGGATGATGTTGTAGCACAGCAGATAGGCTTTCAGTTCATCGAGTGCCACCTGAAGTTCCTGTATCTGTTCCTGCGACAGCGCGGAAGACAGATATTGCAGCAGGGAGATGGCGGGAGCGTTTCCTGTTTTCTGGCAGGGAAAATCACGCACATATTCCTGTTCGAAGCCTATGAATCCGTCGCCGTGTATTTCACCATAGAATTTCGGGATATGGTCGAACGGAACGCCACGATCGAGCAGAAAGCGGAAATACCGGATTTCTCGTTGTGTTTGCCGGGTATTGCCAGCCAGACTGATCTTGACCAGACGTGACGGGTCATCAGGGTTCAGGTAACAGGTTCGTTCCATCCCTTTTCCGACAACGGGCCAGGTGGTGTAGTCGATCATGATGTGAGATGCTGGTGAGGTTATCGTCGGTATCGACGGCGGTTTTTCCAGAGAGGTATCGCTGCACGGAAATGGGATACAAATGCCATTATTGTAACGGCAGGTGATGAATACGTAAAATATGCGCTTCAGGCAGCGAACAGTTGTGGATACCGGTCGTGCAATTTTTCCATGAAACGTGCCCAGCGTCGCAGGATTTTTTTGCGCCCGAAAAAGGGGATGTATTTCGAGACTGGAAACCATTCTGTGTCATAGACGCCGTCTATCAGGATGAGGCGAATGCCACCATCGGCTGCACGGTTGACGACGACATTGTTGTGGTCGATGCCCAGCGCGAGAACATTGTATTTCAGCAGCCATTCTTTCAGTTCGCCGATCGCCTGCCAGAAAGCGGCGATTTCGTCAGGGGTTCTCGGCGATGAAAAATACTGGTCTATGGTTTTGCTCGGCGAAGTTTCCATGGCCTGGCCAGAAGCGTCGGTCGCGATCCGGTCGACGACCAGTTCCTGTTCGATGCCGACGCTGTCGGAAGTGCGGACTTTTCCGTAAAACCTGGGAATATGCTCGAAGGGTACACCTTTTCCGGAGAGATAACTGAAGTAGCCGATCTCGCGCAACGTCTGCTTGGTACGGTCGCTGCGTGCGATCTTGACGCATCGTGTCGCGTCTTCTGGATGGCGGTAACAGGTACGTTCCGTACCCCGTCCGATAATTTGCCAGGAAGTGTAGTCGGTCATGGATACCTGCAAAACAATAGGATTCGCCGTGCACGGATCGGGATTGTCCGTGGAAACCGGCAAAATACGATTCTAGCATCCGGACACGACAAGACCAAATGCAGGTCTTGCGGCATTGTCTCGGATTTGCCATGCGGGTTTCTGGAGTCGGGCACGAACTGTCAACATGCCACTGTCGTGAAGCGAAAAGGCAGGATGCACGAAGGTTTGCCAGGCGGGGCGATGGAAGGGGAAGTTCTTCAGTCTGCGTTGTCGTTTTTGTCGCGTGTGCGGTTGCCGCCCGGATTTGCCTTGTCGCCGGTATCCGTGTGCGAACGGATGGAAAGATGGATATAGCGGCTGCGCGGATCGCGACCGGGGGCAGGCGGCGTGCTGTGGTGACAGCGATGACAGCCGCAGGAATGTTCGGTGGCCCCGATATCGTTGTCTTTCATTTCATGTGCCGGTCTGAACGGAATGATGTTGATGAAAAAGGAAACGAACACGCCGATCAGGGTGTCGATCATGCGGTTGATGGCGAATCCGGAGATGCTGGTGTCGGCACCATGCGTGATCGTGACGGACAAAAAGGCGATGCAAGTGATGTTGGTCAGGGCGTTTTTCCGCATGAAATCGGCCAGGTATTTGAACGGTGCGATCGGCAGCGGGATTTTCTGCTCGGATACGCCGGTAAAGGGGATGCGCGGCTTGCGCTTGACGATCTCGGCCATATACATCAGGGGGATGATGCAGGCGGAAATCAACAGGTTGGCCCAGACCGGATGCGATTCCAGCGATATGCCGCGGATGACGAACAGCGCCAGCATACCCGTGAAACCGCCGATCAGGGTGCCGATAGTGCGGTTCAGGCCGATACGGAAGGTGCTTTTGATTTCAGGCTGAACACAGATGACCGCCGCGATCGCCGAATAGAAGGGCGCCCCGGTACCGATATTGAAAAACAGGTAAATCAGGCAGCAAATGAAAACGGATACAGCCGCCTTGATTATGACGATTCCCATAATGGTCAGGTTCTGTACGTGGTCTTCCTATATTAGCCAAAAGTTTTTTCAAATCTCTTGATCTGTGTTTTTGTTTTGAAAATTTCCGGATGGCCGCCTGCGTTTTCATTTGCAGGCAGGCAAGGCGATAAAGGGGAGGGAGCGGTATCATTCAACCTGGATGTCGTCGTGATGCACGGTGGTGACCTGATGTCCCATGGGCAGGAGATTGATGAAGAACGAGACGAATACGCCGATCAGGGTATCGAGAATACGGTTCATGGCAAAACCGGAAATACTGGTGTCGGCACCGTGTGTGATGGTGACCGACAGGAAAGCGACGCAGGTGATGTTGGTCAGGGCGCTTTTGCGCATGAAGTCCGCAAAGAAAACAAGCGGGGCGATCGAAAGCAGTCTTCGCTGGTCGTTTTTCCGCAAAACGGCAGAAAGCGGGTTTTTCTTGATGGCTTTGGCGATATACATCAACGGGACAATGCACAGCGAGATCAGCAGATATTGCAGGGACGGCAGACGGAAAATACTGAAGGCACGGATGACGAAGAGCGCCGCCATGCCGGTGAAACCGCCGATCAGGGTACCGATGGTACGATTCAGGCCGACCCGGAAGGTGTTTCTGATTTCCGGTTGCAGACAGATGATGGCTGCAATACCGGAGTAAAAGGGAACCCCCGTACCGATGTCGCAAAATTCATAGATCAGACAGCAGATGAAGACAGACAGTGCCGCCTTGACGATCAGTTTTCCCATACAATGAACGTATTTGGCTGTGTTGGTCTTGCAGTATCGTAAGGCAAGTGTAACAGCGAATGAAACGGAAGATCATCGGAAGGTTGGTTCGGATTTTTTGAAGTGTTCGTGGCGTGGCGAAAGATCGGAACGTCAGGCGGTGGACAAGACAGGAAGCGAGGCATGGCAACACCTTATTCGATCAGGATTTTTTTGCCTTCGGGAGAGCCGAACGGGTTGCGTATCATGGAGCGTGCGAACTGGACCGGCGTCGGGGTGGTGTTCAGCAGGAGCGGTTTTCAGGAAGCCATCCGGCGAGGCGAACTGGCTCAGGCAGGCGTCTATCTGCTGTTCGACAGGCCGGAAGACGGTTCGTTGCCGACGGTTTATATCGGGGAAGGCGATCCGGTTTCCGAGCGGCTGAAGTCGCATTACAGCGACCCGAAAAAGGCTTTCTGGGAATTCGCCGTCGTGTTTTCCGCCAAGGACAAGAGTCTGAACAAGGCGCATATCCAGTATCTGGAAAGCCGGCTGGTGTCGCTGGCGAAAGAACGGAAACTGTGTCGTCTGGAAAACGGCAATATGCCGCAGTTGCCTTCTCTGGCGGAATCCGACCAGGCGGATACGGAACTTTTTCTGGGGTATTTGCGCAGTATCCTGCCGTTGGCGGGCCTGGATATTTTTGAAAAGCCGAATGTCGGCAAGCGTACGCAAGCCAACCGGTTGCATTTGCGCAGCCGCAAGATCGATGCCGAAGCCGTCCAGACTTCGGAAGGTTTCGTGGTTCTTGCGGGATCGCAGGCATCCATGGATGAAGCGGATTATTTGCCGGATTCATGGAAACGGCGGCGTGCGGCCCTGCTGGAAAACGGCGTTTTGAAGCGTGAGGGCGATTTCGCCGTGTTTACCGAGGATGTGCGCTTCACTTCGCCAAGCTATGCCGCTTCCGTGATTCTGGGACGCAATGCCAACGGGCTGGACGAGTGGAAAAATGCCGACAATCTCTCGCTCAAGGCATTGTCGGCGCTTGCCGATACTGTTGAAGAATCCGGAAAAGGTCAGGTATCGTGAAAACACCGCAAGGTATGGGACCTTGCGGTATCTGATAAAAACGGATGGGAAACGGCGCGGCGGTTTATTTGTATGGATCGGGGTAACCCAGTTTCGCCAGTATTTTCGTTTCCAGCGTTTCCATTTCCTGTGCTTCTTCGTCGGTGATGTGGTCGTATCCCTGCGCGTGCAGGGTGCCGTGGACGACGAGATGGGCGGCATGGGCGTCCAGCGATTTGGCCTGTTCCTGCGCTTCACGTTCCAGCACGTCGGTACAGAGCACGATGTCGGCACGTGCGGTTTGCTGTGCTGCTTCCGCAGGCGGCATGTCGTCCTGGGTGACGGTGGCCTCGTCGTCGGTTTCTTCATCGGCGGCAAAGGCATCCGGTCCGGAAATTTCGGGTTCATCGTACGGGAAGGTCAGTACGTTGGTGGCGTAATCCTTGCCACGGTAATCGCGGTTCAGGGCCTGTCCTTCTTCGGCATCGACGAAGCGCAGGGTGATTTCAGCCGGCATTTGCAGCGCGGCGGTGACCCAACGGCGCAATTTCTGGCGCGTGATGATGTCTTTCAGACGCGCATCGGGATACTGGACGGACAGGGACAGGCGTGGGCGTGTAGTCATTTTGTTTCGGTCTTGCTGGCGGTTTTCTTTCGGGATGTTTCTTTCGGTTCGGGTACGGTTTCTTCACCGGAACCTGATGTATCAGGCGCTGCGTCAGCAGCCGCTTTCGCGGTTCGCTGACGTTTGTCGGCCGTTTCGTAGGCATCGACGATGCGGGCGACCAGCGGGTGACGGACGACATCGGCGCTGGTGAATTGCGAAAAGGCGATGCCGCGCACGTCTTTCAGGACGTTCAGTGCATCGACCAAACCGCTTTTCTGGTTGCGCTGCAAGTCGATCTGGGTGATGTCGCCCGTGATGACAGCCTTGCTGCCGAACCCGATACGGGTCAGAAACATTTTCATCTGTTCAGGCGTGGTGTTTTGCGCCTCGTCCAGAATGATGAAAGCATGATTGAGCGTCCGGCCACGCATGTAGGCCAGCGGCGCGATTTCGATAGTCTGTTTTTCAAAGCACTTTTGCGTCCGCTCGAATCCGAGCAGATCGTAAAGCGCGTCGTACAGGGGGCGCAGGTACGGATCGACTTTCTGTGCCAGGTCGCCCGGCAGAAAGCCCAGCCGTTCGCCGGCTTCGACGGCCGGACGGGTCAGGATGATCCTGGAGATGGCATCGCGTTCCATGGCATCGACGGCGCAGGCGACAGCCAGATAGGTCTTGCCGGTACCGGCAGGACCGATGCCGAACGTGATGTCGTGTTCCAGAATGGCCTTGAGGTAATCGACTTGCCGTGGCGTGCGTCCGCGCAAATCGCTGCGTCGCGTCTTGAGTACCGGATTGGTCATTTCCGCTTCGGCCAGCGTGGCGGCGGGCATGCCGGCCGCCAGATTGTTGTTGATGGCGCGCTGTTCGACCAGCGCCAGCTGGATGTCGTTGACCATGACGGGCTTGTCGGCGACGGCGTAGAAATCTTCGATGATCTGGAGTCCGGTTCCCGCGTTTTTGCCGCTGATGATGAAATTGCCGCCACGGCGCACGATTTCGATATCCAGTGCCGCCTGTATCTGGCGCAGGTTTTCATCCAGCGGGCCGCACAGATTGGCCAGCCTGTCGTTATCGACCGGTTCCGGCGTGTAATACAGGATGTTCGGATTGTCCTTGTTCTTGTTTTTCACGATCGCTCCGTTCTTGATACGGAAAATATATCTATTGTAGGCGCATGTTCGGATTTTGTTCCGGTTTTTCGTGCCGGTGTGTGTTTCAGGTCAGTGCGGTCAGGCATCGGCCAGTTCACCGCGCAGGGAAAAATTGGCCGCTTCGGTGATGCGCACATCTCTCATCTGGCCGATCAGTGCCGCCGGATCGCCTTCCACAGGGATATGCACGACCCGGTTGTTGCCGGTTTTTCCCTGTACTTGCGAGCCGCCCTTGTGCGATACGGATTCGATCAGCACTTTCTGGACGCTGCCGACCATCAGGCGGTTGTAATGGCGGGTCTGGCCGTCGATTTTTTCCTGAAGCCGTTGCAGGCGGTCCTTGCGCACGTCCAGCGGGATGTCCATCGGGAGCGACGCGGCCGGTGTGCCGGGGCGCGGACTGTAAAGGAAGCTGAAACTGTTGTCGAAGCCGATGTCGTCGATCAGTTTCATCATGGCGTCGAAGTCGGCATCCGTTTCGCCGGGGAAGCCGACGATGAAGTCGCTGGAAACCAGCAGATCGGGACGGATGGCTTTCAGCCGCCGGATGATGGATTTGTATTCCAGTGCGGTATAGCCGCGTTTCATGGCGGCCAGAATCCTGTCGGAACCGTGTTGTGCCGGCAGGTAGAGGTGATCGACCAGTTGCGGTACCCGTTCATAGACGTCGATCAGACGCTGGGTGAATTCCCTGGGATGGCTGGTCACGAAACGGATGCGCTCGATGCCGGGGATTTCGGCGATGTATTCGATGAGCATGGCGAAGTCGGCGATGCTGCCGTCTTCCATGGCGCCACGGTAGGCATTGACATTCTGGCCCAGCAGCGTGATTTCTTTTACGCCCTGTTCGGCCAGCGAGGCGACTTCGGTCAGGACATCCTCGAAACGGCGCGAGACTTCGGCGCCGCGGGTGTAGGGGACGATGCAGTAACTGCAATATTTGCTGCATCCTTCCATGATGGATACATAGGCGGTCGGCACTTCGACGCGGGCGGGCGGCAGGTAATCGAATTTTTCGATTTCCGGAAAACTGATATCGATTTGCGGCTGGCCCGTTTTTTCGAAGTCATGAAGCATTTTCGGCAGACGGTGCAGGGTTTGCGGGCCGAAAACGAGATTGACGTACGGAGCGCGTTTGATGAGCGCCTCGCCTTCCTGAGAGGCCACGCAACCGGAAACGCCGATGACCAGATCGCGGTTGTTCTGGCGCAGTTTTCTGAAACGTCCCAGATCGGAAAAAACTTTTTCCTGTGCCTTTTCGCGCACGGAACAGGTGTTTAGCAGAATCAGGTCGGCCTCTTCGGGATTGTCGGTGCGGGTGTAGTTTTCCTCGGCCTGCAACAGATCGGCCATCTTGCCGGAGTCGTACTCGTTCATCTGGCAGCCGAAAGTCTTGATGAATACTTTTTTGGACATGGTGGTGCGTCCCGCCGTCGGCGGATGGATTGTCTGATGGATGCGGCAGTTTAACCGATTTGCGCGCGTGGCCCAAATACCGGCCGGAAATCGCGGTGGGTATGCCGGGCGTTTTTACCTGTTTGTAACAAAACGGTCATATTGGCTGTTTACAGTGTGATCGTACCGATTTTTTCAAACATGTGAGGAATTGTATGAGAGTTTCTTTTCTGGGCAAATTATCCCTGATGGCAGCATCCGCTTTCATTTGTGCCAGCGTATCGGCCGCCGATATCACGGGGGCCGGTGCGACCTTCCCTTATCCGATTTACGCCAAGTGGGCCGAAGCCTACAAGGCGAAAACCGGTACCCGGCTGAATTATCAGGCGATCGGTTCCGGTGGCGGTATCAAACAGATCAAGGCGAAAACCGTCGATTTCGGTGCATCGGATATGCCGCTGAAAGCCGATGATCTCAAGGCTGCCGGTCTGGTACAGTTCCCGGCCATTCTGGGGGGGGTGGTGCCGATCGTCAATCTGGATGGCGTCAAGGCTGGCCAGCTCAAGATGTCAGGCGATGTGCTGGCGGACATTTATCTGGGAAAAATCACGAAGTGGAACGATGCGAAAATTTCGGCGATGAATCCGGGTCTGAATCTGCCGGCTTCGTCCATTACGGTCGTACATCGTGCCGACGGTTCGGGCACTTCGTTTTTGTGGACGGACTATCTTTCGAAAGTCAGCCCGGAATTCAAACAGACAGTCGGTGCGGGAACGGCGGTGAAATGGCCGACCGGTGTCGGTGGCAAGGGTAACGAAGGCGTCGCCGCCAATGTCCAGCGTATCCGCGGTGCGATCGGTTATGTGGAATACGCCTATGCAAAAAAGAACAATATCGCCTATACGCAGTTGAAAGGCAAAAACGGCCAGTTCGTCATGCCGGACGACGCCTCGTTCAAACAGGCGGCCGCCGGTGCGCCATGGAAGTCGGCACCGGGTTTCGGCGTGATCCTGACGAACCAGTCCGGCTGGCCGATCACCGGCGCGTCTTTCATTCTGATGCAAAAAGTCCAGGATGATCCGGCCAAGGGTGCGGAAGTGCTGAAATTCTTCGACTGGTCTTTCAAAAACGGTGGCGCAATGGCATCCGGTCTGGACTATGTCGCCTTGCCGTCGGCGGTTGTCCAGATGGTTGAAAAATCCTGGAAAACGGATTTGTCCGGTACAAGCGGACAGCCGGTATGGAAGTGAATCAGCAAGAGGACGTTTGCACAGCGATGTTCACGGTGAAAGACATGGATGTTGCGGGTAACCGCTTCCGTTCTCATACGGAAGCGGTTTTCAAACGGGAAACGATGAAATGAAAAGGCAAAATCCGATGAGTATGCCGGTTTCTGCAATGAAAAAGGAAGTTTCCGCGACCACCGCGGAAAACGGGGAAAGCATGACGGGTTCCGTATCGGAACGGATGCTGGCTATCGGCCGGCGTCAGCGCTGGCAGGACGGGGTCTTCCATGGCCTGACGTTTCTTTTCGCGCTGACGGTTCTGATGGTGTTGGCGGGCATCATCGTATCGTTGCTGATCAGCGCCGTTCCGGCTTTCCGTGAATTCGGGCCGGGTTTCGTGACGATGGTGGAATGGGACCCGGTCAATGAAGTGTACGGCGCGGCGATCGCGATTTTCGGCACCTTGGTCACATCGCTGATCGCATTGCTGATCGCGGTACCGTTGAGTTTCGGTATCGCGCTGTTTCTGACGGAATTGTGCCCGGTCTGGCTGCGCCGTTCGATGGGTACGGCGATCGAATTGCTTGCCGGTGTTCCCAGCATCATTTTCGGGATGTGGGGTCTCTTCGTTCTGGCACCGGTGTTCGCGGACTATGTCCAGCCGTTTCTGGAATCGACGCTGGGCGCTGTTCCGGGACTGTCGCTGTTGTTTACCGGTCCGATGATGGGGATCGGCGTGCTGACGGCCGGGGTGATTCTGGCGATCATGATCATTCCGTTCATCGCCTCGGTCATGCGGGATGTGTTCGAAACCGTGCCGCCGGTTCTGAAGGAATCCGCCTATGCCCTGGGTTGCACCCGCTGGGAAGTGATGAAAAACATCGTGTTGCATTACACGCGCAACGGGGTGGTCGGCGGCATCATGCTGGGACTGGGACGCGCGCTGGGTGAAACGATGGCGGTCACTTTCGTGATCGGCAACGCAAACCGCCTGTCCGCTTCGCTTTTCGCTCCCGGCAACAGTATCGCTTCGACGTTGGCCAACGAATTCGCCGAAGCGAGTTCGGAATTGCATGTGTCGTCGCTGTTCGCGTTGGGGCTGATTCTGTTCGTCATCACTTTTATCGTGCTGTCGGCATCGAAACTGATGCTGTTGCGCATGGCGAGAAAGGAAGGTTTGTAAGATGAGACGCAAAACCACGGCATCCATCGTCGCAAGGCGCAATCTGCGCCACCGGCTGGGCATGTTCCTGTCGGTTTCTGCGATGGTATCCGGTATTTTTTTTCTGTTCTGGATTTTGTATACCCTGGCGGTCAACGGTATCGGTGCGATCGACTGGGCGATTTTTACGGAAACGACGCCGGCTCCCGGCAATGACGGAGGCGGTTTGATGAATGCGCTGGTCGGTACCGTCATGATGGTGGTGGCGACGACGGCGATCACTGCGCCGGTCGGCATTATGGCCGGTATCTATCTGGCGGAATATGGTGACAAAAGCTGGTTTGGCAAATGCACCCGCTTTACGGTCGATATCATGCTTTCTGCACCGTCGATTGTGATCGGCCTGTTCATTTATGCCGTTTATGTCGCCAATATCGGCCACTTTTCCGGCTGGGCTGGCAGTTTCGCCTTGTCGCTGATCGCGCTGCCGGTCATTGTCAGAACGACGGACAATTTTCTCAATCTGGTGCCCGAAAGCCTCAGGGAAGCGGCTTTCGCACTGGGCGCTCCACGCTGGCGTGTTGCGCTCATGGTGCGTCTGAAGGCGGTGAAAGCGGGTGTGCTGACCGGTGTATTGCTGGCGGTGGCCCGTATTTCCGGCGAAACGGCGCCGCTGCTTTTCACCGCGCTGAACAATCAGTTTTTCTCGGCCAACATGAACGCGCCGATGGCCAATCTGCCGGTCGTGATTTACCAGTTCGCCATGAGTCCGTATGAAAACTGGCGCGAACTGGCATGGGGTGGCGCATTCATTATCACACTGGGCGTATTGGGACTGAATATTCTGTCCCGCGTCGTTTTCGCACGCAAGGCTGCGGGCTGAGCAATCAGGGAGTACACAAGATGAAATGCAATTTGGACAGACAGGCAACAGGCGGCGACAGCGCACAGATGGTCATGTCACTGATGGATACGATCGTGGAAGAACAGACGACAGTGAAACAGGAAGCGGTGGAAAAGCCGTGTATCGATATCCGGAACCTGAATTTTTATTACGGTGATTTTCAGGGGCTGAAAAACGTGAATCTGCCGATTTATGACAAGAAGGTCACGGCTTTCATCGGGCCGTCCGGCTGCGGAAAATCGACATTGCTGCGGACGATGAACCGGATGTACGACCTGTATCCGAAACAGCGTGCAGAAGGCCGGATCATGTTCCGCGACAAGAACATTCTCGACAGCGATGTGGATGTGAACATGCTGCGCGCGCGGATCGGGATGGTATTCCAGAAACCGACGCCATTTCCGATGACCATTTACGAAAACATCGCGTTCGGGGTGCGCCTTTATGAGGACTTGTCCAGGGGCGAGATGGATGAACGGGTGGAATGGGCGCTGAAAAAGGCGGCGTTGTGGAACGAGGTGAAAGACAAGCTGGGCAAAAGCGGTCAGAGCTTGTCCGGCGGGCAACAGCAACGTTTGTGTATCGCGCGGTGCGTGGCGGTGAAACCGGAAGTGCTCTTGCTGGATGAACCGACGTCTGCGCTGGACCCGATTTCGACGGCGAAGGTGGAAGAACTGATCGCCGAACTGAAAGACGAGTACACGATCGCGATCGTGACGCACAACATGCAGCAGGGTGCACGCTGTTCGGATTACACGGCATACATGTATCTGGGTCAGCTGGTGGAATTCGGCAAGACGGAAAAGATTTTCATGCAGCCGGACAGGAAGGAAACCCAGGACTATATTACGGGACGTTTCGGTTAGGGCACGATGATGGAACAGATGAAAACGAACGGAATGGCAGGGCAGGACAATACCGTGCTTTCGGGGCTGCATTCCTCGAAGCAGTACGATCAGGATCTGGAGTGGATCCGCTCGAAGGTGTTGCTTATGGGCGGTCTGGTCGAAAACCAGTTCCGCGACGCGATGCTGGCGCTGGAAAGAAACGATCTGTCGCTGGCCGAACAGGTACGGGCGGGAGACGCTCAGGTGAATCGTCAGGAAGTCGAACTCGATCATGCCTGTGCACAGCTGATCGTCCGGCGCCAGCCGGCAGCCAACGATTTGCGCAATGTGATGGCGACAGTGAAAGTGATTTCCGATCTGGAACGAATGGGCGATGAGGCGACCAAGATCGCGCGTGCGGTCGGCAGTATCTGGGCGGGCGATGTGCTCTTGCCGGAACATCGCAATGCCGTCATCGGGATGTCCCACAGCGCCAGACGCATGATGCGCAGCGCGCTGGATGCCTATGCCAGAATGGATACGGTAACGGCACTGGAACTGATGGCGATGGACGATACGGTGGATGCGCAGTTCCACGATATCGTTTGCGGGCTTGTCGAATATATGCGGCGCAAACCGGATGCCGTGGAAGCGGGCATCGATTTGTTGCGTGCGGCCAAGGCGATCGAACGGATCGGGGATCATGCGACCAATATTGCCGAATTCATCATTTATGTGGTGGAAGGAAAAGACATCCGCCATACCGATTACCGATTGCCCGCAGATGGTACGATGCGTTAATCTAGTCGTGTCTGGCGGATTCCGTCCGGCAGGACGGAATGTTTGGCTGACTGAAAACTTTCAATGGCGTGCGGAACATGGCAAGCGAAAGCATTTCTATTCTGGTAGTGGAAGATGAACCCGCGATTGCGGAACTGGTTTCCTTTTCCGTGAAAACCGCCGGATGGACACCGGTCAAGGTCTATTCGGGAACGGAAGCATGGACGGCATTGCAGCGTTTTCGTCCGGATGTGGTGCTTCTGGACTGGATGTTGCCGGACTTGTCAGGCCTGCAGCTTCTCAAGCGGATTCGTGAGCATCGTGAAATGAAAACCTTGCCTGTCATCATGCTGACGGCGAAAACGCTGGAAGAAGACAAGGTCACCGGTCTCGATGAGGGGGCGGACGACTATATCACCAAGCCGTTTTCACCGAAGGAACTGGTTGCCAGGATCAATGCGCTGTTGCGCCGGAAAGCGCCGGAACGGGCCAAAAGCCTGTTGCGTGCCGGTTCAGTGACGCTCGATCCGGAAAGTTGCCGTGTGTGTATCGGCGAAAACGAGGTGAAAATCGGCAATTCCGAATACAGGCTTTTGAAGTTTCTGATGGCAAACCCGGACAGGGTCTTTTCAAGAGGCCAGCTGCTCGACAAGGTATGGAGCAACCAGCTGGATATCGAGGAAAGAACGGTTGACGTGCACGTTTTGCGTCTGAGGAAGGCGTTGAAAGGTCAGGAAAACCTGATACGGACGGTGCGCGGGATGGGCTATATGCTCTCGGAAAAGGACAAAAGTGAATGAATCCCCATGTCTTGTTCTGGATTCCGGCCGCGTTGCGGCTGGTGCTGATCTGGACCGGTTCTGCGGTATTGTGGTATTTCTTCGGGCCGATCGTCGGCCTTCTGGCCGGACTGGCGCTGACGACCGCCATGACGGTCGTGCAGCTTTATTATCTGTCGGCACTCGATATCTGGCTCGATTCGCCCAGAAGCGACCGGCTGCCTGACGGCTGGGGCGCATGGCATGCCGTGTATGCCCATCTGTACCGGCTCAACCACGATGAGGAGAAAAGCAAGAAGGAACTGACCGAATGGTTGACCCGTTTCCGCGAGGCGATGAGTTTTTTGCCGGACGGAGTGGCGATCATGGACAATGTCCTGTTTCTGGAATGGTGCAATCCGGTGGCGGAAAAGCATCTCGGTCTCGATCTGGAACGCGACAAGGATATGCGTATCACCAATCTGGTAAGGGTTCCGGCGTTTATCGACTATATCATTCTGGGGCGTTATGACAAGCCGCTGGAAATGAAGTTCAATGACCGTTATCTGGTGCTTCAGATCGTGCCTTTCGGCAACCGGCGGCAGATTCTGGTCACGCATGACCGGACCGATCTGGTCAGAACCGAAAAAATCCGCCGTGATTTCGTCGCGAATGCATCGCATGAGCTGCGGACACCGCTGACGGTCATCAACGGTTTTCTGGAAGTGGCGCTTGCACAGCCCGATCTGGACAGGGAAACACGGCTGGCGCATTTGCAGATGATGAAGGAACAGGGGCAGCGGATGCAGTTGCTGGTGGAAGACATGTTGATGCTGACCAATCTGGAATCGAACGATTATCCCCTGAAACGGGAGGCCTTCGATGCACCGGAACTGATCGAGGGGATTTTCCATGCCGCACAAGCCTTGTCAGGCGGACGGCATACGGTTTCGCTGGAAATGGACGGGCCGCAGACGCTTTACGGCAGCGCTGACGAAGTCCGCACGGCGTTCACCAATCTGGTGACCAACGCGATCCGCTATACGCCTGACGGCGGAAGCATCACGCTTTCATGGAAAAACGCCGAGGAAGGGCCGCGTTTTTCGGTAACGGATACCGGTATCGGAATCGAGGCCAAGCATATTCCGCGTTTGACTCAGCGTTTTTATCAGGTGGACAAGAGCCGCAGCCGCCAGGTCAACGGGACGGGACTGGGGCTTTCCATCGTCCGGCATATTCTGTTGCGGCATGAAGGCAGACTCGATATCGAGTCCGAACCCGGCAAGGGCAGCACGTTTTCCGCACAGTTTTCACGGCGCATACTGGTACCCTGAAAGAAGACGGATGCATGAGGCGGGCGATTGTCGCCCGCTTTTTTTTTCGGCGAAGCGGGAGGACAATAACTTTTTTTCAGCAATCAAGAGGGCGCAGCATGGTGATACTCGATGAACCGTTCGTTTCGGAAGAAGTGAAAGTTTTTCTGGAACAGTCGCAGGTTCCGGTGCTGGACAATGCCTTTGCGGCGCGTGCCGGCGACGGCTACCGTTTCAACCGGGTGGACGAGGCGGCTTTTTCGGCACGGATGGCGGCGTCCGGAGAGACATTGCGGTTGCTGACGGTTTCGGAAAACTCGCTGGAGTGGGTGATGCGCCATTCCCGGGATACCGCCATGAAGGATGCGATTGCATTGATGAAAGACAAGGCCGCGTTCAGGCGGCGTCTTGCGCCGCTGTATCCGGATTTCTTTTTCCGCGAAGTCGCGCTGGATGCGCTCGACAGCGTGGATCCTGCGAGTTTGCCGTTTCCTTGTGTGCTGAAACCGGCGACCGGCTTTTTCAGTATTGGCGTGCATATCGTCGCTTCTCCGCAAGAATGGCATGCGGCGGTGGATGCCATCCGGAAACAGGCAGGCCAGTGGCGCAAGGCTTATCCGGAAAGCGTCGTGGGCAGTACCGTCTGTATCATCGAGGAATATATCGAGGGGGACGAGTATGCCATCGACGCCTGTTATGACGAAACGGGGCACGCCGTCATCCTCAATATTTTCCGGCACGAGTTCGCCTCGCAAGACGATGTGCGAGACCGGCTTTATTACACGTCGGTTGCCGTGATACGGGAGCATCTGGCGGATTTTTCGCAATGGCTTGATGCCGTGAACCGGTATTGCGGGGCGAAACGCTTTCCGGTGCATGTGGAAGTCCGGATCGCACACGACGGAACGATCGTGCCGGTCGAATTCAATCCCTTGCGTTTCGCCGGCTGGTGCTGTACCGATCTGAGCTGGTTCGCATGGGGATTCAGGACGTATGAATATTTCCTGAACGGGCAAAAGCCGGATTGGGACCGGATATTGAAAGACAGGGACGGGCGGCTTTATACCCTGATCGTGCTGGACAAGCCGGCGGGTTTGCAAGTGCCATACCGGTTCGATGACAACAGATTGTGCGCCGTTTTCGGCAAGGTCTTGCATTTCAGGAATCTGTCGCGGAACCCGCACTATCCGGTATTCGGGTTTCTTTTTACCGAAACGCCGGAAAACGATCGCGGTGAACTGGATGCCATTGTGAAGTCCGATCTGACGGAATTTCTGGTGCCTGCCTGAAAAACGGCTGCCGGCAGGACGGTTTTCCACGAAAGTCAATACGTTACCGGTAGCCTTTTGCCGGAAGTGTTTTCAATGCAGACTGGCATGGATGTTTTTCGGTGAAAGGAGTGTTGCCATGTCGTGTCGGATGCATATCCGGGAACCGGTTCTGAATGTACAACCTTATTCGCAACATGGGCCTGTTTTGGGGCATACGCTGGAACTGGTCATTCGGGCGACAGTTCCGGCAGGCGGGCGATTTGCCAGCCGTATCGAGGCGTCGCCGTTTTCATGGTGGGAGACGATCACGCACTGGACATTGAATGCAGCCGGGACGCAATGGGTGAGAGGACAGGTGACAGGGCCGGTGGATCAGGCGCAGGGTAACAACAATACGGCGAATTTCTGGCGGGATCGGTATGCCAATGCGGTCGATGATCCGAACTGGCCGCGCAACTGGCCACGCAATCCGTCCAATGCGCAGGCGGAGAGTCTGATTGCGCAAAACGGGTTGGGCTGGTCGATCAGGGTCTATGACAATCCCGGCATGAACAATCCGCGAAATCAGCGTACCCCGGGTTCTCCGCGCAATCTGGCACGGTCAGTGGAGTTCGCCATTCGTGTCGGCCCTTATCTGATACGGAAAACCCAGCTGCTGGTGTCGTCATCGCGCGGGGATCGCCAGATGTTTCTGGATGGAACCTACGATGCGGCCAATATCGCGCAGTACCTGCCTTGAAAGGGGGCAAGCGTGGTCAGCATATGCCGCCGACTCCCGACAGCGGACGGAGCACGGCGGCGGACAAGCCTAGCGGACTTCAAGGCGCATCAGTGCGCTACTGATGGTGTTCATGTCCTTTTTGCTCAGCATGATATTGGCGGCGCGGGCGTTTTCGATCGCCTGGGCGGAATTGAGCGAACCGGCCAGTACGCAGGTGATGCCCGGACGATCCAGTGCCCAACGCAGCGCGAGCTGGGCGAGCGTGACTTTTTTCTCATTGGCCAACGGTTTGAGCAATTCAAGAAAAGCATTGGTCTTGCGGATGCTGTCGTAGGTGAAATGCGGGTTGACGTTGCGTGAATCGTTTTGCGGCCAGGTGTCGCCCGGATGGATTTTGCCCGAAAGCAGACCGGCTTCCAGCGGACGGTAAGCCAGAATGGCTTTTTTCGTGTCGATGCAGTATGGAACGATTTCTTTTTCGATGGAGCGGTCGAGCATGTTGTAGGGCATCTGCAACGAGACGATCGGTACGATCTTGCCGATTTCGTCCATTTGCTCCGGTGTGACGTTACTGACGCCGACATAGCGGACCTTGCCCTGGCGGACCAGCTTTTCGATAGCGCCGAAGGTTTCTTCAAACGGGGTGATATCGTCCGGCCAGTGCAGCTGGTAAAGGTCGATGTAGTCGGTTTTCAGGCGTTTGAGGCTGTTTTCGCATTCCTCGATGATACTGTCACGGCTGGCATAGCGGTAGATGTCGATGTTTTTGCCCTGGAAATTGCGTACGGTACGGAAATGCGTACCGTAGTTGTAAATCCAGCGCAAGCCGAATTTCGTCAGAATCTGTACCTTGTCGCGCGGGAAGCATGACAGGGCCTCGCCGATGATGGCTTCGGTGTCACCCAGTCCGTAGATCGGCGCCGTGTCGAATGTGGTGACGCCCATCTGGTAACTGGCGCGGATGGCTTCGATAGCCGCTTTCCGTTCGGAGGGCGCCCAGCCGTTACCGGATGCATAGGAACCGAAAGCGATAACGGAAAGATTCAGGTCGGTGTTGGGTATTTTTCTGGTTTCCATTTTTTTTCCCCTCGTTGGTTGCCGCCGGGTTTTCCGGTGGCAAGCGGTTACTCAAAAGGCGTTTTCCCACGGTATGGACAGTCTGACGGCACACTGGATCAGACCGACCATACTGTATGTTTGCGGAAAATTTCCCCACAGTTCGTTTCCCTCGCGCGAGACGTCTGCAGAAAGCAGGCCGAGCCGGTTGCGGCGGGAAAGGATTTTTTCGAATGCGGCACGTGCCTTGTCTTTCTCGCCGATATAGGCCAGTGCCAGAATCCACCAGAACGTGCAGACCAGCAGCGCCGTGTCCGGTACGCCATCGGTATCCTCGCCTTCGTAGCGCAGCAGGAAATCCCCGCGCAGGAGCCGTTCGCCGATTCTGGCGACCGTGCCGGTGAAACGGGGGTCGTCCGGTTCCGTGAAACGCAGTTCCGCCATCAGCAGAAGGCTGGCATTGACCTCGTCGCCGTCCCATGTGGTGGTGAAGCTGCCGATCGTCTCGTTCCATGCGTGGGCGAGGATGTCGTCGCGGATGGTTTTGGCATGCGTTTCCCACTGCAGGGCGCGGGTTTTCATGTTCAGTTCCCGCGCGATCGCGGCAAGCCGGTCGCATGCCGCCCAGCACATGACGCTGGAGAACGTATGGATGTGTTCATGCCCTTCCCGGTGCCAGATATCCACGTCCGGCTGGTTGTAGCGGGCGAGGGCTTCTTCTCCCAGACGTTCCAGATCGGCAAAGACGTTGCGGTCGGCGGGGCGGTGCAGGCGCTTGTCGAAAAAGGCTTGTGTACACGCCAGCACGGCAGAGCCGTACACGTCGTTTTGCGTTTCGTGGCAGGCGTTGTTGCCGATGCGGACCGGTCCGCGCCCGTTGTAGCCGCCCAGCGAGTCGGCCGTGCGTTCCGTCAGATCGGCGTTTCGGTGGATGCCGTACACCGGCTGGAAGGGCAGGCCCTTCGAATCGGCGATGATGTTGAGGATATATTGCAGATACCGTTCCATCGTGCCGGTCGCGCCGAGCCGGTTCAGGGCGCTGACGACGAAGTACGAGTCGCGCACCCAGCTGTAGCGGTAGTCGCGGTTGTGGCGTGCCGCACTGGAACCCGGAATGGATGTCGTGACGGCGGCGATGATCGCGCCGGTATCGTAAAACGTGTTCATGCGCAGCGTGATGGCGGCACGGATGACGGCGTCCTGCCATTCGAACGGCAGGGAAATGTTGTGTATCCAGTTTTGCCAGTACCTGACGGTCGCTTCGTAATAGGCGCGGCCGATGTCTTGCGGCGCGGATTCCACCGCCTGGTCCGGGCCGAGAATCAGGGTGACGGAATCGTTGAGGAAAAACGGCTTTTCATCGAGTATGGAACTGATGGATGCATCGGTCGTCACCCGCAGGGTTTGTTCGGAACCCTTGTAGGAAATATGGTGTGCGCCGGCCAGCACTTGCGGAGCGTCGCTGCCGTAGTTCGCCGCAGGACGGATACGCAGCGTGATGCGCGGACGTCCCGCGACGCGGCGGATGATGCGGATGATCGTCGAAGGGGTGAACAGCCTGTCGTGCATCGGAAAACACGGCGCGAAGTCGATGATTTCGATGACATTGTGCGCGTTGTCGCCGAAACGGGTGACCAGAACGGCGGAATTGCGTTCGTAATACTGGTCCGCCTGGCGGATTTTGTCGAAACCGACGTCGATATAGCCGTATGCCGGTGCGGTGTCGTCAGGTTGCATCAGCCGGCAGCAGACGGGGTCGCTGTCGAAAGTGGGATAACACCACCAGACGATACGTGCGTTTTTGTCGATCAGGGCGCTGGTGCGCGAATTGCCGATCAGGCCGAGTTCCAGTGTGTTCATGTCGGTTTCCTTTCGCCGGTCGTGATGTCACCGGCTTTTCGGGATGTTTCCAGCGTGCCGATCACGAAATCGAGCAGGGAAATGATGTCTTTCTGTGAATCCAGATAACAGCGTGCATGGCTGTGCGCGCTTTTTTCGATACGAACGGTCAGAATCGATGACGAATCCAGCGCGAAGACGTCTTCGTCCGTTTCGTCGTCGCCGATATAAAGCGCCGTCGGCGCACCGGCGGCTTTCATGAGCGAGAGCAGTGCGTCGCCCTTGTCCGGTGCGCCAGGCGGTATCAGGTTATAGACGAATTTGCCGGGCAGGATGTGGGCTTGCGGCGCGACTTCGGCGAACAGGCGGGTCAGTCTGTGTTCGGTCGCTTCGTAATCGGCGGCCTTGCGGTAATGTACCGCGAGCGAATAGCGTTTGTTGTCCAGACTGACGCCACGGTCGTAGCGTGAAGCGTCTGAAAGGGCTTTTTTCAGCGCGTCTGCCCAGCAATCGACCGTCCGCCGATATTGTTCGCTGTCCTTGTTGCGGCCCGGAACCCCTTCCTGACCGTGATTGGCGACGAGATAGTCCGGCTTGAAAGGCAGACGGGTGCGGATGTCGGAAAGGGCACGGCCGGTGACGATGGCCACGGGTGTCATGGACTGGAGCCGGACGAGTCTTTCGCAGACGTCAGCCGGCAGACGGGCGTTTTCGTATCCCATGAACGGGGACAGCGTGCCGTCGAAGTCAAAGGCGCAGAGCATGCCTTCCCGGAGAATCCGGGCGGCCTGGATACGGCCCTGTTCTGAAAAGAACGGAATCATCATGGCACCTCTTTGTCAGTGGGTGATGGCATCAGTATAACCGAGCTTGTCTGTCGCAGTTCATGACCTGTGACTGGAAACCGTGTATTTCAGGGTGCGGTTTCAGCAACATCGGCCTTTTTCGCCATATCGCTTCCGGCAGAAAAGAAAAGTCGGAAAATTGTTGCAAACCCGGATAATGCACTCTGTACATGGCCATACGATCAGGCCATACTTATACAGTAAAGGTTTTCTGTTCATAAACCGTTTTTACCGGAAAGCGAGCGTTTTCGTGAGATCGTTGGTACTTTTTTGCCTGCTGGCTTTGCAGGCACCTCTGGCATTGGCCTGGCATGGCGTGGTCGACAAGGTCATCGACGGCGACTCGCTCAGGATACGGCATGAATCGGGTCGTGTTTATGATGTCAGACTGTATGGCGTGGATGCACCCGAACTGCCGCAGACCAACGGGCATGAAGCGCGTGATGCGGCGCGGAAACTGGTCGATGGCAAGGCGGTGGAAGTGCAGGTCATCAACGTCGATCCAAACGGCACGACGATTGCGGTCGTTTCGATCAACGACCAGTACAGTCTTCAGGCGTTTCTGGTCGGATCGGGGCTGGCATGGGTTTATGACGGGCATTGCGATCTGAAGATATGCAACCAGTGGCGTTCGATGCAGCAACAGGCCAAAGCCGCCAACCGTGGCCTGTGGATCGATCCGCATCCGGTGCCGCCCTGGAAGTGGCGAGAACAAAGTCATGCGACCACAAAACCGGTTGTCAAAAAACGCCGTACCGTCCAGCGCAAAAAGACGACGGTGCGCAAAAAGGCGCCTGCCGACATTTCGGCAGAAATGCAGAACGACTAGTCTTGCGGCTTGCATGAAAAAACCCCGTCATCGACGGGGTTTTTTCATATCGGGACACAGGTGTTTTTTCTGGCCGAAAGGGCGATTTCCGGTTTTCACCGTTCATGCGGCAGTTCGCACCGTACGTGCGGGTGCCTCGAAACGCAGCCAGAACAAGAGCAGCAGCAGGCATCCGGTCAGGGCGAGTGCGCTGGCCGGCAGGGTCGTGTATTCGTAACGGTATCCCGCGGAGACGGGCAGACCGCCCAGCCACGCACCGAGTGCGTTGCCGAGGTTGAAAGCGATCTGGACGCTGGCAGCCCCCAGCATTTCGCCGCCTTTTGCATGGCGTATCAGCAAAAGTTGCTGGGGTGCCGAGACGGTGAACAGGCAGGTCGTGCAGACGGTCATGAGCATCAGGGCGCATACCGGATGGGGCGCGAGAAAAAACGTGGCGAACAGGGCGCAACACATGACGCCTTGCGCCATGAAGGCAATTTTGCCGGGGCCGAACCGGTCGGAGAGACGGCCGCCCGCCAGATTGCCGACCAGCATGCCCATGCCTGCCAGTACCATGACTGCCGTCATGTCGGACGGGGCGATACCGGAGACACGGGTCAGCAACGGATTGACGTAGCTGAACCAGCAAAACGCACCACCGTTGCCCAGCGCGGTGGCGAACAGAATCAGCCAGGGCGGCAAATGGCGGAAGAAGCGGAACTGGCCGAGGATACCGGTATCGGGAAGCGGTGCGAGATACGGTATCCAGCGACGGATCAGCCAGAACAGTACCAGTGCCCAGAGGCCGACGCCCGCGAACGTGATGCGCCATGAAACGTTGTGGCTGATCCAGGTGCCGGCGGGTACGCCCAGTACATTGGCCAGCGTCATGCCGGCGGTCATGATGGCGATGGCCTGTGCGACCTTGTCGCGGTCGGAGAGTTTGTCTGCGACGATGGAACCGACACCGAAAAATGCGCCGTGCGGCAGGCCGGATATGAAGCGGGTCGCCAGCATGGACCAGTATTCCGGCGCGAAGGCCGTGCAGAGATTTCCCAGCGCGATCAGGGCTGCCAGCCCCAGCAGGATTTGTTTGAGCGGCCGGGTGCGTGCGATCAGGACCAGAAGCGGTGCGCCGGCACAGACACCCAGGGCATAGGCGGCGATGAAATGGCCGGCGGCCGGGATGGAAACGCCGAGATCGGTCGCCACATCAGGCAGCATGCCCATCATGACGAATTCGGCGATGCCCAGCGCGAAAGTGCCGGCAGCCAGTGCGACAAGACTTTTTTTCATACCGTGTCGTTTTTTCAGTGCGGATGGATAGGCGGTTTTAAACGAAAGGCGCTATTGTAGCGCCGCCCGTGAAAGCGTGCCGCACGAGCGGATTTCACGGGCGGTATGGTCAGCCTAGGCCTTGTCCGTTTTTTTTCTGGAAAGCGCGACGAGTTGATGGCAAAGCGACAGGGTGGAAAGCCGTTGCGCGGGACGGCGACATTGCGCGCGCGTTACCGGCAGGGTGCGGAGGGCATGTGCCGGATGGATGCGCGTCGGGACCGGCTGCGCGGATGGCGTGCCGGTGATGGTATATTGGCGAAGCCAGACCGGATAGTGTCTGACTTTTCGGGGGTGGCCTGGGATATTCATGCTCTGCCGCCGATGTCGTGTCTGCAGTCGCGGAATGTCGGACAGGAAAACGGCTGTTGTGCGGCGTCGAGCTGTTCCATCGCACGGGTTTCCGCCAGTGCGTCCACCGATTCGCCGATCAGGCGGGTGATGGTTCTGAACACGTTTTCTTTCCGGCCGCGCTGGGCATCGCGGATGATATCGACGACTTCGCTGTCGTTGAGGTAACGGATGAACCGGTCGGCGACTTGTACAGTGGTGTCGTCATCGTCGTCACGGGATAGTCTTGCACGGATTTGTTTGCCGAACGTATCGGTGAGCATGTCGAGTCTGCGCCGGATTTGTTCGTGATCCGTTCGCGGATCGCCGGGATGGCCGACGGCTTTTCCCCAGGTGCAGGAATCGCCGTAGCCGGGTTTGCCATAGTCATGACGGAATTTTCGATAGTGCATGATTGCCTCCATGCCATGTTAGTCCATTTATGGCTATTCTGGATGGGACAATATTTTCGATCAATCCATTTAAGGTTTGTCTTGTTCTGTCGGCCGTTTGTTTGATGAACGACATGTCGTGGTGCAGTTTGGGGATGCCGGAGAAAAAGCTTGTTGCATAATGGCGATACCGGCACGCAACGGGTTGCGCGTGTCGTTTTCATGAAGGACAGACCATGAATGCATTATCGCTTTTTACCGCGCGCGAAAAAGAAATCTATGTTCTTTCCGTGAAAGGGATGGGATGCAAGCAGATCGCGTCCGAACTGGGTATCAGTCCCAATACCGTCAAGAAGTACCGTTCCCGCCTGATGCAAAAGGCAGATGCCGGCAATATGGTGGAACTGGCAGGCCGGATGGCCGGTGAAAAAAAACAGGCCGCCTGAATGGCAACAGTTGACCGGCAGACAGCGTCAGGTTGCGCTGCTCGTCGCCGCAGGCAAGAGCAGCAAGGAAATCGCCCGCGAACTCGATATCCATTACACGACGGTGATGAAACACCGTGAAAACCTGTATGCCCGTCTGGGGGTGGACAGCGCCTTGTCGCTGGCGTGCTGGCTCTGCGGTTCGGACGTGTGAAAACGGCCGGACGGCAGGCAGTGCGGTTTTGTCAATACGTGATCGGTAGCCTTTTTTTCGTGCATGAAAACCGCACAATGGTTGTCGTGTGAAACCACAGCCGAGATGAAGGAGCTGCCATGGACGAATGGACGAAACTGACCAAAAACAGGGTTTTTATTTCCGATATCGGTATCGACAGGATGGCGGAAATAGACGGGAAAGAGACTGTCGTCGGGCGTTATGCCGTCTGGGCGCCTGCGCCGGGGGGATCGCATCATCGTGTCGTCGAGGTCGGACGTGATTGCGGGGTATTGATGAAAAAGTACGGTGTTCCCGCCGAACGGGTGTTGCGTCTTGAAATGACGGGGTGCACCCATGGCTGATGTCAGTCTGTCCGATCTGTTTTCCGCGATCAGCCGTGCGATGCTCGATGCACAGCAGGCCGTCTCACAGGCCAGCGTCAACCAGTACTGGAATTATTTTCGGCCGGCGGACGGGCTGCGGGCTTCGCTTGCCGGGCAAGCGGGCGTGGCCGAAGGGGAAGCGCTGGTGCCGCTGATGCGCAAAATCGTCATTCCCGCGCCAAACGGCAAGGGCGTGGCCTCGGAATTGTCGGTGCCGCTGGTGTCTCTGGTCAACCATGGCAGTTTCAGTCTGGAGCAAGTCACGCTGAAGATGCGGGTCGCCGCGTCTGTCGATGAAGCGGGCGGCCCCCTGAAAGTATCCGTTTTGCCTGCACGGCGCCGGGATGAAACGCTTCAGGCGACAGACGGGCAGGATGCCGTGCCGGATACGGCGCAGGAAATCGAGCTGGTTTTCAGGCGGGAAGCGCCTGCCGAGGGCATTTCCCGGATTACAACCGAAGCGATCAAGCTTCTTTGAGGAAAGAAAGGAGGGGACATCATGCCGGAGAATTTGAGTGACAAGTTCGCGGGGTTGCCGCTGGGGTTGTTGGTCTGTACGCCGATCATCGAAGTGGCCAAGGGACAATCGGAGTTGTGCCGTGTCTATCTGGATTATGTGTACCGACTGGCGTTCATCGACGGCGACCCGACAAAGGGAACCAAGACCCTGACGTTCAATCTGACCCGTCCGGTGACGGATGGCAGCGGCAATATTTCCCAACAGCAGGTGCAGGTCGTTGCCCCGCTGATTTCGCTGGTACCGGTACCGGCGTTCACGATGGACGAGGCGACGGTGCGCTTTACGATGGAAGTGAAAGAACAAACGGTGGACAAGAGTCATACCGGAACAGAAAGCAAGGTCGATTCCGGAATGTCGTTCTGGGGGTTCCATGCCCAGATTTCGGGCAGCGTCACTACTTCCGCCGATCATACTCGCCAGTCCGACCAGTCGGCAAAATATGAAATCTATGCGCGTGCCGCACAGCAGGCACCTGCCGAAGGGATGGCGAAACTCTCGGCGGTTTTCGCTTCGGCGATCGAACCGATTGCGGTCGGCAGCGGCGGTGGCGGCAGCGGCAGTTGATCGTGATGAAAGCTTGCGGAACCTGAAAGGGTTTCGCGACTTGTCGCCGTCTTTCCATAATGGGCGAACGGTATGCCGGTGTCGCGGCAATGGCGCATGGACGGTGTACGTCGTCAGTCGGGACGTTTGTCATGCGAGAGCGGCAGAATGCGGTATCAGTGAAAGAGGTCGCGAAAAGCGATGCCGTGTTGTGTGCAATAGTCGGCGATGTCGTGTGCCAGTTCTTTCCAGAAGGTGTTGTCGCCGTCGCGGTAAATGGCGCGGTACAGCGGTACCAGTCCGGGGTAGTGGCGTCCGATGGCGCGAGCGACCCGGTTGTGCGCCAGGTTGTCCAGATTGAGGTTTTCGAACCAGTATTCGTCGGTGAAATCCGACGAAGCGCGGATGATGTCGGTGAAGTCGGTGATACCCGGAAATATCGGGGACATGAACAGGATGGTGCGGATACCCGCGTCATGCAGTCGTCGCATGGCGGCAAGCCGCCGTTTCGCATCGGGTGCGCGCGGCTCGAACAGGCGGCGGAAGCCGTCGTCGAGCGAATTGAGGGAAAAGGCGACTTCGGCGTTTTCCAGTCCGGCGATCAGTTCCATGTCGCGCACGATAAGATCGGATTTGGTGATGAGGGTGATGGCGACGGGCACGCCGGCCAGTTGTTCCAGTACGCTGCGGGTGATGCCGTGGCGTTTTTCAAATGCGTTGTACGGGTCGGTGACGGAGCTGATGACCAGCCGTTTTCCGGTCAGTCGCCGCAGCGGGATAGGGGTGTCGGGTATCTTGACGTCGGTGAAGTCACCCCAGTCTTCCGTATGGTCGGAAAAACGCTTCATGAATTCGGCATAGCAATACAGGCATTTGTGCGGACAGCCGACGTAAGGGTTGATGACGTAATCGACGCCGGGCAGCTTCGAGGGGGTCAACAGATTTTTGACCCTGACCGTCCGGCAGGCGATCATGGCAAATGCGGAACGTGTGCGGCACGGGGATGTCCCATGCCGGATGGTTCGGCGGCACGTGTTTTCGTCATTTCAGAACCAGAACCAGCTGCCGCTGCCGGCACGGCTGTTGTGCGTTTCGGCCCTGAAGTCTTCGGCCTCGACTTCGACGATATCCGGGTCTTCGAGCATGTGATCCGGCAGCTTTTTCAGCAATTCTTCCATGCTGGTGGCGCTTTCCAGCGCGTTCATGCTGGCACGATGCGGACGCGCGAAAATGCCGGGCCAGAAAAATTCCTTGTATTGCGGGCGATTGGCGAAAGCCAGCGCCGGTTCATGCATGGAAAAACGGACGTCGACACGGCTGTTGTTGCCGCGGGCGTCGAGCTTGATCCAGCGGTTGCCGATATGGACCGCGTTGAAGCAGTAAACGATATGGCCTTCCGAATCATTGTCCTTGTTGCGCGTCAGGTGCTGGTAGCACATGCCGGCAGGGATTTTCTGGGAGCGCAACAGGGCGGCCAGCAGGTTCGCCTTCGCGTGCGAGATGCCGGTCTTGTGCTTGAGGACGTCGGATGCCTTGGCCGTGACGACGGTGGCGTTGACGTCGAAAGAATGGGAAATCTCGTCGCGGACGAATTCAAAGGCGATCCGCACTTTTTCCAGTTCGCTTTTCACGCCCTTGAACAGGGCTTTTGACTGGTCGCGCACGATCGGTGTGGAAAAATCGATATAGGGGGTTTCCTGCAAAAAAATATCGACGCTCATGTTCGTGATACTCGTTTCGGTGAATGAATGAACGGCGCTGCCGCCTGAAACACCGATTTTACCGCTAACCTTGCGGAGGCGGTATCGTCGGCGACATGCGCTGGCGCCCATATGGTGATGTTTGCCACGATTTCAAGTCGTATCGCATGCAACATGCGTGTATGCCGGGGGATACGCAAGGTGCGCGTTGAAGGAAAAGTTTGCGATAATATAGAAACACGGCATTGAAAACAGGTATTTCGGCCGGCGACGCAAAAAGGCGGCGTGCGCGCGGCCTGACCGGATGACTGTATTGGAGGAGGCGCATGTCTTCCTATTTTCTGTTACATGGCCAGCGTTTTTCCCTGTCGGCTTTTGCCGCGCCGGGCGGCATCGTTCAGCCTGCACATGCCGCCAATGAAACACGGCTTGTCTATTTGCACAGGGGGTTGCTGGTCGTGGAAGACGAACGCGGATTCTGGAGCACGTCTTTCGGTCAGATGGCATGGTTTCCGCCGCATTTCCATTATTCGGTACAGGAGTTCGGACAGTCTTCCGGTGTCGTCGCTTCGCTCGCGCCGGCATTGTGTACCGGTTTGCCCGAAACGCCTTGTGTACTCAATGTCTCGGATCTGGTGCCCATGATTCTGGAACGGGCAGTCACCTGGCAGCAGGGGGGGATCGACGGGGTTTTCCAGCCGCTGGCGGCACGACAGGAAAGACTGCTTCTGGTGTTTCTCGACGAATTGCATGCCGCTTCACAGCAAAAGGGACGTCTGGTGTTGCCAAAAAGCAGGCCGCTTAACGAGATGGCGCGCGAAATCCTTGCCAATCCGGTACGTCGCAAAAGCATCGAGGAATGGGCACAGCGCATGAAAATCAGCTCGCGCAGCATCAGCCGCCATTTCTCCCGTGAAACCGGCATGACCTTTGCCCAGTGGCGTCAGTGCGCCAGCCTGATGATGGCGCGGAAATGGCTGGCCCAGGGCGAAAGCGTCCAGCAGGTTTCCCAGCGAGTCGGCTATGAAAACGTCAGTGCCTTCATCGCGTCTTTCAGGAAGCTCTACGGGCAAACGCCGTCGCATTTCAGGCAACAGTTCGTCTGAGGGCATGACAGGCGCGTTTGCAGTCTATAATTGCCTTTTCGACAGCGAGTGCAACGGGAAACGATATGAACGACAGACCGGGAAATGCGGTCAGGGCCGTCTTTTTCGATATCGACGGAACATTGATCAGCTTCAGAAACCATACCATGCCCGAATCGACGCGGCGGGCCTTGCATGCCTTGCGTGAACGGGGCATCAGGCTCTATGTGGCGACCGGCCGCTCGAAAATGATGATGCCGTTCATGGACAAATATTTCCGTTTCGATGCCTATCTGACACTGAACGGACAGTATTGCTATGGCGATACGGGCGTCATCCGCAAGAAAACGATCGATGCACCGGTCATCGCCACCCTGAAGTCCCTGCTGGCGGAAAGACCGTTCCCCTGCCTGTTCGTCCGGGAAGACGATATGTTCCTCAATTACGCCGACGAGTCGGTCGAGGCGCTGTGTCGCCTGATCGATCATCCGGTGCCTTCCGTTACGTCGGTAGACCGTATCGGAAACGACGAAATTCTCCAGTTCGTCCCTTTTCTGAAAGACGGTGAAGAAGGGTTTCTGGCCGAAGCGCTCACACAGGTCGAGATGACGCGCTCGGTTCCGTACTGTTTCGATGTGCTGCCGGCCGGTGGCGGCAAGGATGTCGGAATGGAAGCGGTGTTGCGTCAGGCCGGGATTTCGCCGGAAGAAACCATGGCGTTCGGCGACGGTTTCAACGACATGGGGATGCTCTCCTATGCCGGCATCGGCGTGGCGATGGGCAATGCGCATGATCCGGTCAAGCAAAAAGCCGATTTTGTGACGAAAAGTGTCGATGATGACGGTATTTTGCATGCATTGCGGCATTTCGGCGTCTTGCCCTGAGCGTACAGGCGACGTGACGCCAGAGTGGCGGCGCTCTTGCGGGTTCGGGGAACACAGTGCTTTCCGCGGCAAGCCGTCGGGCCGGTTGTTTCCGGAATTTGGGATTTCATGAAATTTGTGTTAAAAAATGCAATATGCAAACGGAAGCATTTATAATGCTTTCTTTTTTTATGGATTTTGCAGGGGGCCTCGGCATTCTGTGTTGTTGAACTGAGAGACATTGGAAGAATTGGAAGAAAATGAACGATTCTGTGAAGAAAGCGAAATTGTCGTTTGACGATGGCACACCCGCCGTCGAATTGCCGGTTTACAAGGGCACGATCGGCCCGGACAGCATCGATATCCGGAAGTTGTACAGCACGACCGGAAAGCTTTCCTATGACCCCGGATTCCTGGCGACGGCATCCTGTCGCTCCGCGATTTCGTATATCGACGGCGACAAGGGCGAACTGCTCTACCGCGGCTATCCGATCGAGCAGCTGGCCATGAAATGCAACTTCATGGAAACCTGTTACCTGCTGCTCAAGGGCGAATTGCCGACCAAGGAACAGTATGACGAATATGTCCGCAGTATCGCCGACTATTCGATGGTCCACGAACAGATGCAGTTCTTTTTCCGCGGGTTCCGCCGCGATTCCCATCCGATGTCGCTTCTGGTCGCGACTGTCGGCGCGCTCTCGTCGTTCTACCACGATTCGCTGGACATCACCGACCCGGCACACCGCGAACTGTCGGCTATCCGTTTGCTGGCAAAGATGCCGACGCTGGTGGCCATGTCCTACAAATACAATGTCGGCCAGCCTTTCGTCTATCCGCGCAAGGATTTGTACTACACCGCGAACTTCATGCGCATGATGTTCGCCACCCCGGCGGAAGATTACCGGATCAACGACGTTTTGGTGCGTGCGCTGGACCGTATCCTGATTTTGCATGCAGACCACGAACAGAATGCATCGACCTCGACGGTCCGTCTGGCCGGTTCTTCCGGTGCCAACCCGTTCGCTTGCATCGCGGCCGGTATCGCCTGCCTGTGGGGACCGGCACACGGCGGCGCCAACGAAGCGTCCCTGGCGATGATCAAGAAGATCGGTTCGGTCGACAAGGTCGCCTCTTTCGTGAAGTCCGTCAAGGACGGTACGGCCGGCATGCGTCTGATGGGTTTCGGCCATCGCGTGTACAAGAATTTCGATCCGCGTGCGACACTCATGCGCGAAACCTGCCACGAAGTGCTGGAAGAACTCGGTCTGAAAGACGATCCGCTGTTCAAGATCGCACTGGAAATCGAACGGGTCGCGCTGGAAGACGATTATTTCGTTTCCCGCAAGCTGTATCCGAACGTCGATTTCTATTCCGGCATCGTCCAGTCGGCACTGGGCATTCCGTCCTCGCTGTTTACCGGTATCTTCGCGCTGGCCAGAACCGTCGGCTGGGTCGCCCAGTGGAAAGAAATGATTTCCGATCCGGAACAGCGTATCGGTCGTCCGCGCCAGCTTTATATCGGCGAACCGCGCCGCGACGTCGTCCCGATGGACAAACGCGGATGATCACCGCATTCGGCCAGCCTGTGAAAACCGCGCTTCATGCGCGGTTTTTTGTTGGGTTAAAAGGGAAATTTTGCTATTTTTTATGTATTAGTTCTGATTGAACAAAATTTTATATATTTATTGACAAGGTAAGGTAGGAACGGTTGTGAATAAGATGAGAGCATATTATTCAGCACCAATAAAAGAATTTTTGTCTCATTCATTATCTGAGATTTTGGGTGATATTTGCTCTAATAGTAGTTCAGCGAGTACAACAATACAGCAGCAAAATGCATGGGAAGCAGAAATTAAGATTCTTAAAGAGCAGCTAAGGAATTTTTGTGATGGAAGAGTGCTTTTTGAATATGTAATTCCACGTATGGGGAAACGTATTGATGTTGTTGTATTATATAAGAATATAGTATTTTTATTGGAGTTCAAATGTGGTGATGTTGATTACAAGGCGTCTGCATATGATCAGGTTTATGATTACGCGTTAGACCTCCGTAATTTTCAAAAAGAAAGTCATAATAAACTTCTGGTACCGATGGTAGTGGCAACGAAAGCAGGTAGCGTTCCATTTAATGTTTGTGAAATTGATAGAATTATTGAGCCTATTAAATGTAATGAAGGTAATATATCGAGTGCCATTAGTTTGATTGTGGGAAAGTATAAAGAATCCTACTTTGATTATGCTGAATGGGAAAATTCAGAATATTATCCAACACCCACCATTGTTGAAGCAGCTCAGGCTTTGTATCAAGGGCATCATGTAGAAGATATTACTAGAAATGATGCCGGTGTGGAAAATTTATCTGTTACTGCAGATGCTATCAATAAGATTATTGAATATAGTAAATTAAATAATAGAAAATCGATATGTTTTGTAACGGGTGTGCCAGGTGCAGGTAAGACGTTAGCAGGACTGAATATTGCCATTCAGCGCTCTAATGCAAGAATGGGGGAACATGCCGTTTTTCTATCAGGTAATTATCCACTGGTAACAGTTCTTCAGGAAGCATTAGCGAGAGACAAAATAGAGCAAGAAAAAAATAAGGGAAACCGTCTTACAAAGACAGATTCGTTGCGTGCGACTTCGGCTTTTATCCAGATTATTCATAAATACAGGGATTCGTTTGTTGGGAATGACAATATGCCGCCGGAACATGTTGTCATTTTTGATGAGGCACAACGTGCGTGGACTCATGAAATGATTAGAAAATTTATGTCCACTAAAAAAGGTATTGATAATTTTTTATATAGTGAACCTGAATTTTTGATTAGCACAATGGATCGGCATAAGGATTGGGCCGTAATTGTTTGTCTTATTGGCGGAGGTCAGGAAATCAATACTGGTGAAGCAGGGCTGCCAGAATGGTTTGATTCATTAAGAAGATCATTTCTTAATTGGGAAGTGTATATTGCACCGCAGCTTGATGATGAGGAATATCGTTTTGGAAGATCATGGGGTGATCTGATAGCTAAGTTAAATGTGAAAATATGTAATGGATTGCATTTGGCAAATTCTGTTCGTTCATTCCGTACGCCAGAAGTTCCAAAATTTGTTAAATCTATATTGGATTGTGATATTACATTGGCGCGATCCCTGTATGTAAGGATTTTTCAAAAATTTCCTATATTTGTCACACGTGATCTTAAAAAGGCAAAAGAGTGGATTAGGATGAAGTCGCGTGGTACGGTACGTTTTGGTTTGCTAGCTAGTAGTGGTGCGTTAAGGTTGAAGCCTGAAGGAATATTTGTAAAAAATGAAATTTCTATTGCAGATTGGTTCTTAAATGGCAAGGAAGATGTGAGATCTAGTTATGCATTAGAGGATGTTGTTACTGAGTTTGATATACAGGGTTTAGAGTTAGATTATACCGTCGTAGCGTGGGATGCAGATTTTTATTTTGATAATAACACGTGGGTTTATAGGAAATTTTCTGGTAGTAGCTGGCATGACGTGAGAAAAAACGAAAATCGTATGTATATTAAAAATGCATACCGGGTACTTTTGACGCGTGCAAGGCAAGGTATGGTAGTATTTGTACCTTATGGTACGGATGCTGATCAAACGAGATTAAGTAAATATTATGACAATACCTTTAATTATTTAAGGCAAATAGGTATTAAGGAGTTGCCTTAATATAGGGTTATCCTATATTAAAATTTATATAGATAAAGTTTTGCTGATGGTCAATGTTTTTGGCTCTTCTTATGGGACGATAGCTATCTGATAGATGTTTCAATTTTTTAAGCTACTGTCGAAAATTTAACAGGTATAATCTTCATATCTGGTCGTGAACGCTGCGGCGGTGTCCGTGCGGTCACGGGTATCCGGCCTGTGCGGGAAGCAGGCGTGCTGGCGGAAGCCGGGCGGGAAGGGATTTCCGTCGTTTCCGCAAAGGAAAAGGTGAGCATCATGATGCAGGAATACCAGGACAATTCGTATCTGTTCGCGGGCAATGCGCCTTATGTGGAAGATCTTTACGAATCGTATCTCGACGATCCCGCTTCGGTTCCGGAGAACTGGCGGGCTTATTTCAATTCGATGCAGAATGTGCCGGCCGTCGATGGCAGCAACCGTTCGGACGTGCGGCATGGCCCGGTACTGGCGGCTTATGCTGAGCGGGCGCGGCATTCTCCCTTCAAGATTCTGGTGCCGAAAGGCAATGCCGAACTGGAACGCAAGCGTATCGCCGCGCAACAGATGACGGCAGCTTACCGTTTTCTGGGGACTTATCGCGCGAAACTCGATCCGCTGGAGCGGCATGAACGCCCCTATATTCCGGAACTGGACCCGTCTTTCTACGGGTTCACCGATACGGATATGGATCTGGTGTTCAATATCAGCAATACCTATTTCGGCCGTGAAACGGCGACGCTGCGCGAGTTGCTCGACTTGTTGCGCGAGACGTATTGCCGTTCGATCGGCGCGGAATTCATGTATATCACCGATCATGCGCAAAAGCGCTGGATGCAGGAACGTCTGGAGTCGATACAGGCCACACCCGATTTTTCGCCTGAGAAAAAGCGCCGCATTCTGGAACGTGTGACGTCGGCGGAATGCATGGAACGCTATCTGCATACGAAGTATGTCGGCCAGAAGCGTTTTTCGCTGGAAGGCGGGGAAAGTTTCATCGTGTCGCTGGACGAGGTGATCCAGCGTGCGGGGACAAAAGGCATTCAGGAAATCGTGCTGGGCATGGCGCACCGCGGACGGCTCAATGTGCTGGTCAATATCATGGGCAAGATGCCCGCCGATCTGTTCGCCGAGTTCGAAGGCAGTCTGCCCGAGAAGGAATTGCCGGCAGGCGACGTGAAGTACCATCAGGGTTTCGTGCGCGATATTTCCACGCCGGGCGGGCCGGTGCATCTGTCGCTGGCATTCAATCCGTCCCATCTGGAAATCGTCAATCCGGTGGTCGAGGGTTCCACCAAGGCGCGGATGATGCATCGCGGCGATACCGACGGTTCGCAGGTCATGCCGGTGCTGGTGCACGGCGATGCCTCGTTTTCCGGGCAGGGTGTCGTGCAGGAAACGCTCAATATGGCGCAGACGCGCGGGTACAGTACCGGCGGAACGGTGCATATCGTGCTGAACAACCAGATCGGGTTCACGACGTCGGATTTGCGCGACGCGCGTTCATCGCTTTACTGTACCGATGTTGCCAAGATGATCGAGGCACCGATTCTGCATGTGAATGGCGACGATCCGGAAGCGGTGGTGCTGGCCACACAAATCGCGCTGGATTTCCGGATGGAATTCCGCAAGGATGTGGTGGTCGATATCGTCTGCTACCGCAAGCTCGGCCATAACGAACAGGATACGCCGGCGATGACGCAACCACTGATGTACAAGAAGATCGCGGTGCATCCGGGTGTGCGCAGCCTGTATGCGGAACGCCTGGTCAGCCAGGGTATCGTCACGCCGGCGGATGTGGATGCGCTGGTGACGGGGTATCGTGCCAGAATGGATGCCGGTACGCCGATCGTCTCGCCGGTCATGACGAATGTGAAGAGCCAGTCGGCATTGCAATGGCAACCGATTCTCAAGCAACAGGGCGAGAAGGAAGAAGCCGTGACGGCCATGCCGGTGGAAGAACTCAAACGGCTCTCGGAACGGATTACGACGATGCCGGAATGGCTCAAGCTGCATCCGCTGGTCGAGCGTGTCATCCATGACCGTGCCGCGATGGGACGCGGCGAGATGCCGGTGGACTGGGGCATGGCAGAGCATCTGGCGTATGCCTCGCTGGTTTCGGCCGGTTTTTCGGTGCGGCTGGCCGGTGAGGATTCCGGGCGCGGGACTTTCGTGCACCGTCATGCCGAGCTGCATGACCAGAACCGCGAACGCTGGGATGCAGGGGTCTATATTCCGCTCCAGCATGTTTCGAAGAATCAGGCGAACTTTACGGTCATCAATTCTCCGCTGTCGGAAGAAGCGGCGCTGGCGTTCGAATACGGGTTCGCCACTTCCGCACCCAATACCTTGACGCTGTGGGAAGCGCAGTTCGGCGATTTCGCCAACGGCGCTCAAGTCGTGATCGACCAGTTCATCAGTTCCGGCGAAGCCAAATGGGGACGCGCATGCGGGCTGGTCATGCTGCTGCCGCACGGATTCGAAGGGCAGGGACCGGAGCATTCCTCGGCCCGTCTGGAACGGTATCTGCATCTGTGTGCGGACAACAATATGGAAGTCGTGCAGCCGACGACGGCGGCGCAGATTTTTCATGTCCTGCGTCGGCAGATGCTCAGGATGCAGCGCAAACCGCTGATCGTGATGACGCCGAAGTCGTTGTTGCGTCACAAGGATGCCGCATCGCCGCTGTCCGAGCTGGCAGGCGGCGCGTTCAGGCCGGTGCTGAAGGAAACGGATGATACGATCGACGCTGCACAGGTCACGCGTTTGCTGATCTGCACGGGGCGCGTCTATTATGATCTGGCGCATCGTCGCTCTGAACTGGGACGACGCGATGTGGCGATCGTCCGGCTGGAACAGATGTATCCGTTCCCGCATGAGGAACTGTCGGCGGTGCTGGCGGGTTATCCGGCACTGAAAGAAGTGATGTGGGTACAGGACGAACCGGAAAACCAGGGGGGATGGCTCCAGTTGCTGCGGCCGATTTTCGATTGCATGCAGCCCGGACAGAAACTGTCGTATTCTTCGCGGCCCGCGTCGTCTTCGCCGGCCGTGGGGTATTTCCAGAAACATACGGCACAACAGAAAGAGCTGGTCAACGCCGCTTTCGGCGCCATGCCGGACATGGTCGTCGTCAGGTAGGGACAACAAGGCGCCGGTGCGTGAACCGGCGCCGGAATATTGAGTGGAGAAATATATGGCGGTACTTGAAGTGAAAGTTCCACAGTTATCGGAATCGGTAACGGAAGCCACGTTGTTGCAGTGGCACAAAAAGGCGGGTGAGGCCGTCGCGCTGGATGAAAATCTGGTCGATATCGAAACGGACAAGGTTGTGCTGGAGTTGCCTTCTCCGGGCGCCGGGGTGCTGGTGTCGGTATTGAAGGGCGACGGTGCGACTGTGGTCGCAGGAGAAGTGATCGCGACTGTCGATACAGCGGCCGTCGCCGCGGCACCTGCCGCCGTTCCCGTCGCACAGCAGGTTGCGGTACCGGCCGAACCGGAAAAACCCGCTGTCGCGGTACAACCCGAACCGGTCGCACCGGCGGCTGCGTCGTCGTCCGTCGGGTTCGACAGCGAGCGCGACATGCCTGATCCGGCGGACTATCCTTCCGGTATCGTCATGCCTGCCGCGGCCCGCATGCTGGCGGAACTAGGGATGGACGAGGCTGAAGTCGTCGGTACCGGCAAGGACGGACGGGTAACCAAGCAGGATGTGGAACGCGCCTGGGCGGCACGCGGTGCGGAACAGGCCGAGGACGAAAAAGCGGCGGAACAGGCCGTCCGCCGTCCGGCCCCTGTTGTGCAGACACCTTATGCGCCGTCGGGTTCGACGGGGCAACAGACGGTGTACGGCGCGGCCAACCGCACGGAAAACCGCGTGCCGATGAGCCGCTTGCGTGCCCGCGTGGCCGAACGGCTGATCCAGTCGCAGCAGACGACGGCATCGCTGACGACGTTCAACGAAGTGAACATGCAGCCGGTACTGGATTTGCGCAAGAAATTCGGCGAACAGTTCGAAAAGGAACACGGTGTCCGGCTGGGGCTGATGTCGTTTTTCGTGAAGGCGTCCATTGCCGCGCTCAAACGTTTTCCGGTGGTCAATGCCTCGATCGACGGCAACGATATCGTCTATCACGGTTATTACGATATCGGTATCGCCATCAGTTCGCCGCGTGGGCTGGTCGTGCCGATCATGCGGGATGCCGATTTGATGACGATTGCGGAAATCGAGAAAAAAATCAACGAGTTGTCGATTCGTGCGCGTGAAGGCCAGTTGACGCTGGAAGATTTGACGGGCGGAACGTTCTCCATCTCGAACGGCGGCATTTTCGGCTCGATGCTTTCCACGCCGATCATCAATCCGCCGCAATCCGCGATTCTGGGCATCCATGCCACGAAGGAACGTCCGGTCGTGGAAAACGGGCAAATCGTCATTCGTCCGATGAATTATCTGGCGCTTTCCTACGATCACCGTCTGATCGATGGACGTGAGGCGGTACAGGCTTTGCGGACGATCAAGGAAACGCTGGAAGACCCGGCACGCCTGTTGCTGGATTTGTAAGGACTGGCGAAAGGACAGGAAATGAGTGTGGACTTCGATGTGGCTGTGATCGGTGGCGGGCCGGGCGGATATATCGCAGCGATCCGCGCCGCGCAGCTGGGCATGAAAACGGTGTGTATCGACGACTGGAAAACGGATGGCAAACCGGCGCCTGGCGGTACGTGCACCAATGTGGGATGCATTCCGTCCAAGGCGCTTCTGGAAGCGTCGGCGCATTACGAAATGGCCCGTGACGGACTGGGGCATTTCGGTGTCGATATCCGTGGTGTCGGGCTGGATATGGCGCGCATGCAGGCACGGCGTGCTTCCATCGTGCGGCAAAGCAACGATGGCATCGCTTTTCTGTTCCGCAAGAACAAGGTCACGTTTTTCAACGGTACCGCCACGTTCGCGGGGTGCCGTGACGGGGAATACCGGATCGGTGTGACGGGTGACGAGGTGCGGCAGTTCACTTGCACGCATGTCATCGTCGCGACCGGCTCGAAGCCGCGTCCCTGGCCGGGCGTGCCGTTCGATGAAAAGCGGGTATTGTCCAATACCGGTGTGCTGGCGATGGATGCCGTTCCGGAGACGCTGGCGATCATCGGGGCGGGTGTCGTCGGACTGGAAATGGGTTCCGTCTGGCGGCGGCTGGGGTCTGCCGTGACGCTGTTCGAGGCACAGCCGACGCTTTTGGCCGGAGCTGACCGGCAAATCGCGCAGGAAGCGCAAAAACAGCTGACCCGGCAGGGACTGACGATTTATACCGGCGCGATGGTACGGAAGGTCAAACCGGTCAACGGCGGCGTCGCCATCGAATACGACGACGCGCAGGGCCAGGTGAAAAAGGCAGTATTCGACAAATTGCTGGTTTCCATCGGCAGAACGCCCTATACGGACGGACTGGGCGCGGAAAACGTCGGGCTGGCACTGGACGAGCGCGGCTTCGTCAAAGTGGATGGCATGTGCCGTACGAACCTGAAAAACGTCTGGGCCATCGGCGACGTGGTGCGCGGGCCGATGCTGGCGCACAAGGCCGAGGAAGAAGGCGTGGCCGTGGCCGAACGTATCGCCGGCAAGTACGGGCATGTCGATTACCGCAACATTCCCTGGGTGGTCTATACCCATCCGGAAATCGCATGGGCTGGCAAGACCGAGGAAGAACTGGCGGCGCAGGGGACAGCTTTCCGCACCGGGATGTTCCCGTTCATGGCCAACGGGCGGGCACGGACGATGGGTTCGACCGAAGGTTTCGTCAAGATCATCGCCGATGCCTCGACCGATGAAGTGCTGGGCGTCCACATGATCGGACCGATGGTTTCCGAACTGATCGCCGAGGCGGTCATGGCGATGACGTTCAAGGCGACGTCCGAAGACATCGCCCGTATTTGCCATGCCCATCCGACGCTTTCCGAAACGGTGCATGAAGCGGCGCTGGCCGTCGATGGCAGGGCGCTCAATATGTGACGTGCGTTTTCCGTCTGGCAGGTGGCGACGTTTTTCCTGCCGGATGGCCGCTTTCCGGAACAGGCATGCCGGTGAATATCGGCAAGCCTGTCTTTGTCATCGCCAGATGCGGCGACAGGCACGGCATGGCCGCCGTGAAAACTTTTCGGCCGGCATCAGATATTTCTCGTGTTTTCTTTTCTCTTTCCGTTTTCCTGACATACTCGGCATGCCCGTGCATGCCGCCTGTTTCTGACAGGCGGGTGGTTTGTCGTTTCCGGTACGGTGCAAGTGCCGGCGGCATGTGTGCGGGCGAGGTTTTGCCGATTTGTCCTGCAATCATGACATCCGTTAATGCTGCGTATTAACGGATGTTTGTTTTTGGACAGCGGCAGGTTTTGAATCGACAACGATGATAACGGTGATGGGCAAAAGGGTTTTCCGGAAATTTGTCCTTGCCGTTTTCATTGCCATGAAAGGATTATCGAGAATGGGTACATCAATCGCATCTGTTTCCGTCAACGCCGCTTTTTTCGAGGAGCTGGTTTTCCGTTTTCTGCATTCGTCGGAGTTCAGTCCGACGACGGTGCGGACATACCGGACGGCACTCAAGACGTTTTTCGGCTGGCTGGCTGATTCAGGTATCGAGGTGCCGGGAAAAGATCATGTCATATCCTGGAAAATGTATCTCAGGGAACGTCATTCCCTGTCCACGGTGCAGACATACCTGGCATCCATACGCCTGTTTTTCAAATGGACCGCACAACAGGGGATGTATGCCGATATCGCCGCATCCGTGAAAAACGTCAGGGTAGGGCATCTTCCCAAACGGGATTTTCTGCTGCCGGAACAGGTGCTGAAATTGTTGAAAACCGCACAGTCCGGTCCGTTCGCATTGCGTGACTATACGATGATCCTGTTGATGGTGACATGCGGTTTGCGGGTTTCGGAAGTCGCGCGTGCCGATGTGGGGGATATCAGGAATTCCGGCGGCGGAACCGTCCTTTATATCCACGGCAAGGGACGGGACGGCAAGACGGATCTGGTCAATGTCCCGAAACAGGTGGCTTCCGCGCTCAGCCGGTATCTGGCATCGCGATCCGGGCTGACGATGCATTCCCCGTTGTTTGTCTCGGTCAGCCACAACAATCACGATGGACGTTTGTCGGTACGCAGCGTCAGCCGTATCGTGAAAAAACTTCTGGAACGTTCCGGATTCAAAGACAGCCGGATTACGGCGCATTCGTTGCGCCATACGGCGGTGACGATTTCGCTGACGGCAGGTGCGACGCTTCAGCAGGTGCAACAGTTTGCACGGCACAGTCTGATCGTGACGACGCAGATTTATGCGCACAATCTGGAGCAGTGTCGCAATCCCTGTTCGGCCAAGATCGTCAGCCAGATCATGCAAAGCGCCCGTTCCGGCCGTACCAGAAACCGGTATCGCTACGAGGATGAATGGACTGCGGAAATGACGAAAGACTGACGGCAGAACCGGTGTTTCCGGCGGGATTACCCGGAAATGCCGGTTGTACCTCCCGGTGTGAAAAACGTTTTTCTGGCCTTTTGCGCGTCGCGGGAGGGTGATTCGCCGAAAAAGCGTTTGTATTCCCGGCTGAACTGCTTGACGTTTTCATAGCCGACGGCAAGGGCGGCGCTGGAGACGTACTGTTTTTCGACGAGCATGAGTCGCTGGGCTTCATGCAGGCGAAGCTGTTTCTGGTATTGCAGGGGGGAAAGCAGGGTGATTTCACGGAAATGACGGTAAAACGTCGAGGGTGCCATATTCACCTGCCGTGCCAGATCGTCGATACGCAAGGGGTCGCGGTAATGTTCGCGCAGCCAGCTGACGGCACGGGCGATCTGGTTGCCGCGTGTGCCGGCGGTATTGACTTGCCGCAGCAGTTTTCCCTGGTGTCCCATCAGCATCCGGCAATGGATTTCCTCGATGATGAGCGGTGCCAGATGGGGGATGTATTCCGGTTTGTCGAGTAACGCGACCAGACGGGCGAAGGCGTCGAGTACGTCGATGTCGATATCGGCGACGGAAATGTTTTCCGAGGTCTCGGGCGTGATCGTGCCGTCAGGCGCGATTTCCCGTGCGAAACGCGCGGCGAGATAACGATCCACTTCCAGCGAGACCGACAGGAAGGGTTTTTCCGGGCTGGCTTTCGTGAAGTAGTTGACGCTTGGGACTTCCACGCTGTGAACCAGACAGTCGCCCTCTTCGTAATGGTATTCGCGGTCGCCCAGAAAAGAATTGCGTTGTCCCTGAATGACGGCGGTGATGGCGGGGGGATAAAAGCAGTTTTCCGACAGGTAGTCCCAGTCGCGCCGGTAGAGCATCAGTCCCTTGATCGCCGTGGGCCAGTTGCCGGGTTCGGGCATGCGCGGCAGGATTTTTTCCGCGATCAGGCGGTTCAGTTCGGCGATACGTTGCCGTGAAGTGTCGGTGGCGGTCATGACAGGGGCATACAGTTCGGGATAATGACGTTTTATCAGAAATCCGTGCGTTGCGGGACGTCATGGCAGGAATGTGCACCCAATGGGTACGATCGTGTGTCCCGTTCGGGCAGGATCGCTCCTATAGTTTTCCCCCGTGGCGGCAGGGTCGCTCCAGTCATGCAGTCTGCCGTATGGAAAACGATCTGCCTAGGCCTGTCATGCAAAACCGGATTACACGGGACGATATCCTTTTTTCACTCAAGAGCTTCGCGGCGGCGATGCTGGCCTTGTATCTGGCCTTCCGTCTGGGGTTGCCGCGCCCGTTCTGGTCGCTGATTTCGGCCTATGTCGTTTCACAGCCGTTTTCCGGAACGACACGTTCCAAGGCGGTTTACCGTGTGGCGGGGACCGTCGCCGGAGCGGTGCTGACGGTGCTGGTGGTACCGCGTTTCGTCGGATATCCCGTATTGCTGGCGCTGATTTTCAGTGCGTGGATCGGCGTGTGCCTGTATGTTTCCCTGCTGGACAGGACGCCGCGTGCCTATGCGTTCATGCTGGCGGGGTATTCCGTTCCGATCATCGCCTTGCCGATTCTGGCGGATGTGTCACAGTTCAGTGAGGCCATGTTGTTCGAGGCGTCGCTGGCACGGGTGGAAGAAATCGTGCTGGGTATCGTCTGTTCCGCACTGGTGCACAGTCTGGTATTGCCCAAGGGAATCGACCGGACGGCGCTGGAACGGCTCGATGTCGTCCTCAGGGATGTCAGGCAATGGGTGTGGGATATCCTGTCGGACAATTCCGGAAACAGCAAGGTGGAATTGCACCGGCTGTCGCAGACGATATCGGAATTGCGGACGCTGGTGACTCATTTGTCGTTCGATACCTCCAATATTCGCTGGATCGTCGGGCTGGTGACCGAATTGCAAAACCGGTTTTCCACCCTGTTGCCAGTGCTGGCGACGGTCAGGGACAGGCTGGAAGTGATCCGGCGCGAAGAAAACGGCGTTTTGCCCGAAGCATGGCAAAAAATGTTGCTCGCCATGCGCGACTGGATCGGAACGGGTGATAGCGGCGACATGGGGCGTGTCGTGGTTTTGCAAAAGGAAATCGACCGGATCATGCCGGTGATCCGTCCGGGAGCCGGTATGCGGGAAATGATGTACGTCAATCTGGGGATGGAATTGCAGCGTCTGCTCAACGAGGGGGAACGCTGTTTCGATTTGCGTCGCCAGATCGATGAGGGAATGGCGGGAAAAACGCCCCCGATCGCCCGTCGTCCGGTCAAGACATCTGCCGTATCGCTGTTCGTCGATCGTCGTATCGCGCTGGTTTCGGCGCTGGCCGCCGGACTGGCGCAAGGGCTTTCATGCCTGTTCTGGATGGTTTCGGGCTGGCCAAATGGAGTGAGCGTTCCGGTCAATGCGGGGATCTATTGCATGTTTTTCGCTTCGCTGGACAATCCCTTGCCGGCCATCCGGCTGCAATTCATCTATATCACCTTGTCCACATTGACGGCGGGGCTGTATCTTTTGCTGCTCTTGCCTTCGGCGCACAGTTTCGAGATGCTGATGCTGGTGTTCGCGCCGTTTTTGCTGTTGATGAATATATTGATGGTCAAGCCGGCGACCGCCATGCGTGCCACACCGTTCATGATACTGACGATTTGTTCCATGACCATGTTCGACACCGGTACGGCGGACATGACCACGTTCATCAATACCAAGCTGAGCCAGTCCATCGGTATCGGCATGTCCCTGTTTTGCACCTGGATGTTCCGCGTCGTCAATGTCACGGCAGTGACGCGGCGGCTGGCGCGGCATATGTGGGGCGATATCGCGCAGTTGGGTGATGCTTCCCGCGTGCCGTCCATGATCGCGATGTCGGTGAAGATGGTCGATGGTATCAGCTTTTTGGTGCCGAGGCTGACGCAGCTGGAAAAACCCCGGCATCTTGCCGTTTCCGATGGCCTGTCGGCCAACGGTATTCTTTCCGATTTGTGCATCGGGCTGAATATGGCAAGGTTGCTCCGGCTTGAAAGAAGGCTGGCGACAAGCGGGGTGCGCGTCAGACCGCTGCTGGGCGAACTGGCGTCGTATTACCGTGAAAAAGCCGCCGGACGGCCTGTCGCACGTGAACGGATACGCGGCATGCTGGATGATTTGCTGGCGCAAACGGCGGATATGACGGGCGGTTCCCTGCAAAAAATGGCGGTTTCGGCTTTGTCGGGGATATGGCGTGACCTGTTTTTGCATGAGGACATCGTTCCCGATATGCCGGGACAAGCCGGGGATGGCCGGGGGCGTATGCTGGCGGCGGGCGGACAGTGAGCGATGACGGGAAACACGTCTCGATGTCAGGCGGAAGGCAAAAATTTTAATGGTAAAATGACGCATCCGGCGCGGCAGGCGTCCGGAGTCATGATGCCATATGGACAGGAGTGCGAGTTGAAACCTTCGGAAGTTTCGGAAAAGTTGCCGTGCGAAAAAGCGACGTCTCTTCGGACAGGCATTGGCCGTCGCCTGTTGTGCGCGGTTGCCGGCGTGATGTTGTTGTGGCAGGCGGTTTTGCCTGTCCATGCGGAAGTTTTCGAGGATGATCACGATAAAGAACGCGTCCAGGAATCTCTGTGGGTGCAGCAAAAGGTCGGCCCTGACGTTGCGGCCATTCTGGCGCATTATCCTGCCGGTTCGATCGATTCGGTCAAAAAGGCCGATCAGGTACTGGAGATCATCCGTATCGAGAAACAGAACATCAATGCACGTTTGTATAACGAAAAACTGTTGTGCAACGAAAAGTTTTTCGTTTACATGTGCTATGACGAGGCGGAAGAACGGCGCCGGATCGATTGGCAGGCGTTATATATGCTGGAACTCGAAGCCAAGCGTTTCAAGCGCAGCGACAAGATCAGGCAGCGTGATCTGGCGCTCGATCGGCGTGAACTCAAGGAAGAGGCCGATGCCACGCAGCGGGCCGAGAGCCTGAGGGCGCATGAAGAACGGGTCAGACGGGTTCAGGAACGCGAGGCGAAGCGTGAGGCGGCCGCACGTGGCGTGACCGATACACCGGACGAACGTCATTCTGGCAACCTGATGACTCCGGCTGAAAAGGCGGAAAACGTCCGCGAGTACGAGGCCAAACAGGAAGAATCGGCAAGACGTCTGGAAAGAGTGGAACGCAAGCGCGCGGAAACGCAGAAAAAACGCGACAAGAAAGCCGCCGAAGAAGCACAGGATGCACAATAGCGTTTGCCGAACCCTGCGACGGCAGGTATGCCTGCCTGACGGGATGAGTGCCGAAAGGAGGGAAATATGAAACGGATACTGGCGTTGCTGGTTCTGGCATGGAGTGTTTTTGCGGGAGGAATGGCGATGGCGATGGACAAACCGGCGGTCATGGTGTTGCTGGCACCCGGATTCGAGGAAGGCGAAACGGTCGAGATTCTGGATGTGTTGCGACGTGGCGGCTTTTCGGTCGATGCCGTGAGTACGGCGGGCGAATGGGTGACCGGCGGGCATGCGATCACGATACGCGCCGACAAGGTACTCGGCCGGGATAACGGCGATTTCCTGCATTACGACATGATCGTTTTGCCGGGCGGCTGGGATGGTGTGGCCCATTTGCAGGACGATACGCGGGTGCTGGAGCTGGTCCGGCATTATGACCGTTCCGGCAAATTCGTGGCGGCCATGTGCGCCGGCCCCAATGTGCTGGCGAAAGCCGGTATTCTGGCGGGGCGGAAGATGACGGCCTATCCCGGTGACCGGACGGAACCGTTTTACCACGATGCAACATATCTTTCCGATACCGTGGTGCGTGACGGCAAGCTGATTACGAGCCGCGGGCCTGGAACGGCATTGCCTTTCGCTTTCGCGCTGGTCGATGCACTGGGCGGCGACAGCGCGGCAATCAAACGTTCGTTTCTCTATGACGAAATGAAGGCATGGCCGGACGGACTGGCGAATGCACCGGCGAAGTGACGGTAAAATTACGGACAATTGCAACGGGGAAGGCTTGCCGCCTTCCCCGTTTTTTCTTCCCTGTGTGATGTCGGGCGTTTCAGGAGCGAACCGGTACGGTTGCTGCCGGGGTGGCAGGCGTCGCCGGTACAGCAGGTGCAGAGGGTACGGTGGATGTCGCCGGTTGTTGTGCCGGCGCTTTTTCCGCCGGTTGTGTCGTATTGGAAGGGATAGCCGCACTGCCGGTGGTTTGCGACGCGGGAGCCGTCGCGGGCGGGGTTGCGGTCCCGGTTGCCGGCGTATCGGTCGCGGGGGTATCCCACTGGCCGCCGATGGCGGCGATCAGGCCAACGCTGCTGGTGAACTGGCGCTTGCGGATATCCCAGAGAGTGTTTTCGGCGGAAATACGGTTGTTTTCGGCGACGAGCAGATCCAGATAGCTGACGACGCCTGCACGGTATTGGTTGCGCGTGATCGTCTCCGAGCGGATGGCGGCGGCGACGGCTGCGCTTTGCATGTCGGATTCATCGCCGAGCATGGCTTGTGCCGCGAGATAGTCTTCCACTTCCTGAAAAGCGGTCAGTACTTGCTGGCGGTAGGCGGCGACGGTTTCGTCATAGGCGGCTATCGCTTCGTCTGTCTGTGCGCTGCGCAATCCGGCATCGAAGATCGTGAGGGCGATGGCCGGGCCGATCGACCAGATGCGGTTCGGTACGGTAAAGAGGTCGCCGAAAGACGGGCCGTTCCAGCCGCCGGTGGCAGAGAGCGTCAGCGACGGGAAAAAGGCGGACTTCGCCACGCCGATCAATGCATTGGCTTCGGCGACGCGGCGTTCGGCAGCGGCGATGTCGGGACGGCGCTGGAGCAGAAGGGACGGTACGCCGGCCGGAATTTGCGGCAGGTACGGATCGGCTTTCGCAGCAGGCAGCGAAAAGGTGGCGGGCGGCTGACCGATGGACACGGCGATGGCGTGTTCGAGCTGGGCGCGTGCCAGTTTCGAGTCGATAGTCGAAGCCTGTGCGCTCTTGAGCTGGCTTTCGGCCTGTGCCACGCTGGCATCGGACACCAGACCGGCGTTGTACTGGTTGATTGTCAGTTTCAGCGATTCGGCGAGCAGTTTTTCACTTTCTTCCAGCCGGATGATTTGCCGGTCCGTGACGATCAGTTCCAGATAGGCGGTCGCCAGCTGTGCCTGCGACGACAGTTTTACCGCTTCCAGTTGCGCCTTGCTGGCCTGTTCACTGGCTTCGCCCGCCTCGATATTGCGGCGGATGCCGCCCCAAAGATCGACTTCCCAGCTCAGGGTGCCGACAAGCTGGTTTTCGTTGGAGACTTTCATCGAATTGTTCGACAGGACGCCACGTGAGCGGTTGGCATCCATCGAGAGTGTCGGGAACAGGGCCGATTCTGCCTGACGCAGCATGGCTTGTGCCTGCCGGTATTGCGCTTCGGACTGGGCGATGGTCAGGTTTTGCCGGTTGTGCAGTTCCATCAGGCGATCCAGTTCCGGGTCATGAAAAACCCGCCACCATTGTCCGCGCGGATATTCGTCGGCCGGTTTGGCGGTTTTCCACAAGCTGTCTTCCTTGTAGGCCGTCGGGACGTCGGTGTCGGGGCGGACATAGTCAGGACCGACGGTGCAACCGCCCAGCAGGACGGCGGCCAGCGCGAGCGGGAGCACAAGCCTTACGGTTTTCGGCATGGCAAGTCGTGTTTTCGACAAGAGCGTGCGGGATGGCAAATCGGTAGTCATGGCATTATCCTGTGTCGTTTCAGGCCGTTTCCCCTTTGGCGCGGGCGGCTTTCTTGTCGGCGGCGCGCTTGCGGAAGCGGTCAAGATACAGATAGACGATCGGTGTCGTGTACAGTGTGAGCAACTGGCTCAGAATCAGGCCGCCGACGATGGAAATCCCCAGCGGAGTGCGCATTTCCGCACCATCGCCGTGACCCAGCGCCAGCGGCAGGGCGCCGAACAGGGCGGCGGTCGTGGTCATCATGATCGGGCGGAAGCGCAGCAGGCAGGCCTGATAAATGGCGTTTTCAGGCGAGAGACCGTTTTCGCGTTCTGCAACCAGCGCGAAGTCGATCATCATGATGGCGTTCTTTTTCACGATACCGATCAGAAGCAGCACGCCGATCAGGGCGATGACCGAAAATTCCGTACCGGCGATGATCAGCGCGAGCAAGGCGCCGACACCGGCTGAGGGCAGCGTGGACAGAATCGTGACCGGATGGATGAAACTTTCATAGAGCATGCCCAGCACGATATAGACGGCAACGAGCGCCAGCGCGATCAGCAGCGGCTGGTTTTCCAGCGATTCCTGGAAGGTCTTGGCGGTACCCTGGAAACTGCCGACGATGGAAGATGGCATGCCGATATCGGCAAGCGTCTGTTCGATGGCGACGGTGGCATCCGACAGGGAGTTGCCTGGCGGCAGGTTGAACGACAAAGTCGAGGCGGCGAACTGGCCCTGATGGTTGACCGACAGCGAGGTGTTCGTCGGCTCCCAGCTGGCGATCGCCGACAGGGGCGTCGGGCCGGCCGTCGGGGTCTGGATATAGATGTCCTTGAGCGATTCGGGATTTTGCCAGTATTGCGGCGCGACTTCCATGACGACCTTGTACTGGTTGAGTTCGTTATAGATGGTGGAAACCTGCCGCTGGCCGAAGGCGTTGTACAGCACGTCATCGACATCCTGTTGCGTCAGACCCAGCCGCGACATCGCATCCCGGTCGAAAGCGAGCATCGTCTGCCGGCCTTTCAGTTCCTGGTCGGTATTGAGGTCGGCCAGCATCGGCAGTTTGGCGAGTGCGCGGAAAGCCTTGGGCGTCCATTCGCGCAATTCGTCGAGATTGTCGCCTTGCAGGGTGTACTGGTATTGCGCATTGCTCTGGCGTCCGCCCATGCGGATATCCTGGACGGATTGCAAAAAGAGCGTCGCGCCGGGTTCGTTGGCGAGTTTTTTCCTCAGGCGGCCGATGACTTCGTCCGCGCTGATCTTGCGTTCGGAGAGCGGCTTGAGGCTGATGAACATGCGCGAGGTATTGGTCTGGCTGCTGCCGGTATAGCCGGTGACCTTGTCGATGGCAGGATCTTCCTTGATCTTTTCCATGAAGGTTTTCATCTTCGCCTGCATGGCCTGGAACGAAATGCTCTGGTCGGCGCGGATGACGCCGAACATCTGGCCGGTATCCTGTTGCGGGAAAAAGCCCTTCGGTACGATGATGTACAGAAAGATGTTGAAACAGACCGTGGCGACAAGAATCAGCAGGGTGATGCGGCGGTGGTCGATGGCCCATTTGAGCGTGCGCCCGTAGGCGAGCTGCATGTTCGTGAACAGGTGTTCGCTGGAATTGAACAGGCGGTTCAGGCGTCCGGGTTTCGGTGTCTTGTCCTTGCGTTTGAGCCAGAGGGCGCACAGCATCGGGGTGGTCGTCAGCGAGATGAAAAGCGAGACCAGAATCGTTGCCGAAAGCGTCACGGCGAATTCGCGGAACAGTCGCCCGATGATGCCACCCATAAGCAGGATCGGGATGAACACGGCGATCAGGGAGATACTGATCGACATGACGGTGAAGCCGACTTCGCGCGCGCCTTTGAGCGCCGCCTCGAACGGTTTCATTCCCGCCTCGACATGCCGCATGATGTTTTCCAGCACGACGATCGTATCGTCCACCACGAACCCGCTGGCGATGGTCAGCGCCATGAGCGAGAGATTGTTCAGCGAAAAGCCCGCCAGATACATGACGGTGAAAGTCCCTACCAGCGAGACGGGGACGGAAATGGCGGAAATGGCGGTGGCGCGGAAATTCCGCAAAAACAGAAAGACCACCAGAATGACCAGCGCCACCGAAATGATGAGGGTGAATTCGACATCGGCCAGCGAGCTGCGGATCGTCGGGGTACGGTCCATGACGACATTGACGTCGATGGCTTCCGGAATCGCGGCCGAGAGCATCGGAATGGCGTCGTAAATCCGGTCCACCGTTTCGATGATGTTCGCGCCCGGTTCGCGGAAAATGATGATCATGATGCAGGGTTCACCGTTGACCATCCCCATGTTGCGGACATCCTGGACCGAATCGGTGACATCGGCCACATCGGAAATGCGGATGGCGCGGTTGTCCGTATGATGGATGATGAGCGGCATGTAGTCGCTGGCGGTCTTCGCCTGATCGTTGGCTTCGATTTTCCATTTCACATCGTCATTGCCGACGAAACCCTTGGGACGGTTGACGTTCGTATCGTTGATCAGGTCGCTGATTTTTTCCATGCTGATGCCGTAGCTGGAGAGCTGCTTCGGATGCAGTTCGATACGCACGGCGGGTTGCGAGCCGCCACCGACGAACACGTCGCCGACGCCTTCGAGTTGCATGAGTTTCTGGGCGACGATGGTATCGGCGGCGTCGTACATCTGGCCGCGGGTCAGCGATTCGGATGTCATCGACAAAATCATGATCGGCGCGTCCGCCGGATTGATCTTGCGGTAAGTCGGGTTCGATGGCATGCCTGTCGGCAAGAGGGCGTGTGCCGCATTGATCGCGGATTGCACGTCGCGTGCCGCGCCGTCGATATTGCGCTCCAGCGCGAACTGGAGCGTGATGTCTGTCGAACCGAGCGTGCTGACGGAGGTGATTTCACTGATACCGGCGATACGGCCGAGGGTGCGTTCCAGCGGTGTGGCGACAGTCGCCGCCATCGTCTCGGGGCTGGCGCCCGGCAGCTTGGCCCTGACGCGGATCGTCGGAAAATCGACTTGCGGCAGCGGCGAGACCGGCAACCAGTTGAAGGCGACGATACCGGCCAGCATGATCGCCAGCGTGACCAGAACGGTGGCGACAGGGCGGCGGATGAAAATTTCGGAAAATTTCACCGGAAGCCTCCGTCACAATCCGGCAGAGCCGTCGATGGCATGGGTCGCCGTTTTTTCAACCCGTCTGGCGAGCCTGTCGAAGTACAGATAGATGACCGGCGTGGTGAAAAGCGTCAGCACCTGGCTGACCAGCAGGCCGCCGACCATCGTCAGGCCCAGCGGGTTGCGCATTTCCGAACCGATACCGGTGGCGAGCATCATCGGCACCGCGCCCAGCAGCGCCGCCATCGTCGTCATCATGATCGGACGGAAACGCAGCAGGCAAGCCTGATAAATCGCCTCGCGCGGGGACATGCCGTGATCGCGTTCGGCCACGAGCGCGAAGTCGATCATCATGATCGCGTTTTTCTTGACGATACCGATCAGCAGGATGATCCCGATGATGCCGATGACCGACAGGTCGTTGCCCGTCATCATCAGCGCCAGCAACGCACCGATACCGGCGGAAGGCAGGGTGGACAAAATGGTGATCGGGTGGATATAGCTTTCATAGAGGATACCCAGCACGATGTACATGGTGATCAGCGCCGCGACGATCAGCCACAATGTCGAGGACAGCGAAGACTGGAAGGCCATCGCTGCGCCCTGGAATTGCGTCTGGATATCCGGCGGGATACGCATGTCCCGTTCCGTCTCGAGGATGGCTTCCACCGCTTCGGAGAGCGATGAACCCGGCGTCAGGTTGAACGAAATCGTCGCGGTCGGGAATTGTCCCATATGGTTGATGACCAGAATCGAGGGACGGTATTCGATCGAGGCGACGGCGTCCAGCGGCACGAGCGTGCCGGAGGATGTGGCGACGTAAATCCCCTTGATGGCCGACGGGTTTTGCCGTTCGTGTTCCTGCACTTCCAGCACGACACGGTACTGGTTGGTCTGCGTGTAAATCGTCGAGATCAGTCGCTGGCCGAACGCATTGTACAGCGCGTCGGCGACATCGCGCGTCGAGACACCCAGACGGGAGGCCGTATCGCGGTCGATATTGACATAGGCCATCTGGCCGTTTTCCTGAAAATCTGTCGCGACATCGGTCAGTTCCGGCAATTCGCGAAGGCGGTCGATCAGGCGCGGTACCCATCGGGACAAATCGTCCTGTGTCGTGGCCTGAAGCGTGAACTGGTATTGCGTGCGGCTGGAACGGCTGTCGATGCTGATATCCTGTACCGGTTGCAGGTAAAGCGTCATGCCGGCGATCTCCGAGGCCGCTTCCGAGAGACGGTTCATCACCGTATGGATGTCGTCGCGTTCGCCCTTCGGTTTGAGGTTGATGAGCATTTTGCCGTTGTTGGGCGCGGCATTCGTGCCGTCCACCCCGATGAACGACGACAGGCTGACGACGGCCGGATCTTCAAGGATCTTGTCGATCAGTTTTTCCTGCTGGCGGCCCATTGCGGAAAACGAAATGGACTGCGACGCTTCGGAGACGCCCTGGATGACGCCGGTATCCTGTACCGGGAAAAAGCCTTTCGGAATGACGATGTACAAAAGCCCCGTCAGGACGATTGTACCCAGCGCGACGGCAAGCGTCAGTTTCTGATGGTCGAGCACCCAGCGCAGGCCTTTGGCGTATTCCTCGATGATGCGGTCGAAAAAACGCCCGCTGGCATGGAAAAAACGCCCCTGTTTTTCTTCGGGAATATGCTTGAGGAGCCGTGCGCTCATCATCGGCGTCAGGGTCAGCGAAATCAGGGCGGAAATCAGGATCGCCACCGCCAGCGTGACCGCGAATTCGCGGAACAGCCGCCCGATGACGTCACCCATAAAGAGCAGCGGAATCAGCACGGCAATCAGGGAAACCGTCAGCGAAATGATGGTGAAACCGATCTGTTTCGAGCCTTTCAGGGCCGCTTCCATCGGGTTTTCGCCTTCCTCGATATAGCGCGCGATGTTTTCGATCATGACGATGGCATCATCCACGACGAAGCCGGTCGCAATCGTCAGCGCCATGAGCGAAAGATTGTTGATCGAAAAGCCCGACAGATACATCACCCCGAACGTGCCGATCAACGACAGCGGCACGGCGACCGCCGGAATGATCGTCGCGGTCAGATTACGCAGAAACACGAACACGACCAGTACGACCAGCGCCACCGACATGACCAGTTCGTGTTCCACATCGGCCACGGATGCGCGGATCGTCACCGTCCTGTCAGAGAGGATTTCCACGTCGATGGCGGCAGGCAGGCTGGCCTGCAGTTGCGGCAACAGTTCCTTGATACGGTCGGCCACCGCGATGACGTTGGCGCCAGGCTGGCGCTGCACCGTCAGGATGACCGCCGGTTTGTCGTTCGCCCATGCAGCCAGACGTGCATTTTCCGCGCCGTCGATGACGGTGGCGATATCCTTGAGGCGCACCGGTGTGCCATCACGGTAGGCGATGATGATGTTCTCGAATTCGGCGGCCGACTTGAGCTGGTCGTTGCCGTCCACCGTCGAAGCCTGCAACGGTCCGTCGAAACTTCCCTTGGCCTGATTGACGTTGGCATTGGCCACGGCGGAACGGACGTTTTCCAGTGTGATGCCGCGAGCTGCCAGCGCCCGCGAATTGGCCTGTATCCGGACGGCCGGGCGCTGGCCGCCGCTGATCGAGACCAGCCCGACACCGGGAACCTGCGAGAGTTTTTGCGCGATGCGCGTATCGGCGAGGTCTTCCAGTTTCGTGATCGTCATCGTCGGCGAGGTGACCGCGATCGTCAGAATCGGCGTATCGGCCGGGTTGACCTTGTTGTAAATCGGAGGATTGGGCAAATCCGTCGGCAAGAGATTGTTCGCCGCATTGATCGCCGCCTGCACTTCCTGTTCCGCCACATCCAGCGTCTGCGACAGCGTGAATTGCAGCGTCACCACCGAGACGCCCTCGGAGCTGGCGGACGACATCTGTTCCAGCCCCGACATCTGCCCGAATTGCCGTTCAAGCGGTGCCGTGATCGTCGATGCCACCACTTCGGGACTTGCGCCCGGATAATACGTCACGACCTGAATCGTCGGGTAATCGACTTCCGGCAACGCCGATACGGGCAACAGCTTCCAGGCTACCAGCCCGGAAAGCAGGATAGCCACCATGAACAAAATGGTAGCCACCGGACGGAGAATGAACGGGCGGGAAGGATTCATGCCGGCACCCGATTACTTCTTCGCACTGTCGCCCGATGGTGCGGGAGCGGCGTTTCCGGACGCCTTGCCATCTTGCCTGCCATCGTTTCCGGCGGCCACGGACGGGGTGGATGCCGCCTGGCCAGTAGCGGAAGCGTCTTGCGGTGCGGCGGTTTTGTCCGGTGCGGCGGTTTCAGGTGCCTTGCCATCCTTTCGGGCAGCTTCAGGCGATGCGGCCGGTTCGTTGGTATCGGCTGTCTTCGGACGGATGATCCGGATTTTCGAGCCGTCGCGCAGCTTGTCCACGCCGTCGGTCACGACGATCTGTCCCGGTTCCAGTCCTTCCTCGATGATCGTGTTTTCGCCGGAAACCGGTCCGGTTTTGACCTGAACCAGACTGACCGTGCCGTTGTCGTTGACGCGGTAAACCGTATGACCGAGCTTGCCCAGCTGGATGGCGACCGTCGGCACGAGAATCGCTTGCGGACGGGACCCCAGATGCAGGCGGACATTGACGAACTGGTTCGGGAACAGCCGGTTGTCCGTATTGGCGAATTTGGCCTTGATGCCGATGGTGCCGGTATCGGTATTGAGCTGGTTGTCGATCGCCAGCAATGTTCCTTCGGAAAGCAGATTGCGGTTTTCACGATCCCATGCCGAAACCGCCAGTTTCGGATTGCCGGTATAGGCTTGCAAGAGCTGGGTCAGATCGACTTCCGGAATCGAGAAAAAGACATTGATGGGCTGTTCCTGCGTAATGGTGACGATCCCGTTGGTATCGGTTGCATGGACGATATTGCCCAGATCGACCTGTCGCAGACCGACACGCCCGGAAATCGGCGCGGTGATCCGGCTGTATGTGAGCTGGAGTCGCGCATTGTCCACGGCACCCTGATCGAGCTTGACCGTGCCTTCGTACTGTTTGACCAGCGCTGCCTGTGTATCGACCTGTTGTTTGGCGATGGAATTCTGCTCCAGCAGCTGGCGGTAGCGTTTCAGATCGAGCCGTGCGTTTTCCAGCAATGCCTGATCTCGCATGAGCTGCCCTTCGGCCTGCATCAGTTCCGCCTTGAACGGGCGCGGATCGAGTTCGGCGAGCAGCTGGCCCGCTTTCACCAGCTGGCCTTCCGTGAAATGCAGTTTGACGAGTTCCCCATCGACACGGCTGCGTACCGTCGTGGTGTAGGTGGAATCGACGGTTCCCAGCGCAAGGATTTGAAGCGGTGCATCTTCCTGTACGACAGTCGCCACCCGGACGGCGGCCGCACCGCCACGCGGTGGCGTTCCCCGGTTTTTCGCGACGATCCAGTAAATGCCCCAGATCACGACGATGGCGAACAGACAGACGATGGCAATCAGAAAAGGACGGCGGAGTTTGACTTTCTTCAGCATAAAGACACCGTGATGACCGGTTGGTAAACGTCCTGACCGGCATACATCCCGTCACGGCCGATATGCACAGGATCATCGGAAGCACTCCGGCGGCATGGCGCAGGTCGGACAAGTTTCATCGCATTGTAATTCCATCCCCCGTATGCGAACAGGGGCGGACCAAGAGCTGTTACAAGGCGTTACAAAATAGCTGTCAACCGTTATTCATGTGTTGAAAAAAGCCGACAGCCATATGCAGGGACGATCATGTAGCGTTTTCCTGCCCGTTTTCCGTGCAGTGGCGGCAAATCCCTGAAACACAAGGCGATTTCGTGCCTTTGAACAGACTTTTCCACAGAAAACGGGGACAAGGGAGGCGGCAAGGCAGAATCCGGCGAAGGGGCAAGGCATTATGGATGCCGCCTTATCCCCGCAATACAGGGTAGCAGCGCACGAGGTAGCCCATGCGGTCGATGAGGCAGCGGGCCTTGCGGGTGGTGACGAGGGTGTCGGGGGCTCCGGCGAGGTAGCCTTCGCCGACGGGGTGGGAAAAGGTGAGGGTGAGGCGGTGTACGCCGAGGCGGGTGCCTTGTTGCCGGGCGAAGCGGGATGCGGCCATGGCGCGGATGGTGTCGGGGTCTGTTTTTTCCGTCCAGCGGGCGGCGTCGCAGGGCAGGCCCCGGATGCCGTCGGGGGTGATGCCGGTGGTGGCCCAGCGGCGCATGGCTTGAAGCGGCTGGCTGGCGTCATGGCGCGCGAGTTCGCGGGGCAGGTTGATGCCGTGTCGCACGGGCAGTTCGGGCAACGATTCGCCGTTTTCGCCGGTTTCGGTGCCGATGTGTGAAAAGAGGGTGTTGGCGAAGGCCTGTCGGTCGTTTTCGCGGTAGCGGGCGGTGTCGATGGTGTCTGGCGGGGCGCTGCCGGTCAGTTCACGGCGGATGATGCTGAAGAACAGGCGGACGTCGGTATTGATGGGGATGCTGTACGATGGGAGTATCCAGCCGGTTTTTTCGCTGCCGGTAGCGAGGTAGCTGTCGAGTGTGGCGAGGATTTTGTCGCGGGATGTCGGGGTGAAGCGCGCCCAGACGGGGCGTATCCATTCGTCGGCAAGATGTGCGATGGCGTCGGGGTCGCGATAGTCACATGCGGCGAAGGCTTCGGTTTCGGTGTCGGTCAGGCTTGCCAGTTCACCCAGCAGGTCGCCCAGAAATTCCCAGTGGGTTTCCTGTGTGCCGGGTGCCGGTGCTGGCGGCGGGATGTCCAGCCATTGGATGAGGCGTGCCAGTGTGTTTCGGATGATGCCGGGCATGGTCGCACCGTCGGGTGATGGATGCCGCCGCAGGGGGTATGCGGCGGCGTGTGACGGTTATTTGAGGATGGGGTAGTTCGCCAGCAGGTTGCCGAGTTTGTCGAACAGGAAACGGGCACGGCGGGTTTTGGTGGGGATGGTCGTTCCCTTGAAAAAGCCGATGCCGATATCGTTGTCGAAGGTCAGGGTCAGGCGGTCGACGTACAGGCCGTTTTCCTGGAGCTGCTGGAATTGGCGCAGTGCCAGGTCGTTGCCGTAGTACATGTCGTCGTAGCTGAGCCATTTGGTGGCGTCGGACATGAGGCCACGGATGTTGTTGGGGCGGATGCCGGTGGTGGCCCAGCGTTTGAGTTCGTCGAGTTTGCGTTCGGGCGAATACCATTCGAGCAGGTCGGTACGGACGGTGCCGATACGTTCGGGGCTGGCGTAGTAGGATGTGTCGGACCAGTCGGGGCGTTCGGCCTGCTTGTACAGGGAGTTGATGAATTCCGGGCTGGTGTCTTCCTCGTATTCTTCCGGGTCGATGGGGTCGGGGAAGTTGGAGAGGAAGAATTCCTGCCAGATGACGGTGTAGAACTGTTTGGACGAGATGATGGGAATGGGGACCTGGAAGGCGTTGATGATGCTGTCGAGTTCGCTTTCGGGCTGGTGCAGGTACCATGCGAGGGTATCGCGGATGCGCAGCCGGCTTTCTTCGGTGTAGAGGTAGAAGTCGGGCATGATCCAGGGTTGCAGGAAGTAGCGCAGGGCGACGGTTTCGGAAAAGTCGCGTTTGGCGAATTCGATGATTTCCTCATCTGTCGGCAAGATGAGTTCGCCGAGGATGTCGCCCAGGAAGCCCCAGTAGTATTTTTTTTTCCGTTCTTTTCCCCACAGGTGGCTGCGGTAGGCCTTGAAGAAGCTGGAGATGGTCATTTTTCCCATGATGGCTGTCCTGTTGTCTGGTGTTTGAGAGTGATTGTATCGTGTTTAGCGGTAGTGTTGTTTGATGAGCAGGGGGTGTACCGGGCGGTTTTCCTTGAATACGGCCTGGTCGGGGCGGATGCAGTCGGTGACCGGACAGACGTTCAGGCACAGGTGGCAGCCGACGCAGCGCTCGTCGTCGATGGTCGGGGTACGTGTGTAGTCGTCCCAGTCGATGGCCTGGTGGCCGCCGTCCTGACAGGAGACATAGCAGCGTCCGCAGCCGATGCAGCGGGCGGCGTCGATTTTCGGGATGAGCATGAAATCGCGGTCGATGTCGTCTGCCGGCACGATGTTGGGTAATGCCTTGCCGACGAGGGCCGATAGCCGTTCGATGCCGTTTTCCGCCATGTAGTGCGACAGGCCGCTTGTCAGGTCGTCGATGATGCGGTAGCCGTATTCCATGACGGCGGTCGTGATCTGGACGGTGGATGAGCCGACGAGCAGAAATTCGAGGGCGTCGCGCCAGGTGACGATGCCGCCGATGCCGGAGACGGGGACGTTCGCCAGTTGCGGGTGCTGTTTCATCTGGGTGATGAAGCGCAGGGCGATGGGCTTGATGGCGGGGCCCGAGTAACCGGAGATGGATGACTTGCCGTTGACGACGGGCATGGCGGTCATGTGGGTCGTGTCGATGTTCGTGATGGCCTTGACGGTGTTGATGGCGGCGATGCCGCGTGCGCCGGCCTGTACGGCAGCGATGGCCGGTTCTTCCATGTGGCCGATGTTGGGGGTCATTTTCGCCAGTACGGGCAGGCGGGTGGTGCTGCATACGGCTTCTGTATAGCGTGCGACGAGTTCGGGACTCTGGCCGACGTCGGAACCCATGGCCGATGAGGTCATTTGCGGGCAGGAGAAGTTGCATTCGATCATGTCCGCGCCGGCGTCGCTGACTTTTTTCGCCAGTGTCTTCCATTCATCCTCGTCGCTGCCCATGATGGATGCGATGATGACTTTTCCGGGATATTCGCGTTTGAGGCGGCGTATGCTGGCGAGATTGGTTTCCAGCGGCTTGTCGGAAATCATTTCCATGTTCTTGAAGCCGGTCCAGGGGCCGCCGGGCATGCCGGTCGTGTCGAATCGCGGAGAGCATTCGTCCGGGATGAAGATGCCGAGCGTTTTGTAGGCGACGCCGCCCCAGCCTGCCTCGAAGGCACGGGCGACCATTTCGTAGTCGCTGGATACGGGGGACGAGGACAAAAAGAACGGGTTTTCGCAGTGAACGCCCAGAAAGTCGATGGAGAGGTCTTTTTTCAGCGCCATGGTGTGTCTCCTCAAAGTCGGGTTTCCGCCAGGGGTGTTTCGCCGATGGCTTCCAGTATGGCGGCTGCCGCGCGTTTGCCGGATGCGATCGCCGCGACGACGGTGGCGCCGCCGTTGGTTCTGTCGCCGCCCGCGAACAGGCGCGGGTGGACGGGCAGGCTGGCGATGTCTGGCTGTTGTTCCTGACCGACGGCGAGAATGATTTTGTCGGCGGCCAGCGTCATGTGCGAGATGCCGTCGGCACCGGTGAAGTCGATGGCGGTGACTTTGCCGTTTTCACCACGGATGGCCTTGGGGAAAAATTCGGCCAGTACCGGAATGCCCATGTTGACGGCCAGCAATGTTTCGGCCATGTTGGCCGATGCGAAGGCGATGGGGCGGCAATAGACGAGTTTGACGTTGGCGGCCAGGAGGGCGGCGGCGGTGGTGGCGCAGTCCATGGCTACGTCGCCGTCGCCGATGATGACGATCCGGTTGCCTGCTTCGGACGGTTTTTCGAGTCGTGCGGTTTTGAGCCAGTTTAATGCGTGGCAGACGCCGTCGAGTTCCTTGCCGGGCAAATCGAGGGTTTTGGGTTTCCACAGGCCGGTGCCGACGAAAACGGCGTCGTATCGGGTCAGCAGGTTGTCGATGTCCTGGCTGGAGATCGGTGTGTCGCAAAAGAAGGAGATGTCGAGATCGTCCAGACGGGAGAGGTCGAAATCGACGATTTCCTGCGGGAGCCGGAAAGGCGGGATGCCCAGCGAGAGCATGCCGCCCGGATGTCCGGCGGCTTCCATGATGTCAACATGACAGCCTTCGCGCGCGAGGGTGACGGCACAGGCCAGCGAAGCGGGGCCTGCACCGATGCAGGCGACTTTTTTTCCGTTGGTGTCGGCGCCGGTCAGGATGTGCATGTCCAGACGTCGTTCTTCATCGGTGATGAATCGCTGGAGTTTGGCGATTTTGACGGGTTCATCGAGTCGGGCACGGATGCAGGCACCTTCGCACAGCTCGTTGGCGGGACAGATGCGGGAACAGCTTGCGCCCAGCGGGTTGTTTTCGCGGATGGTTTCCGCTGCGCCTTTGATGTTTCCGAGACGCAGGGAGCGGATGAATCGGGCGGGATCCGTACCGGCGGGGCAAGCGCGGCTGCATGGTGCATCATGGCAGAGCAGGCAGCGGGATGCCTCGGCGATGGCGGCACGTGCATCGAAACCTTTTCCCAGTTCACGGTTTTCCATGACACGGATAGTGCGGCTCATACTGTTTCCTTCTTTTCCGGATGGCAATACCGTCAGTATAAGGGAAAGTGCGGGGCACGTGACATACCGTACCGCATGCTGACGGCAAACCGTTTGTATCCGCGGGCGAAAGTGTGTTTTCCGGGAACGGAGGCCGTCGGCAAGGGAGGATTTTCAGCCGGCGATGGCCGGTTCGGTATCGGGCTTGTCACGGAAAGCGTCCGCGTCGATGCCGAGTTTTTTCAGCCGTGCCAGCAGGGTGGTGCGTTTCAGTCCGAGCATCGCGGCCGCACCGGATTTTCCGCCGATCTGTCCGCCGGTGGCGCGAAGGGCGGCGATGATGGCATCGCGGTCTGTCGGCGGTACGGCAGGCGCTGCGGGAGCCGGTGGGGGTTCCGTGACGCAGATCGCCGATGGCATGGATGACGTGGTGAAGTTGAGCAGCGTCTCCGGCGTGAGGTTCAGTACCGGGCTGTCGCCGGTGAGAATGACGGCGCGTTCCATGACGTTTTCGAGTTCGCGGATATTGCCGGGCCATGGCAGGCGGGTCATCATGGCCAGGGTTTCGCGGGGGATCGTCGTGATGTGACGTTTCATCTGGCCGGCGTATTTGCGCACGAAGAATTTGGCCAGAAGCGGAATGTCTCCGGCCCGTTCGCGAAGCGGCGGAATCGTGATCGGAAAGACGTTGAGACGGTAAAAAAGGTCGCTGCGGAAAGTCTTGTCCTCGACCTTGCGTGCCAGATTGCAGTTCGTCGCGGCGATACAGCGGACATCGACGGGAATGACGCCGGTACTGCCCAAACGGCGGATCTGGTGTTCCTGAAGGACGCTTAGCAGTTTCGGTTGCAAGTCGAGCGGCATGTCGCCGATTTCATCGAGGAACAGGGTGCTTTTGTCGGCCAGTTCGAAATGCCCGATGCGCCGGTTCATCGCGCCGGTAAACGCGCCTTTTTCATGACCGAACAATTCGCTTTCCATCAGTTCGGACGGAATGGCCGTGCAATTCATCTTGATCATTTCGCGGTCACGACGGTCGGACATGTTGTGGATGGTCTGGGCGACCAGTCCCTTGCCGGTACCGGTTTCTCCCTGAAGCAGGACGGTCGCGTTGCTGGATGCGACGATTTCGATCTGCTTGAGAATGGCATGGATCGCCGGGCTGTCGCCGATGACATCATGCAAGGCACTGGGGTGACCGTTTCCGGAAAGGACGTTTTCATCCGTCATGGGATTGCCGTGTCCGGACAAATCACCGCCGTTTCTGGACTGGATGACGTCCAGCGCGCCGGAAAGCCGCAGGGCGACGCGGGCGAGCAGTTCCATGATGTCCGGCGAAAAGCGCGAATGCCGGAAACTGCCGATCGCCAGCGATCCGAGCAAAATGCCGTTGGCGACCAGCGGAATATGAAGCAATACCTGAAGTCCCTGCTGGAGCAGTGCATCGATAAAAGGGTATTTGCCCGTGTTTTCAACCATGACCTGACGGTTGAACAGGATGGTTTCATGGTTTTGCAGCGCTTTTCCCAGCGTCGAGGCATGCAATGATTTACTGACGTTGCTGTATGAGCGGTGATTTTGCCGGTCATACGTGACGGAATGGGTATTGAGCCGGATCGCTTCCGGATCGTATATTTCCAGGCTGATGTAGTCGAGTCCGAAGAATGCATGCAGATAATCGGCGGTTTCGCTGGCCAGATGCGGAATGTCACGAACGGCCATCACGGCGTCTGTCAGATCAGCCAGAAAATGGAAATAGTCGTGATCGTGAGGGTCATCCATACTGTATAAACCGTTACGACGGCTGGGAAATGCTGTCATGTCCTGAGCGTTCCTTATGGATTACCGGAAGCAGGTTGCAGCCAGACAGGTCAGGTTGTCCAGTATGATGGAGCGATGCCTGTATCGGTGGGACTCTGTTTTCGATAGGATGAAATATGTTGTGATATGCATAATTGATATTTTACCATATGTTTTGGATTTCCTGTGATGCAAAGGTTCTTTTTTTACAAAGGCTTTTTGCGGAAAGAGGAAAAGGGCTGATGCGGGGTGTGCCTTGGCGGTATGGAGCGGACTGGCGGGGCAGGAACAAAAAAAACGGCAATACGTTTGTATTGCCGTTTTGAAGTTTTTGGGAGCGGGAAAGTGGTTTCCCGTCTCCGTCAGAGGATTACTTGGCTGCTGCGGCAGCTGCTGCTTCCTGAGCTTCGATTTCCTTGTTGTTGTTTTCGATGAAGCGTCTGCGCCATGGTTTCAGGACGAAGAACGACAACAGCGAGCAGGTGGCAGCGATACATGCCGACAGAATGAAGGTACGGTTCCAGTTACCGCCTTTAGCCAGACCGGCAGCCAGCGGAACGAGCAGGGAAGAAGTACCTTTTGCGGTGTACAGCGTACCAGCGTTACCGGCTGCGAACTTCGAACCGAACGTGTCGGCACACATGGATGGGAACAGCGAGAAGATTTCACCCCAGCATGCGAACGTCATAGCAGCGAAGAACATGAAGCCGAGTGGCTGACGACCCCAGAAGACCAGACCCAGCAGAGCCAGAGCTTCACCGCCGAAGACGACGAGCATCAGGTTTTCACGGCCGAAGTGGTCGGAGAGGTAACCCATGATAGGACGGGTTGCACCGTTACAGATATTGTCGATAGACATTGCCATCGTCAACAGTGGCAGGGTAACGCCCAGGCAGGTGACCGGGATCTTGTCGAGACCGTAGTCGCGGGAAACCGGGCCGAAGGATGCCGTTGCCATAATACCGCCGGAAGCAACACCGACGAAGCAGATGTAGATGAGCCAGAACAGAGGTTCGCGCAGCATCTGGGTCTGGGAATAGTTCTTCTTGGAAGAAATGACCTTCGGAATGGCTTTCGTTCCCGGTGGCAGTTTTGCACGAGGCATGAACAGTGCGCAAGCGGTAATGATAACGCCCTGGATGATACCGAAGACGAAGAATGCCTGTTCATAGCCGGAGCTGTTGATCATGTTTGCAACCGGAATAACGGTAACTGCAGCACCAGCACCGAAACCGGCAGCGGTTGCACCGGCAGCCAGACCACGTTTGTCCGGGAACCATTTCAGGGAGTTACCGGAACAGGTACCGTAAACAGCACCGGCGCCAGCACCCGTCAGAACCTGTGCGAAATACAGGAAGCCCAGGTTGGAAGCGTAGGAACAGAGAATCCAGCCGATGGTACTCAGAATAGCACCGAAGATAATGACCGGACGCGGACCGAATTTATCGACGCCCCATCCTTCCAGAGGAACCAGCCAGGTTTCAAAGAACAGGAAGATGGTGAACGACAACTGAATGGCCGTACGGGCCCAGTGATATTTGTCTTCAATCGGCGCAACGAACAACGTCCAGCCATACTGGCAGTTCGCGATCGTTGCCATACAGATGATACCAAGAGCTAGCTGCACCCACCGATTTGGGTACTTTTCTTGTGTAGCCATAGATCTACTCTCCTAAATCTAACTTTCCAGAAAGGAAATACTTTTCTGCAAACACGCCTTCTGGTTTGCCATAGAAGAAAACATGTCTGACAGTACCGCTCTTTGCAAAAGAAACAAAGATCGGACTGTATTCTGCATTTTTTGTGCCAGCTCAAGGGTGGGGGCGGAAAAATGCTGGCGAATTTTGACCTTGGTCAAGAGTGCTGAAAAATTGGCATGGAATATGCATCATGAAGATCGGACTGAGATATCAGATCTATTCTCTTTTTTCGAGAGGACTCGCCGAACGGGAGTCCTCTCTTTTTTTTGTATTGTTCCCGCCGGAAATATCTGATGGATGACTGACAGGGGGCGGTCTTTTTTTTCGTTAAAAAACAGGATGTTCCTTTTGCAGCCTGTTGTCAATATGTATGCGCCTTTTCCGGGCTTCGCGCACCGGTTTCTCTCTGTGGCGCAGCCTCTTTCGGCGGGTGTCGGACGTGGTGGAAAGCGGGTGGTTTTGTCAGGAATCGCCTTTTTTCTTTTGGCCGTCTTTCGCCCAGGCTGGTGAGGTTTCCCCTGTATTGCCGGTGTCTTTCAGGTGTCAAATTGCTGTTTTTGGTGTCATTGACGTGTCAATTGTCACGTCAATGACACCAAATTAACGCTTTTTGACAGTTGAAAAACGTGCTGGCGCTGCCATGAGTGCGGCGGGTCGGGGATGGATGCGGTCGTTTTCGAAGTTTTTCTGTAACTTTCTGTAACAACGAAACGGTTGCATGAATGACCGGTTCGGTATCGATGCCACGATAAATAGGGGGTGAGGTTCGCCGATTTCCGTCAATTTTATCGAATCTGGCGGTGTCTTGGTGCCGTCGATATGGCGGTGCTTCTGATGTCGGTGCCGTCACGATAGGCGGGTGTCCTGATTGTATCTGTGATGGTATGACCGGGTATGCTATTGGCGGGGCGATGTCGTGATACGGTGGGGAATGGCGGGTGCTTGTCGCTTGCGCGTGTGGACTGTGGCGGACGGCTCGGATGCTGTCGCCCGTGGCAATGGTGATGTCCTGATGACCTGTCGTGTCGTGACGCTCCGGATGGAGTGCCGATTTCGGCGGGATGTGCCGGTGTGTGCCAGTATATTGTGCGACTGTCCGGAATCAGGCGGTTTTCAGGGGGGGGCGATGGGGAAGCGGATGGGGAAAATCGGGGAAACAGGGGATGGCGTCTGTTTCCCCGGTCAGGGAAGGCGGGTGATCAGAAACGATGGGCAATACCCAGCTGGACGCCGGTGACGGAGTCGTCGGCGACATGGTTGCTGTTGTAGATTTCACCGACGAAGTTGTTGTCGCTGTCGGTGTAGGCGACCATGGCATACAGGCTTGTCCGTTTGGACATGTCGTAGGTGTAGCCTAACGAGTATTTGTTGGCTTTGCCGTCATAGTCGCCGTGGCTTTCGACTTCGCCGCGGTTGTACGAGAATTTGACGGTGTGCGGTCCGGTATTGTATTGCAGACCGACGAGCCAGTCTTTCTGGTCGATGTTCATGTCGGCGATGCCCAGGGCGCGTGCCGCCGCGCGTTCGACGGTGGTGTCCTGATAGCCGACGGAAACCTTGAAGCCTTGCCATGTCCATGCGCCACCGATGTCCCACAGGCGCGAGTTGTCGGAGTCGGCGATGCGTTCGTAGTTGGCAGTCAGCATCAGGGGGCCGTTATCGTATTTCAGGCCGATGCCGAAGCCGTCGTTGCCGTAGTCGTCATAGCCGCCCGTATCGTTGCCGTAGATGCCTTCGCCGTTGCCGTGATGAGTGTCATTGCCGAGGGTGTAGCTCAGGTTGAGGCTGAAGCCTGCCCATGCGGGACTGTCGTAGCGGACGGTGTTGGCGAGTTCTTCGGAGTACAGCAGGTTGTATGCGCCGAAGGATGAGCCGACACCGTAATAGATGAACGGGTCGAGTGCACCGAAGTTTTCGATGGCGATGTCGTTGACGCGGCCGAGCCGGAGTGCGCCCCATGTGTCGCTTGAGAGCCCGACGTTGGCGGCTCCCTGCCAGTCGACGCCGTCTTCACCGTTGTCGGCGCCCTGAAGTTTGTCCAGCGCGTTGTTGCCGGCGATCCGCGTGCCGTTGTTGAGGTTGAATCGCCGTTCGAGCTGGAAGGTGGCTTTCAGTCCGGAGCCGAGGTCTTCGGTTCCCTTAAAGCCGATGCGGCTGTCTTCATTGCCGCCCATGCGCACGTCTGAGCCGCTTTCCTTGATGAGGCCGGTATCGACGAGACCGTATATCGTGACGTTGGTCTGGGCGTGTGCCGCGCCTGTGCAGGCGCCGAGTACAGCCAGTGCTATCAGTGTTTTTTTCATGTTCGTCCTCTTTCGTTTTTTCGTTTTGCTTTTGAAATGCACCATGCCAGGGCGTCGAGGGAAGGTGTCTTTTCCATGGCATCTGCATGTGTTTTTATTTAGAAATATGTGGCGGAAGCCGGCAAGTGTCGTGGCGGACTTTTTTCTTTCCGGAAAGTGTTTTGTTGCCAACAAACAACGAATTTTCGGTTGGCATGAATCATGCAACATATCTTGGTTGCACCTTTGTTTTTTTGTTGTTTAATTTGTTGTTTTTAAACAAAAAAACAGGTTATTCCGATGTGCATTGATATGGTGCACGCGGCACCGTGGTGGTGCATCCTTGATAAAACTGGCCTGGATTTTCAGTTTGTTGGCTATAAATGATGAGATAATGAAAAATTTTGCATTTTTTGATTTTTTGTTTGAAAGGTCATTTTTCGCGTTTTTCTGGGCAGGCCGATTCAGGCAAAGGAAGGATGACGGGGGTGTTCTGCAGTCCGTTATGGCGGAATGGATGGGGCAGGAAAGGGGTGGATCGGGCAAAACGGTATCTATGTCATGCCGAAGGACTGGTCATGGTTTGGATTGACGTGTTCCTGCCGGTGGTGACCGGCAGGAACGTGTCGCCGGTGGCTGATTCCGGTAGCGGATCAGCCGAGGGCGTGAATGCTGTCGGTGACGGTCGTGATGTCGCCGAATCCGTAGAGTGCCAGCTGGTGAACCATTTCGGTTTCCGCTGTGCAGCAGTCCGACAGAATGACGGTACGGATGTTTTCCGCATGGTGTGAAATGGCGGTGAGTCCCACGCAGTTTTGGGTCTGCATGCCGCAGAAGAGGGCTTCGCGGATACCCATGTCGGCCAGCAGCGCGTTAAGACCGGTTCCAAAAAAGGCGTCGGTATGATGTTTGACGATGACAGGTGCGTCGGGCAGGGCTTCGACCAGCGCAGGATGGAGTTGTACGCCGGGTGTGTCGGGGACGAAGAAGCGGGTGAATCCCAGAGCCGGATCAACGATGTGCTGGACGATGATGATGGGGATGGCCTGTTTTTTCGCGCGCTCGATGGCGGAAAGGATGTTTCGCAAGGTGTCGTTTGCCTGCCAGAGCGGCAGCTTGCCCCCTGGAAAGTAATCGTTCTGGACGTCGATGACGATCAGGGCGCGGGACGGGGCAGATGCGGTTTTCATGGTGTGCCTTTTTCAGCGGATGCCGGTGACTTCGAAGCCTGCTTCGGTGATGGCGCCGGTCAGTGCCTGGTCTGTCACACTGGCTTGGGCCGTCAGGGTGGCGGATTTGCCGGCGAGATCGACGGTGACGGCGGAAACGCCCGGAATGGCCTTGAGAGCTTTCTCGACTGAGGCGGCGCAGTGGTTGCAGTTCATGCCTTGTATGCCGATGGTTTTTTGCATGGTGTGTTTCCTTTCGATGGTTGCAGGTAGGGGTATCCGGAAAATCTTGACGGCAGCTGGCGTGTCCGTTGCGGATTGCATGATGTCGGCGGTGGCGGATGGCCGGAAAAAGCGCAGGCGCAATGCGTTGGCGACGACGGTGACGGAGCTGAAACTCATGGCGGCCGCGGCGATCATGGGGTTCAGGGTGATGCCGGTGAAAGGGTAGAGGATGCCTGCGGCGACGGGAATACCGATGAGGTTGTAGAAGAATGCCCAGAACAGGTTTTGCCGGATGGTTTTCATGACGGCGCGGCTTAGGCGGATGGCGGTGACGGCGTCGGTCAGATCGCTCCGCATCAGGACGATGTCGGCGGATTCGATGGCGATGTCGGTGCCTGCACCGATGGCGATGCCGATGTCGGCGCGCGCCAGTGCGGGGGCGTCGTTGATGCCGTCGCCGATCATGGCGACGCGCTTGCCTTTTGCCTGAAGGGCGCGGATGGCGTTTTCCTTGTCTTGCGGCAGGACTTCGGCTTGTACGTCGTCGATGCCGGTGGCGCGCCGGACAGCTTCGGCGGTGATGGGGTTGTCGCCGGTGAGCATGAGGGTGTCCAGTCCCATGTTTTTGAGTTCGGCGACGGCGCTTGCGCTGGTGGGGCGGATGGTGTCGGCGACGGCGATGAGGCCGCACAGGGCGTCGCCTCGGGTGATGTAGAGGACGGTTTTGCCCTGTTCGGCCAGTGTGCGCGCGGTGTGGTCGATCGGTTCGCCTGTCGTGATGCCGAGTGTGTCGGGCAGGCGACGGTTGCCGATTTGGCAGTATCTGCCGCCGATCGTGCCGCCGATACCTTGTCCGGGCGTCTGGGTGTATCCGGTGACAAGGGAGAACGCAATGCCGCGTTTTTTGGCTTCGTCGATGATGGCTTGACCCAGCGGGTGGCCGGAGAGGTTTTCCAGCGAGGCGGCGACGGAAAGCAGGGCGGTTTCGTCCATGTCGCTGGTGAGGATGATGTCGGTGACGGCGGGTTTGCCTTCGGTGACAGTGCCGGTCTTGTCGAGGATGACGGTGGTGATGGTCTGGGTGGTTTCGATGGCTTCGGCGGTTTTGTAGAGGATGCCGGCGGCGGCGCCACGTCCTGCGCCGACCATGATGGCGGTCGGTGTGGCCAGCCCGAGGGCGCAGGGGCAGGAGATGACCAGTACGGCGATGCTGGCGGACAGGGCGAATGCGACGCTTTGGCCGAGCCATAGCCAGACGGCGGCGGTGAGGATGGCGATCCCGATGACGACGGGGACGAAGTAGCCGCTGACGGTGTCGGCCAGTCGGGCGACGGGAGCTTTCGACGAAGTGGCTTCGTCAACCAGCCGGATGATCTGTGCCAGCGCGGTATCGTCGCCGACATGGGTGGCTCGCATGAGGAAATGACCGCTGCGGTTGATGGTGGCACCGGTTACCTTGTCGCCGGGCTGTTTTTCGGCGGGGATGGATTCACCGGTCAGGGTGGATTCGTCCAGATATCCCGCGCCTTCGGTGATGATGCCGTCCACTGGAACGGTATCGCCGGCCTTGACGGCAAGGATGTCGCCGACGGCGACTTGTTCGGCCGGGATGATGGTTTCGGTGCCGTTGTCGATGCGCCGCGCGGTTTTGGGAGCGAGAGCGAGCAGCCGGGTGATGGCTTCGGAGGTTTTGCCTTTGGCGCGGGCTTCGAGGTAGCGTCCGAGTGCGATCAGGGTGAGGATGGTCGCTGCGGATTCGAAGTAGAGATTGCCGGCGAGGACGGCGGCGCGGGCTGTGTCGCCGTGTCCGAGTGCGTGCGCCATGCCGTAGAGGCTGGCGATGCCGGAGAGGACGGCTGCGCCGGAGCCGATGGCGATGAGGGAATCCATATTCGGCGCGCGTGCGATTAGGGTGCGGATGCCTTTGGCGAAGCAGGCGCCGTTGGCGATGAGGACGGGCAGTGTCAGCAAAAACTGGGTGAGGGCGAAAACGAGGGCGTTTTCCGCTCCGGCGAGAAAGCCGGGCAGCGGCAATCCCGCCATGTGGCCCATGCTGATATAAAAAAGCGGTACCGTAAAAAGCAACGAAAGGATCAGCCGCTTTTGCATGGCGTGTTTTTCGGTGTCGGCAGTATCGCTCGTTTTCCGGCCGGCTGCGGTGTCGCCAACAGGTTTTGTGGCATGAAGAGTCGCGCCGTAACCCGCTTTTTCGACGGCGTCGATGATGGCCTGCGTGCCGGTGATGGACGGGTCGAATGACACGCTCATGCTGTTTTTCAGCAGATTGACACTGACTTCTCCGATACCGTCAAGCGCGGTAACGGCTTTGTCCACCCGGCTGGAGCAGGCGGAACAGGTCATACCGGTGATGTCGAATCGCTTGTTTTCCATGGTGTTTTCGGCGCGCCGGGGCGTCCGGTACCGTTTGTCGTGTTGTTATTGTATCTTTTGGTGTTTTTTTCGCAAGAATGCACTTTTTTGGTATATAGTACCCAAAAAGATACTATTGTTTTTCCGCGAAAGGATGGCCATGTCCGGTATTGAAAGGGACGCCGGTGCGATACCGGAAACGGTACATTGCCCTGTCGAAGCGACGATCGCCATGATCGGGGGCAAATACAAGTCGCTGATTCTGTGGAAACTGGCGGGCGGTACCTTGCGGTTTTCGCAGCTGCGAAAGGAAGTGCCTTGTGCGACACCGAAAATGCTGACGCAGCAGTTGCGTGAGCTGGAGGCGGACGGGCTGGTGTGCCGCAAGGTGTTCGCCGTGGTGCCGCCACGTGTGGAGTATTCGCTGACGCCTTTCGGGCGCAGTATCATGCCGGTTCTCGAGGCGATGTATGACTGGGGCAGCGCGTATCTGGCGAGGCAGGGTGTGTCTGTGAATTGTTCGATGAAGGCTTTGCCGGATGGGCGGGAATGATGCGCGGTCGGTGGGGCAGGATGGTATGTGCTGGTCTGTGCGGACGGGATGGACGGGCGTTTGTCGTATCGTCCGTCTATAATGGCACGATGTGTTGAACGGGTGCGGTGTTTATGAAGTTTCTGATTCCTTATCTCAAGCGTTTGCAGTTCAAATGGGTGGTGGTCGCCAATGCGGTGTTGCTGCTGATCGCACAGTTGTCGCAGTTTTATTTGCAACAGCAGCCGGCCGAGGAACGCACGACGGTGATCATCCGCATTCTCCAGTCAAACAATTCGTCGATGTTCTGGTATCTGATCGCCGGGATCGGTTTTTTTCTGTATTACCGTTACAAGGAAAAGCAGTCGGGGTATTCGGGGCAGTTCATGGGGACTTTCTGGATTCCGCTGTCGGTATGGGTGCTCGGCATGCTGATCACGACGGTGATGACGCTCAAGTCGCTGGCGGTCTGGCTCTGATCGGCGGTTGACGCTTTTCGTTTTTCCCGGCGGTTGTGGCGGTCGCGTCGCCGTTTCGTTGTCGCATTGTCTGTTGCCGCTTTTCCGTGTTTTCGCGGGCGGATGTGTATGCCCGGTCGGGAGACGGTACGGTTGCCGTGTGCAGCGGCTGTGACGGGCGGCATCGGGACGATGGGGTAAAATACCGCGTGTCTGTTCAATTGTCGTTTCTGCGTTTTTGTCTTTCCGGTCTGTCCTGGTGGCGTGTCGGGCCGGTGGGGCGTTCGTTTTCCGGAGTGTGGCATGGATGCCGAATCGTCTTCCAGTCTGGTCTGGTCGGATAACCTCGCGGCGTATGAGGAGGATCTGGCGCGTCTGATGGCTGTCGACGGGCCGCTGGCTTCGGTCGTCGAGGGCTATGGCGACAGGCCGATGCAGCTGGAGATGGCAAAAGCGGTCGCCCGGGCGATCGTCAATTGCGAGACATTCGTCGCCGAGGCGGGAACGGGTACGGGCAAGACATTCGCATATCTGGTGCCTGCGCTGATGTGGGGCGGCAAGGTGATCGTGTCCACCGGGACGCGCAATTTGCAGGACCAGCTTTTTTTCCGCGACATTCCGACCGTGCGGCAGGCCTTGTCCGCGCCGGTGACGGTGGCATTGCTCAAGGGGCGTGCCAATTATGTCTGTCCTTTCCATCTGGCGCGCACGGCGGAATACGGCCGGATGGAATCGCGGGCCGATACCTATTATCTGCGCGAGATCGTCCGCTTCGCCAAGGTGACGGAAACGGGTGACAAGTCGGATTTGCCGACGGTACCCGAGACGGCGGCGATCTGGAATCAGGTGACTTCCACGAAAGAGAATTGCCAGGGAACGGAGTGTCCGCATTATCAGGACTGCTTCGTGATGAAGGCGCGCAAGGCGGCGCAGCAGGCCGATGTGGTGGTGGTCAATCATCATCTGTTTTTCGCGGATGTGGTCCTGAAAGATACGGGGGTGGCGGAATTGCTGCCGACGGCCAATACGGTGATTTTCGACGAGGCGCACCAGTTGCCGGATACGGCGACGACGTTTTTCGGAGAGTTCGTCTCGACGTCCAGGATTCATGAATTGTGTCGCGATACGCAAGTGGAGGGTTTGTCGAAAGCGCGCGACGGGGCGGACTGGGTGGCGCTGGTCGGCGCGCTGGACAAGGCGGTGAAGGATTTGCGCCTGACCTTGCCGGAAGGGACGAACCGGATGGCCTTGCACCAGATCCCGAAGCAGGATGCGTTCATGGCGGCGGTGGAGACGTTCATCGGGGTGCTGGCTTCGCTGGATGAGGTGTTGCAGGCGCAGGCGGAGCGTTCGGAAGTACTGGCGTCGTGTCAGGTGCGTACCGCTGATATGGAGACCTTTGTGCGCCGGTGGCTGGCGCTGGCCAAAGGCGAGGAAAAGACCGACGATGTGTTGTGGGTGGAGACTTTCGGTTTGTCGATGCAGTTGCATCTGACGCCGCTGTCGGTGGCGGATGTGTTTCGCAAGCAGCGGGAAGGAACGCCGCGTGCATGGATTTTCACGTCGGCGACGTTGGCGATCAGGCAGGATTTCAGTTACTTTTCATCGCGCATGGGGTTGGATGACGCGGTTTCGAAAACCTGGCCGAGTCCGTTCGATTATGGCGAGAATGCCTTGCTGTATGTGCCGCAGAAGATGCCGTTGCCGCAGTCGCCGCATTATTCGGATGCGGTAGTGGATGCGGCCTTGCCGCTGATCGGGGCGGCGGGCGGACGCACGTTCGTGTTGTGTACGACATTGCGGGCGGTCGGGCAGATCGCGGCGCGGCTGCGGGCGGAATTCAAGGAACGGGAATGGTCGTTTCCGCTGTTCGTGCAGGGCGAGTCCGGCAAGACGGATTTGCTGGAACGTTTCCGCAAGTCGGGCAACGGGGTGCTGGTCGGCAGCCAGAGTTTCTGGGAAGGGGTGGACGTGCGCGGCAAGGCCTTGTCGCTGGTGGTCGTGGACAAGCTGCCGTTCGCGCCGCCGGACGATCCGGTGCTGGCGGCACGTATCCGCGCGCTGGAAAAGGACGGCGGCAACGGATTTATGGATTTCCAGCTGCCCGAAGCGATCATGAGCCTGAAACAGGGGGCGGGGCGTCTGATACGCGATGCCGGCGATCGCGGGGTTTTGATGATTTGCGACACGCGGCTGGTGTCGCGTCCTTATGGTCGCCGTATCTGGCAAAGTCTGCCGCCTTTTGCCCGCACGCGCGACGAGGCGACGGCGCGGGCGTTTTTCGACGAACCGGAGCAAGATGACGTGACGCCTTGAGGGATTTGTCGTGATGTCGTGCCGGGCGCGCCATCATTTGACGGCGCGTTTTTTATGCGGTTTTCCGTGTCTTGTACAGGAAGCGCAGGCAGAACATGATGCCGGCGCTGGTCAGGCCCAGGGGGAAGGCCATCCAGATACCGGGCAGGCCGCCGTTCATGATGAAGCCGAAGAGGTAGCTGGCCGACAGGGAAATGATGAAGTAGGCGATGAAGGAGTACAGCATCATGATTTTGACGTCGAGGATGCCGCGCAGGGCGTTGGCGAAGGCGATCTGGAGGCTGTCGCCGAACTGGTAGAGCATCATCGGCAGAAACAGGCCGCCCAGTGCGAGGATGACGTCGGGGTTGTCGGTGAACCATTCGCCGATATGGGGTCTGAACTGCCAGAACAGGGTATTGGAAATGATGGCCATGACGGTGATGAGGCCGAAGCCGGTGAAGGCGGCGCGGCGGACGTCCGTCGGACGGTTTTGTCCCCTGAAATGGCTGACCTGCACGGCGGTGGCGGCGCCCATGCCGTAGTACATCATGAAAAAGAGGGTGCTGATGGTCAGCATGACCTGATGGGCGGCCAGGGCGATGGTGCCGATCCAGCCGACCATGATGGTGGTCAGCGAGAACGAGGCGGTTTCCATACCCATTTGCAGGGCGAGCGGCCAGCCCAGGGCATTGAGCCGGTAAAAGTCGGTGCGGTTGACGGTTGCGCGGGCGAAGCCGTCTCGGTAGGTGCGGTAGCGGGGCAGTTTGAAGAAGAGGACGGCGAAAACGAGCAGCATGACGATGCGCGAGAAAAGTGTGGAAATGCCCGCGCCGGTCAGGCCCAGTTCGGGAAATCCGCCCACGCCGTAGATGAGCAGCCAGTTGCCGGCGATATTGAGCAGGTTGCCGCCGAGCAGAATCCACATGGATGTGCGGGTATCCATGATGCCGTCGGCGAATTGCCTGAAGGCGTTGAACAGCAGGACGAATACGAGGGACGCCAGTATGGTCAGATAGTACGGCCTGATGAGCGGCATGAGCTCGGGGGGCTGGCCGAGTTTGTCGAGGTTGCAGTACAGGATGGCCATGCAGAGGGTGAAAAAAACGCCTGTGGCGGCGTTGACGGCAAGCGCGTTCTTGAGTTTGCCGCCGATACCTGCACGGTCGCCTGTTCCGGCGAGTTCGCCGATGACGGGGGTGAGTCCGTAGGCAAAGCCCGTGCTGCCGATGATGACGAGGCTGAACAGGTTGTTGACGAAGCTGGCGGCGCCCAGCGATTCGGTGTCGTAGTGCCCGATCATCATGGTGTCGGCGAATCCCAGGATGATGATGCCGATCTGGCCGATGATGATGGGAGTGCCCAGTACGATCAGTCGGCGGATGTGGTCGGAGATGGAGACGGGCTGTTTCATGTGTGTCTGGATGTTCGCCGGCATCGGCCGGCATGTGCGGGACGGGCAATCGTAGCCGGGTTTTGCGTTGCCGTCAAAGGGGACGATGATTTTCCAGGATGGCGTGCAGTTCGTTAAGGGTACGGATTTCGTGGTCGGGTGCAAGGGGCGGTGCGGCTTTCTGGCCGCCCGGGTTATACCAGCAGGTTGCGATGCCCGCGTTTTTGCCGCCCTGGATGTCGGAAGTGAGCGAGTCGCCGACGATCAGGGTTTTGTCGGGGGAAAAGTGCGGGATGGCGTTGAATACGGCGCGGAAGTAGGCGATGTCGGGTTTCTGGTGGCCGATGGTTTCCGAGACGAAGATGCCGTCGAAACAGGTGTCCAGACCGCTGCGTGCAAGGCGGCTGTACTGGGTGACTGCCACGCCGTTGGTGACGCAATAGAGCCGGTATTTTCCGGCGAGCGCCTCGCAGAGTGCTTTGGCGCCGTCGATGAGGTCGTATCCTTCGCCGAGGGTTTTCTGGTAGTCGCGGCTGAAGGCGGCGCCGTCGACGGCATAGCCCGTTTCGGCGAAAAGACGGGTGAAGCGCGTGGCGGTGATGGTTTCCTTGGAGATTTCTCCCCGCTCGAAAGCGGCCCACAGACTGCGGTTGATGGTGTGGTACAGGGCGCGGATTTCGTCGGTGATGGTCAGCCCGTAATGTCTGAAGGTGATGTCGAGCGCGTTTTTTTCGCTGCGCGAAAAGTCGAGGAGGGTGTTGTCGGCGTCGAGCAGCAGGATGTCGTACGGTCGGCTCATGGTGTTATGGTGTCGTTTCTGTCGGGGGTATGTTTGCCGGAACTGGCCGGAGTGCCTTCCGCGATGGCGAGGGTGAGATAGACGAGCGCGTTTCTGGCGAGCCGCAGGATGGCCAGGGTGCAGGTTTGCAGCTGGCGGCGCGAGAGGGTGCCTTCGACGATGTTCGGGGTCGCGCCATCGTGTTCGATGATGCGCAGGCTGCCGGTTTCCAGTGTGGTGGCGACGGTTTTCCAGAGGATGCTGTCGGGTTCGAGAGTGTTCAGGTGCCGTTCCGGCGGCAGTGATTTGGAAAGCCAGAACAGACCGCGCAGGGGCCAGTTCGTCGACTCGGCGAAGGGAGCGGCCAGTCCTTCGGCGGGGTTGCCGCCGGTATACCAGACGGTTTTGAGGGTGTATTTTCCGTCGGGCAGCCTGGCTCCGAAATGGTCGTTGACCAGACGCGCGATTTTCGGCAGGAGCGCCCAGCCGGCGCGGCAGGCGAGTTTGACGGTTTCGATGGCTTGTATCGCTGCTGGCGACGGGGGCGACGACGGGTTTCCGGGTGCGTTTTTCTTGCCCGCGCCGCGCAATGCCCTGGCATGGATGGCATCGTGGCAAAGTCGCCGGATGGCGGTGTATTCGCGGTACAGGTGCGAGAGGGTGCGCGCGGTGGGGGTGACGATGCCCGGGGTATCGGTGTTTGTCCATTCGGGCAGGTCGCCGGATGCGGCCGTGCCTTTGCCGAGGTCGTTGTACGGATTCAGGCACAAGGTGTTTTCGGCACACCATTTCCGGTAGGGTTTGTCTTTGCCGGTCTTGGCGTTTTTCTTGCCGGGCGCGACGTCGGGCAATGCGGCATCGTCGGACAACAGGGTCATTTCGGTTTTTTCGCGTTCGGCGAGGAAGTATTGTTTTCCCTGTTCGTCGCCGTAATAGCGGGCATTGTCGGCGGTGGCGTCGGCCAGATTTTCGCAGGCGACCTTGAGAAATGCCGTTTTCTGCGGGGCCATGGCGGGCAGTTCGGCGTATTCGGCGATGCTTTTGCCGCGGTTGCCCAGCGCCATGCCGAAGCGGCTGTCGATGGCGAGGGCGCGGTTCCAGCAGGCAAGGGCTTCGGTGAAGTGTCCCATGTAACCGTACTGGTTGCCCAGCAGGGTGAGTATGCGACAGCGCGGCAATTCGTCAAGGAGCGGGAATGCCGGGTTGGCGATGGCTTTCCTGAGGTGGGCTATCGCGTTTTCGATGTCGGGATGTTCCCATGTGCCGCTGCCGTTGCCTTGCGTTTCGCGGTGGCGGCAGATGAAGGCGTTGGCGGTATGGAAGTCGAGCAGGCAGCGGCGGGTGTCGTCGAGTTTGCGCCGTGCCGCGATGTGGCACCAGGCAAGCGCCTTGTCGGTCGCGCCGGTTTCGTATGCGGCATCGTTGATGGCGGCGATGTCGGCCAGCAGGGTGTCGGTGTTGCGCGACGGGTGTTTTTTGGCAAGGGCGGATGATGCCGGTTGTCTGGACGGACGGTTGCGATGGGATGTCGGTTGGCGTGCCATGGTGTCGGTCTGTGTGTGTCGGTATGTGGGTTATGATGCCATGTCATGGCGCGTTGTGCATGAGGTTTGCCGAAAAAAACGCGGATGGCGGCAAACAGGGGTCACAGGCGCGCGAATTCGTCGAACGGGACGGGACGTCCGTAGTAATAGCCTTGCGCAAGCGTGCAGCCTGCACGGGTCAGGAAGTCGATTTGTTGCTGGGTTTCCACGCCTTCGCACAGGATGTCGATGCCCAGACTGTCGGCGATGGCGACGATACCCTCGATCAGGTTGCGCTTGCAGGGCAGTATCGAGGCGTGTTCCAGAAAACTTTTGTCGATCTTGATGGTGTCCACATCGATCTGGCAAAGCAGGTTGACGGATGAATAGCCGACGCCGAAGTCGTCCAGCGAGATTTTGAAGCCGCTGTGACGCAGTTGCCGTGTGGCTTCGATGACGGTATCGATGTCGTTGATGACGCTGGTTTCCGTGATTTCGATGTCGAGCAGGGCGGGGGTGATGCCGTAGCGTCTGGTGATCTCGGTGAGCTTTGCAGGCAGCGACAGGTCGGTGAAGTGGTTGTGCGAGAAGTTGCACGATACCGGAATGACGGCCTTGCCTTCGTCCTGCCGTTGTTTCAGGATGCGGCAGGTCTGTTCGAAGATGGACAGGTCGAGCCGGATGATGAAGTTGTTTTTCTCGAACAAATCGATGAAGCGTTCGGGGGAGATGATGCCGTGTTCGGGGGTGATCCAGCGTGCCAGCGCTTCGGCACCGACGATGGCGCCGGTTTTCATGTCGACCTTTGGCTGGAAGTAGGGGACGAATTGCCCGTTGGCCAGCGCCTGGTTCATTTCCTGTTCGATGCGGCGGTTGTCGCGGATGTGGGCGATGGTCTGGTTGTCGAACCATGTGTAGGTGTTGTAGCTGGCCTTGCTCTTGGAGAACTGGGCGTAATGGGCGTAGTTGATGGCGGCGTCGATGGTATCGCCCTGCCGGAGCTGGTAGATGCCGCAGCTGAAAGTGACGTGATAGTTGCCGGCGGCACGGTTCAGCCCGGCCAGTGCCGTGTTCAGTTCGTCGATGCGTTTCCGCAGCACGGTTTCATCCGGCGAGGCCAGCAAGAGAATGAAATGGTCGGCTGACTGGCGGCAGACCATTTCGCCGCGCTCCGGATGGATGAAGGTCTTGAGCCGTCCGGCGACGGTGCGCAACAGGTCGTTGCCTTTGCTGAAGTCGTGGATGTCGTTGATGTATTTGAAGTTGTTGATGTTGATATAGACGAGGCTGTATTGCTTGCCGGATACCGGATGCTGGAGCAGGCGGGTCGCGTCCTGCGAAAAGCGCACGAGGTTGGGCAGGCCGGTGAGCTGGTCGAAAAAGAGCAGGTCGGTGATCCGTCTGTGGGCGCGGTTCCGGATGATGATGAGGCTGGTGAAGAATCCGACGGTCAGGATGAGGATACAGGCGAATCCGTAGAAGGCGAGCGCCGGCCGTTCGCGGATGAGGGTGAACAGGTTGCGTTTGGGTTGCCGGGCGATGTGCGTGATGGTGAATTCGTGCAGCTTGTAGTTGCGCAGCTGGCGGATGTATTTGTTGAAGACGCTGATGATTTGCGTGTTGATGCCGGGAGCGAACACGACGGAAAATTCCGCGGTATGGGGCGCGGTTTCGCTCACCGCCAGCGACGAGTATTCCGGCCATGACATGAGGGCGTTTGCACTGTATACGTTGACGTAGCCGGCGTCGATTTCACCGGAGATGAGCGCATCGAATATCTGGTGTGGCGAATCCTTGTATACGATCTCGATGTTGGGGTGTTGCTTGCGCAGTTCATCGAGCAGGTGGTCGTTGGCGTAGTGGGTGAGGGCGACACGGTCGATCGGGGTCGAGGCGGCTCTTCCGGCCATGGCGACGCGTACGACGGGGACCTGAAGGAAAGCGGTCGTGGGCTTGAGGTTGCGCAGGGTGATCACGCTGCTGTCGGTTTCGGCGAAGCCCACTGCGTCGATTTCGCCGTCTTGCAGTTTCTGGTAGGCCGCTTCATGCGAGGGAAGATCGATGTACTGGATGTCGATACCGGTATTGCTGGCGATGTAGGAGAGCATGTCGGTGACGATGCCTTCATGCCCGCTGTATGAAAACGGGCGCCAGCCCTCGATACAGCCGACGCGCAGTACGGGATTTTTTTTCAGGGCATCGCGCTCGGCACGGGTCAAAGTCGGCAAGTTGGTTTCGTTGAAGCCGTAGTGCTTTTCGTAGAGCCGGAAGTCGAAGAAAGGATCATGGCTTTTGAGAATGGATTGCGCCATATCCAGTTCGTCGAGCAGTTTCTTGTTGTCTTTTCTGACGGCGTAAAACAATGGGGACGGCGCGAAAGTCGCCAGAATGCGCATGCCGTTGACCTTGCTGATGGAGCTGCTGAGCAGAATGTCGATATCGCCGTTTTCCATGGCACGCTGCATGTCGGCAGGAGAATCATAAGTGATCAGGCGGTAGCGGATATGGTAGCGGCGCGCGTATTTGCGGAACAGGACGGTTTCATAGCGGCCTTTGAGGGCACCGACGGTGAGCGTACCGAGTTCGTCCAGGTTTTTGTCCTGAAAGCGCTGGTCGCCGTCGCGTGCCAGCAGGACGTTGTAGTTGAGGAAAGATTCCAGTTCGGCGAAACGGAACTGTTTTTCGCGTGCCGGTGTACGCTGGATACCGCCCAGCAGGTCGATCTCGCCGTTGTCGAGCATCCGGATGCATTCGTCCCAGGTGCAGGGAACGAATTCGTATTTCCAGCCGGTATGCTGGGCGAGTTTCTGGAGATAGTCGTAGTTGTAGCCGCTGTATGTCCCGTCTTCGTTGATGTGTCCGAAACCGGCGATGACGGGGAAACCGGCGCGGATGGTGTGTGCCGCGCGGTTTGCGTTTTCCTGGGCGACGGCGAAAGAGCCGGCGAACAGAAAGGCCAGCAGGAAAAGGAGCAGTCTGGCAAGGATGTCCGGTTTCTTTTCCATGTATCGGATGCCCCGCGTCTGGCGCGTGGGCGGTCAGGTTGGCGTCCGGATGTACGGACCGGTCTGCGAAGTGTACCGTGTCCCTGCATGAATGGACACTTTTTTAACATTTAAACACATAATCGTATTCATTTCACGGCCGGGACCGTTTCATGCTGACGGGACAGGCGTATGCCGGATGTTGTGCGTTTGTGCACTTTTTCTGTGGATAACCGCGTGGATAACATGAACGGATGCCATTGCCGACGGGGTTTCGGACGCGGTTGCCCGTTTTTTGCGCGATGCGCGGAAATGATTGTATGATTTCCTTTCGGGACGGCTGCGGCCGTGTGTATTCATGAACGGGATGACGAGCATGCAGAAAATCATCAGTGAAAGCGGCAAACGGACGATCGAGGCGTTTGTCCGCGAAAATCTTGCCGGTCGCGTCAGCGACGAGACGATCGCGGCTTATGTCGGGATGGCCGAAAGCCAGATGAAAATTCACGGCGGCTTGCCGTGTCTGGAAATTTCGATGTGCTTTTCCCTGACGGGGGATCAGGAATCGCTGGAACTCGATGAAAGCGATGTGACGTATGCCGATTGCGTGCTGGAAGGTGAGGCGGCGCTGGCGGATGTGTTCGGCGCGGATTTTCCGGCACGGTTGCAAGCCGCCCGGAAAGCCGAGGGAGTGCATGACGGTTACCGCTTCGCCGTGGAGAGAGAAAGCGGCGCACCGGACGGCGCAGCGCGTTATGCGGTGCATTGTCTGGGGCCGGATGGGGCATAGGCATCCGGTTTGCCATCTGTGGACAACTTTATCGAAAAAGGCGGCATCTTCATGAAAGTGCCGCCTTTTTTCATGTTTTTGTGTGCTTGCGGCAAAAATGCCGTTTGCGGCGACGCTATCCCGTGATGTCCATATTGAGATTGCCCGCGATCATGCGGATCAGGTAGGCGATTTCTTCCAGCGATTCGATATAAAACGAATTGGGGTCGAGTACATCGTTCTGGAACCGGTTGATGACTTCCCGATCCTGCATGCGATTGCTGGTTTCGCTGTCGAAAAAGGTTTTGAGTGCGTTGAAGTATCCGTCAGGCGACATGGGCAGCTTGCGGCTGCCCGCAACGATTTTCGAGAGAAAGCCTTGCGAGAGGGCGGCCAGTGTCTGCCGGTCGTTTTCGAGAAGCGGTTTGAGCCATTCCGGCTTGCGGATTTTCAGAACGATCAGGAAGGTGGCGATGCCGGGTTCCGGCGGTTCGTCCGCGAAAATGTAAAAGGTGGTGGCGCGTTCGATTTCCTGAAGGGAAAGCGGAACCAGCGCTGCCCATGCGGTCATCAGTTCGGTGAAGCGTTGCCGTTTTTTTTCGGTCGTGTCCATGCCATGTCGCGTGAAAACGGCACCAATGAATGCGCGGATGTGTGCCAGCCGTGACGGGTCGTTTTGCGGAAATGCCGGCAGGGACAGGAAAAAATTGACGAATTTGTGCAGATAGGCACCGGCATCGGTATCGGGGCCGTACACGCTTTTGACGGCTTCGTAGAGCTGGATGCGGGTCACCGGCAAAACGAATACCAGATTGGGCATGTCGAAATAGTGCCGGATACGTTCCAGAAAGCGGATGGCGAACGATGGGCGGCACCGGTCGAGTTCGTCGAGGACGATGACGGCGGGTTTTCCGCTGGCGGCGACGATGCGCCCGAGCGATTGCCGGAAGTTGGCGAACAGGGCTTTTTCCGACGGGTAGGCCCTGAGCCGGTTTTCGATCCAGTTTTCGGTATCTTCGCTGGCGGTTCTGAACGAAGCCTTTCCGGCCGCCGGATCGTGCAGGGGAGTTCCCGATGCCTGCAATGCGACGGTTTTGAGTGCGGCAAGACGTCCGGTGAGGGGAACCAGCGCGTTCATCAGACGTGCCGCTTCGCCACGGATGGTGTCGCCGGTACCTTGTCCGTCATCCAGCAGGATCGCCAGTTCGGCGGCGATGATGAAAAACGGGTCGAGTTCGTCGTTCTGGCAAAAGGCGTCCAGATAGGCGACCGGGTGGCCTGTGCGTTGCAGACTGGCGGCCCAGTTGCGCGCGAACCATGTTTTTCCCTCACCCCATGAAGCGTCGATGGCGATGACGGCGCCTTCGCGCAGCCGGTCGATATAGGTGGTGAGCCTGTCGGCAAGATGGGTTCGCTCCAGCAGATCGCCCGCGAACGGGCGTGCGATGTCATCAAGGGCGTTTTCCGGCATGCGGCCGGCCAACCGTGCACTGCGGTTCATGCAAAACCTCCGTGGATGGGGGAAAGAGAGGTGGGGTTTCTGTCAGGGGTTACTTTACCCCAAAATGACGGAAATGTGCCGTCGGTATATACAGGATGAATGGCGCGGGCATGCGGGCGGGTACCCTGCACGTCACGGAAAACGGCGGATTTGCCTGTACAATAGCGCATCTTGAACAACACCGACAGGAGTGACTATGCGTGAACCGGATCAGCTCGGCGATCAGTTCGTATCGAAAAAGAAACTGGAAGCCCTCGGTATCGAGGTGCCCGAAGATGCGCTGGGCTTTTATGTGAAGGACAAGACCTTGTATATCGAGGCGATGGATACGGGCGACAGTCCGGGGCCATTGATGATCATGATCGATTCCATCGAAGTGCCGCTCTCGGACGAACAGGTGCAGCGTCTCAAGGACGACGGCCTGTACAGCAGCGAAGGCTTCCGTCTGGGATGATGCACGTTGCACCGGGGAACGTTTTTTGCGCTCTTCCGTTTTTTGGGGCGCTTTCGGCCGATAGCGTAATAAAAACGGAATATCCGGAAGCCGGTGCGAATCCGGTGCGGCGCAGCGTCGGACGGGGTGTTTCGGCAAGGAACGGTTCCGGTGCGTGTCTGGCCAAAACCGGTAACGGTGCGATGGGCAAACGCTTCCGGACTGTACGGACACAGGCAAGGCCCGCCGGCCGGAAAACCTGATGAAACAGGGACTTGTCAGAGTATGGCGGCGATGATTGACGGAACAGGACGGACAAAACAAAAGCCCCTTGGCAAGAGGGGCTTTTCGGAGAGAGTAGATGCATTTTTGATAAAGAGTGCGTTTCAGAATCTATGGCTATTCATCAACGTCTCAATGATTGTCATTGTACGCAACCTTACCCTTCAAATAAACAACAAAAAATAGGATTATTTGTTCGTTTTTATCGAAGTTTTTGAATTCCCCTCTGAAAAGGTTCCGAAAAGCCTGGCGAAAAGGAAAATGCCGGATGGTTCGGACGGCATGGATATGCCGTTTCCGTTGCCGGAATCAGGCGGGATTCCGTTTTTTTCCGGTGGTCTGCGGCAAGGTTCGCCGGATGAATATGGCCGATGGCAAGGACATGATGCTGTCCGATAGCGAAAAAGGCAGTGTTGCGAAAATGTGTCGTAACGTGGTGTCGCAAAACGGTATTTTGGAAAAGCCTTGCGGGATAGCGGCGGGTATCGCGGTTACGGGTGACGCGGCGGCCAAAAAAAAAGCCCCGTGTTACCGGGGCTTGATGAAGAAGGAGTGTGTTGCTGTGCCGTGGAGCAAGCATCTTGCCGCATACACTGCTTTCCCCCTACAGGCCACGGCATACTTTCTCTACGACGTTTTCATATTACGTGACGTTTTGCTTCATATAAATCAAATAAAATGGGATGGTTTCTTCTGTTTTATCGAATGATTGGGCGCATGATATTGGCCTTGTCGGGGCAAAGGGGCTGTTCTGTCGCGGAAGAGGCATGATGGCAGGCGGGCATCGGTTATACTGCATGGTATTGTTAGTGCCGTTTTCCGGTGCATGACATCTGAAGGAGGGGTGTATGCTGTCTTCGCTGACGATCCGCAATTTCCGTTCCATTCTGGATATGACGGTCAGTTTCGCTTTCGCCGAAAAGCGGGCACCGGCAGGTTTCCGGGATTCCGACAGGGTGTTTTTCATCGAGCCGGCACCGAAGGTGCGGCTGGTGCCGACGCTGGCGCTGTATGGTTCGAATGCATCGGGCAAATCCAATGTGTTGATGGCGCTGGGAGCGTTCCGCGATTGTGCCGTGTCAGGGGTGCAGGGCAAGTTCCGTCCCGACAAGTTGCATCCGGAATTGCGAACGACGTCGTTTGCTGCGACGATTGTCCGGCAGGGGCACCGTTTCGTGTATGCCATCGAGTATGACCGGGATGAGTTCGTGAAAGAATCGCTCTCTGCCGATGGCCAATTGCTGTTTTCCGTCGGGCAGGATGGACAGATGTTCGGGCCGCTGGCGACCGAATCCTATCCGGAGCAAAGGTTGCAGGAAATTTTCCGTGTCGAATGCAGCACGCCGCAGCACAAGCAGACGGCGTCTTTCCTGTCGGTCATCGGCAAGCGTTATCCCGGGCTCAATCCGCTGGTGACGGCGGTATTCGATTTTTTCAACGAGGGGATCATTGTCCTGAACGACAATACGATTCATATTTCGCGCGGGGTGGATTTGTTCGCGTCGGTGCTGGAAAAGGCCGACGATCCTGATCCGATGAAAAACGCGTTCGCACGGATCACCGCCTTGCTGGAAAATCTCGATATCCATATCTGCCGGATGGAATTGCATCGCAAGCGCATGCGGCTCGACCGCGATACGCATGAACGCAATTATCTGGATGTCGATCCGGAATTTTTGCGGCGGCTGACGAGTTTCGAGAAAGAGGGCGACAGTATCGTGCTCAATACGGACAGGATTTGTTCGTTTCATCAGGATGCGCAGGGCAATGAAGTCGAGTTCGATTTCAGCACCGAAGAGTCCAGCGGCACGCAGATCGTGGCGGGGCTTTTGGGTGTGTTTCTGGCGGCACTGGAGTCCGGCGGGGTGGTCGCCGTCGATGAGCTGGACAGATCACTGCATCCGTTGCTGCTCATCGAGCTGATCCGCCTGTTCAAGGACAAGCGTTACAACAGCCGGGGGGCGCAGCTGATCTGTACGGTTCACAATACCGATATTCTGGATGCCAATCTGTTGCGCATTTCCGAGGTGGGCATCATCAGCAAGACCTTGCAGGAAGGTTCGACGATCGCGCGGATCTCGGATTTTTCCGGTGTCGACAAGGTCGAGAACTTCCGGCGGCAGTATCTGACGGGACGCTTTTCAGGGATTCCTTTTCCGTATATCTGAACGCTATGAGCCGAAAGAAACGAAAACCTCTGGTCGATACGGTCGTGGTCATTTGCGAGGGCGCGTCCGAAAACGGTTATTTGCAGGAGCTCAACCGTTTTTTCCGCGAACACAAGATTCCGCTGGCGTTTGCGACGAACGTCATCGGCAGCGGAGTGTACAAGGCGGCGGTGAACCGTTACCGCGATGTGCGGCGCGAAAACCGGCATGCGGAAATCGTGATCTGGGTCGACCGCGACATCTATATGAACAGCCAGAAAAAGCTCTATGAAAACAAGCCCGGGACCATTCCCGACTTTCTGTTCTCGCGGATGAATTTCGAGGATTTTCTCGTCATGCATATGGACAGGAAAACGCTCATGCGCTGGCAGGCGGTATGCGAGGAATACAACCATTTTTCCGAACCGCTGCCGTCCGCGATGTATCTGCCGCTGTACCGTGTGGCCTGTTTTCCGCATTACCGAAAAGGGCGCCTGCCGTTCAAGATCAACGACGAAACGCTGGGTCGTTTGTTCGCGAACCAGAAACGCGAACAGGTGCGCTTCGGCTGCGACTTCGGCAAGTTTCTGGAAGAACGCTTGCTGATGGCCGAGCAGCGCATCGAGGAGTAGGGAAAAGGGCGGTTTCAGACGGACAGATCCAGTTCGTTGATAAACCGTTTCAATTCTTCAATGGACGAGGGATCATATTCAACCAGCGCCTTGTGGAACAGTTCGATGCAATGGCTCAAAAGTTCCTGAATTTCTTTGTGAATCGGGCGGCTGTGTTCGGTTTTTGAAAAATAGTTTGTCTGAAGTTCGGCATAGAGCGTTCCGTCACTGTCCAGAATACGGTCGAGCCATTGGGGGTGTTGCAGTTTCAGGACGATCAGGAAGCAGAAAAGGTTGATGTTGAAAAAATTGTCGGGATGGGTAAAAAGGTGATCGGCCAGCAGGTACAATGCCACCCCTTTTTCCATGTCTCGCAATGTCAGGGATGCAATGTATGCCCATAGCGAAAAGTGTTCGACGAACAAATAGCGGATATTGTTTCTACTGTCGATTTTGTGTCGTGTCAGAAGCGTAGCGATGAATTTTTGCATCAGACGCAGTTTGTGTCCTGGGGGAAGTCTGTGAACTGGCAACGTCATGAAAAGATGGACGAATTTGTGCAGATAAGCCACAGCATCCGTATTTTGTCCATAAACGCCGCGGATGGCTTCATATAACTGGTCACGATGAATCAGCAGGACAAAGACCAGATTTGGCACTTCAAAAAAGTGTTTGATTCTTTCCAGCAGCGCAATGGCAAAGACCGGTGAGCAGCGATCCAGTTCGTCGATGAAAAAGACGATCGGTTTTTCTTCTGTTGATGCGATGGAAGCCAGCCGGTTTCTGAAAGCGGTCAGGGACGATTCTTCGGCGATATATTCTTCTATTTTTTTCTGAATCAGCTTTTCGGTGGAATCGCTGGCAGCCGCTTGCAAAGTATCGAGCAGATGGGCGGTTTTTGCGGTGATATCGGGTATGCCGGTCAGAGTACCGGCTGCTATCTGGAAGGCTGTTTTGCCGATCGGCAGCAGCAGGTTCATGGCACGCGCGATTTTCAATTTGAAATCGGATTGTCCGTTCTTGTCGAGTAAACGGGTGATTTCAGCAGATATGAGCAAAAACGGATCATCCATGTAGTCACCCTTGAATGCGTCGAGATAGATGACACGATGGTCGTTTTCCAGTTGTTTTGCCCAGTTTTTGCCGAACCATGTTTTTCCTTCGCCCCATGGTGCGTCAATGGCGATGACGGCACCTGCAGCCAGACGGTCGATATAGCCGGTCAGTTTGTCGGCCAGTTTTTTACGATCCAGAAGATCGTTTTCGAATGGTATGCCGATATCGGTCAGGTTTTTGCCGACGGCAAGCGGAGGCAAAGCTGGATTATGGTGCATGGCGATTCCTTTTTCCCATTATTTTGACGTAAACAGCGGATGAGAAACAGCCGGTTTTGGGATATGCAGGTATGATGAAAAAAGCCGGACTTGCGTCCGGCTTTTTCGTTGCGGCATCCGTCAGGGGGCGGATGTGCGATTGCCTTTCAGGCTGGCAAGCGCTTTTTCCAGCCGGATGAGTGCCCGTCTGAGGGTGGCGGCGGGACAGGCGATGTTGATGCGGGCGAAGCCTTCGCCGCCCGGCCCGAAGATTTCGCCGTCGTCGAGCCACAGTCCGGCCTTGTGCGTGACGAAGTCATCGAGCGCCTTGCCGCGCAGGCCGGTGCCGGAGAAGTCCAGCCAGGGCAGATAGGTGCCTTCCGGTTCGACAAGAGTCACGCCCGGCAGTCGGGTGGCGGTGAACTCGCGCAGGATGGCGAGGTTTGCCGTCAGATAGGCAAGGAGCGCATCGAACCAGTTTTCGCCGTTTTCATAGGCGGCCTGTGTGGCCACCAGTCCGGCGGTGTTCATCTGGCTGTATCCGGTGGCGTCGATTTCACGGCGAAAGGCGCGGCGTTTCGCTTCGTCGGCGATGAAGATGTTGGCGTTTTGCAGGCCGGCGAGGTTGAAGGTTTTGCCGGGTGATGTGCAGATGATCGCGTTGGCCAGATGTTCTTCGCCCAGGGTGCCGAACGGGGTGAAGGTGTGTCCGGCAAAGGTGAAGTCGGCGTGGATTTCATCGGCGATGACGGTGACACCGTGTGCCAGACAGATGTCGGCCATGGCGGCGAGTTCGTCACGGCGCCAGACGCGCCCGACGGGGTTGTGCGGGTTGCACAGGATGAACAGCCGGACGTCGTTGTCGATGATTTTGCGCTCGAAGTCGGCCAGATCGACGGTGTAGCGTCCGTCTTTGAGTACCAGCGGGTTGTGGACGAGGCGTCGCCGGTTGTCGGTGACGGAGCTGGCGAATGGGTAATAGACGGGCGGCTGGATGAGGATGGCATCGCCTTCGCGCGTGGTGGCGCGGATGGCGGCGCACAATGCGAATACGACGCCCGGTGTCATGACGAGCCAGTCTTTGTTGACTTGCCAGTGGTGGCGGCGGGCGAACCAGTCGCGGATGGCTTCGAAGTAGCCGTCGCGGGGTTCGGTGTAGCCGTAGATGGCGTGTTCCGCCATGGCGTGCAGGGCTTGTGTGACGGCGGGTGGACAACGGAAATCCATGTCGGCGACCCACATCGGCAGGACGTCTTGCGGTTTGCCGCGGGACAGGGCGGCGTCGAATTTGAGTGAGCCGGTGCCCTTGCGGTCGATGATTTCATCGAAGCCATGGCCGGTGTGCGCGGTGTCGGGTGTTTCGCCGGTGATGGCTTGCGCCAGATCGGCGATGAGGTCGCGGACGTTTTCCAGTCCGACTGACAGGCGTAGCAGGCGGTTGGTGATGCCGCGTGCGATGCGGTCGGCTTCGGGAATGGCGGCGTGTGTCTGGGTGAGCGGGTAGGTGATGAGACTTTCGGTACCACCCAGACTTTCGGCGAAGCGGATGAGCCTGACGCGCGCGAGGATGGCGCGGGCGAGTGTCTCGCCGCCGGCGGCTTCGCTGACTTCGAAGGCGATCATGGCGCCCGGGCCGTCGGCCTGACGGCGGTTGGTGGCGTATCCGGGATGATCGGGCAGGCCCGGGTAGTAAACCCGTCCGATTTCCGGGCGCGATGCCAGCCAGCCGGCGATTTCGCGGGCGCTGGCCTGTTGTTTCTCGATACGCACGGCGAGGGTTTTCAGGCCGCGCATGACCAGCCAGCTGTCGAACGGGGCGAGCGCCGCGCCGGTGGTCAGCCGGATGAAGCGCAGTTTGTCGGCGAGTTCAGGGGTACGGGTAACCAGTACGCCGGCGACGGTGTCGTTGTGGCCGGCGATGTATTTTGTCGCACTGTACAGGACGATGTCCGCGCCGAGCGCGATCGGGCGCTGGAGAACGGGGGACAGGAAAGTGTTGTCCACGATCAGCAGGAGCCGGTGCCGTTTCGCCAGTTCGGCGATGGCGGCGATGTCGCTCACATGCATGAGCGGGTTGGTCGGCGTTTCGATGAATATCGCGCGGGTTTCCGGGCGGATCAGGGCGCGGATGTTGTCGATGTCGGTGGTGGCCGTGCAGTCGAATGCGATACCGTTTTTGGCGGATATACGCGCGAACAGGCGGAAGGTGCCGCCGTAAAGGTCGTCGGTGGCGATGATGTGCTCGCCCGGCGAAAACAGTTCCATGATGGCGGCAGCCGCGGCCATGCCGGAGGTGAAGGCCAGCGCGGCCGCACCATCGTCGAGTTTCGCCATGGCCGCTTCCAGCGCGTCACGGGTCGGGTTGGTGTCGCGGGTGTAGTCGTAGCCGGTGCTTTCGCCCGGCGCGGGGTGGGCGAATGTGGCGGTCTGGTAAATCGGGACGGCGATGGCACCGCTTGTGTCGGTGCCGGTCGTTCCGCCATGGATGCAGAGGGTGTCCTGTTCCATAGTGTCTTGTTTCAAAAAGGTTTTTCGGCTGTTTCAGGCGTCCGGAAACAGGGCGGTGGAAAGGTAACGCTCGCCGTTGTCGGGCAGGAGTGCGACGATGGTTTTGCCGCGGTTTTCCGGCCGTTTGGCCAGTTCGGTCGCTGCCCAGAGCGCCGCGCCGGATGAGATGCCGACGAGTACGCCTTCGGTATGGGCGAGAGCGCGGGCGGTCGTGAAAGCCGCTTCGTTGGGGACCGGCATGACTTCATCATAGATGCTGGTGTCCAGTGCGGCGGGGATGAAGCCTGCACCGATGCCCTGTATCTGGTGTGCGCCGCTCTTGCCACCGGAAAGGACCGGAGAGGTGGCCGGTTCGACGGCGACGACGCGCACGGCGGGATTCTGTTCCTTGAGGTAGGCTCCCGTGCCGGTCAGGGTGCCGCCGGTACCGACACCCGCGACGAAGATATCGACCTTGCCATCGGTGTCGCGCCAGATTTCGGGGCCTGTCGTGGCCTTGTGGGCGGCGGGGTTGGCGGGGTTGTCGAATTGCAGCGGCACGAAGCTGCCCGGAATGGTTTTCGCCAGTTCCAGCGCCTTGTCGATCGCGCCTTTCATGCCTTTGGCACCTTCGGTCAGGACCAGTTCGGCACCATAGCCGCGGATGAGTTTCTGGCGTTCGACGCTCATGGTTTCCGGCATGGTGATGATGATACGGTAGCCACGGGCGGCGGCGACGGCGGCCAGTCCGATACCGGTGTTGCCGGAAGTCGGTTCGATGATGGTCGCGCCCGGCCCGAGTTTGCCTTCGGCTTCGGCCGCCTCGATCATGGATTTGGCGATACGGTCCTTGGCGCTGCCGGCCGGGTTGAGAAATTCCAGCTTGGCCAGAATGGTCGCGTCGGGGGCGTGGGCGGCGCAATAGCGGCCCAGTTCCAGTAACGGGGTGTTGCCGATCAGGTCGGTGGCGCTTTTGGCGATATGGGACATGTGTTCTCCTTGATGGTCTGTTTTATCGGTAAAGTCTGTCAAAACGGGTGGGGACGCGTGATGGCGCGTTTCCCGGCGGAACCGCACCGGCGCGGCATGACCTGCCGGTCTGGCAGCCGGTGCTGGCAGGACGGTTCCTGTCGTCGTGTGTGCAGTATAGAAAGGTTTTGTCCATTTGGCAGCTTTCAGCAGGGAAACGGTGTGTTTTCGTGTTGCCCGGCGAGCGTGGCCAGGGTGGTGCCGTCGAGATAGTCCAGTATGACGCGCTGGAGTCCTTCCCAGAAATGGACGGTCTGGCATTGGCTGTATTGCGGGCAGGGGTTCGGATGTGTTTCCAGACATGCCACACATGCCAGATGGCCTTCGATGGGGCGCAGGATGTCGCCGACGGTATATTCCTGCGGCGAACGGGTGAGCCGGTATCCCCCTTGCGGGCCGCGCATGCTGTCGATCAGTCCCGCTTTTCCCAGTGCGGTGGCGATCTGTTCCAGATACTTGAGCGAAATCCGCTGGCGTGCGGCGATATCCCTGAGCAGGGCATACTGACCGTTGCCATACCGGGCAAGGTCGATCATGAAGCGCAGGGCATATCGTCCACGGGTCGAGATTTTCATGGTGTTGGTTCCGGTTTCACCAGCATGGCGGAATCCGCCTGCCGTCGTTTTTTTCTATTATACCTATTTCCTATTTATATGGTAGGAAATAAATCGTGAGGTGTTGCAGGAGGGGCGGCGGCCGGTGCGGCCCTTGTGTCGTTTCGCCTGTGCCTGTGTGTTCGGCAGTGCGCGGGAACAGGGCGAGCAGGGAAAATGCCTTATGGATGGGCATCGGGTGCAATACGTTGATCGGGAAGGAAAAAGGCGCTTTGTTCACGAGGTTGTCCACAGAAAACGGGGATAAGACCATGCAGTACGGCAGGCGGGAAACCGGGGGCGGGCGTACCGGGATTTTTGTGTGAAATTTGCCGGGAAAAAGGCTTGAAAACGGACGGGACTGTGGCTACAATGAAATTGCGGGGACTTGATGGTCAGCTTCGCGAAGCTGGAAAAACCGATCGAAAACCCCATACGCGGCTTCGCCAGAGCCGCGTTTTCTTTTGTGCGAAACGTGTCGCCTGACCGTTTCCCCTTTCTTTTTCCCTTCTTTTTTCGGTACCTGTTTTTCCCCTTGTATTTGTCTGACGGCTTGCCGCACGTGTATCGTCGTCTGTCTGTTTGCCTGTTTGTCTGGCTGTTTGCCTGTTTGTCCGGTTGTCCGGTTGTCCGGCCTGACCTGTTTTCATGTATGGGAAGGGTATCAGGAGGGTGTCGGGATGGATGTTCCTGGGGGGCTTGCATCGTTTTTGTAGTGTTTTTCGGCCAGAAATCCGCTTTTTCTGCTGGTGACGAAGATGTTGTTTTTTTTGCTGCAAGCGATTTTTTCCGCAAATCGTGCCGGTTTGTATATGGCCGGAGATCTGGCAGGAAAAGGTGCGACAAGGTTGTGTCCGTACCGGAAAATCGAAGGTAAATCATGATGATAGATTGGGAAATGAAAATACGGACAATTGATTTTCGGAAGGCTTATAAAAAAACATGAACGAATATGTATAGAAAACTTTATTGCTGCAAAATGGGAGTTGTTTTAAAAAGTAACCCGTGGCCTTCACTAATCTCTCCGGTGAATGAAACGCCAGATTGAGTTCAACATTAAACCTTACGGAGCGTAGTTATTTGATGTTTCAAAAATGATGATGGAGAGCAAAAATTTTAATTGATTAAGGTGAATATAATGTCTACTCAAAAATCCCATGTTGTCGGCGAATTTATCATGTCCATTTTCATTTGCTTTATGGCAATCGGTGTCATTCTGGGTGTGTCCTATAATGCCGAAGAAAAAGCATCGTTCAATCCGCTGCCGTATGCATTCGGCAACGTCTATGATGCCGATGTATTCCAGAGCCAGAATACCCGCCATGCCAGCGTTGATGTAAACGCCGACGCAAATCGCGGTTAATCAATTACTTACAGTGTTTCCCGCGCTGCTGACCCTGCGGGTATGAAACAAGGCGCAGGAGTTCGTGGTCCAGTGACCGAACGGCTCCTGCGCTTTTTCCTTTCCGGTTCCCTTTTTTCATTTCTCTTCTTCTTTTCAGTTTTTCTTTTATTTTCCTTTCCGCGTTTTTTTACGGATTCATCACGCTTTTTTTCCGGAGACTCCGGTTTTTTTTGATATTCCGTTCTTTTTTTGTTGACGGTATGGTATCTGCCCGTATCGCCATGACGGTATTTTGGCATGAACCGATCCGGACGTGCCGTCATGTAACCGAATGCCGTCAAGGTTTTTCTTTTCTTCGGTTTTATTTGCCGGTCGTTTCGTTTTTTGTTTATGTTCCTTTCTGCATCTTTTTTCGTGAATGACTGATTTTCTGTTCTGTTTTTTTTAATCCGGTTTTTTTTGTTCGGTTTTATTTGTGTGTTGTTTCGGTTTTTGTTTGCGTTTTGTTTTTCGGTTTTTTCTGATTTTCTTTTCGGTTTTGCCGATTATTTATGTACGGGCATGCGATTTTGTCGTGACGGCGTCAAAGTATGGCCATTCGGGAAGGGGATAGGGCGGGTTGCCGGTATGGGAAAGCCTGTCGGTCATGCGGCGATGCATGCGCTTGCAGCAGGGGAAAACGGGGTGCTCACGGGCCTGTTCGCCGAAGACCGGAACCGGCTTGTGTCCGGTGCAGGATGGTGGATCGGGCGGGTCTCTGCGATCGGGATGAATTGCGGTTGTGTCGCGGTCGTATTCGCCGTTTCTGCTGCCGGTAAGCGGGATGTGCGGGATGTGCGGATGGCATGCGGTATGCGGCAGGGCGGTGGTTGTCCTGTTTGGCGTAACCGGATGTGAGGGTCAGCGCAGGTATTCCGCTTCGTAGGGGTTGGATTGGCTGGTATCGCTCGTGGCGGTAGCGGGTTTCGCGGCAGGGGTGTCGGTATCGTCGGGTGCGCTTTGCGGCAGGGCGACAGGGGTTTGGGTGGCAAGTTCTTTTTCCTGCGCGGCATCGGCTTTTTCCTGCCAGCTGGCGGCGAGTTTCGCGTTGGGTCGCTGTCCTAGCTTGCCGTAGCGGTAGACGTCGGCCAGATATTCCATGGCGGCGGGATGGCCGTTGGCCGCGCTTTTGCGGAACCATTTCAGGGCGAGGGCGTCGGTTTTGGCACGGTTTGCCGTGGTGAGGACGTCGGGGCGCTGGACGTAGAGGGTCGCCAGATTGTACTGGGCGGGTGCGTTGCCCATATTGGCGGCTTTCAGGAAGTATTCACCGGCCCGGACAGGGTCCATTTCGACGCCCATGCCGTCCAGATAGGCCATGCCCATGTTGTTGATGGCGCGGGCGTGTCCCTTGTCGGCAGCTCTGGAAAACCATTGGGCGGCGCGTGCATAGTCTTGCGGGGTACCGCGGCCGAGGTAATACAGCTGGCCAAGGTTGTACATGGCGGAGACGTTGCCTTGCCGTGCGGCGGCTTCATACCATTTCATGGCTTGTCCGAAGTCTTGCGGGACGCCTGTGCCGGTGTCGTAGAGGTAGCCCAGATTGTTTTGGGCGGGGGCATAGCCCTGTTCGGCGGCTTTGGTGTACCAGCGTGCGGCACGCTGTTCATCCTTGCCGACGCCCAGCCCGGTTTCATACAGCCATGCCAGCGCGGTCTGGGACAGGGCGTTGCCCTGTTCGGCGGCGCGGTAGAACCATCGGGCGGCTTCGAGGTGGTCGCGTTTGACGCCGATCCCTTCGTTGTAGGCGCGTCCGAGACGGGTTTGCGCACCGGGGTGTCCTGCCTCGGCGGCCTTGAGATACCAGGTGTTGGCCTGTTTGAGGCTGGCGCGCACGCCGATGCCTTTTTCATAGAGGTAGCCGAGTCTGAATTGGGCGGCCGGCAAGCCGCCGTTGGCGGCTTTGGTGTACCAGCGGATGGCTTCGCGCAGGTTTTTGTTTGTGCCGCGCCCTTTTTCCAGTGCATAGGCTGCATAGAGCTGGGCGACGGTGTTGCCTTGCCGTGCGGCTTTGGTGTACCAGTCGTGAGCCTTTTCGGGATCGGCTTCGACACCGAGGCCGAGGTTGTACATGTTGCCCAGTGCGGTCTGGACGAGCGGATCGGTTTGCGCTTCCGGCGTCATGAGGTAGGGCAGGGCCTCCTCATATTTGCGCTGTCCGTAGAGCCGCAGGCCTTCGTCGCGCGGGCTGGCCGGGGGTTGCGAAGCCGGCGTTTTTTCCGCCGTTTCGGCCGCGGGCGTCGTGACGGCGCCGGTATTTTCTCCGGCGGGTTCGGCGGCGTGTGCGGACAGGCCGACCGCCATCAAAACGAGGGCGGCAAGGCGTGTGAGCGGCGGGAAAATTCCGTTTTGCATCGGGTCCGTTCGGGTTGTCCAGTTGTACCAACGGGGAAACTTTCATTATGACAGGCATGCCGCCCGTTGGGAATGGTTTGTATCAGGACTTGTCTTGCCGCCTCGTTTCCAGCCAGCCGAGGACTTCGGCACGGGATGGAACTCTGCCCTGACACATGATTTTGCCGTCGATGGTCACGGCAGGAACGGAAAGGATGCCGCTGGTGGCGATTTCCATCAGGCCGGAGATTTTTTCGAGGGTGGCGTCGCTTCGGCTTTCGCGCACGACGTCTTCGACTACGCGTTCGGTTTCATGACAGCGGGCGCAGCCCGGGCCGTAGATGCGGATATGCATGATGGTCTCCTTTTGTTGAAGTTCAGAAAAAAAGATGTGAGAAAAAATTGAGCAGCCAGCCGGCCAGCGTGAAACAGGCGAGCAGCCATCCGATGAACCACGCGAGCAGGGGAAGGCGCATGGCTTGCCGCAGCATGAGGATTTCCGGCAGGCTGATGGCGACGGTGCTCATGCACAGCGCCAGCGCGGTGCCGGGCGGCATGCCTTTGGAAAGCAGGCTGCCCAGTACAGGGATGATGCCGGTGACGTTGGCGTAGAGCGGGATGCCGGCGGCGACGGCTGCCGGCACGCTCCACCATTGGCCTGTGCCGAGGTGTTCGGTGAACCAGTCTTGCGGGACGTAACCGTGGAGTACGGCACCGATGGCCACGCCGATGATGACCCAGAGCCAGACTCGTCGGAAAATGGTTTTGGTTTCCTGGATGGCGAATGCATGGCGTATCGCGAGGGTGAGGCGTGCCTGCGGGGCGTCGTTGTCGGATGGCAGAATGCGGTTTTGGATGGCTTGCAGCAAGAAGGGTTGCAGCCAGCGTCCGGCCGAGAGTTTGTCCATGAGCAGCCCGCCTGCCAGTCCGGCGAAAAGGCCGGTCAGGATGTATAGGGCGGTGAATGGCCAGCCCATCATGTCCCAAAGCATGACGATGGCGATTTCGTTGATGATCGGCGAGGTGATCAGAAAGGTCATGGTCAGGCCGATGGGCAGGCCGCCCGTGACGAATCCGATGAAAAGCGGGACGCTGGAGCAGGAACAAAACGGGGTGATGGCGCCGAACAGGGCTGCCAGCGCATAACCGGCGATACGCGGTTTTCCGGTCAGCCAGCGGCGTATCCGTCCGGCATCCAGCCCGGCGCGCAGCCAGCTGACGGCATAGACCATGGCGGCAAGCAGCATGAAGATTTTGGCGGTGTCGTAGAGAAAGAAAGCGATGGCTTGTCCTGACGGGGATTCGGGGTCGAAACCGGCCAGCGTGAAGGTCAGCCGGTTTGCGGCCGCTTCCAGAAAGGAATAGACGGCCAGCCAGCATATGACCGCGAGCAACCCGGCTGCCGCATGGCGCAGTGTGTTGCTGTGGGATGTTTCTTGGGGGGTGTGTCCTGTCATCGGGTTTCCTTTTGTTTTCTATTTGGTTGAATAGCCAAATAAAGGGTAAAAATTTTTCATGAGAGCTGGTACAGTCTGTCGGCTGCGCGTTGCCGGATGGTTTGGGCGGTACATTGCAGGAATTGGCCCAGACAGGTCATGGCAAGGCGGTAGTAGATGTTGGTGCCACGTTTTTCGGATGTGACGATACCTGCCGACTTGAGAACGGACAGGTGTTTGGAGACGGTTGACATGTCGTCGCCGACGAGTTCGCGCAGTTCGCAGACGCATTTTTCTCCGTCGCGCAGGGCGTCCACCATCGTCAGGCGGCTGGGATGGCCCAGTGCCTTGAAGATTTTGGCCTGTTCGGTGATGTAGGGACGGTATTCGGTCATGGACGGATGCAGTCGGTGTATCGTTATTTGGCAATTTAGCCAAATAACAGGGGCGTGTCAAGCGGTTCGGACAGGACGATGTGCCGGAAAGCGGTGAAAGCGTGGATGAAAAGGGGGGCGGAAGTGGACGGGGAAAACGTGCCGGTCAAACGGGATACGTGATGACACAGATGGGAGATGCCGGGCTTGCCGTTTCGGCCGGGGACGGGACTCGAACCGGCATGGCCATTGCCACTATCCCCTCAGGATAGCGTATCTGCCGGTTCCACCCCTTGGCGGCAGGAGGGAGTATAGACAAAGGGCGGTGCAGGCATGTTTTTTTCAGGGCTTTTTCCGTTTCCGCCGTGCCTTACGGGCGTTTGTTTTTTACGTCTGTCTTCAGGGACCAGTACGGCGGTTTGATGTCCTCGCCCGTGCAGGCGAGAAATTCCTGATAAGGGAACCTCTTTTCGCCTTCTAAGGCAGAGAGCATGCCGAAAAAGCAGCGTCCGTCCGGGCTCATGATGGCGTCCTGGATTCTCCGGTCCGGAGGAAGAACAAGCCCGAACGAGGCCAGATAGTCCCGGAGTTTCCACGCGTTGCGATGCTGGCGGGGAGTCGGGATGTCCTCGTTCCAGATGCACATTTCGCGATCCTGATTGTAAAGGACGATCTTGCCGTCGTCGCTGATGTCTCCCAGGTGCAGCGGTCCCGCATAGCCGGAATCGTCGGCAATGGGGATGGCCCCGCCCTTGTCGTCCAGCCTGGCCAGCAACCTGGGACCACTCGGCAGCGCCCTGTCACGGCTTATGTCCGGCCGGTATGGCTTCAGCCAGATATAACACAGGTTATAGCGCGCGTCGAAGTTCGGCACGCAGTGGCTGATTTCATCGACGTGCCAGTTACGGAGCATCGGGCTTTCGGGGGAGAGTCGCTTCTCCTTTTGCAAAGCGGCTATTTCCGCGTCGGTATAGAGGCGGTTGTCCATCGCATACTTGCTTCTCCCCCAGCGGAACAGGGGGCTGTCCGGATCGCCCGCCCGGAGGATGGTGCGTTCTTCATCGGGAGTGCCGTCCGCGACGGCGCCGCCGAAGGTCAGCTGTCGGTTTTTGCCGGTTTCGAGATTGAAAACGGAACTGTTGCGCGCATGAAAGCGTATGATTTTTTTCCCGTCGCGGCTCATGATTCTCTGGGGAAGCTCTCGCTCGTTCATGAATCGGGGAAGTTCTCTGTAGCGTGTTCCTTCCCGGATGAACCACAGCGGCCTGTTGAAGACATAGCCTCTTTCCATGGCCTTTTTGCCTTGCGGTGTTCCGATGAACCGATCCCATTCTTCCCCGGGAGCGTCAGGCAAGGGTGCGCCGGGGACGGGTTCCTTTCCCTGGCCGAAGGCAACGCGGCCGTCGGCCGACAGGCCGCGCCAGTTCACGTCAATCAGCCCGTGCCGGGACATGAAATGTTTTTTGCCCTTGTAATGCCAGATAAAGCCGGCCTGTGCCCACGTCTGACTGTAGCCGGCGGGATGGGTTTGGTCGTCGCGTGAGAGAAAGCCTGTCATGGTGCGGCCGTCGTCGCCCAGAAAGACGCCCATGCCGTAGTCCGGTCTTGGGACCGGGATGCGAACCATGCCGAAATCCCGGCTCCAGACAAAGGGCTGACTTTCGATGATGCCGGTGACGGCGCGACATCCCGGGGCGATGGCCCGGAGTCGGCCGGTCCGTTCGTCAAGAAGCGGCGTCATGTCCATGATGAAGCCCTTCGGAGGCGACAGGGCAGCGGGCGTGTCGTCGGCGGCCGTGCTGTCTCCGGCGGTCAGGGAAAGCATCGGGAGCGTTAACAGGGCCAGACCTGCCAGCCGGATCCATCGACTGCCGGAATGAAGGAAATGTTTCATGTTCTTCTCCTCCTTTGTCTGGTGTGGTGCGATCCGCCATCGGTGTGTATCCGCAAAGCATAGGCGGGATCAGCGGATGGGGTCAATCCGTGCAACCGGGAAAGTGCGCCGGTCATTCCTGCCAGCAGGCGTGGCGGGGGCGGTGCGGGAAATGGGACGAAAGTGGATGACGGGAGCGGATGCGACCGGTCAGCGGGATGCGGGTTTGCCTGCCGGTGCGGTGTCGAGTGTTTTGGCCGGTGTGGCGGTCGGCGGGGTGTCGGGCGGTGTCTGGTCGGGGGTGCGGCAGGTCGCCAGCCAGGTGCGGATATTGCCGAGATCGGTGGGGTGGCCGTCGCCGGAAAAGCAGGAGAGAAGCCGGGTGGCTTCTTCGGTGCCTTGCGAGGAAGCCATTTCGAGCCATTGCCGTGCCTTGTCCATGTTTTCGCGGCTGAGGTTTTCGTTGAGCAGCAGGCGTGCCATGCTGATCTGTGCATCGGCGTTGCCCTGTTGCGCGGCTTTTTCGAACCATTGCATGGCTTGCGTGAGGTCGGCGGATGTGCCGAGTCCGTCGCGGTAGAGTGCGCCGAGGCTGGTTTGTGCGTCTGCCAGTCCGCGCCGGGCGGCTTTTTCGATCCAGAAGCGGGCTTCCTTGTAGTCTTGCGGGACGCCTTCGCCCTTGAGGTAGAGCAATCCGACGTTGAACTGGGCGCGCGCGTCGCCGTTGTGGGCACGTGCGAGTTCGGTCGCCGGATCCGAGGGGCGGACGGCGGCCGTTTTGTCGGGAGATGTCGCCTGTTCGCGCTGGCAGCCGGCAAGAGAAGCCATGGCCGATATCACCAGCAGGCTGGTGGCAAGCAGGGCGGCCGGTTTTCCGGAAGAAAAGAACATGGCTCTCTCGTGGTCGGTAAAGAATGTTATTGTAAACCTGAAAACGTTTTCCGGTGTGTCCGGCTGCTGCCTTCCTGAGGTTTCATTTCGTCAGCAAAACGAGGCTGCCGCCGGCGATCATGAGGCCGCCCGCGATGGTGCGCCAGGTGAGCGGTTCCTTGAGGATGATGCAGGAGAGGATGATGGTGATGACGACGCTCAGTTTGTCGATCGGGGCGACGAAGGAGACGTTGCCGTTTTGCAGCGCCTTGAAGTAGAACAGCCAGGACAGGCCGGTGGCGACGCCGGAGAGCAGCAGGAATATCCAGGTGTTTCGGCCGATGCTGCGGATTTCTCCCAGATGGTTGCCTGCCAGTACGATGCCCCAGGTCAGAAAGAGGATGATGAGGGTGCGGATGGCGGTGGCGAGGTCGGCGTTGATGTCCTTGACGCCGAGTTTGGCGAAGATGGCGGTCAGGGCGGCGAAAAACGCCGAGAGCAGGGCGTAGGTTTTCCACATGGCGGTATCCGTTTCGGGTGGTATCGGATGCGTCGGCCGGTGCAGGATGGGCGGCGCGTTGTCGTGAGGGTCACCTGCCGTTATATACCGGCGGTTCCGGACGCGCAAGGGGAAAGGGATGCGCACGGAATGCCCGTTCATGCATGACGGGGCAGGAATGGCTTTTCCCGGGGTTACTGGAGTCTTAGCCGGGTGTCGGACAGGTCGATGGTCGTACCGGTTTTCGATTCGATCCAGTGTTTGATGGTGCCGAGGTTCGAGGGGCGGTTTTTCGCCTTTTCCTCGATCATTTGCCGGTCGGCTTGTGCGATCAGGGCGCTGATCGGGGTTTTTTGCCGTGCGCAGGCCAGTCCGAACGAGATGAAAACCGGCATGGTATCCGGCGCGTTGTTGTGCATGTTCATCACGGTCCGGATGCGTTGCAGGACCTTGCTGGCGGCTTCTTCGGGACAGCGCAGCAGCAGGATGATGAATTCGTCGCCGCCGGTACGGGCGACGATATCGTTGGCGCGGGTGCCGTGCCGGATGAGGGTGGCGGCGGTTTGCAGCAGGATGTCGCCGGTGGCGTGTCCGAGATGGTCGTTGACGAGCTTGAGGCCGTCCATGTCGCCGTAGATGATGCTTAAGGGATAGTGTTCTTCATGCAGGCGGGCGAGCTGGTCGTCGAAGTAGAAGCGGCTGTACAGTCCGGTCAGGGTGTCGTGGTTGATGAGGTGGGTCAGGGATTCCTGACGGTTGCGCAGTTCGGTGATGTCGGTATGCAATCCGATGATGCGCAGGGCTTTGCCGTTGCGGTCGCGCGCGATGATCTTGCTGCGTCCCAGCATCCATTTGTAGTCGCCGTGGACGGTACGGAAGCGGTAGATGCATTCGTACATGTCGCCGTGCGCGGGACTTTCGATGAGTTCACGCTGCCGGTTGATGGCGATATCGAGGTCGTCGGGATGGATGCGTTTTGTCCAGCTGTCGATATGCGGCGGGAAATCGGCGGGGATGTAGCCGCACATGGCGAGATAGCGTGGGCTGAAGTAGGCTTCTCCGGTCGCCGGTATCCAGTCGAGGATGCCGTCGCGTGCGGCCTCAAGCGCGAGGCGCATGCGTTCGTGTTGCATGGCGAAATCATGAACGAGCGCGTCGGCGGTGTTGCGGTCGATATGCATGCCGGTGATGCGGGTGGCTTTTCCCAGGGCGTCGCGGCTGACGACGAAGGTGCACAGCAGGACGGGCAGATAGTCTCCTGTCGCGGTTTTGAGCCGGAGCCGGATGATCTGGCGTTCTCCGGCCGCGGGGGAGGCGGCAAGGGCATCCTGTTTTGCGATGACGGGTTGCAGGTCGTCCGGATGGATCAGGGCGTGCCAGGTCGCGATGTCTCGCGCGTAGCCGTCGGCGGGATAGCCCAGCATGGTCAGGAACGTGTCGTTGAAATGAAATTCGCCGGTTGGCGGTTCCCATTGCCAGATGCCGTGGTTGGTTTTGAGCAGGGCGTCAAGCAGCGAGAAGATGTCGTCCGGTGTGGGGAAAGCGGCGGAATGTGGCATAGACGTAATCGGATCAGGCTGGCGTTATTTGTCGGATTTTCGCCGCTTTTGCGCCACTGCGGCAGGCAGCGTGAAAGCGGCGGGTCTGGTTTGTCAGAGGAACTCCCAGGTTCCGTCCGGATGATAAACCGGTGTGCCTTGCAGATACCACAGGTTCTGGCGTTGCGGCTGTGCCTTCATGATGATGTCGTAGGCGATGCCGGCTCGCCGGCCGGTACGGCAGACGATGAGGACGGGGCCCTCAGGCAGTTTGTCGAGGTTTTGTTCGATGACTTCGACGGGAATGAGTTTCGCGCCCTTGATGTGGTTCGTGTCGTATTCTTTTTGTGTCCGCACATCGACGATGGCCAGTTTTTTGCCCTGCGAGGCGATGAGTGCCTTGGCTTTTTCCGGAAGCAGCGGTCCCGATTTCGGCAGGGGGTCTGCGGCGTGCGCCAGACCACACAGCGAGATGAACAGGGCGATCATGAGGGCGTACAGCCCGTGACGGTTTAACGTGCGTTGCATAATGCCTCCGGCTGGTCAGATAAACAAAATGACGTCACTGTTTATTGTAACGGCAGATGGAGAAAAATGCCGTATTCCGGTGCGGTGTGATGGCGGAAGTGTTGTCTGAACGAGGCGTTTCGGACAATCCTTTCGGGTACAGGAAGTAGCCGATCATGTGCCAGGTTTCCTGGATGAGGAAAGAGAGCTTGGCGCTCATGCTTTCGTAACGTGTCGAAGGGGTGGGGGACGACCAGGCGGTGATGCCGATGTCGCCTGCGATTTGCATGGCGCGCTTCATGTGGATGGGATCGCTGACGATGAGGGCGGTTTTCAGCCCGTTGGCGTCCATGAGGGCTTTCGCGTTGATGAGGTTTTCACGCGTGGTCAGCGAGGATTCCTCGATGAGGATGTCGTTTTCAGGAATGGCGTGACGCAGGGCGTAGCGCCGTGCGACGTAGGCTTCCGAAAACGGTGCGTTTTTCGATTTGCCGCCGGTGAGGATCAGTTTGCCGACATAGCCGTTTTCATAGAGCCAGATGCCGTGGCGGATGCGTTCCTCGAAGACGGGGGACGGGCGCTTGTACCATGCCGCAGCGCCGAGGATGATGGCGGCGTCGGCGCTTTTTTTCTGGTCGACGGTCGAAAACAGGGCGATCGAGCAGGCGGTATAGGCCAGAAAGACGATCACGGCGGCGAGCAGGATCTTGATGCTTCTTTTCATCGCGCTATTGTACCGCGCCTGTGCGTTTCCCGTGCGCGCGGGCGCGTTGTGACGGTGTTACCGGACTTCTTCGGCGATCCTGACGTGTCCGAGGGACCCCTTGAGTTTTTTCAGGGCGGAGATGTCGCCTGTGATTTTGCCCAGCGGCACGCCGTCGGATGCCATTCTCGGTTCGTCGCCGATGCTGGCGGGGGTCGGGCCGAAAAAGATGCACAATGCGTTGCCGGCGGGCCAGAGGGCGACTTCGCCGACTTCGAACACGTCGCGCATGGCGTCGCCTGTCGTGTCGATCCGTCCGGAAAGTTCACCGTAGTATTCGTTTCCCCAGCTGTGCATGCGGATGGTTTGCGGCAGATGCCTGCGCAGGCTTTTCACGGCTTGCGTATCGTACAGTTCGACGGGAAAGGATGTGGTGCCGATGGTGATGATCATGGTGGTGTTTCCTTGCGGGTTGGCCTGTGCGACCGGTGGCAGGCCACAGGCAAGCCAGAGGCACAGGGAGATGAGGATGTTCCGGGTTCGTCTCATATGTCGGCCGTTTGCGTGTGGCGACGGCCGACATGATAGCGCATGCGGTGCGGGGCGTGCATGCATTCATGCGATGCCGGCGGCATGCATGCGGGGTTATTTGCTGAGGCTTTCCATGATGAATGTGCGGTCTTCGCCGGTGTCGATGTCATAGACTTCGAATTTCACGTCCTTGCCCTGGCTGGAGATCCGGTAGATTTCGACTTCATGGTAGGCGTTGTTGCCGTGGTCGAATATTTCGATGATGCCGTTTTTCCGGATTTTGTTGCGCTTGGAGGTGATTTCGACTTTTGTGCCGGTGGAAGGTTCGATGCCGTCCCACCATGCCAGCGCGGTGGTCAGCGGGAGCGACAAAAGAATGAAGAGCAGTTTTTTCATGATGTCGATGATGTCGGAATGTCGGGGTTTGCGGATGTGTTCCGGGCAGTTTTTATGATAGCAACAAATCGTGCCGTTTCCCTGTGTATGTGTTGTTTTCGAAAAGGATGGGGTGTCCGGGATGTATTCGCCGGATCGGTGTGGATGATGACAGATAAATGGAGATGAAGGCGTTTTGTCCTGATTTGCCTGCAAATGACGGAAGATGTGTTGTGCCGGCGAAAAACGGAAACGGTGGCGGTATGGCACGGGGCCGGATGGCGGTGTGCCGGATAAACGGGAATGGTGAAATTGCTTTCCGGATGGGCAATGGGGGCAAGTTGTTGTCGGGCAAGGGAAAAACCGCGCTGTTCACGGACTTGTCCACAGAAAACGGGGATAAGGCCGCTGCCGTTTCCCTATGTGTGGAACAGGCCGGATGGCGGGGAAGGTGTCGCGTTTCGAGGGATTTTTCGCGCTGGCATGATGGCGACGCATGCGGGGCGGCGACAGGTTCGAGGGCGTTTTGGGCGGTATGCGGGGATGGTGCTCGTGGCAGGGCGGACCGGGCGGTTCATGCGCTTGCCGGCGCATCCGGTTCGTCTGTCGGATACGGGTTTTGTGCGGGCAACCGTGACGGGGGGTGCGAAGGTGCCGCGCCTTTGCGGGCGCGGCACAGGAAACGGGGTTATTTGCCGGGTTTGCCCGTTTTGCCGGTTTTGGCGGCGTCGGCCGGGGTTTCCTTGCGGAAGTTGCGGTTTCTGAGCTTGCGCAACAGGAAGTACTGGATGACCCAGATCAGGACGATGATGACGGCGGTGCTGAGAAAGAGAACCTTGCGCATGAAGGCACGGTCGGCGGCTTCTTTCGGGTCTTCGGCGACGGTGGCTTTTTCGTACATGGGGGCCGGGACTTTTTCGGCGCCGGCGGTTGCTGCATCGGCCGGTTTGGCGGCGTCGGCGGTTTTCGCTGCGGTCTTGCCTCCGGCTTTGGCAGTCTTGTCGGCCTTGTCGGTCATGTCGACGGCCGGTGTTTCGTCGGCATAGATTTCGTCGAGGGCTTTCAGGGCTTCTTCATGACCTTCTTTCGCGGCTTTTTCCAGATAGGGGACGGCTTCGCGGTATTTTTTGGCCTGGTACAGTTGCATGCCTTGCGAGAGGTCGTCGGCATGGGCTGCCGGGAAGGGGCTGATGGCGATGAAGGTGATCGAAAAAAGCAGGCAGAGGATGAACGACAGTGGCTGTTTTGGCATGGTGGCGGCTCGTACACAAACAAAAGGTGCCGCAACGGATGACCGGGCAGCACGGGGAAAAAAGCTATTTTATCAAACTTGTGCGTGTGCGGGCAGGCCTTTTCGGCTTTGTTCGTGAAGTCGCATGTGGAGCCTGCCGCGCGGGCCGGTTCATTCCGGATAGTTGGTGTCGATGGCGACGGGTTCGATGCTTTCCATGTCGGCCTGTATTTTCCGGATTTGCCGGGAAGCGACCTTGTAGGCGTCGGGGCCCAAAAACAGGTGCAGCGGCGGGGCGGCCATTTCGGAGACGGAAAGGATGATTTCCGCGCCGCGTACCGGGTCGCCGATCTGCTGGTGGTTCATTTTTTTCAGCAACATGTGGAAAGCTTCGCGTTTTTCGGCGTAGGCGGGGATGGCGGAATCCTCGAATCGCATGGAGTCGGCCAGAAAGTCGGTGCGGAAGTTGCCGGGTTTGACGCAGGTGACGCGGATGCCGAAGTCGGCCAGTTCGTCGCGCAGGGATTCGGACAGGCCGGAGACGGCGAATTTGGAGGCGCAATAGATACCGCTGCCCGGAAAGCCGGTGAAGCCAGCCATAGACGAGAGGTTGAAGATGTGGCCGGAGCCTTGTGCGCGCATGTAGGGCAGGGCATGGCGGATGACGTTCAAAGTGCCGAAGAAGTTGACGTCGAATTCCTTGCGGACGAGCGCATCGCTGATTTCTTCCACATAGCCGAACTGGCCGTATCCGGCGTTGTTGACGACGACGTCGAGCGTGCCGAATTTGGCGACGGTTTTGGCCAGCGCGTCACGGACGGAGTCTTCGTTGACGATGTCGGTTTCAAGGGGCAAAAACCGGTCGCTTTCGCGGCCTGCCGCCAGGACGAGGTTGGCGAGTTTGCGGGTGGTCGCGGCGACACGGTAGCCTTTTTCGAGGAGCAGACGGGTCAGTTCCAGTCCGAAACCGCGTGAGGCACCGGTGATGAACCAGACTTTTTTGTCAGTCGGGCGGGTGTTTTCCATGGGTGTTTCCTTGCAGGGTGGAGGTTGAGGGATTTTTCCTGAAAGTGTAACGGATTCGGCTATTGTCCGGGGGCTTTTGCTGCGTGTCTTGCCTGTTTTTTCGCACGGGCGGACATGCCGGAAGACAGACAGGATGCACAGGTGCGAGGCATGGGCGTCGCACGGCATCGCGGGCGGGGATGCGGCGCTGCAGGGGGTTCAGACGGCGATGGGGGCGGCGATGGCCGGGTGCGGATCGTAGCCGGTGATGGTGAAGTCTTCGAAGGTGTAGTCGAAGATGGACGGTTTGCGCCTGAGCGTCAGGCGCGGCAGCGGCCGCGGTTCGCGCGAGAGCTGGAGTTTCGCCTGTTCGAAGTGGTTTTTGTACAGGTGCAAGTCTCCGATGGCATGGATGATGTCGCCGGGTTCGAGGTCGCATTGCTGGGCGATCATGTGGGTCAGGAACGCGGTCGAGGCGGTGTTGTAGGGGATGCCCAGAAAGATGTCGCCGGAGCGCTGGGTCATCATGCAGGAAAGCCGTCCGGCGGCGACCTGGAACTGGTACATGACATGGCAGGGTGCCAGCGCCATCTTGCCGTCACGGACGTTGTCTTGCGGGGATTTTTTTTCGCTTGGCAACAGCGCGACGTTCCATGCGCTGATGATGTGGCGGCGGCTGTCCGGGTTGGTGCGGATGGAGTCGATGACGGCGGAGACCTGATCGTAGATTTTGCCGTCGGAACCTTCCCATGCCCGCCATTGTGCGCCGTAGATCGGGCCGAGGTCGCCGTTTTCGGTTGCCCATTCGTCCCAGATCGTGACCTTGTTGTCATGCAGGTAGCCGATGTTCGTGCCGCCCTGCAAGAACCAGAGCAGTTCGCAAACGATGGAGCGGATGTGCAGGCGCTTGGTGGTCAACAGCGGCAGGCCGTTTTTCAGGTCGTGGCGCATCATGCGGCCGAATACGGCGCGGGTGCCGGTGCCGGTGCGGTCGCCCTTGTCGATGCCGGTTTCGAGTATTTCTTTGAGCAGGTTCAGGTATTGGCGTTCCATCGTGCGGTCTGTCGGGGTAAACGGGAAAACATGCATTGTAGCGTATCCGGATGCGAGGATGTATCCGGCATCATGACGGTGTCGCGGGCTGTGTCGCCGGTACTGCGGGCGATTCGGGCGCAGTGGCTGGCGCAGGAGCGGCAGGTGTCGCGGGTTTCGCGGGGGCGGCGGTCAGTTCGTCCAGTTTCGCCAGCGCTTTTCCGGCTTCGCGGTGGCCTGCGGTGCGGGCGGCTTCGAACCAGAAGCGTGCACGGTCGTTGTCGCGTGCCACGCCGTTGCCGTTGGCGTAGATCGTGCCGAGCAGAAAGCAGGATTCGGCGTGTCCGGCGTTGGCGGCGCGGGTGAAATAGCGGATGGCCTGTCTGACGTTTTGTTCGACGCCGACACCGACATACAGGATGCTGCCATAAAAATAGCTGGCGTCGGTATAGCCGCTGTCGGCGCTTTGCTTAAGCCAGTCGGCGGCTTCGGCGGCCTGTTCTGCGGTCGGTTTGCCGGCAAGCAGCGAAAGTGCGAGATGGTATTGCGCGGGGGTGTAGCCCTGTTGTGCGGCTTGCCGGAACCAGTGGCGGGCTTTTTCTGCGTCGGGTGATGTGCCGCGTCCCTTGGCGATCATGAGGGCGTACTGGTCTTGCGCATAGGGGTCGTTTGCCCTGGCGGCTTTTTCGAACCAGAACAGGGCGCGGGTGTCGTCTTTGGGTTTGCCGATGCCCGTCAGGTGCAGGTAGCCCAGCGACGCCATCGAGCGGATATCCCCGCCGGAGGCGGCTTTTTCAAACCATGCGGCGGCTGCCACCGGGTCGGCGGGCATGCCGTCTCCCTTGAGCATGAGGTATCCGAGGGTGTATTGCGCAGGATGGAAGTTGTTGGCGGCAAGTTTTTCAAAGCTTGCGATGGCGCGCGCCTTGTCGGCGGGGCCGCCATGTCCCGCGAATTGCAAGAGGGCGAGCTGGTAGGCGGCATGCGGGTGTCCGGCTGCCGCGGCTTTTTCAAACCATTTCCATGCGGCGGTATGGTCCGGCGCAGGCAGTCCCGTGCCGTTTTTCGCCATCATGCCGAGTTCGAACCATGCGGCGGCATCGTTTTGCGCGGCGGCTTTTTCCAGCCATTGCCGGGCTTGCGCCGGATCGGCGGGAATGGTTTTGCCTCGCAGATACAGGATACCGATGGCGGTCATGGCGGGGGCGTAGCCGTCGGAGGCGGCTTGCCCGAACCATTGCATGGCTTTTTGTTCGTCGGCGGCGACGCCTTCACCGGCGGCGGTCATGCTGCCGAGTTGCCATGCGGCGACGGGATGACCGGCTGCGGCGGCTTGCGAAAACAGGGCGATGGCTTTGGCGGGATCGCGTTCGACACAGATGCCCTTGCGGTAAAGCATGCCGCGATCGGTTTGTTCATTGGGGTTGGCCGTTTCGGGATTGGCTTCGAAAATGGCGACGATACCGGCACAGCGTGCCGCCAGCGCTTCTTCCGTTTCCGGCATGTCGTTTGCGACGGCCCGGCCTTCTTCCTGCACGGTTTGCCGTTCGGGGCGTGTGCCGGACGCTTCTTCACCGGTTTTTGCCGGAGCGGCAGGTGCGGATGGTGTGACGGCAGCAGGTGCGGATGGTGCGGCGGCAGCGGGTACGGTTGGCGTTGCGGTAGCAGGTGCCGCAGGTGTCACGGTGGCAGGTGTGGCCGTTGCGGCTGGTTCGGGTGCTGGCTGGTTTTCCGGTCCGTCGTATTTGAGGATGTCTTCGCGGGTATCGACGGCTTTGCCTGATGTGATGGCGTCGATGAGGGTGCCGAACGGGTTTCCGGGCGAGGTATCGGGTTTGTTGTCGTATTTGAGGATATCCTCGCGGGTATCGACGGCCTTGCCGGATGTGATGACGTCGATGAGGGTGCCGAATACGGACGGGGTGTTTTCACTGGCAGGCGTTGTGGTGCCATGTGTGCTGTCGTCGGCGTGACTGGTCAGGTGGGCGGCTGAAAGGGAGAGTACGGCCAGAAGCAGGATAAATCGGCGCAACATAAATCCGGAAAGGGTGGAAATGACGTTTTCATGTTAGTTCGAAAGTTTTTCTTTCGCAACGGGAAGTGTTCAGGATAAGGCAATACACGGATTTTTTGTGACGTGGAGGGCGTGGACGGAGGCAGGCTGTCCGGAATGTCGGTGGGGTGTTTTCTGATGTGTGTCAATGTATGACCGGATACAGGGAAAACGGCTTTTGCGATGGCGAACTTTTCGTGATTCGCCTTTATCAAACGGAACGTTATCGATATTTCAGTTCAGTTTGACAAATCGCTGCCGGCGGATGGTTTTCGCTGTGCAGGTCTGTTTTACGAGGAAGATGGGGCGACTTCGGGAAAAGTCGCTTGTTCTCCCGGCTGGATACGTTGTGTGCGGAATATGGCGGCAGATGGTCATTTCCATATGTTTGAAACCGGCCTGGGAGGTGTATGCAAAAAGGCGACTTACCGTATTGGCGGAAATATTTTCTGTTTGCTGCCGTTTTTCTGTGCAATCTGGCCAACGCCCAGAGTGACGGCAGTGATATCAGCGGTGACGCTCCGTTCAAAAGCAATAATCTGGTCATCGTGGACAGCCGGTTGAACGATTATGTTTCAACAGTGAGTAACCGGCAGGAAAAAGGCGCTGTTGAGGTGACGGCCAACGGGGTATTGCAGGTTTCGGGATCGGTATTCCGCAATAACCGGAACGGAACGTCTTCGACGAACGGCGAGCTGGTCAAGCCGGGCGCCGGTGTGATTTATCTCAATAGCGGGACACAGGCAAGTATTGCCGGTTCGGAATTTTCAGGAAACAGGGATTACTATTTCAACAAGGTTATCGGGGACAAGTCTGCCGGTGCGGTGTTTAATGCCGGTAATCTCAAGGTCGATGATTCGCGTTTCGTGGGCAATACAGACAATTTTGCCGGGGGTGCGATTACCAATTATTCCGATGGGAACATGACGGTTTCCGGTTCGACATTTGACGGGAATGGCCGGGTTGCCGGGCTGGATACGCGATTCGGTGGTGCCGTCATGAATTACGGCACGATGACGGATTCCGGATCGACTTATGCGGGGAACAGCGCCAACACACAGGGCGGGGCGATTGTTTTGACGGTGGCCAATGGCAAGATGCCTTCGCTGACTGTCAATGGAGATGTTTTCCGGCAGAATACATCGTCGCATGGCGGCGCGATTGCGGTAACCGGCGGTACGTTTTCGGATACGGGGTCGACTTATGATGGTAATGTGGCCAGCTATTCAGGTGGGGCGTTCCGTATTTACAAGGGGGCGACCGGCTCTGTCACCAATGATGTTTTTTCAGGCAATTCGGCGACCAATACCGGGGGCGGGGCGGTTTTCAATGCAGGAATCCTGACGGATTCGGGATCGGTTTATACCGGTAATCAGGGGTATTCCGGTGGCGCTGTTTTCAACAGTGGTTCGCTCTCGGCGTCTGCCGGCCGGTTTTCCGGCAATTCGGCCAGTGTGTATGGCGGCGCCATTTACAATAGCGGTTCATTGACGATATCGGATGCGAATTTTTCCGGTAATTCGGCAAAGGTATCAGGCGGAGCCATCCACAACAGCGCGGCGGGGCAGGTGGTATTGTCAGGTTCGAGTTTTTTCGCAGGCAATACGGCTGGCGGGCTGGCCAATGATATCAGCAACGATGGCATATTTCATTTCGGTTCGGATAGCATGAAGCATGTGGTGACCGTACTGAACGAGGGGGTTTCCGGTTCCGGCGAGATGTATCTGAATCAGGGAATCCTTGTTTTGGGCCAGGATCGTCAGATTCAACAGAACAGCTTCCATGCAGGGGCGGGTACGGTCACATATATTACCCTCAGTGAAAAACATCTTGTGCAGACCGCGGGTATCAAGCATTTCAGCGAGCTTGACGACGGGGTACGAAACGGAAAGGACAAGGCACTGGATGCCATCGGCAATAGCGGGTTCATGATCCATACCAGTGGCGGTATGGTACTGGACAAGGATGCCGTGTTGCATGTCACGATCAAGAACAGCGAGCCTGGCAAGACGTATCTGGTTGCCTATAACGAGCAGCCGCAAGTCATGTTGCGCGCAGCCAGGGCGGTGACGATGACCTCGCAGGGGTTTTCCCATGAGGAAACGGCATGGAAGAATGTGAATCTGCTAAGCGGCAATCCGATGCTCGAGTTCGCCCGTGTCGAGGAAGATAACGATAACGGTTATGTGATGGTGTCTTCGCGGGCATCCAATGCTGTCGGCATTGTCGAGGATCTGGGCAGCCTGAGCCATATTTATTATGGCTGGCTGTCGGATATTTCGGATCTCCGTCACCGGTTGGGTGAAGTCCGTTACGGTGCGCAGGACGGTGTCTGGGGAAAAGTGATTTATTCCCGTTATCACGCAAAGGGGCTGGCTGACAGTCGTGTCAGGACGGACGATTACAGCATGCATGTCGGTGTGGATCGGCTGGTCGGCAAAGGCGAGGATCATTCCTGGCTTGCCGGCCTGTCGTTTCGTGGCGGCCAGTCGGATATGAAAGCCGCGCGCTATGACGGCAGCGCGGATATGGATCACTATACGCTGAAGGCTTATGGCACCTACATGAATGCGAAGGGCAGCTATGCGGATATCGTCGGTGCCGTCGGTCATTTCCAGACGGATTTCAGCGGTTTTCATAATGAGCGTGCGGGATACATGCATGGTGATTTTTCGAACTGGGGATATGGCGTTTCCGCGGAAACGGGGCATATGTTGAGGTGGGGCGGGGAGGCGGATGACCGCCGGAGGCACGATTACTGGTTTTTTGAGCCGCAGTTCCAGTTGTCCTTTTTTCATGTCGATGGCCGGGATTACGATACCAGCAATGCCATTCATGTCCGGCAAAAGGATGTCGATTTTCTGACGGGGCGCATCGGCGGTGTACTGGGCAAAAAATTCGGTTATGGCGGAACAAACGGTCCGGATGAACGCTATATGCAGATCGCTGGACGGGCCGGATGGATTCATGAATTCGATGGCGAGCAGTCGCTTGATATGAACGGCCGCCGGTTTACGGGAAATGTCGCGGACAATGTTTTTTATTATGGGCTGGATATCGACTGGCAGTGCGGTCAGGCGCAGAAGTTGTATGTACAGCTTGACCGTGCCGAGGGAAGTGGCTATCGCAAGGATATTCAGGTTCGTGCAGGTTATCGTGTTGCGTTCTGACGGGCAGGGACTATGCAGGGAAAAATCGTATTTTTCCCATATTGGTCGTGCCGGAAAGGGCATGGGCATCGCTGTCGTGACGGTTGGCGGATGCCGGTGTCCGGATGGATGTGCCGGACGCGCTGTCGGACGAGGTGACGGAAAAACGGGGCAGGACATGCGGCAAGCCGGCAAGGGTTGCCGAAAGACAGGTTGCGGGCAGGTATGTTCTGTCGGGAACACTTGTTGATAGAATGATGCTTCTGCTGTTTTGTCCAGTTTTGTTCAGGGGAGTTTCCGTTGCCAAGCGCTCTTTTGTCGGTCATTGTTCCGGTTTACCGGGTAGAGCAGTATTTGCACAAGTGTCTGGATTCGCTGGTGAACCAGACGTACCGTGATCTGGAAATCATTCTGGTCGATGACGGTTCGCCGGATACGTGCGGGGCGATTTGCGATGCGTATGCGGCGCGTGACGGGCGTATCCGGGTGATTCATCAGGAAAACCGCGGATTGAGCGGGGCGCGCAATACCGGGCTTGACCATGCACGCGGGGAGTTCGTCGCATTCGTCGATTCGGATGATTATCTCGAACAGGACATGTATGCGCAGCTGATGGCGGCGGCTGTCGGGGAATCGGCCGATATCGTGATCGGCGATTTTTACATGATTCTGGAGACGGGGATTTCGCGCCGTTACAGCCGGATGACGGTCGATACGCCGTTGCGTCAGGTGCAGGAAATGGTGCTGGCGGACCGGATTCCGAGTTATGTCTGGAACAAGATTTACCGCCGCAGCCTGTTCGACGGGATCCGGTATGAGCGGATACGCGGGTTCGAGGATTTGCAGATTACGCCGCGCCTTTTCCAGCGGGCGAGAAAGGTGGTGTATGTGCCTCATGCCGGGTATTACTACAACTGCATGAATATGGGGGCGCTGACGGCGGTGTTCAATCACCGGCCGGAACTCAATGTCGAAACCAAGTTCGGTTTGTTTGCGGCATGGAAAGAACATGAAACCGTCGCGCGGGAAATGGGGTCGGATGTGGCGGACTATGCCGAAAGTCGTGCGCTCAAGAGCGCGGTCAGCGCGCTGGTGGGCGATGTAGCACATGATGTGCTCACGCCATCGCAGCGTCAGGAGCTGGCACAGTATCTGGAACGGAAACGGACGGTGAAAATCGGACGGAAATACCGCTGGCTTCGCTGGAGTGCGGCGCACAGTCCGCTGATGTGCCGTCTGTACGATTACGGCAGCTTCGTCTGGCGTCGCCACAAGGCGAGAAAAAACAAGTTGCAGGAGTAGGTGGCCAGCAGGCGATGCCGTTATGCGGGATGCGGTTTGCCGGCGGCAGGCGGTGACGCCTGAGGATGTCGCGCGTATGTCATTCCGCACCGGGTTTGCCAGCGCGGTTTCTCCGGTTGTGGCATGGGTGCGTTTTGTCTGTTCCGGGTGTGTTTCCGGGTATGCCGACCGTTCATTTCATGATTTTTTCGAAGCGGAAAAACGTGTCGAGCGGTGAAGCCGATTCGCCGTGCGGCCTTTCCGGGCGGCAGGGTGGCGGTTGAAACATTCCACGATATGAAAACCGCATTTGTTCACGTAAAAATGCATGTTGCGCTCCTTGAAACAGGGGGGTGACGGTTTCCCAGATGACGGTATCGGGGTAGCGGGCTTCGAAGGTTTTCCATGCGGCAAGTCCCGCGTTCTTGCCATGGTATCCCGGCGAGATGAAGAACAAATCCGGCGAGTTGCGTTGCGTTTTTTCGTCGATCACGACGACGGCGCCGCCTGCACGTTCGCCGTTCAGGAGGATGTGGAATGCCTGTGCGCCGTCGGTCTGGAATGAGGCTCGGATGTCGTTTTCGGAAGGCACCAGATCGGGGTTTCCGAATTTTTCGCGCGGGGTGACGGAAAAGGCTTCCTGCAAGGCTTTCACGAACAGCGAAAAGTCCGGCGGGGCAAGCGGTTCCAGTGCGACGATGTGTTTTTCTGGCATCAGGTGGGGGTTTTTTGCGGTGTGTCCTGAGGGGCAAGGTTTGTTGCGTGCTTGCGGATGGCTTGTCCGGACGGCAAAGACCGCGTGGGTGGGCTTTGCCGTTCCGGTGGTGTGAAGCGGTGCGTGCCGGTCGTTTCCGGCACGCGGGATGTGTCCGCTCAGCCGAGGTTGCCCAGATGCAGGGTTTTGACGTCCAGATATTCTTCCAGTCCCAGTACCGAGCCTTCGCGTCCGATGCCGGATTCCTTGACGCCGCCGAACGGGGCGACGGCGGATGATACGCCGGTATCGTTGATGCCGATCATGCCGGCTTCGAGCGCTTCGGAAACACGGAATACGCGGGAGAGGTCTTTCGTGTAGAAGTATGCCGCCAGTCCGAAGGGGGTGTTGTTGGCGCGGTTGATGGCTTCCTGTTCGGTCTCGAAGCGGAAGCAGGCGGCGACGGGACCGAAGGTTTCTTCGCTGGCGATCAGCATGTCGTCGGTGCAGTGCGAAAGCAGGGTCGGTTCATAAAACGTGCCGCCCAGTGCGCTGCGGTGGCCGCCGGTGACGAGTTCGGCTTCTTTGGCAAGGGCGTCCTGTACGTGGCGTTCGACTTTTTCGACGGCGCTTTCGCGGATGAGCGGGCCGACGGTGACACCGGGTGCGAAGCCGTCGCCGACGGTCAGTTCGCCGATGGCTTTGGCCAGTTTGCCGACATATTCATCATAGATGCGGTCTTGCACGTAAATGCGGTTGATGGCGACGCAGACTTGTCCGGCATTGCGGAACTTGTTGGCGACGGTGCCGGCGACGGCGGCATCGATGTCGGCATCGTCGAACACGATGAGCGGGGCATTGCCGCCGAGTTCCATCGAGATGCGCTTCATCGTACCTGCCGCGTTTTGCATCAGCAGTTTGCCGACGGCGGTCGAGCCGGTGAAGGTGATCTTGCGCACGTCGGGCGAGGCCATGATGGCGTCTGAAATCGCCAGGGTATCGCCGCAGACGCCGTTCAGGACGCCGGGCGGGACGCCTGCGGCATCGGCCAGCGCGAGCAGGGCGTTGGCGCACAGCGGGGTTTCATCCGCCGGCTTGATGATGGCGGTGCAACCGGCGGCCAGTGCGGGGCCGAGTTTGCGGGCGAGCATGGCCATCGGGAAATTCCAGGGCGTGATCGCGGCGACGACGCCCACCGGTTCACGTGTGGCGAAGATGCGGGAATTCGGCTTGAAGGGCGGGATGATTTCGCCGTTGGCGCGGCGTGCTTCTTCGGCGAACCAGCGGATGAAGCTGGCGGCGTAATCGACTTCGCCCAGTGCTTCCGCCAGCGGCTTGCCCTGTTCGGCGGTCATGAGTTCGCCGAGAAACGGCCGGTTCGCGACCATCAGTTCATACCAGCGGTAAAGGATGTCGGCACGTTCTGTCGCGGTGGTTTTGCGCCAGGTGGCGAACGCGGTTTTCGCGGAAATGATCGCGGCTTCGGTTTCTTCACGTCCACTGAAGGCGATGTCGGCGAGTTTTTCGCCGGTGGACGGGTTGGTGTCCGCAAAGGTCTTGCCGGTCGTGATCCATTTACCATGGATGAAAGCGCCGGTTTTGAAAAAGTTGTTCCGGCTGAGGGTGTCGTGCAATGCGCTCATTTCGATGTCCTTCTCCGCAATGTGTTTCGTGCGGACAAGGATACCGCAGTCGGCGGGGTTTGACCATGATGGCGGACGAAGGGAAGTTTTGCACCGATGCATGGCGGCGGCGACAGTCTGGCGCATCGGGACGATATGGGGAGAACAGGGGCGTGAGCGGATGGACGGCGAGGGAATCCTGACGGGGATTTGCGCAAAAAAAACGATATTTCGGTTTTATTTTCATGAATTTAGGGTTATATTCGCGTTTTGGTTTTCTTTTTGGAAGGAATTTCGTTTTGAGGATTCTGAAAGCACAGCCTGAAGACCTGGGCGTGATTCTGGCATTGCAGTATCGCGCGTTCCGCAGCGAGGCGAAATTGCTGGGCAACGAGGGGATCGCCCCCCTGACGCAGAACCTTGCCGATCTGGAACAGGAATATGCGCACGGCACGATCCTGAAGGCGGTGGATGAAGCGGGCGTCATTATCGGTTCGGTCAGGGCGCATGAAGACGGCGATACGCTGTATATCGGCAAGCTGATGGTGTTGCCCGAAAAACAGGGCCGCGGTATCGGCACGCAGCTTCTGGTCGCCATCGAGAAATCATGCCCGAAACCGCGCTACGAACTGTTCACCAGCAATATCAGCATCCGTAACATGAACCTCTACGAAGGACTGGGATACCGTCGCTTCCGCGAGGAACAGGTCACACCGGAATTGCGCTTCGTCTATATGGAAAAACTGGCGAAAACCGGCGCGTGAAAACGGACGCATCGCACGACAGGCGAATATGAAAACGGCAACCGATACAGGTTGCCGTTTTTTTATGCCTCGCTGGTATGCACCGCCGGTACAGGAAACCTGCGGTCGTGCCGCAGGGCGGTTGGGGATGGCGGTTCGCGGATGGTTTGCCGATGGCACGGAGGGTTCGGTTGCGTGCGGATAGCGCCGGTGGCAGGTGGGCGGTATGTCGTGTACGGTTTTGCGGAACAGGGGTTTTTGTGTGAATTGGATGCAGATCGCCTGTTTTTCCCGTGTTTTCCGATGCGGATGGGCGGAAAATCGTGCGTGTGCTGTTCGGTGCGTTTCCGGTGCCCGGCAGCGGGCGGGGCGGTATGGCGATGCTGTCCGTCCGGAAGAAGGCGGAAAATCGCGGGGGCGGTCTGCCGGAACGGTCGCCGCCGCGCTCAGACCAGTTTTTTCAGGCAGGCGGTGACGACGCCCCAGATACGGACTTCCTGCCCTTCGACGGGACGGATGGGGGAAAAGCGCGGGTTTTCGGCGAGGAGGCAAAAAGGGTGTTTTTTCAGGCGGCGGATGATGATTTTCCCGTCGATGACGGCCAGCACGACATGCCCGTTTTGCGGCGGGATCGAACGGTCGGTGACGACGGTGTCGCCTTCCATGATCCCGATGCCGTCCATCGCGTTGCCCCGTACACGGAAGAGAAAACATGAATGCTTGCGGATGTTGAAGATGTCGTTCAGGTCGATTTCGGTGCCCGACAGGTCGGTGTGCGGAAGGGGAAAGGTCATGTTGCCTCCAATACTTCGATAGCTGTATTTATATACAGTATTTTAGACGCAGGTGCGGGTGAGGGCAAGGGGTGGCGGGGCGGTGGTATGGTGTGGTGGAAGATGGCGGGTTTGCCATGTTTTTCCGAGTGATGGAGCGCGGACGGGAAGGCAAGGGCGTGTGATGTCGTGCCGTGCATGGATGGTGGCGGGTGCGCGGGGAAAGTCCGGTCGGCGGTGCGGCGGCGATGAGGGCGGCGCAAGGGAATGCGCATGCGATGTCATGTCGTATCGTGCCGTGTCTGATATGTGGGGGCTGGCGGGTGGGAAGGTCGGGGTGCGGTGGTGGACAGGAAAATGGTTTCCGGCGAACCGTGCCGGGCGGGAGCGGGTCGGTGTGGCGGAAGTGGCCTTACTTGCCGCCCGGTGTCTGAAGGCGGGCTTTGGCTTGCGGGTTGCCGTTTCTGGCGGCTTCGGTGTACCAGTGGCGGGCGGCTTCGGGGTCGGCGGGGGTGCCGGTGCCGGTTTCGTGGCACTGGGCCAGCCGGAACTGGGCGTCGGGCAGTCCGGCTTGTGCGGCTTGCCGGATGAGGGCGAAGCCTTTGGGGAGGTCGCGGGGGGTGCCGGTGCCGCTCAGGTAGCAGTTGCCGAGCGCGAGCAGGGCGGCGGGGGCGTTGCTTTTGGCGGCTTCGGTGTACCACTGGAAGGCTTTGGCGGGGTCTTTGGGCAGTCCGATGCCGTTTTCGTAGAGTGCGCCGACGGTGCGCTGGGCGTCTGAGTGTCCGGCCCGGGCGGCGCGCAGGAAGCATTCTGCGGCGAGGGAGTCGTTTTTGTCCACGAGTGTGCCGGTGTAATACAGGGTGCCGAGCAGGTACAGGGCGTTGCGGTCGTTGCGGGTGGCGGCTTCGCCGAGCCAGACGACGGCGCGGGTGGCCTGTTCGGGGTTGTCCTTGCGTTCGTTGTAGCGCAGGATGTCGCGGGCGGCGACGATGACGCGGGCTTCCTGCCAGCCGCCCTCGGCGGACTGGATCAGCCAGTGGTCGGCGCGTTCGGGGTCTTTGGGAACGCCCAGTCCGTTGGCGAGCTGGCGGAAACGGTAGAACTGTGCGCGGGCGTTGCCGGCGACGGAGGCTTTTTCGAGCCAGACGGCGGCTTCTTTTTCATTTTTTTCCAGTCCGATACCGTAGAGCAGCGCCAGCCCGATGGCGGTTTGCGAGACGGCATGACCGTTTTCGGCGGCTTTTGCGTACCAGCGCACGGCTTCGCGGTCGCTCTGGAGCGTGCCGCGTCCTCTGGCGTAGCAGTCTGCGAGCCAGTATTGCGCTTCCGGCAGGTTTTGCCGCGCGGCCTGCAAGAGCCAGTCGAAGGCCTTGTCGGGCTGGATGGCGGTGCCTTTGCCGCTGAGGTACATCAGGCCGAGAAAGTATTGCGCCGCGCGGTCGCCTTCGGTTGCGGCCTGTTCGTATTTGAGGCGCGTGAGGTGCCAGTTCGTGCTGTTTGCCGGGCCATGGACGAAGCGCGAGGCATGGAAGTTGCGCAAGAGGGGGTCTGCGGCGGCTTGTGCGGCGTTTTCCAGCGCGCGGTCGAGTTCGGTTTGCCACTGGAATGCGCCGGGTGTGGTTTTGCCAGCGATGGTGGTGCGGTAGGGGTCGGGCCAGTCCGTCATGGCATGCGCTGCCGGTATTGTCGCCAGCAGGGGGGCGATGAGGGTGGCGAGGCACAGGGAGCGCAGGGCGCGTGCGGTATGGCGGGATGGCATGGTTTCCGGTTCCGGTTCGGTCTTGCGGGCAAACGTTGATTCTAACCGTTCGGGCGGTGTGCGTGAAGGGTGCGCCTGTGCGGGAAACTTGCCGTTTTGTCGCGGCGGACGGCAACGGGCGGGGAGAATGGGACGGGTGCGGGATGGCACGATCGTGTCGCGGGTTGTTCGGCACGGGCCGGATTGCCGGTGGTGTGCGGACGGGAAAGGGTCGATACGGGGGAGCGCGGCAGGTTGCGTTGTTGCGGCATGTCGCCGGAGCGTTTCCGATACCGGTGGGATGTCCGCTGAAAGTTCGTGCCGTTGCCGGCGGATCGCCCGTTCCGGTATCCGAACGGGTGTTTTGTCTGGAATGCGGCGACCGGTGATGCCGGATGAAGAGGGCAAATGCCATGAAAACAGGCAGCGGGTGCAAGTCCCTGTCCGGCAAGGGAAAAGCCGTGCTGTTCACGGAGTTGTCCACAGGAAACGGGGACAAGTCGGGGACGGGATGGCGGTGCGTTCAGAAGGGGTGCTGGATGCGGGCGTAGCCGCCGACGGATGTGCCGTGTCCCGGGGCGAGGTCGGTGGCGAGGGAGAGGTCGAGGGCGGTGCCGTCGGGGGCGGTGTAGGAAACGCCTGCGGATGCGGTGAAGCTGTTGCGGGTGGCGAAGCGGATGTCGCGGGTGAAGTCGCCTTGCAGGTCGGTGAAATGTGCGGTGGCGTCGCCGGGGTCGTTCAGCAGTTCGTGGCGGAAGGCGAGCGAGGCATGGCCTTTGAGGGTGTAGCCGGCGCGTGCGGCGGGGTATCCGGCGGTTTCGGCGCTGATGCCGAGGACGGCTTGCAGGGATTGCCAGTTTTCGGAGTCGATGGACAGCCGGGCTGCGCCGCCTTTGCTTTCTCGGATGGACGGGGTGTGCAGGAAGGCGTAGTCCGCGCCGAGGTATGGCATGAGGGTGAGGCTGTCGGCGGGGGTGAAGGCGTGGCCGATGTGGGCGATGGCGCTGCCGGAAACTTGTGTCCAGTCGGATTCGGTGCGGCGGGTGTAGTCGCCGATGGTGGCGGTGCGGTTCATGTCGGCGTTGAAGATGCCCAGTTGCGCCAGTCCGGTGAGTTGCCAGCCGTGCCATGATGCCGGGGCTGCCTTGCCGTGGAGGCCTGCCCAGATGCCTTCGCCTTGCATGCGGCTGTGGTTTTTGTCGCGCATGGACTGGTGGATGGCGGCGAGGTAGCCGCCGCCGGTGATGCCGTCGCGGGTGATGTCGGCGCCGGCGATCATGCCGGCGTAGTTGCTGCGGTAGCCGTCGCCGCCGTCATGTGCGTCCATGTGGCCGGCCAGCGGGATGGCGTAGAGGTGGCGGCCTTCGCGGTTTTCCGGTTCGGATGGCAGGATGGGACGGTTCAGGATGGCTTGCGAGAGGTGGCGCTCGAGGGCGAGCGAGGCGAGCGCGCTTTGGCCGTAGGCGGCGGGTGAGAGGGAGGCGTAGCCTTGCCGCAGGGCGCTGCCGTCGGCGGCGGAGAAGTCCATGGCGGCGTAGAGGGCTTGTGCGTCGCCTTGTGCATGGTCGGCGTTGGCGTCGAGTATGCGGGCCAGGGAGCGGTCGTCGCCGGTGGCGTAGCGGCTGTATGCGGTGGCGCTGCGGGTGGCGGTGACGGCGCTGCCACCGTTGGCAAGGTTCAGTTCGAGGGTCGGCGAGGCGAAGTGCGACAGGTCGATGCGGGTGCCGGAGAATGCGCCGGTGAGGGTGGTCGCGCCGGTGATGACGGATGTGGCGGCGGTGTCGGGGGTGACGGTGCCGGTGTAGTAGCTTTGTTGCGGTGCGAGAACCAGTGTACCGTCGAGTGTGGCGTTTCCGGTGACGGCGAGGGTGTCGGTCGTGCCGTCGCCGTAAAAGCCGGTGGCGAGGGTGCCGCTCGCGGTTTGAGTGTAGTTGCCGTCGATGGTGATGTAGCCGGTGCGGGCGGTGCTGGTGAGGGTGCCGCGGTTGGTGAAGGTGCCGCCGGTGTCGCCGGTGGTGGCGCTGGTGACGGTGTTCAGGCGGTAGAGGGCGTTGCCGTCGAGCGTGGTGTTTTCCGCGAGGGTGACATCGAGGATGTCGGCGGTGCCGTTGAAGGTGAGGTGTCCGCCGTCGAGGGTCATGTGCAGGCTTTTCGGGCCGGTGATGTTGCCGGTGTAGGCCAGCGAGAAATCCGGGTCGCCATCGGTGGTGGCGTTGCCGTCGTCATCGGCTTTCATGCCGAATGACAGGGTTGTGGTGAGGTCGTCGCCGGCTGCGGCGGCCATGCTGCTTTGTATCAGTGGGTTGTCTGCGTCCCATTCGGAGACGATGTCGCCGGAGAGGGTCGCGCCGTTCATGATGTGGATGTTTTTGACGAGGGCATTCTCGGCGATGTAAATGGCGGCGGTTTGTCCGGCGAGGGCGCCGGTGACGTCGAAGGAGGTGACCATCGCGCCGTCGAGGTTCAGGGGCAGGCCATTGATGTCGTCGCCATCGACGGCCATGTCGCTGCCGAAGCTGTTGGCCATCCACGAGCCGCGGTATTCGATGTCGTTGCCCAGCAGGTTGTCGCCGAAGTCGAAGCGGGCGGCGATGCCGCCGGTGCCGGTGGCGGTGAGGGTGCCGCGGCTGGTGATGTGCTGGTTTTTGCCGTAGGCGACGAGCAGGCCGGTGCCGTAGTCGCCGTTGGCGGCGACGGTGATGTCCGGCGCGATGGTGAGGGTGTTGCCGAGGCCGTCGATGCGGATGCCGGTGCCGGCGGTGCCGCCGGCGAGGATGTCGGCGGCCTGGGTGATGGTGTTGTTTTTGCCGTAGATGTGCAGGCCGACGCCGAGTGTGGCGGTGTTTTCCTGTCCTTCGAGCCAGCCGGTGCCGGTGGCGTTGCGGGCGAAGTAGCCTTGGGTGTTGGTCAGGGTCAGTCCGTCGCCATAGACGGAAAAGCCGAAGAAGTTTTTGCGATCGATGGTGTAGCCGATGTCTTGCAGGGTCGCCAGTTCGGCTTCCATGAGGGTGGTGTAGTTGCGCCAGTTCTGGTGGCTCATGAGGCTGTGCTCCAGTTCGATGTGCGACAGGTCGAGGTAATCATCGGTGCCGTCGCCTTCGAAGCCTTCGATGGGCAGGCCGTTCTGGAGCGGGTTGCCGGGGTTCATGGTGGCGTCGAGTACCTGCGAGACGTGTGTGCCGCGGAAGGTGACGCCGCTCTGGATCTCGTAGCCGACGACGAAATCCGCCGTGGTGTCATGGCCGATGGTCATGCCTTGTTGCAGACGGGTGCCGTTCCGGTCGTAGAGGTGGGTGTCCCATTGCGTGATGCGCTGTGTGTTCCATGTGTTGTCGGTGTCTTGCTCGACTCCGGAGAAGATGCCCAGGGGGTGTGCCATTTCGTGATAGACAACGCCGATATAATCCGTGCCGCCGGTTTCGGGTATCGGGGAAAAGTGGCTGGCGTAGCTGAAGTCCATCTGGCCGATGATGAAGTAGGCGGGTAAGGATTGGGGACGGTTCTGGGTGAGCAGGGCTTCGGTGCCGGTCATGCCGCCGCTGATGAGGTCGCCGCCCGAGGCGTTGAAGTCGTTATTGGTGGCGACTTCGATTTGCAGGGGTGTGGTGTTGGCGCTGCCGGGGCCCAGTGTTTCGGCCCATAGCGACAGGGCGGTGAGGGTGGCGTTTTTTTGTTGCGCGTTCATGTTCCACAGCGAGGGGGAGTCTTCCTGTGGGTCGGCCTGCGAGAAGTATTGCCCTTTCTCGAGGAAGGTGATGGCGAACAGCGGTTTTCCGGACGGGGTATAGACGGTTTGTGTATCGGTTGCCGAGGCGGTGGAGAAAGCAAGCGGCGCTGCCAGGGCGGTCAGCAGGCAGGCGGGTACGGTCAGCAGGCGGGCGACTGTACGATACAGGTATGTCCGGGCGGGACGTTTTATCGTTTTCGGGTTGGCTGGCATGGGCGATGACGGGTTGGGTGCAGGCTGGATTATACCGGGATATGCTGCTTGCCGGAAAGTTGACGGATGGCGGTGAAGGGGGCGTGATGCGGGAGAGGATATGCAGGGTAGGGGCGGCCGGTTGCCGTGATGTGGGGGCGGGATGCGGTTGTCCGGCAGGGGGTGTGCCGGTGTCAGCCGGTGCGCTTCGCGGTGATGACGAGGGCGGCGGGCGAGGCGGGGACGGGGGTTTGGGTGTCGTCGGTGTGCGCCGGTACGGGGGCGTGTTCGGAGAGGCCGGTCAGGGTGAATCCGGCGGTGATGACGCGGTTGACGAGGGTGGCGGTCGTCCGGTGGCGGCAGGGGGCGGGTTTGCCTTTGGCGGGCGCGCGTTCGCTTTCGTCGAAGTAGCGGGCGAACAGGGTGGCGGCGGATGTGTCGTTGTTGTCCGTTGCGGTATCGGGTGTGCCTGTGGCGGTGTGAAGGGGGTGTCTGGCGCACAGCACGAGGGTGCCGCCGGGTATGAGGCTGCGATGGATGTGTGCCAGTACGGTTTGCGGATCGGGGTGTTCGTCCAGTGCGTAGGCGCAGAGGGCGATGTCGCAGGTTTGCGGTTTTAGTCCGGGGTTTTCGAGGGGGGCACAGCGGTATTCCGTCCAGAAGGATGCGTTGTGGCGCAGGGCTTGCCGGATGTGGGGTTCGGAGGCGTCGATGCCGGTGCAGGCGATGGCACCGTGTTCGATGGCGTAGCGGCAGTGCCAGCCGTCCCGGCAGCCCATGTCCAGCACGCGTTTGCCGCAAAAGTCGGGCATGGCCGGTTCGGGCAGGTGCAGGCGGATGGTTTCGGGGGTGGTGATGTTGTCAGCTTGTCCGGCTGCCGTTTTCGCGTTTTTCGTCCGTGTGCGTTTGCCGCCGGTACGAGCCGGTTTTACTGGTGTGGACATCTTGTTTGTGGATGGCGTCTGGTTGTTTCGGTAACGGTACGGGAGTGTGGCGTCCCGTGCCGGTTTTGTCATTGATATGGATGGTGTTTCCGCGGGATTGTGCAGGGGATGGCGCGATTTCGCAACGCCCGGAGGCGATGCCGGCGCCTGCCGGTTTATGGAATTTGCCTGAGCAGTTGTTCGGCGTCGGTATCGCCCTGATCCGCGGCTTTTCTCAGCCATTGTCTGGCTTTGGCGGTGTCTTTGGTGACGCCGTCATGACCGTTGAGGTAGAGGGCGCCGAGGATTTTCTGGGCGTTGGCGTCGCCCGCTTTCGCGGCGCGGGTGTACCAGTAGATGGCTTTGGCGGTGTCCGGCGTGGTGCCTTGTCCTTTCATGTAGGCGGTCGCCAGATAATTTTGTGCGTTGGTTTCTCCGGCCCGTGCGGCTTTTTCGAACCAGACGAGGGCTTGCCGTTCGTTTTTCGGAACGCCACGTCCTTCCAGATTCATGACGCCCATGAAGGTTTGTGCGTCGGGATTGCCTGCCCGTGCGGCTTTTTCGAACCAGCGGGCGGCTTCGCTGTCGTTTTGCTTGACGCCGTTGCCGCGGAAGTAGAGAACGCCCATCATCGCCTGTGCGTCCGTGTTGCCGGCATTGGCGGCTTTTTCAAGGCATGGCAATGCCTGATCGAACTGGCGGTTTTTGTAGTGCGTCATGCCCTGCCGGAAGTCGGTTTCACCGGCGGAATAGGCGGTCTTGCTGATGATGACCAGCACCAGGGTCAGAAAGGCGACGATCCAGGGCAGGATCCTGCGTTTGCGGGTGATGTTTTTGGACATTCCGGTATGGCTCGTGTAAACGGTTTTCAAAACGGACGCCATGATAACAGGGCTTGCCTTGTGCTCAAAGCGATTTTTGCTTTTTCGCTGGAAAAAAGGGTGTTTTGCCGTCAGAACACGTGAAATCGGCGGTTTTGGCGGATTTTGACGATTTCTGTCAAAATCGGCTTGCGTGCATGGGCAGTTTTCGACGCAGGGTAAAAAAAATGATGTTGTGCGGGTGCCGTACCGCGAAACAGGGGGCGTCGGAACAGGGGGCGGCAGCCGTTTGCCGACGGTTCCGGAAGCGGGGTGCCGATTGTGCAAATGCAAAATGGCGGTTATGTTTACGGCTTGGGTGTCCGGCGGGTCGGGTGTCGCGCTGCCGGACGGTATCGGACAGGAGTATCCGGCAGGACGGAAATGCCGGAAAGTGCAGGCATGACGGTCAGGAACAAACGGTTTTTCTGGGAGCTTTTCATTACGACGTTTCAGCTGAGCGCGTTTACGGTCGGGGGCGGTTTCGTGATCGTGCCGCTGATGCGCCGCAAGTTCATCCGCGAAAAACAATGGATCGACGAGGATGAGATGTTAGACCTGACGGCGATCGCGCAGTCGGCGCCCGGCTCGATCGCGGTCAATGCGTCCATTTTGCTGGGGTATCGGCTGGCGGGGTTGCGCGGGGTGCTGGTGACGCTGTTCGGGACGGTCTTGCCGCCTTTGCTGATTCTCTCGCTGGTGTCGGTGTTTTATGCCGCGTTTCGCCATAACGTGTATGTCGCGCTGGCGATGCGGGGGATGCAGGCCGGGGTGGCGGCGATCATTCTCGATGTGGTCTGGACGATGGGCAAAAACGTGGTGTCGCGCAAGCGGATTTTGCCGGTTTTCATCATGGTCGGGGCGTTTGCCGCTGTCTGGCTGCTCGATGTGAATGTGTTTGCCGTGATCGTGGTGTGCGGTCTGATCGGGGTGATCGATACGTTTTACGGCGAACGCCTGCGCCGGATACGGTTCGAGGAGAAAAAGGCGCGCCGCGAGGGCGGACAGGCTCAGGGAGAACCGGCGGACGACGGGCAGGCTGACGGAAAGCGGGGTGACGGGGCATGATTTATCTGGAACTGTTCTGGTGTTTTTTCCAGATCGGCCTGTTTTCCATCGGGGGCGGCTATGCCGCGATGCCGCTGATCCGGCATCAGGTGGTCGAGGTGCACGACTGGCTGACGATGGCGGAGTTCGCCGACATCATCACGATTTCGCAGATGACGCCCGGACCGATTTCGATCAATTCGGCGACGTTCGTCGGCATCAATATCGCCGGTATTCCGGGTGCGCTGGTCGCGACGTTCGGTTGTGTGCTGCCGTCGTGCCTGATCGTGCTGGCGCTGGCGTTCGCCTATTACCGTTTCCGCGGGTTCCGGATGGTCAGGAATGTGTTGTTGCAGTTGCGGGCGGCGGTGGTGTCGATGATCGCGTTCGCCGGTCTGGCGATCGTGTTTCTGGCGTTCTGGCACAAGGAAACGGCGCCGTCTTTCGCCGATTTCCCCCATACGGACTGGGTGGCGGTGTTCATCTTCGGCGCGGCGCTCGTCGTTTTGCGTCGCTGGCGCAAGGTCGATCCTATCCATGTGATGCTGGGAACGGGGGTGCTGGGGATCGTGTTGTATCTGTTGCCGTTCTGGGCGAAGTAGATTAAAAATTGTATAAAGTGTATTGACTGTTTCGTTCATGCAACATTGTGTGGCAGTCTGTCCGTGTCCGGAAAATTCCGGTAAACACTATTGGCGGATGTTGATGTGCGCATAACATAATGTTTTTAAAAAATCTTTTATATTCATGTACTTTATGTGAGCCGGTTTTGGGAAATTTTCCGGTGAAATCCGGATGAGGTAGGGTACTTTTTTTGTTGCATTTGTTTCATTTTTTTGGCATAAACAAACATGTCCGCTAAATAGTGTTTAGCAGAACTGTATTGAACAGTCCTGAACTGTTTGCGGTTGATTCCGTTACATGACATTTTGCCGGTGCGGTCGCGCCGTGCCTGTTTAAGGAAAGTTTTTATGCCTATCCAATCTGTATTCTGCAAGGCAGGCGTTTTCCGCCTGTCGGTTCTGTCGGCTGCGCTGGTGGTTGCGTTACCTTCTTTCGCCGCCACCATCGAGGCGGTCGATCCAACCAATTATCCGTACATTATCCAGGGCGGCACTACATCGATTGACGATAGCCAGATCACCGTCAGCGGTGCTGATGTCACACTGGCAAACGGAACCGTCGTCCAGAAGCAAGGTGTGGTCGCACGCAGCAACAGCAGCGACAGGGCGATCATGAATCTGGGGAATGCCGAAACACAATCTGTCCAGATCAATGTGGACAGCAGCGCTTCGACGACTGCTTATGAAGTCACCAGCGGTGTGACGGCCAATAACGACAGCGCGTCTCTTCCGGGTGGTCTGGTTTCGATCACGGCGAAACAGGTGGATATCAATGTCAGCGGGAACGGCGATGTTTATGCGATTTATGCGCAGAACAGAACGACTGATGCAAGCGATCCGAACCAGATCGCGACGGTAGAGATCAATGCGGAAAATACCGTAATCAACGCCACTTCGACGCAAGCGGGCAAGGCATCGGGTATCGTGGCGATGTCGCAAGGTATCGTCAAGGTCAACGGCAATCTCGAAGTCAATGCCGATGATGCCATCGTGGCGCGCGGCGGTGCGATTGTCCGTGTCAACGAGGCAGGGGACAAGACCGTCAAACTCAACGGCAATATCGATTTCAATTTCGACAAGGCGACTTCGGGGACGGTCGCCGATGCCGATGTGCTGGTCAATCTCAACGGCGCCGGTTCCTACTGGAACGGCAATGCCGTGACGTCCTATGGTACCGGTCAGCCTGGCGATCCGGAGTATCTGGAAGTCAGCGGTCTGAAGCTGGGGCTGTCCAACGGGGCACAGTGGAATCCGTCGCTGGTTTCCGAACACGGGGATACGACATCGGGATTGCAGACTGTGGCGATCAACGATTTGGCGATGAACGGCGGGGTCATCAATCTCAATCACGGCAGTGCGCAGACGGTCAGGGTGGAAAATCTTTCCGGTACGGGCGGTACGGTCAATGTCCGCGCCAGCACGGCAGACGGCACGCAGTTCGATATGGGCAAGCTGGCGGTCGATCAGGTCAGCGGTGATGCCCGCATGGCGGTGAATTTCACCGGTATTACGGCCGATGATGTGAAGGATATGACGGGGCTGAAAGATGCGGTGCAGGTTACGGGAACCGGAAGTACCGGCAGCCTGACGCAGTTGCAGAGCGTTCAGGAAGGTATCGTCAACGGGGCGATGACGCAAGTCGTGGACGGTACGGGCAATGTCGTTTCGCAAAGCGAGGCGAAGAATACGGGTACGGATGCGCTGCAAATGATCAGCGCGATGAATTTCCTGACGTTCCGTGCGCAGATGAACGATGTGTCGAAGCGGATGGGCGATTTGCGCACGATGCCGCAGGCAGATGGCATGTGGGCGAGAGCGATTGCAGGTCAGAGCGAATACAAGAACATCCACAATACGTACCAGACCTTGCAGATCGGCGCGGACAAGCGTATCGGCGATTTTTATGTGGGTGCCACGGCCAGTTATACGGACGGTGACGGTTCGCTGGAAAACGGTTCGACTGACGACAAGAATTACAGTTTCGGCCTGTACGGCGGCTGGATGGGTGAAAGCGGCCAGTATGTGGACGTGATCGTGAAGCGGCACAAGCTCCAGAGCGAATACGATATTTATTACCAGAATGGTGCATCCGGTTCGGGCAGTATGGATACCTGGGGTACCAGCGCGAGTGTGGAATACGGCTGGCGTCTCGGACTGGGGGACAGCGGTTATTATGTCGAGCCGCAGGCGGAATTGATGCTGGGGCATTTGAGCGGGACGAGCTATACCAACCATACGAATCTGGGTAATGCTCGCGTCAAACAGGATGGTATCGATACGGTGGTGGGCCGTCTGGGTGTCGCGGCGGGCTGGGTATCGCCGGACAAGACCGGCAGTGCGTATGTCCGCGCCAGTGTGTTGCATGACTGGGAAGGCGAGGCCAAAACGCGGGTCAGCATGAACGGTCGCAGCATGAGCGAGACGGAAGATATGGGCGGTACCTGGGGTGAATTCGCACTGGGCGGTACGTTCAATATCAACAAGAGTCTGGCGGCTTATGGTGAAATCGAAACGACTGCCGGTAATCCGGTCAGAACCACGTATCAGGTATCAGGCGGTATCCGGTACAGTTTCTAGGACGATACCATCTCCGGCAGTAAACGGGCGGTGGCAGGCAACCCTGTTCCCATTTGACGGGAACAGGGTTTTTTCATGGGAAAACGGGAGTCGGTGAAGGGCGACGGGAATGCCTGCCGGACGGGCAGGGGGTGCAAGCTGTTGTCAGGCAAGGGAAAAGCCGTTTTGTTCACGGGGTTGTCCACAGGAAACGGGGATAAGGTGACCGCTGGTGTCCGATGGCGGTTGCGTCAGGATGGGGCAGTCCGGGATAATGCCGCCCGTTTTTTCGCGGGTTTGGCTGTTTTTTTGCATGATGGATGCATGATGGATGCATGATGGCTTGCGATGGCGGCATGATCGTGACGGTTGGCGGTTGTATGCGCGGTTTTTCGGGGGGCTGTGGCGCGTGCGGTCGGTGGCGGGCGGCGCGGTGTATGGTGACGGTAGTGAAAACGGCCGGTTTTTCCGGAAAAACGCGATGGCGGAATGCCGGGCAGTTTTCTGCCCGGACAGGGGGCGGTTATTCTGCGGACGATGCCGTTTCCGGGGCGTTTGGGGTGGTGGTGTCGTTGCCGAGCAGGTCGTTGAGGGTGTCTTGTGCGTCGGCATCGCCTGCGATGGCGGCTTTCTGGAGCCAGTAGGAGGCTTTGGCAGGGTCTTTTTCGACGCCGATGCCCCGGTAGTAGAGGGTGCCGAGGAAGGTTTGGGCGTCTGTGTTGCCGCCTGTCGCCGCTTTTTCAAGCCATTCGGCGGCTTTTTGCGGGTCGCGTGTGGTGGCTTGTCCGGAGAAGTACATCATGCCGAGGGCGGCTTGTGCGTTGGCGTCGCCCCGTTCGGCGGCTTGCGAGAACCGGCGGAAGGCTTCTTCGGTGTTGGCCGGCAGTTCTTTGCCGTCCAGATACAGGATGCCGAGGAAGGTCGCGGCGTCGTTTTCGCCCTGGTCGGCGGCGCGTACCAGCCAGCGTTCGGCCTGTGTCATGTTCCGGAAGGTGCCGACGCCTTTGGCGTACATGATGCCGACGAGTGTCTGGGCGGGGGCGAAGTCTTGTTCGGCGGCCTTTTCAAACCATGTTTTGGCGGTCGTGAAGTCCTGTTCGACGCCCTGGCCACGGCTGTAGAGCATGCCGAGGAAGGTTTGGGCGTCCGCGCGTCCCTGGCGGGCGGCTTTTTCAAACCATTTTTTGGCTTTGCGGTAGTTTTGCGAAACGCCCAGTCCTTCCATGTACATCAGACCGAGGGCGGCTTGCGCTTTGGCGTTGCCTTTGATGGCGGCGCGTTTGAGCAGGGGGGCGGCTTCGTGGTACTGCTGGTTCTGGTACAGGCGTATGCCTTCGTTTTTTTCTTCGGCGGCGATGGCCGGTGTGGCGGCGGGCAGCAGGCAGCAGGCAAGGACAAGCCGCGAGGCCCATCGGGTGAACGGGTTGTTCGTGAAAATCGGGCGAAACATGGCGAAATCTTGTGTATGACGGTATTTCGTGTGTGGCGATGATAGCAAAGCGGACGCGTGGTTGCGTAGCGGTTGGGGCTAAAGTGTTGTTTTGCAGCCATATTTCATGATGGAAAAACGGTTTGCGATGAGGGGGAACGGATGGATGTGCCGGGCGGCGCGTGCCGGGGGATGCGAAAGCGGACCCGGCGCCCGCCTGACGGCCGGTGCCGGTATCGTGGGGTGGACGGTATTCAGAAGGTGCTGCCGATTTCCGCCCAGATGATGTGGTCGGTGAAGTGGCTGCCGAATTCGCCGTTGTAACGCAGTGCGCCGGAGAAGTTGCCACGGGTGATGCGCAGTCCGGCATCGACGATGCCGGATGTTCGGTCTTCGGTCAGGTTGGCGGTGTAGCGCTTGTCCATGAAGGTGAAGCCGGAATCCACATGGCCATCGGCGAGGTTTTGCCGGACACCGACGGCAAAAGTCGGCAGGAAGGTGTTGCCCGCGTGGGTGAAATTGCCTCTCCAGCGGAGGTCGGCGGTGCCGTAAACCGCAGAAAAATCGCGTTTTTCGAAGTGCAGGTTCATGTCCTGGTTGGCGGTTTGTCGCCAGTTCGCGTCCATGGCGGGGTTGCGCATCCATGCCCATGCCAGTCCGATTTCCGGCGAAAGGGTCTGGCGTTCGGTCAGGGGGATGTCCCAGATGCTTTTGAGGCTGGCGAATACGCCGTATTCGGTTCGTTTGTCGTTTGCGTTGTCGCCTTCCATGGCGAAGCGGTAGTCGCTTCTCGAGACGGTTGCGCTTGTCTGTCCCTGGAGATGCCAGCCCGGCATGATGCTGTACCGGCCGTGCAGTCCGGCCATCCATGCGTGGCCATCCGATTTCAGGCCATGTCCGCCGACGGAGGTGTCGGTGTGTTCCAGTCCGGCGTGCCAGCCCAGGGTGAAGTTGTCGGCGAGCCGGCCGGTCGCGCCGAATATCAGGCCTTCACTTTCGGAGCGGCTGGAGGCCGAACCGGTCACGCGCGAGTGCTGGTAGTAGGGTTGTATGAAGAATGTCCAGTCGGATGCGGCCACGAGGGCGTCAAGCGCGTTGCCGAGCGTGCGGTTGAGCAGCCACATGCGGGCGGCGGCGCGGTGTACGGCGGCGCTGTTGGCGCCTTGTCCGTGGTTGTCTTCGGGTTCGATGGAGAGCGAGACTTGCTGGTTTCCGGCACCGGAAGCGCTGCTGCCGTAGAGTTGTGCCTTGAGCATGGGCATGGCGCCGGCAATGGCGGCGTCAGGGACGTCGCTGCCGATGCCGCCTGTTACGGTGCCGTCATTGTCGATCATGTCGGCGACGTTGTAGCGCTGGTTGAAGGCGAAACCGCTGGCGGTACTGCCGGGACGCAGGATGAGCCGGGTGTTGGCAAAATTCAGCGTGGAACCCGGACCGACGGCGATGGGCCGGCTGTCTGTATCGGTCCACTGGTTGGGCGAGAGGGTGACGGACCATGCCGTCAGGGTGGCGCTGCCGGTGAAGCTGCCGTCGGTATTGCCGATGGACAGTTCATGGCTGCCGGTTCCGGTCGTGGTGATCGTGCCGGTGCTGGAGATGGTGATGTTTTGGCCCGTGACCAGAATGCCGTGCGCATTGTCGCCGGTGGTGATGATGTTGCCGCTGTTCGTGACGCTGCCGCCGTCGCCGCTGATGGAAATCCCGTAGGCGTAGTCGCCCGATGTCGAGAGGGTGCCGGTGTTGGTGATGCGGCTGTTGTTTCCGGAGAGGGCGATGGCGGATGCTTTTGTTCCCGTTGTGGAAATCAGGCCGCTGTTGGTGACGGTGATGTTTTCGTCGTAGCCCAGTACGGGGTAGCTGTAATCCTGTGTGGTGGTGATGGTACCGGTGTTGGAAAGTGTCGCGCCGGTTTCGAGCCTGACGCCGGTGCCGCTGGTGCCGGTGACGGTCAGTGTGCCGTTCTGGTAGATGGTGGTTTGCGGGCCGGCTTCGATCGCGGTGCCGTACATGCCGGAGATGTCGAGGGTGCCGGTATTGGTGAAGGTGGTGCCGGTTCCGAAAATTTCGGCGCCTTTGCCGGATGTGCCGCTGACGTTGATTTGTCCGGTGTTGGCGACGGTGCTGCCGGCGCCGTTGACGACGATGCCGCCGTTGTTGCTTCCCTGCATGTTGAGGGTGCCGTTGTTGGTGACGGTGATGCCGCTGCCGCTGGCGCTGATGCCGACGTTGTCGTTGCCTTTGCCGGTGATGGTGCCGTTGTTGGTGACGCTGATGGCGGCTGGCGATGTGCCGCTGTTGGCGGCATAAAGGCCTGCGGTGAGGGTGTTGTTCAGGGTGATTTGGCCGTCGTTGGTGAGGGTGCCGGATGTGCCGCTGATGGCCATGCCGTATCCGTGGGGCCGGTTCATGGTGATGGTGCCGGTCTTGCCGTTGGTCAGGTCGCTGCCGGATGTGGCGGTCATGCCGTAGGCGCGGTAACTGTTGCTGGTGATGGCGCCGTTGTTTTGCAGTGTCGAGTTGTCGCCGGCTGCCATGCCGTTGCCGGAAACGGTGATGGTGCCGTTGTTTTGCAGATCGAGGTTCGCCGATCCGTCGCCGAAGGTACTGGTCAGGTTGCCGTTGTTGATCGTGGTGGTATTTCCCGGTCCCGGAAACAGGCCGGCGATGAGGAATATGCCGGTGAGCAGGACGGTTTTTTTCAGGGGAAACGGCAGGGACGGTGCGGAAAGCGAACGGTGTTTGTCCGGCAGGCCGGGTAAGGGGGCGTTATGGCTGGGCATGGCGGTTATCCTTGGGGGATCAGGATGGGGTGGTACCGGATTATGATACCGGTTTTGGACGGGTTTTTCCGCAGAAAGCCGGATGCCATGCATCCGGCTTTTCTTTTTTGCAACAGAATCCGGATGTCGCCGGCTTATTGCATGGTCTTGAGCAGTTTTTTGGCCTGGACGTTGCCGCCTTGCGCTGCCTGCTGGAGGTATTGCCGCGCCATCATGCTGTTTTGTTCGGTGCCGATGGCGTAGTAGTACATGCGTCCGAGGTAGCCGGCTGCGTCCGCATTGCCGCCTTTGGCGGCTTTTTCGAAGAGTTCGCGTGCCTTGCCGTAGTCTTGCGGAACGCCACCCAGTCCGTAGTAGTGCATGATGCCCATGGCCATCTGGGCTTCGGGTTCGTTCTGCGACAGGCCGGTATCCAGCGCTTCGCGGTATTCGGCGTAGTCTTTGCCGGTGGCCAGTTCGGGGTTGCTCATGGCGGCGAGGTTGCTTCTCGCCCAGGCATCGCCCTGTTTGGCGGCGAGTTTGTACCATTTCGCGGCGGTGGCGAGGTCGGTCTGGGTGCCGAAGCCGTGCTGGTACATGATACCCAGATAGGTTTGTGCCTGGTCGTTGCCGGTTTGCGCGACTTTGGTGAAGCAGGGGAGCGCCTGTTCGTACTGGCTCTGGTTGTAGTAGCCGATGCACTGGTTGAGCATGGTGTAGTGGTCGCCGGTCGCCGCTGCGGCGTTGCCGGAAATGAGAGCTGCCAGACCGGCGATGCCGGTCGCTGCGAGTGTGGTGCGGATGCTTTTTTGTGACATGGTTTTTCCTCTGGTTTGGGGTGGATGGACAGGTTTTTCGCCTGTTTTTCTTGCAGGATAGGGCAGGGATTCGGTGCTTGTTCTGATAAATGTTGAGTGTCGTGCAGAAAAATGGCGGCAGGGCTTGCGCCGGGCGGCGGGTTGTGGCACGGGCGGACGGGCGCTGGCACGGGAATGATTGACGGGGTTTGCGGACGGTATTAGGATGACGGTATTGGTATAGGGGGTAGGGGTATAGGGTATATTGGTTCGGAAGGAGTGGATATGAAGCAGTGTATGGATGTGGATGCGGTGACGTTGCGGCTTAAACGGATCGAGGGACAGATCCGGGGAATTATCCGGATGATCGAGGAGGACAAGCCTTGCGAGGATATTCTGATTCAGATCGGTTCGGCGAAAGCGGCGTTGCACAAGACGGGCCAGATCGTGTTGCAGGGGCATATGCATCATTGTGTGCTGGACGGGATCGAGAGCGGTCGCAAGGATGAGACGATGGACAGGCTGTTTTCGGCGATCGAGCAGTTTTCGCGGATGGTCTAGGCGGAGGCGATGATGGAAGCGTTGTTCCGGTTGTGTACGCGTCCGGCGATGACGGTGGCCGGCGGGGTATTGCTGGCGGCAAGTCTGGCGGCGATGCTGGCTGGATGGTCCTGGCCTCTCGATCCGGCATGGGGGACGGTGGCGGTTTGCGGGTTTCCGCTGGTGTATCTGGCGGTGGTGCGGCTGGTGCGTGACCGGCAGATTTCGTCTGCCTTGCTGATTTCGGTGGCGATGGCGGCTTCCATTGCGATCGGGGAGTTGTTCGCGGCCGGCGAGGTGGCGTTCATCATGGCGATCGGGGAATGGCTTGAGGACAGGACGGTGGAACGGGCGCAAAAGGGTTTGCGCCGCCTGTTCGATCTGGTGCCGGCTACGGCGCGGCGCGTGACGGACGGGGGGGAGTCGGTCGTCGCCGCCGATACGCTGAAGGTGGGGGATACGGTGCGCCTGTTGCCGGGTGAGGCGGTGCCTGCCGACGGGGTGATCGTCTCGGGCATGACGTCGCTGGATCAGTCGGTGATGACGGGCGAGTCGTTGCCGGTGGACAAGTCGGTGGGTGACGAGGTGTTTTGCGGGACGGTGAACCGGTTCGGGACGGTCGATATCCGGGTGACGAAGACGGGGGATGACGCTTCGTTGCGCAAGCTGATCCGGCTGGTCGAGGAAGCGCAGGAACGGCAGGCGCCGATGCAGCGGATCGTGGATCGCTGGGCGCAATGGCTGGTGCCTGCGGCGATGGTTATCGCGGTGGTGGCGTATCTGGTGACGTCCGATATCGTTCGCGCCGTGACGGTGCTGGTGGTGTTTTGTCCGTGCGCGCTGGTGCTGGCGACGCCGACTTCGATTATGGCGGCGGTCGGCCAGGCGGCGAAGAACGGGGTGATCGTCAAGTCGGGCGAGGCGCTGGAGCGGATGGGGCAGGTCGATCTGGTGGCGTTCGACAAGACGGGGACGCTGACGTCGGGGTTGTTGGCGGTGTCGGATGTTTTTCCGTGTTTGCCGGACTGGACGGAAAGGGATGTGCTGGCGCTGGCGGCTTCGGCGGAGGCGCGTTCGGAGCATCCGCTCGGTCAGGCGATCGTGGCGTGTGCGCGGCTGCGGGGTGTCACGATGGAGACGGTGTCGGATTTTGTAATGGAGCCGGGCCGGGGAATCCGGGGGCGTGTCGGGGATCGTGCGGTTTTGTGCGGTACGGCGGCGTTTGCGGAACAGTGCGGCATGATGGTTCCGGATGTGGCAGTTGCGGCGCTGGAAAGATTCCGGCGGCAGGGAAAGGCGGCGGTGCTGGTGATGGCGGACGGTCGGGCCGCCGGTGTGGTCGCGTTGTCGGATACGGTGCGTCCGCAGGCGCGTCAGGTTGTGGAAGCCTTGCGGCGGGATGGTATCGAAACGGTGTTGCTGACGGGGGATCATGCGCAGACGGCGGAATATGTCGCGCGGCAGGTCGGGGTGGATACGGTGTATGCGGAATTGCTGCCGGAGCGGAAAGCGGCGCAGGTGGATCGTTTCCGGCAGGACGGTCGGGTGGTGTGCATGGTCGGCGATGGGGTGAACGATGCGCTGGCGCTGGAAACGGCGGATGTCGGGGTGGCGATGGGAACGATGGGAAGCGATCTGGCGGTCGAGGCGGCGGATATCGCCCTGATGGGGGATGATCCCGGACGGATCGCGTATCTGAAACGCCTGTCGCGGGCGACGGTATCATCCATCCGGTTCAATATCACCTTGTCCATGGCGATCAATGCGGTGGCGATCGTTTTGTCGGTCATGGGGGTGCTGGGGCCGATTTCCGGGGCGCTGGTTCACAATGTCGGGTCGGTGCTGGTGGTGTTGAATGCCGCGCTGCTTTATGACCGCCGTTTCGATGACGGGGAACAGGCGGCGGGTGAGGCGTTGCCTGCGGCGGGCGGGCGTTGAGGTCTGCCGGATGGCGGATAGCCTTGTGTTTCCCGTTCTGACGGCGGTTTGCCGGGAATGATGCGCTTCATCACGAGGATGGTGCAAAAAGCGTGCAATATGACGGAAGATGGCGGGAGATGAAGGCGAAATGTTGCTTGCGATTCGTTCGTTCCGCTTCTTCCGGGGAATGGGGTTTATCCCCGTTTCCTGTGGACAAGTCTGTCGGCAAGCGTCATTTTTCCTTTGCAATCAGGGAAATACCGCATGTGCTGCACAAACGGGCAAAAAAGCATAGGGCATGATCGCGCCGGTACGAGGCACTTTTTCCGCCTTTCCGATCCGCCGGCGATCCGTGTCCCGTTTTCGGGTGTCAGCCATTCACGGAAAGGTACGGTCACCCGAATACTGCCGGAACAGCCTGTGATGAATGGTTCGGTCACGGTTTGCATACTTCCGTATCCCCGGTTTTTCCCGCCGTTTCGTCTGTCCGCGATGTTTTTCCTGTCCGTATTCTCTTGCATCCATGCAAAAAATGTCCGTTCGTTGCCGGAACGGGCGGTTTGGTGAAATGACGGTATCCGGCGGGGGGCAGACTGCGGTCAGGACTGGTGATTGACTGCGGGATTGCCGACGGCTTGTGTTCCGGATGGCGGTGCCTCTTTCCGCTTTTTTCCCGGATGGCTGCCGTTTCCGGTTGATGGTCGGCAGGTTTGTGCATGAAAGCATCCTGAGCTGGGGGCGGTATCGGCGGCGGTTTGTCCCCGGCAGAAAAAGCGTGTCCGGTAGGGGGGATGGGTGGCTGTCGTGCGACAGGGGGAAGGCGGCGGTTTTTCCGGCGGTCGGGATGTAAAAAAACGCCTGCATCGCAGGCGTTTTTCATTCGGACTGGATGATGGTTCAGTCGTCGAATTCGCCGGGTTTGGCGTGGTGGATGCGATAGAGGAGTTCCTGTGCATCGACGTCGCCGCGGATGGCGGATTTTTCAAGCCAGTAAACGGCTTTTTCCTTGTTTTTCTTGACGCCCTGGCCACGGTAGTACATGTTGCCCAGGAAGGTGGCGGCGTCAGGGTTGCCGGCTTCGGCGCCCTTGGTGAGCAGGGCTTCGGCTTTTGCGTAGTCCTGTTTGACGTATTTGCCCTGGATGTACATGATGCCGAGAACGGTTTGTGCCAGCGGCTCGTTCTGGTCGGCGGCCTTGGTCAGCAAGGCGATGGCTTTGGCCGGGTTTCTTTCTTCGCTGTTGTCCAGATAGATCAGGCCGAGGAAGGATTGGGCATCGCGTTCGCCGTTGGCGGATGCTTTTTCAAGCCATTTTTTCGCTTCGGGGAAGCTCTGTTCGACGCCCATGCCCTTGTAATACATGACGCCGACGAGGGTTTGTGCCGGCGGGTGATTCTGTTCGGCGGCTTTCAGGAACCATTGGGCGGCTTTTTCGTAGTCGGGTTCGACGCCCAGTCCTTCGCTGTATGCAATGCCCAGATAGGTCTGTGCGCGTGGATTGCCGGCTGCGGCGGCTTTTTCGAACCACGGGATGGTTTTGGCATAGTCTTTTTTGACGCCCAGTCCTTCGCGGTACATGTTGCCCAGATAGAGTTGGGCGGTGGTGTCGCCGCCTTCTGCCGCTTTTTGCAGGTAGGGCAGCGCGTCTTCGTAGCGCTTGACCTTGTATAGCGCGACGCCCTGGGCGGAATCTTCGGCTACGCCGGCGAATACCAGTCCGGCCGGTGCGATCAGAAGGACGAATATCAGCAGGGAAACATAGCGTTTCCATCCGCTTTGCCGTTTGTTTGCTTGCATGGATGGCCTCTGTATAAAGTGTGATGGGGGGTGCATCTTTAACTTGAAATGATAACAGTATGACAAGCGCTGGAAAAGCGTTTGCTGTGCAAAATGTGGCTTGCCACTTGCCGGCAGGTCTTGTACGGGATGTGGCCGGTACGTATGGGACATGCCGCCAGGGCATGCGGGTTGATGGCGTGCGGGGTGTTTTTGTCGCGGTGTCGCGGCAGGCCTTGGTGCCGGGACAGGCTGACGTGCAGTGTGTGAGCGGTGGTGGACAGGACGGCTGACCGTTCAGGATGTGGCCCGTTTTTCACGGATTTTCCGCAGGGCGACGTCGATGAACGCGGTGACGATGGCAATCGTCAGGGTGATGCTGGTGTATTGGCCAAGGGTCTTGAGGATGGTCGCCAGTCCGGGCTGGTCGCGTACCTTGCCTTTGTTGCCTTGTACGGCTCCCTGTCTTGCCCTGATTTGTGCGGTGTTGCCGTATCCGGCACCCTGTTCGCCGGTTTGCGCTGTGTTTTGTCCTGTGCCTTGTCCGCTGCCGTCGCGGGCGCGGATGCGTTGCTGTTGCCGGACGGGGCGTTCGGCGGCAGTTGCTTGCGGGGCGGCGGCGATGACGGTGGCGGGGGGTTGCGGCGGGGTGGCCGGTTTGGCGGGACGGGTGACGAAGGGCAGGGCGAGCCAGCCGAGGAAAGGACTGGTGGCGAAGCTGACGGCGCCGCCGGCCAGTGCAATGACGATGAAGGTGTTTTTCAGCAGGGTGCGTATGCCGCGCGGGATGTTCAGTACCGGTTTGACCAGTTGCAGTTCATGCAGGATGGAGCGCGCTTTTTCCGGTACGGCGAACCATTGGGCCAGCATGCTGGTGATGAAGTCGTAGTGCAGGCCGAGGTGGACGCCAACGAGGGCAAGCGCGACGGCCGCGCCGGTCTTGTGCATGATTTTCCAGACGGCAAGGTTGCTGTGAATGCCGAATACGACGCGGGAAAGGGCGATGCCGCTGATGGCGACGAGCAAAAAGGCGATGAATGCACCGAAGGAGATGGCGTAGCTCAGCAACGTGCGTGCGGGCAGTTTGCCGGATGAAATGCGCGCGGTGATGGCGCTGATCCATGTCCGGTTGATGATGAGGTGGACGGCGATGAAGGCGAACAGGACCAGTCCGGAGATTTCATGCCATGCCATGCTGATGGCGCGCTTGTTGTAGAGCAGGACGAGCGTGATGAGTATGACGAGGTCGAAAAACAGTCGGACGGCGGTTCGGGGATTCATGTTTTTTTCCGGAAACGGGTACGGTGCCTTGTCAGGGGCTTGTTCGTATATTTTAGCCTTGCGGTGTATCCCGCGAAAGGCGTTTTATCAAAATGTCACCGCAGTCCGGGTGACGGTACCGATGACGGATGGCGAGACCAGTGCGGGTATATCCGGTAACGATCGGTGATGGCGACAGGTCGGTGGAAAGTGTGCAGGCGGGTGTGCGGAATGTGTGGCAGCGCCGGTTGTGGAATGCGATGAACGGCGCGGGGCAGTCCGGTTCAGGATGGTCAATCAGTCAGAGAAGGCAGGGAGAAAGGCAAGGGCGGTTCGACGGAGCGGGAACCGGTTTTGCGCTGTTCGTCGATTGTTTGGTTGTAGCGGTTCCGCCAGTATTCGGCTTTTTCGGGGTCACGGTCGTAGCCGTACCGTCCGTAGGTATAAATTTTCACCATTTGTTGCATGGCGACGGGATAGCCGTTGTTGGCGGCCTGTTCGAACCAGTAGGCGGCACGGCGCTTGTCTTTCGGGACACCGTCGCCGACGAGATAGTTGACGGCGAGCAGGGCTTGCGCATGGGCATGACCGGCCATGGCGCCCATGATGTAGTACTGGACGGCGCGATTGTGGTCTATCGGGACACCCTCTCCCTTGTCGTAGAAAAGGCCGATGGATGCATAGGCGGTGATATCGCCGTGTTCGGCGGCCTTGCGGTAGTAGTGCAGGGCTTTTTGGTAATCCTTCGTGACGCCGCTGCCGGTGGCATAGTAATAGCCCAGATTATATGCTGCGTCGGCATGTCCCTGTTCGGCGGCTTTCATGAACCATTTTGCGGCTTCATGGTAATCCTGCGGGACGCCGCAACCATTATCGTACATAAGCCCCAGATTGAACTGTGCCTCAGCAAAATCGGCTTCAGCAGACCGTCGATACCAGCGGAGCGCTTCCTGAATGTCAACGGGAACGCCTTGTCCTTCATTGTGCATGTAGCCGATACGGTTCATCATTCCCGGATCGTTTCGGACGTCAGGTTGCATGTAGCAAGCCATGGCTTCGCGGTATCGGGCTTCGTCATAGAGGCGGTCGCATTTTTCCGCCTTGTCGGCCCAGACGGAAAGGGGCAGGATGCAGAGTGCAAGCCAGTACAGGGTTCTGGAAAAAGCCATGGGTATCAGGTCGTCGAACGGAACCGGTCTATTATGGACAGTCCGGTTCCGGCGGGTCAAGATCGTATTTTAGATAGATCGGTTTTTATTGCCTTTGTTTGAATGGATTTTTGTACGTTCTCTAATCACCTTTTGAACCCCCATATCCTGAAGCCAGTCGATAGCCGAATTGTTAAGAGTACCTTCCAGCCACGAACTGAATTCCTTTCCGTTCCTGATCGAAGGCGGGAAAGGCGTCGGGATTTTGGCGGCGGCGAGAAGCCCGAGCGGGATAGCATAAAGCGTCGCGGCCCGGTGATCGCCATGCCCCTGTTTGCCGATGACATCGGCATGGATACGGGAAGCAAGCCGTGCGGAAGAAACCCCGACAGTCGCGGCAAGACCGTTGATATGCCCGAACACCAGCTCGATGGGAACATTCACCAGACAATCCCCCAACTGCTGATAAAAATAAACCGTCAGATTCTCCTTGGTCTTCACAGGATCCCCCGCGACCCAGATCTCCGATGGAGAAAGAACACGCATATCCTTGAGTTCCCTGTCCAGACGTGCGATATCCGCCTCCATCTTGCGCAAGGCAACCGGGTCTCCACCGGTCAAATCATAAAGCCAGCTGCCGGACACATGAGCGAAAGAATAAAGCGAACGTTGTGCGGTCTTTGCAGCGTTTTCCACTCCCCCGGAAAACGCCCTGGACTGCCTATCGACCTTGTCCCGGTCATAAGAAAACCCCTCTCTCTCGAAAGTGTCCAGCATGGAATCCGCGACAGCCTCATGCTGCAAAGAAGAAAAACCCGCCTGTTCCAGCAACCCCATACTCTCATCGGCATGCCCGACAGGAGAACGCCCGTAACCATTCACGGCGGAATTCTGCCCGAGATTTTGGTGAGCCGCTTCACCTAAAGACCGGAAAAACTGAATTGCACTCTCATCGGCATGCCCGACAGGACGATCCCCATGCACCCGGCTCGACGCACCCAGAGCATTCCCGAACGTATCCAGCACATCATCCAGAAAAGACCCCTTCCCGGCACCCCGTGACACAGACACCGAAGCCCCATCATCAGGCAAGAGAACCTTTGCATCCGAACCCGACACACCGGACGAACCGGACGGCCGACCGGAAAAACGGTTTGCCGTTACGGAACGGGAAGCGGAGCCGGAAACCGGAAAAACCGGCTTGTCCGTATCGGAACCCGACGAACCCGAAAGCGCAAGCCAGTTCCCGAAAACAGAGCGGTTGGCCCGCTGCCGGAAAACCGGATTCGAACGGTACTGAATACCGAAAGATATATCACGCAAATCAGGAGAAAAAGAAGCGACACGATCCAGCCAGCGCTTCGCATACTGCCCGGCCTCAGGCTCCGGGAGCGGCTTCCCCATCAAATCCTTTGGTGGATCGCCCACGAAACGTGAAGCGAGAAGCCCGTCGATCTGGGAAGAAGACAACCATCGAAAAGGATCGGAAAGCGTCTTGCCGAAATCGGCACTGTCGGGACGATCGGTACCGAAAGGAAAAGATTCGCGCCGTGAAGACGAAGTTGAAGAAACAGGAAAAAAAGACTGGCCAGACCTTTTATCGGAACCATCCGAAAAATTCATAACCCCCCCATCGTAACCGGACAAACAAACCGGAACGGAAAAAAACAAGTTCCGAATGAATACATGAAAACGATGATAAGACCGGAAAAAGAAGACTTCGGACAATCGTGGCACTTTTGAGAACCGGAGCCAGACGGAAGCACAGTGGAAGTACGGTTGACGGAGCAAGATGCGGTTTGCCGGATGGATCGGGGTGCGGATGATGGCAAAGTCGGGAAACCGGACATACGGCAAGCGCGATGCGGGTGTGTGGGCGTGCAGGATGCAGGGGGGCGCTCGTTCGGCGTACCGGGATCGGGCGGTTTGTTTCGGATAACGGGGGCTGGCGGGAAAAATGGGGGAAAGGTGCGGGTTCGGTTCAGGGGACAGTGGTTTGTTCGTGGAATGTTGTGGAAAAGAAACAGGAGCATATCTTTTCATTTTGTATGTTAAGCTAAACGGAAATCAATTCAAGAATCAAATTAAAAATCAATCTGAAAATCAATCTCATTTGATGATTGTCATGGATGTCCGTCGTTTGGCCTTGTGGGGGCAAGCGATCGGGTGACGGGACATTCGTCGATAGTCGAGAGTTCAGCCGGACGGCGCGTGGTGTCGCTTGCCACGCTTGCAGTGAATTTTTTGCGTGAGGTGCGCTTTTTTACATGAAGGTCAAATAGATACCGGTTCGTTCATCTGAACAGGTTCTGTCTTTGTCCGGCATATTTTTCACAGAAATCTACATAGACAAGTTTGACGAACGGCATTCCGGAAAAGGGGATGAAGGAGTTCGTTTTTCTTGCAACGTGTTTTTAAACATGATGTGTATCGTCCGTGTCGGTATGGCGGGTGGCGTTGTACGTCATGCGATCGTTTCCGGGGTGTTTTGACCGCTGCTTTTGTGCATACCGGTCGTTTGGCTGATGGCCGAATGGTGTCCGGATGGGAGCCGGAATGCGGTAACGGTTTGTTTTTCAAGGTGGTTTGTTTTTTGTTTTACGGTATCAGGGATTGGAGATTTTATGTTTGACAAGGGTTTTCACTAGCGAGCGTGTGGTGGTCCTGTGATGAATGTCAGGCCTGACAAATGCATGAGGCGGTTTTTCGTACCGACGTTGTTGTGTATGGCGATGTTTCCGAAGCTGGTTTGCGCTTATGGGGAATATGTCGATACCGGGGTCAATTATGGCGGGCATGGCAATGTGCCCTGGAATGGGGATTATGGCAATGTCGATGTGCCGAGCGGCAATGACGTTTATGTGGGGAGCGAAGTCCCTCGGAATGCATACGGAGGCTATGCACAAAACGGTACGGTGGAGAACAACCGCTTGACGATTGTGGGTACCCATGTCGGTGAGGCATATGGTGCTTATGTTCGCATTCAGGGGGATGTGAGTCATAACCGGGTTTCGGTGTCCGGCGGCAGTTATGTGGGCGGATTCGTGATGGGTGGGCAGACCGACAATGGTAATGCCATCGACAATCATGTCGTGATGACCGGCAGTGAATCCATGTCGGCCCTTTTCGGCGGCTTCTCTTACAGTGATGGCGTCGTGCAGGGCAATAGTGTGACGATGGAGGACGGGATAGTCGGCAGGGAGGTGATGGGCGGTTATTCCTATCAGGGGAATGCGGTCGGCAACGTGGTGGTCATCCGTGGCGGCAGGGTGGATATGGATGTGATCGGTGGCGCTTCCGGTCATGGGAATGCCACGGATAATCAGGTCGTTATCGCAGGGGCGCCGGTTCTGATGGCTGATGTTTATGGCGGCTCTGTCGAAACCGCTTCGGCTGCTGCGATAAACAATACGGTGACGCTTGCCACGGATGCAGGTGCGCATCTTGAAAACCGCACGATTTATGGTGGCTTCCGTTATCTCCCTGGCAATCAGGGAACGGGTGATGTCGTATCCGGCAATAAATGTGGAGGCTGCGCATGTGGCGGTCAACAATATCGCGAATTTCGAGAAGGTCAATTTTCATTTGAACAATGCTGCCGTGACGGATATACCTGTACTGGAGCTGCTCGATACCGGCGGTACGCAGTTGCAGGGGGTGACAATCGATGCGTCCGGTACGATCGCGGGCGGAGGAGAGCAGCTGGCGAACGGGACGAGGATCGCGCTGGTCGGCAACGATAACGGGATTGTCGCCGATGCGACGCTTTCAGAGACGACGGGAACTTTGCGTCAGGGGGTTTCGCTGGATTACGGTTTCAGGCTGGAAAGCGATGGACAGCGTATCGATGCGGTGTTGAACCGGGTGCAGGTCAATCCGGGGACGGGGGTTTTCCAGAAAGGCAGAGGGGCGACGCTCGGTTTTCTGAATGAGGGGATGGATTTTGCGAGAATGACCGGTATCGCCAACGCGATGGAGTTATCGGAATCGGGCAAGCTGGGGATTTATGGCGCCATTGGCGGAAGCGATATGCGGCAGAAGCTGGACAAGGGCGGCGATGCGGATGTGTCGGGTACGCATCTGATGCTGGGGGTCGCCGGCAAGCTGAATCCCGATCGTGAATACGATGTGCTGGGTTCGTTGTATGCAGAGGCTGGCTGGGGCAACATCGGAAGCGACAATGCTTATGCAAGGGGTCATGGCGATACCCGATATTACGGGGTCGGCGTGATCGGACGGTATCAGCGAAACGAGGGGCCGTTCAAGGGGGTCTATGGTGAGGCCAATGCGAAAATCGGCCGTGCCAGCACCGATTTCAAGAGCAGTTTGTCCGCGGCGGACGGTCAACGTGCCGGGTATGACGAGGCGTCCACGTATTATGGCGCCGGTGTGGGTGCGGGTTATCTGATCGGGCTGGCGTCAGCGTATGAGCTGGATGTGTCGGCCCGTTACCAGTGGTTGCGCCTGAAGGGTTACGATACCGGTATCGCGGGCGATCCGTACCGGTTCGACGATATCGACAGTCATCGCACCCGACTGGGTGTACGGCTGAATGGGTGCACGGCTGAATTATACGGCGGACAAACAGTTCACGCCGTATGCGGGGCTGGCGTGGGAGCATGAGTTCAGCGGTACGTCCCGGGGCAGCGTGTATGGTTATTCGCTGGAAGAAAACAGTCTGAAGGGCGATACGGGAATCGGCGAGATCGGTGTGCGTTTCCAGCCGAAGGCAGCGGGTCCCTTGATGGTCGATGCCCGTGTTCAGGGGTATGTCGGCCAGCGCGAGGGGGTCGCCGGGCGTCTTGTCCTCAATTATCTGTTTTGATGTGAAGTGATCCGGGCTTCGTTTTTGGTTGTTTTTTTGCTTTTTACCGGGTGATGTATTGCCGCCTGTGCGGCTTTGTAACCGTCTGCCTGAAGGTGGACGGTTTTTTTGTGGGCGCATGAAATGTGCCTGCTGATAGGTGGGGAAAGGCAGGATGCCGTGTGGCGGGTATGAAAATTGTCCGTTGTTTCCGGCAAAGGGGAAGGGGGGCTTGTGCGGCGGGCGGCCGGGGGCTGACGGTTTGTGGATGAACGGATGGACAAGGGGGACGGGCGCCGTCATGGCGCCCGGTATGCGGCTATGGCGCGGTTGTCTGCCGGCAGGCGAGGCGGTAGATGTTTTCGCAGTCGTTGCGGTCGAGTTTGACGAAGGCGCCGAGGGTGTTGTGTCCGAGGTGGAGTTTGTCGATGAGAGTGGGGATGTCTTCTTCCCGTGCGCGGATGTCGGCGAAGCTGGTCGGCATGCCGATCTGGCGCAGGAAGGCGCGGAAGGCGTCGATGCCGGCGCGGGCTGTGGTTTCGGGGTGGGCGAAGTTCATGTCGCATCCCCAGACACGGACGGCGAATTGTGCGAAGCGTGCGATGTCGTGCTGCATGACGTATTCCATCCAGGCGGGCAGGATGACGGCAAGGCCCGCGCCGTGTGCGCAGTCGTACAGGCCTGAGAGTTCGTGTTCGAGGGCGTGGCTTGCCCAGTCCTGTTCGCGTCCGACGCCGCAGATGTCGTTGTGGGCGATGGCGCCGGCCCACATGAGGTTGGCGCGGGCGTCGTAGTTGCCGGGGTCTTTGAGGACGCGCGGGACTTCGGTGCGGATGGTGAGCATGACGGCTTCGCACAGGCGGTCGGTGAGTTCGACGCCGGTGGTGTTGGTGAAGTAGCGTTCGATGACGTGCGCCATCATGTCGGTCGCACCGGATGCGGTCTGGTAGGGCGGGACGGTGATGGTGAGTTCAGGGTTCATGACGGCGAATACGGGGCGGATGCGTTCGCTGGAGTAGTGCCGTTTGAGCATGCCGTCTTCACGGGTGATGACGGTGACGGGGGAGACTTCGCTGCCGGCCGCGGCGATGGTGAGGACGGATGCGACGGGCAGGACGGTTGTGGGGATGGCTTTGCCGTCGAAGAAGTCCCAGAAGTCGCCTGTGTAGGCCGCGCCGAGTGCGATGGCTTTGGCCGAGTCGATGACGCTGCCGCCGCCGACGGCGAGGATGAAGTCGATGTTTTCCTTGCGGCACAGTTCGATGCCGTTGCGGACGTGTCCGCTTCGCGGGTTTGGCAGGACGCCGCCGAGCGGGAAGGTGGCAAGGCCTGCGCGTTCCAGCGAGCGGGTGACGCGGTAGATGAGGCCGGATTTGACGGCGGATGTACCGCCGTAGTGGATGAGGACGCGTGTGCCGCCCCGCCGCCGGATGCGGTCGCCGACGTGGTTTTCTTCGCCACGGCCGAAGTGGATGCGGGTGGGATGGCTGAAGGTGAAGTTTTCCATGGTGTTCGTCTCCTTTTGCCTGTGATGTTACCGGTGTCGGTCCGGTTTTTGAAGGGGCGGTGGCTTGCGGCGGGGTGTGGTGCGGGTGATTGTGGCGGGACGGGATGGCGGCGGGGGGATAAAAAACGCCCGCATCGGTGGGTGCAGGGATGTGCGGGCGTTTCGTCAATCAGGGAAGGGCATGGAGGGATTATGGCAAGGCGGTTTGGTGTTGGCGGGATTTTTTACGGTTCGTTACAGACGATACATTTGATACATTTTCGTGGGGCTGCGCGGTTCGTTTGCCGGACGGATGTTTTGTCGCGGGCCGGGTGTGCGGGTGACGGGATGGCGGGATGGAAATGTTGTCGTGGGGGTTGTGCAAGTCGTTGCCGTGCAGGGGGACATGCCGTTACGGGGGTGTCGCCGGTGCGGTTATGTTGTGTTTGGGGGGGTGTCCGGTTGTGCCGGTTCGGTGTGCCGGCAGGTTTGCGCGGGACGGGGGTATAAAAAAAACGCCCGTATCGGCAGGTGCCGGTGCTTGCGGGCGTTTGATGATTAAGGAGAGTGTATCGCCATGGTGCCGTATTGCCGGCTAATGCGCTGTTTTTATTACGGTTTGTTACAGACGATACATTCGGTATATTTTCGTGGCGGTTCCTGAAAACGGGGGGCGGGACGGCGGGAAAACGTGGCGTCAGGGGGCGGTGCGTTCGTCTTGCCTGTCGGAGACGGGTGCCGGATGCCGGATTGAAGGACGCAAGGGGTGAGGGACGGGGAATGCACGCTGGACGGGCAGGGGGAGTGGTTGCCGGGAAACGGGGGCAGGTCGCCGTGCGGGGTGGGCCGGTTCTGCGATGGTGGGGTGTGATGGGGGATGGTGTGCGGTTCGCCGGACGAATGCGGGGTGTGAGGCAAGCGGTCGGATGGGTGGTCGGTGGCGGTGAAAAATGACCGGCGGCGTGGTGCTGCCGGTCACGGGTGAAGGTCTGGGTCAGAAGCTGTGTTTGATGCCGGCGCGGATTTCGATTTCGCGGGTGTAGTGCGAGCCTTCTTCGCGTTCGATCTGGCCGTAGAGGCGGGTGGTTTTGTCCAGTTCCCAGTCGAAGCCGACGCCATAGTAGTAGCGGGTTCCCATGATGTCGTGTTCGGAGAAGCGTTCGTCGTTGAGGGTGATGGACTGGTCGCCGTCGAGTTCGTGGTTGATGCCGGCCTTGAGGTAGTACTGGCCTTTGCGTCCGCCTTCGAGGATGATGTCGCGTCCGGCGACGATGCCGAGCCGTGCGGTGAGGCTGTCGGCGTCATCCTGCCGGACTTGCATGCCGTTGCTCATGGTGAAGTCGTCGCCCTTGACGTGGTACCAGCTTAATTGTGCTTGCGGTTCGATGAACCATGTTTTGCCGGTTCCGGGTTGTGCGAATTTGCGGCCGATTTCGGCGGAGAGGCCGTAGCCGAAGGTGTTGTAGCTGCCGTTGACTTTGCGGCCGTCACCCATGCGGGTGTCGATGTCTTGTCCGTAGCGGTCGGCGGAGAGGACGAAGTCGGCGTAGGCGCCGTTTTCGTGTGTCCATGTGGCGTAGAGGTTGATGCCTTGCGAGTCGGCGTCGCCGGAGGCGCTGGTGTCGTGGTGTCCGTGGGTGCGCTGGTCGGCGATGTAGGCGCGGAAGTTGGCGCCGACGAGCCAGTTGTCGCTGACGGCACGGTCAAGGCCGAAGGAGAGGGCGTAGGCTTCCTGGCGGAAGCGGCTGCCTGCATAGCCGGAGAGGACGTCTTTCCAGCCGGAGACGGTGGCCCACAGGCCGTCGCGCTGGCCGTTTCTGACTTCGCCGAGGCGTTTTCTGAGGTCGGAGAGGTTGTTCTGGTAGAGGGCGTTTTGCGAACCGGTGGCGGCCATGGCGACGACGGCTTCGGCGGTCGGGGTGAGCTGCGGTTCCGAGGTTTGCTGTGCGAGGCTCAGGTACCATTCGGTTTCGCCTGCGTTATTGAGGCGGCTTTTGAGCTGGTAGTCCTTGTAGTGGACGCCGAGTTCGAGGCGGTTGTTGTCGGCGGCGAAGTTCAGGGCGTTGTCGTTGACGGTCCGGATGAGGTAGCCTGCCATTTCCTGTTTGGTGGGTTCTTTTCCGGATGCGGAGACGACATGGACGGTGTGGGTGCCGGTGTAGCCGTTGGTGATTTCGAGTATATCGTTGGCTTCGTTGCTTTCGGCCAGCTCGGCGCTGAACAGGAGCAGGCCGCCGTCGCCGCTCATGTGTTCGACTTCGACGGTTTTGTATTGGCCGGCGGCACGGCTGGTGTTGTGTCGCAGGTTGACGGTGGCGTTTTCGAGGCGAAGGTTGGTGACGTGGTTGTTGTCGCCGTCGTTATAGTCCACGACGTTCCATTGGGCGCCGTTTTTCAGGGTGACGTTGATGTGGTTGTGGTCGTATTGATAGGTTTTGTCGTATTGCGTCCATACGCCGCCGGTGAAGGTGTTGTTCGCGCCGTCGAGGGTGAGGTTGATGGTGCTTTCCGCGCCCGGGTCGCCGTAGGCGGCGAGCAGGTCGCCGGTGATGCGGCTGGTGCCTTCGCTGCCGATGTCGATGTTGACGGTGCCGGCGCCCTGGGTCATGACCATCGGGGTGGCGATGCGGGTGTTGCCTGCGGTTTTGATGTGGGTGATGCCGTCGATGGCTGAGATGTTGCCATTGATGGTGGTGGTCGTGCCGCTGCCGGTTTCGAGGCTGGCGCGGGCGTTGTCGCCGAAGGCGGCCATGCCGCCGTTGAGGGTGACGGTGGCGTTTTGTCCGTATGCGATGTCGATTCGGCCGCCGTTTTTGGCGTACAGGGCGGTGTTGTGTCCCAGGGCGGGATCGGTGTTGGTGTACTGGTCTTCGGCGGTGATGGTGAGGGTGTTGCCGTCGGTGCCGTCGCCGGTGATTCGGATGGCGGCGTTTTTGGTGACATAAACGGCGATGTTGTCGGTGTAGGTTGCGCCGAATGCCCAGCCGCCGGTGATGTCGGCGTGTGCGGATTTGACGGTCAGGCCGACGCCTTCGGTGAGGGCGGATGGGTCGGCTGTGTCGCCGTTGGCGCGATAGCTGCCTTCAAGGTAGATGGCGGGGCCTTGTCCGGTGGCGATGGTGAGATTGCCGGTGTCGATCATCATGGTGTTGGCGATGCCTTTGACTGCGCCGCTGCCGACGGGAAAGGCTTGCATGGTGATGCCGTAGGAGCCGGACCGGATGGTGAGGCTGCCGGTGTCGATGGTCGTGTGTTGCCGGTTGGCGATGCTGCCTTCGGTCAGGCCGGATGCATTGTTGACGGTGGAGACGGTGTAGATGCCGTTTCCCTTGCCGTCGATGTCGATGGTATCGGCTTTCAGGGTGTGGTCGAAGCTGATTTGGCCACCGTTTCTTGCATCGGCGGTGAGATAGGTCGTGATGCCGTCGCTGGTGAGGGTGCCGGTGTCGATGGCGAGGGAACCGGTTTTTTGCTGTCCGCCGGTGGCGGTTTCGCTGACACGGATGGTGCCGTCGACGGTGGCGGCGGTGATGGACGAGGTGCCTTCGCCGACGGTGATGTCGCCGGTATAGGGCGCCGACGGGTCGTTGAAGTTGACGGTGTCGCTCAAGGCAGGTTTGCCGACTGCGAGGAGGATGCCGGCAAGCAGGTAGCGGAAGGCGTTTGAACGATAAAGACCGCTAATAACAATTAACGGTCTTTCATGAAGGAAATGGATGTTTCAAATGGTTGAAAATCAAGGTATTTTTGTGATTTTTCCGCAATATTGCGCGCTTGCGGAAGTCGTTTGTTTTCGGCAAAGTGATGTAATGTCTGATTGATCTTGCAGGAAAGCGTGTGATGGAAAAGGGAAAAAAAAATGTGTTGTCGATTCTCAAACATCCGTTAATTGTTATTAGCCAGTGTCGCTATTTTACAACTGTCTGGTGCGATGCCAGTGTATATGCGGGATGCACGGGCGATCTCTGCGGTACGGGGATGGTGGGGTCGCTGGGGATGGCGTGTTGTTTGTGCCGGTTGTAAACGGGATGTGCCGATAACGGTATGGTAGATCGTGCCGGGGCGGCCGGTTCCGCAGGTCTTGCGGGAACCGGTTTGCCGGGGGGTCAGGCGTCGGTGATGCCGGCGAGCTGGCGGGAGAGGAAGGTGGCGCGTGGGTCGGTCATGCCGGTGATGAAGTCGATGACGCGGATGTAGGCCATGTAGAGGTCGTCGGTTTCGCCAGGGGCGTCGTTGCCCATGAGAATGAGTGCCTGTTTGTCGCGGCTGGTGAGGCGCTTGCCGCTTTTGGCCTGGTGGCAGGCGGGGATGAAGGTGTCCAGTATCCGCTTGTAGAGGGTGTATGAGCCGATTTCGAGTGCGATTTTGGCGTGGTTTTTCAGGATGACGTCGAAAAAGAGGCGGCGTGCGCGTTCGAGGTATTCCCGGATGTCCTCTGTGGTGTGTTCGAGCAGGCTGTGGATGTCGTCGTTGTCCATGAGGTCGTCATAGCACTCGGTGAAGGCGGTGAAGGTGGCGTCGATCATGAGGGTGATGAGCCGTGCGCGGATGAGGCCGGCGCGTCGCCGGTCGCTGTCCATGCCGGCCAGATAGGCGGGGTTGAGCCTGAGGCGGCCGGCGACGGGGGCGACGACGTTTTCAAGGTCGGTAAAGCGGATGATGCCGAGTTCGAGCGCGTCTTCCATGTCGATGATGCAGTAGCAGATGTCGTCGGCGGCTTCGGTCAGGTACGAGAGCGGATGTCGCCGGTAGTGCTGGCCATTTGCCAATCCCAGTGTGGAAAAGACGGCATGGAAGGTGTCTTTGTCGGACTGGTAGTAGTTGAATTTGGATGAGCCGTCGCCCATGGCGTCGTAGGCGGAGCGGGGGTATTTGACCATGGCGGCCAGTGTGGGGTAGGTCAGGCGCAATCCACCCTTGTCCTTGTGGTTTTCGATGGCGGTGACGACGCGGAAGCCTTGTGCGTTGCCGTCGAAGGATTTGAAGTCGGCTTTCTGGCGTTCGGTCAGTTCGGAGAGGTAGCGGTCGTTGTTGACGGGGTCGCGGAACCAGTCTTGCAGGGCGGATTCGCCACCATGCCCGAAGGGGGGGTTGCCGATGTCGTGCGCGAGGCAGGCGGCCTGGACGATCTGGCCGATGTGTTCGGGGGTGATGGCGTCGGGGAGTTCCTGCCGTTCCTTGAGGAAGTAGCCGACCATGATGCCCAGCGAGCGGCCGACGCTGGAGACTTCCAGCGAGTGCATGAGCCGGTGGTGGACGTGGTCGTTGGTGGCGAAGGGGTGGGCCTGTGTCTTGCGGGCGAGCATCCGGAAGGAGTTGGAAAAGAGGATGCGGTCGTAGTCCTGGATGAAAGGGCTGCGTGTGATGTCGAAGACGACGCTTGCCGGGTCGGTCTGGCTGTTGCGTACCGGGGCGAGCATTCGTGTCCAGCGGGCTTTGCGGGTTTGGGTCGTGTCTGGCTGCATGGTTCCCCTGTTGTCTGTCGGTGTCATGATAGCTTTATTATGTTTCAAAACGGTGACGGTTTCAAAAGGGGAGGTTTTCGCGTACGGGTATGGCGTGCCGTGTTGCCGGCAGGTATGATGAAGGTGTCCTGATCGGGTGGCGCCGGTCGTGCCGTTTCGGCTTGCGCCGGGTCGGGGGTTTTTGGCAATGGAGGGAGAGATGGAGAGTCGTTTGCGCAGGGGTTTGCGCTGGCTGGTGGCGGTGCCGCTGGCGTTGTCTCTGGCGGTATCGCCGGTTCTGGCCGATCCGCCGCATGGCAAGGGCAAGCCGGAGAAGGTAGGGAAAAAACCGAAGGGCAAGAAGGGGCATGGGCCGGATGACCATGCCGATCTGGTGTATGCGGGTATTTCGGTTCGGGATGCACGCCGCTGGGCGGATAATTACCACTATACGGGATACAAGCCGCTGCCGCCGGGGGTGGCGAAGAATCTGGGGCGCGGCAAGCCGTTGCCGCCGGGTATCGCCAAAAAGGCGGTGCCGTCTCCGATGCTCAAGCATTTGCCGCGCCATGCGGGGTATGAGTGGCGGGTGGTCGGCTCGGATCTGGTGCTGGTCGCCATTGCAAGCGGTGTGGTCGCGGATGTGCTGCTCAATGTGTTTCAGTGATGTGCGTGTCGCCGGATGCTGCGGTTTCCGGCGGTTTTCACGCACCGGGTGACGCAGGAGGGCCGGAATGTGCCGGTCGGTAACGGGGCGGGTGGTTCCGGCGGCTGTGTTGCCTGATGCCGCGTTGCCGTGGTTTGTTTCATGTACGCCGTCTTTCGTTGCGCAAAGGCGGCGTGTTTTTTTGTCGCGCCGCAGGTTCGGCGGCGCGGTGATGCCGGTGGATGAAACGGCCGGGGTTATCCGGCGACGAGGCCGCCGTCGATGAGATAGAGGCCGCCGGTCATGAAGCTGGCGGCGTCGCTGGCGAGGAAATGGATGAGTTCGGCGACTTCGCCGGCTTCGCCGACACGGCACAGCGGGTAGCGTTTGGCTTCGGCTTCCCAGTAGGCGCTGGCGTCTCCGTTGTGGGTGATGTCGGCGAATTTTTGGAAAAGGTTTTCCGTCAGCGGGGTTTTGATGGTGCCGGCGCAGACGGCGTTTGCACGTATGCCGCGGGGGCCGAGGTCGATGGCGAGGCTGCGGGCGATCTGGCCGATGGCGCCTTTGGTCAGGCCGTAGGCGAAGCTGTTGGGCTTGCCGACGTAGCACTGGTCGGATGCGTTGATGACGATGCTGCCGCCGCGTTTGAGGTGGGGGACGGCAAGCCGCAGGGTGTTGACGGTTCCCATGATGTTGGTGCGGATCATGAGGTCGAGTTCTTCGTCGCTGATGTCGAGCAGGGTGTTGCAGCGATGGATGCCGGCGTTGGCGACGACGCAGTCGAGTCCGCCGAAGGCGGCGAGGGTTTGTTCGACTGCGCTGGCGATTTGTTCCTTGTTTTTGACGTCGCCCGGGTAGAAGCGTACGCCTGACAGGGGGGCGGCTGTGGCTTGTCCGGCTTCTGTGTTGATGTCCATGAAGGCGGTGTTCCAGCCCATGGCATGGAATTTCTGTACGCAGGCTTGTCCGATGCCGGTGGCGCCGCCGGTGATGAATACGGTTTTGGTCATGGTTTTTCCTTGTGTGGTTTGTCGGTCAGGTTTGTTTTTGATGGTTTTCCGTCGTGTGCGTTTTCTCGTCCGGATACGTCGATCCGGCTTGGTGGGCTAATACTCCTTGAGGCCGTATTTCGCGCCGTAATGCCGCAGTGCGTCGTGAACCGCTTTTTCTCCGAATGTTTGGATCATGTCTTCCATGGCGTATGTCATTGTCTCGCTGTCAAGTGCGGCAAGGCACATGACGCGGGATTCCATGTCGTCGTATTGTGGCGCTCTGTGGAATATGCCTTTCGGTGACTGGTCGCGCAGTTTCCATGCCGTTATCGGTTGCCGGAACGAGGTCGCGCCGCAAAACATGCCGGCCATGTCCTTGACTTTCGAGACGTCCCAGTGGTCGAGGGGCTGGTCGAAGTGTTCCGCGGCGTCGAACATCCGCATCATGTTTTCGACGTTCGATACGTTCCAGTCGTTCAGCGGCTGGTTGAAGCGCGATGCGCCGCAAAACATTTCCCGCATGTTCGTGACGGATGAGACGTTCCAGTCGCCAAGAGGCTGGTTGAAGTGCGATGCGTCGCAAAACATGCCTTTCATGTCCGTTACGTTCGAGACGTTCCATTTTCCGATCGGCTGGTCGAATGCCGCTGCGCGCACGAACATTTCCTGCATGGTGGTGGCGGATGAGACGTCCCAGTCGCTGATCGGTCCGTTGAAGTGTCTGGCCGTATCGAACATGTGGGACATGTCGATGACGCTTGAGACGTTCCATGTGTTCAGGTCCTGATTGAAGGCGAAGGCGCGGTAGAACATGTATTGCATGCTGCGGACTTGCGAGACGTTCCAGCCGTCAAGCGGCTGGTCGAAGCATTCTGCGCGGGAGAACATGTTGGTCATGTCCGTTACCTGTCCCACGTCCCATTTCCGCAAAGGCCGGTTGAAGCGTTCGGCTTCGTTGAACATGAAGCGCATGTCCGTAACGTTGGATGTGTCCCAGGTTTCAAGCGGCTGGTTGAATCTTTTCGCCCCGTCGAACATGTGGGACATATCCCGCACGCTGGAGACGTCCCAGCGGCTTATGTCGTGGTTGAAGTATATCGCGCCGGCGAACATGTTTTTCATCGTGACGACGTTCGAGGTGTCCCACGTCTCAAGGCCGGCAAAGTTTTTGCGTCTGGATTGTCTGAAAAGGCCTTCCATGTCGGTGATGCACGATGTGTCGATGGCGCCAAGCGGTATTCGGTCGCTCATGTCCATCAGTTCTGTCAGTTCGCGTTTCGAGCGCGGTTTGTGTTTCACCGTGCCGGTGCCGGCGGGGACGGCGCCGCGCAGTTCCGGATGGGCCGCTTCCAGTTCGTTTTTGTATTCCGCGGTGTGCTTGCTGTCGTAGCGTGAAAGTTCCGCGTGTACTTTTGCCGCGTCGAAATTGTCCAGCGTTTGTTTGAGTCTTGCCTGTCCGCTCTTTTTCGTCGTGAGGTAAAAGCAAAGCACCAGGGTTTTGACGTCGGTGAAGCGCGGCGCGAACATGAACATATTGTTTACGTCACAGAATCTCGGTATCAGCCACATGTCGAGCGGCTGGTCGAAGCTGCGGGCGTTTCTGAACATTCTTTCGGTACTTTCGACGCGGCTTACGTCCCAGCGGTCGAGGGGCTGATTGAATTTTTTCGCTCTGTCGAACATAAGCCGCATAAGCTGGACGTTGCTTGTCTGCCATGAGTTGAGCGGCTGGTTGAAGCGCAGGGCTTCGCAAAACATGCCTTCCATGCTGGTGACATTGGATGTGTCCCATGTGTCGATGTTCTGGTCGAACGCGCTGCATCCGGCGAATGTCCAGGACATATTGCGGACTCCGGAAGTATCCCATTTACCGAGCGGCTGGTTGAAGCGCGCGGCTTCGCAAAACATGCACGCAATGGTTTTGACTTTCGAGATGTTCCAGGTTTCCAGCGGCTGATTGAAGTTGCTGCATCCGCCGAACAGCGATTCCATATTCGTGACTGACGAGACGTCCCAGTTTTCCAGCGGCTGATTGAAGTCGCTGCAACCGCAAAACAGTAATGCCATATTCGTGACAGAGGAGACATTCCAGTTTCCGACGGGATGGTTGAAATGTTTTGTCCTGTAAAACATGCGTTCCATCGTGGTGACGTTGGATGTGTCCCAGGTTTCAAGTCCGTCGAAGTTTTGGCGTTCCAAATCGCAGAAAAGACAACTCATGTCCGTTATCAGGGAGGTGTCGATGTCACCAAGGCAGACGCTCGGGTCACTCACCAGCTTCCTGAGTTCCTTCCGGCTGCGTGGCTTGTATGTTTTGCTCATCATGATTTCGCGTGTTTTGTTGATGCCGATTGAAAAGGGCGACAATCAGATGATATCTGAAGGTATGAGGGAAAGCAGGGTTAATTGAGCGGATTTGCGGGATGCGGGTACCGGATGGCGGTTCATGCGCGGCGGTCGAATTGCCGCCAGATGAAGCGGGCGATTTCGGAGAGGATGAGGGTGCTGGCCGCGGCTGCGGTGATTTTGAACCACATGGCGGGTTCGAGGGGGACGGTGCCGAAGAAGCTGCCTGCGTATTCGATGATGAAGATTTGCAGGACGAAGGTGCAGCCTGTGGCGATCAGCATGGGGCGGTTTGAAAACAGGTAGGGCAGGATGGATGCGCTGTGCAGTTCGCGGCAGTTGAAGGCGTTGAAGAGCTGGAAGAAGACGAACAGGGTGAACAGGACGGTCCCCATTTGTCCGGGTTGTGCGCCGAGGATGTTGTATTTGTATTGCGCGAGGAACAGGGCGGACATGTACACGGCGGTCAGGATGATGCGCGCGAGCATGGTTTTGGAGATGATGCTGGCGTTTCGCCGGACGGGCTGGCGTTGCATGATGTCTTTGTGGCCGGGTTCGAGGCCGAGGGTGAGCGCGGGCGGGCCGTCCATGATGATGTTGATCCAGAGGAGTTCGAGCGCGGTGAAGGGGGCTTTCAGGCCGAGGAGTACGGATGTCAGCACGACCATGACGGACGCGAGATTGACGGTGAGCTGGAAGGTGATGAAGCGCTTGAAGTTTTCGTAGATGTTGCGTCCCCATTCGATTGCGCGGACGATGGTGGAGAAGGAGTCGTCGAGCAATACGATGTCGCTGGCCTGTTTGGAGACTTCGGTGCCGGCGATGCCCATGGCGATGCCGATGTCGGCGTTTTTGAGCGAGGGGGCGTCGTTGATGCCGTCGCCGGTGACGGCGACGACGTTGCCTGCGGCCTTGAGCAGGTTGACGACGCGCATTTTGGTGATGGGGGTGCTGCGGGCGATGACGGCGATGGTCGGGAGTTTCGCCTGGAGTTCGTCGTCGCTCATGAGGGCGACGTCGCGGGCTTCGACGGCGATGCCGCCTGTATCGAGCAGGCCCAGTTCGCGGGCGATGGCGCGGGCGGTGACGATGTTGTCGCCGGTGAGGATTTTCAGGGCGATGCCGGCTTTCCGGCAGGACTGGACGGCGTTAAAGACGTCCGCACGCAGGGGGTCGGCGATGGCGATGAAGCCGTCGAAGGTCATGCCGCTTTCCATGGCGCGGTGGGCGGCTTCGTCTTCGTAGTCCTGCATGCCGGGCAGTTCCTTGTGGGCGAAGGCGATGATGCGCATGGCTTGTTCCTGTGCCTGCCGCATGTGGTGTTCGATGTCGGCTTTTTTGTCCGGTGCGATGTCGCACATGGCGAAGATGCTTTCGGGGCTGCCTTTGACGTAGGAGATGATTTTGCCGTCCACTCGCGAGATGGTGGTCATGTGCTGGAGTTCGGACGAGAAGGGGAAGGCGTACAGGGTGTCGTGGTCTGCGCGTTCGTCACGGTAGCTTTTGCCGGTTTTCGCACGGATGGCGGAGCGTTCGTGGAAGTTGAGCATGGCGCATTCGGTGGGGTTGCCGATGAAGGCGCCGTTTTCGCCGATGTCGGCGGTGGTGTTCAGGCAGAAGTTGTGCATGAGCCATTCGTTGTCCATGCGCGAAAGGTCGGTGTGCCATGCGGTGTCGTAGTAGCCCTGGACGGTCATGCGGTTTTCGGTGAGGGTGCCGGTCTTGTCGGAGCAGATGACGTTGATGGCGCCGATGGTTTCCGATGCGATGAGTTTTTTGACCAGTGCGTTTTCGCGTGAGAGTTTGATGATGTTGATGGACAGCGAGATGGCGACGATGGTGGGCAGTCCTTCGGGAACGACGGCGACGATCAGGACGATGCTGGTGACGAAGGCTTCCATGATGTCTTCGATGCGCAGGTTGCCGTGCCAGGCGAAGGTGATGATCTGGGCGGCGAAGACGATGGAGGCGGCGATGATGCCGAAGACGGTGATGACTTTGCCCAGCCGCGCGAGTTTTTCCTGAAGGGGGGTGGTGGTTTTGCCGGTCTGGCCGAGTTCGCGGGCGATCTGGCCGAATTCGGTGGCGTCGCCGGTGGCGGTGACGACGGCTTTGCAGTGGCCGCTGGTGATATAGGTGCCGCCATACAGGGTGTCGGCACGTTCGGCCATCGGTGTATCGTCGTCGCTGGCGCGCGCGGGGTCTTTTTCGGCGGGGACGCTTTCGCCGGTCAGCGCCGATTCGTCCACGGCGAGGCTGGCGGCTTCGATCAGGCGGCAGTCGGCGGGGATGCGGTCGCCGGTCGCCAGCAGCAGGATGTCTCCGGCGACGATGTCGCTCTGGTGGAGCCTGACGGTTTCGCCGGAGCGGATGACGCGGATGATGATGTCGTCGCTGATGCGTGAGAGGGTTTCGAATGCGCGCGCGCTTTTGCCTTCCATGAAGACGCTGATGGAAACAGACAGGATGATGGCGATGAGGATGCCGGTGCATTCGAGCAGGTCGGCTTCGCCGCCGGTGAGGCTTTCGTAGATGTTGACGGACAGGGCGATCAGCCATGCGATGATGAGCATGATGATCATGGGTTCTGCCACGGCGTCGCGAATCCGGCCGAACAGGGTTTCTGGCTGGCTGCGGGTCAGGGTGTTGGCGCCGTATCGCTGACGGTTTTCCTGTACCTGTTGCGGGGTCAGGCCGGTGTCTGCGTCGGTCTGGAGCCTGTTGAGTAAGCCTTCTGTCGTTTCCATAGATTCTTCGACCGGAACCTTTCCGGTGTTGCCGTGCGGTGTCCGGTTTTGCCGGGTTTATGCGCATAAACAGCCTGCGCCAGACCGTTTCGGTCTTGCGGGCTGTTTGTGTACGGGGGCCTCCGCACGGTTTACGGCGGGGTTTCTCGTATGAGTTTCCCGGTTAGGGAACATGATAGCATCGACCGGGGAAATTTTACAAAATCGGAAGACGGTTTTGGCGGTTTTCAGCGGCGTTTGCGGGCGGCGATGATGTTGGCGGCGGCAAGGGTCAGGATGGTGACGATCAGGATGAGGATGTTGCCGAAGCGGATGTAGGGTGTCGGGCCGCGCATGCCTTGTACGGCAAGGTCGAGTTCGCCGCGGGTGTAGGCGGGCAGCCGGGCGATGATGTCGCCTTTGGGGCCGATGACGGCGGTGGCGCCGGTGTTGGTGGCGCGCAGCATGGGGCGGCCGGTTTCGAGGCTGCGCATGCGTGAGATTTGCAGGTGCTGGGGCAGGGCGATGGTGTCGCCGAACCATGCGATGTTGGAGATGTTGAGCAGGATGGTGGGGGTGGGGTTGCCCGCCTTGTATTCGTTGCGTATCTGGGCGGCGATTTCTTCTCCGAAGATGTCTTCGTAGCAGATGTCGGGCAGTATCCACTGGTCTTTGACGCGGAAGGGTTTTTGCAGGGCTTCGCCACGGGTGAAGTCGCCCAGCGGAATGCGCATGAGGTTGACGAACCAGCGGAATCCGGTGGGGATGAATTCGCCGAAGGGGACGAGGTGGTGTTTGTTGTAGCGGTAGCGGAAGTAGCCGGGGGTGCCGGCGCTTTCCGGTGTCATGAGGACGAGGCTGTTGGTGTATTCGGTCGGGCTGTCGGCGAGCGGGATGCCGAGTGCGAGGCGTGTGCCGCTTTCGGCGGTGTAGGCGGCGAGCCGGCCGAGGTAGCCGTCGGGAAGCTGGTGGGGATAGACGGGGATGGCTGTCTCGGGGGTGACGGTGAGGTCGGCGGGGCTGGCGGTGATCATGCCGGTGTACATGGCAAGGGCGCTGTGGATTTGCCATGGTGTGAATTTGAATTCTTGCGGGACGTTGCCTTGCAGCAGGCGGACGCGGATGGGTTCGCCGTGGGGGTGTGTCCAGTCGATGTGCCGCAGGATGGCGCCGCCGCCGAAGATGAGGATGAGTGTCGCGGCGACGGTTGCAAGCGAGGTTTTCCAGCGCTGGCGTTCGATCTGGAAGAAGAAGGCGATGGCGCCCGCGGCGATGGCGGCGACGAAGCCTATGCCATAGACGCCGGCGATTGGGGCGTATCCGGCGAGCGGGTTGTCGGTGTGGGCGTAGCCTGTGGCGATCCAGGGCAGTCCGGTGACGATCCAGCCGCGTGTCCATTCGGCGAGTGTCCAGAAGGCGGGGAAGATGAGCAGGCAGGTGATGCCTGCGCCGGCTTGCCAGCGGTTGGCGAAGAAGCGGGTGAGCATGCCGGCGATTCCGGCGAGCGAGCCGAGGAAGAGGGCGAGCAGGGCGACGGCGATGGCGGCGAGGATGATGTTCATGCCGCCGTAGGTGTGCATGCTGACGGTGAGCCAGTAGAGGCCGGTGACGAGGTGTCCGAAGCCGTAGGCCCAGCCGGCGACGAGGGCGGCACGGGGTGTTTCGGTGTGCCGGATGACGCCGGCGAGTATGGCCAGTGCGATGATCTGGACGGGCCAGATGTTGAATGGGGAAAAGGCGAGCGGGGTCACCAGGCCGGCAGCCAGTGCGATGGCAGGCAATGTCAGGTGGTGTTGTCGCTTCATGTGTGCCGGTTGTGTCCCGATCTTTCAAAAAATAGTGTCTTTTGTCCGGCGGGTGCCGGATTTTTTCGCCGTGCCTGCCTGACGGCGGTTACTGGATCAGTTTGCCGACCGCGCGTCCGGTGACGTCGACGTCGGTTGTCGGGTCCGTATCGTCGTCGTCCATGCGCATGGTGCTGGTGCCGGTGAGGTTCAGGTCGGGTTCGAATTCGTCCAGTTCGGTGTCGGTGTCGATATAGTGCAGGCAGATGCCGGTGTCGTCGGAGTCGCCGAGTTCGACGTCGCCCAGCGGGTCCTGGTAGGAGACGGAGCCGAAGGCGAACATGGGGTCCATGTCGATGCCTTCGCACTGGGCATCGATGTGGTTGCGTCCGCGCATGGTGTAGCCGGCGTCGTCATCGGTTTCGATGTGGTTGACGCTGGTGCCGGTGAAGTCCACGTCGGTCGTCGGGTCGTCGTCCGGTTCGATGTGGTTGACGCTGGTGCCGGTGAAGTCCACGTCGGTGGTGGGGTCGTCTGCCTCTTTTTCGATGAAGGTCAGGCAGATGCCGGTGTCGTCGGCATCGTGCAGTTCGATGTCTTTTTCAGAGTTCATAAAATACCTCGTTGGCTAATGGTTGGTGCCTTGCTTTCCGTTACCGGCGCGACAGGTTGTGGCTGTTTGCCGTGCATTCAGGTTTTTTCGTTGTTGTCTGGAAACCTGCGGAATAACATTTGCGTTATTTTACAGCTTCACGGGGTTTTTGTCCGTTACGGTATTCTTTTTTTCGACGAGCAGGGTGTGTATGCGCCGGGCGTCGGCACGCAGGACTTCGAAGTGCAGGTCGCCGATGTCGAAGGTGTCGCCTTTGTGGGGGACGCGTCCGAGGTGGTTGGCGATGTAGCCGCCGATGGTGTCCACCCGGCTGTCTTCGAGGGTGGTGCCCAGGGTACGGTTGAAGTCTTCCATTTCGGTCAGGGCGGGGATGCGCCAGCGCGGTGTGCCTGCGGGTGTCTTGACGGGGACGATGCGGTCTTCGTCTTCGTCGTCGCTGTCGAATTCGTCCTCGATGTCGCCGACGATTTGTTCGAGGACGTCTTCGATGGTGACCAGTCCGGAGATGTTGCCGAATTCATCGACGACGATCGCCATGTGGTTGTGGTTGTTGCGGAAGTCGCGCAAGAGGACGTTCAGACGTTTGGATTCCGGGATGAATATCGCAGGGTGCAGGATGTCGCGGGTGACGTATTGTTCGTTTCCGATGTGCAGCAGGTCCTTGGCGTGCAGGATGCCGACGATTTTTTCACCGTCGCCTTCGATGGCGGGGTAGCGGGAGTGCCCGTTTTCCTGTACGTCGCCTATCCATTCGGCAAGGGGGCGGGTGATGTCGATGACGTACATACGGGAGCGCGGCACCATGACGTCGCGCACGGCGGAGTCGAACAGACGGAAGACGCCTTCGATCATGGAGAGGCATTCGGAATCGATCAGCTTGCGTTCGTGGGCGTCCTGGAGGATTTCCAGCAGCTCGGTGCGGGTGTCCGGTTCGGATGAGATGAAGGATGCCAGTTTGTCGAGAAAGGTTCTGGCGAGTTTGTGGGTGTTTTGACTGTGTTCGGGATGCTCGGGCATGGCGGTTTGTCGGAAACTCCTTGTTGTCGAAAGTTATAGGATACACGATTTGGGGGGTGTGATTTGTAACATCGGCCAATATTTTGGAAGTTTCGGTTGTGTACATGGTAAAGTGTTGCCGGTAATGCCTTTTCTTTTGCGGGAATGGCGTTATGCTTGTTCTGACTGGATAGGGGTGGGCGGCAGCCCTCCGTTTGCAGGAACACGGGAAACGGACGCGGGCTTGCCGTCTGGTTACTGTCGTTTTTTTCCGGAGTGTGTATGGTGAACGATGGTCAGGCTGACAGCCATGCCGATATGCTGAAGATGGCCAGTATCCTGACGGATATGGGGCCGCCGGTTCTGGCGCTTCTGGCGCCGAAGGCCGGGGAGCGGATTCTTGATCTGGGGTGCGGCACGGGGGTTTGGGCCGAGGAGATGGTCAGGCGCGGTTGCGAGGTGGTCGGGGTGGATACGAATCCCCGTGCCGTCGAGGCGGCGAAAGCGCGCGGGGTGGATGCCCGGCCGATCAATGCCGAGGCCTTGCCTTTTTCGGACGAGTTCGATGCGGTGTTTTCCAATGCATCGCTGCACTGGATGCGTCATCCCGGGCGGGTGATCGCGTGTGTGGCGCGTGCGCTGAAGTCCGGCGGGCGTTTCGTCGGGGAGTGTGGCGAGGAAAACAATGTCAGAACCATTGTCGATGCGGTGGCCACTGCGCTGGACAGGCGCGGTATCGAGGTGGATAACCTGCATCCCTGGGTGTTCGTGACGAAGCGGGATGCGACGGCCTTGCTGGAGGCGGGCGGTTTCGAGGTGCGTTCGGTCGAGGTGATCGAGCGGCCGACGGTGTTGCCCGGAACGATCGCGCAATGGTTGTCGGTTTTCGCGAAAAATTATTTGTCGTGCCTGCATCCGAAGGAGCGTGATGTGTTTCTCGATGAGGTGACGGCGCTTTGCCGGCCGAAGCTGTTGCGGCCGGACGGAAGCTGGGTCGCCGATTATGTGCGGTTGCGCTTTTTTGCGGTGAAGCGCTAGCCGGTTGGTCTGGTGCTCGCGGCGCGGGCGTTTTCCGGCTGCTTCGGGGTGTGTGGCGGTTTTTTTGTGACGGGGCGATCCTGCGGGGTCGCCTTTTTTGTTTTTCGGGTGGATGGCGGGACGGGATGGTTGCCTGTTTGATGTGCAGGGGGTGCAAGTCGTTGTCGGAAAAGGGAAAAGATGGGCTGTTCACGGGGTTTTCCACAGGAAACGGGGACAAGGTGGCGGCTGGTGCCCGATGGCGGTTGTGTCAGGGCGGGGCAGGCTGGAAAATGCCGCGGTTTTTTCGTGGGGTGGCGGTTTTGCATGATGGTGCGTGATGGCGGGAAATGGCGTGAGATGGTGGCATGATGGTGTTTGATGTACGCTGGATACGGGGTGTTTTGCGGTTTCTGGCGGGGAGATGGTGTGCCTGTATGGGATGCCGGAAGGGGGCCGGTATGTCCGGGTGGGGGACAGGGTGTTCGATACGGGCGGTTTGCGCCGGTATCGGTGTGCGGGGCGATGACGGGGCGACGGCTTGCCCGCGTGCAGGGACGGGGCGGGTAGCGGTACGGGTGTGGTTTTCAGTCTGCCGGATTGGCGCCGTGTCCGGACTGGCGTGTTTTTTTCGAGGCGTAGAGGTGTTCCAGACAGGTTTCCGCGCATTCGTCGAACAGCCGGTTGACGGCTGCGAGACATTCACATTCTTCCGGGGTCAGGCCGCGCTTGGCTTCGATCGCCAGATCGAATACGAGTCCGATGACTTTTCTGGCATCGACGACGAGTGCCAGATGATCGACGTTCAGTGGATTGGATAGGGGACAGGTTTCCTGATTGGTCATGTTCGCTCCCTTGTTCGGTGGTCTTGTCCGGGTGTTATGCGCTGTCGCGGTTGTGCATGGGGGTTTCCGGTGGTGCGGGTTTTGTCGCCCGGGGTGCCGGTTGTTCCGCATGACGGTTTTCCACGGCGCGTTTGCCGATGACGCGTGCCTTGTTGTTTACTGTACCGTGCCTGTCGCCTGATTGCAAGTTCGGTGCCCGGTGTGTGGGGTGGTTGCCGCGTTTTGCCGGTTTTACAGTTCTTCAGCTGTCCATTTGCCGATGACGACGCCGCAGATGGTGGCGTTTTTGTTGACGCGGATGATGCGGTCGGGCCATGAGGGGTTCAGTGCCATGAGCATGCGTTCGCCGTTGGGTTCGATGAGCAGTTGTTTGAATGTGGCGGTGTGGTCGTCGTCGAGGCGGACGACGACCATGCTGCCGTTTCTGGCTTCGCGCCCGGGATCGACGGCGATGTAGTCTCCGTCGTTGTAGGAGCGTTCGCCGCCGGGGTTGTACATGCTTTTGCCGACGACGCGCAGGATGAAGGCGTTTTCGCTGTGTTTGAACGGGCAGGGAATCCATTCTTCGGCATCGCCCGGTGCGAAGTTGTTGATGGTTTCGGACCAGTTGCCGGCACGAACCCACGAGATGAGGGGAAGTTTTCCTATCCGGATGTCGTTTTCTCCGTCATGGCCGGTGTCTGATCCCGGCCGCGGCGGTCGCGGTGCGGGGTTGTCCAGGTCGGGGCGGATGCCGTCGATGTTTTCTTCTCCGTAGAGGAATCCGACGCTGACGTCGAAGGCGTCGGCGATGGCGCGGATGTTTTCGGCGGTGGCGTTGACTTCTCCGCGCCGGATGCGTCCGATGGTGGTCTGGCCGATGCCGGTTTTTTTGGCCAGTTTCATCTGGGTTCCGAGATGGGGGTTTTGTTTCATGAGCATGTCGAGCTGCTCGGCGACGATTTCTCTGGATTTCTTTTTCATGGGTTTTGTCCGTTTCCGGTCAGCGACATGGCGTTGCAGACCTTGTCTGACTTGAGTTTTAGCCTTAAATGGTCTATGATGTCCGCCTGTGTCGGAAGGCTGTTTTTCGGGGTGTTCCGGCGCCTTGCCGGGGTGGCGGCGGGGGCGTCGGGATGGAGTTTTCCGGTTTTTCGCATGTTTCGGAGGACGCCGCAATCATGAATTTTTACAAGCATTATATCGGGGATTATCAGCGTGATACGGGGCATTTGTCCCTGACGGAGCATGGCGCTTACCGCCTGATGCTGGATGCGTTTTATGCGACGGGCAAGCCGTTGCCGGCTGATAAACGGGCGCTTTACCGTCTGGTGCGGGCCGGGAGCCGTCAGGACAGGCTGGCCGTGGATTCGGTGGCGGCGCAGTTCTGGGAGACGGCGGACGGCGGTCTGGTCAATCGCCGTGCGTGTGTCGAGATCGCGAGGGCCGAGAAGCAGGCGGAGGTGAACCGGCAAATCGCGCTGGCCCGTGAGGAGCGCCGCCGATTGCAACGGCAGCTTGCGCCCGGCGGGTCTTTCGCAGGGGGGAATGGGGAGCTGGCCGGTTGTCAGGGGGATCATGCGTCTGCCGAAGTGTCTGAAGTGTGCAAAGTGCATGATACGCAAGTCATTTATGGTTTGCAACCGTTTATGGTCACGAATCGTGCCACGTCCGGTTGTACGGGGATGGGTACGACGGTGGTGGCGGCTGCGTGTGCGCCGGGGGCGCCGACCGGTTCGCCGGACGGGATCGGTAGCAGCGATCATGGTGCCGGCGATGGCGGGATTTGCCGGCGTGCGGGGGAAGGTGCGGGGATGGACGGTGTTTGCCAGGCTGCCGGTGTTGCGGTGTTTGCCGGGAATGTGCCGGTGCCTCGCGGTGGGGATGACGGTGTCGCCGGGGAGGTTGTGGGGGGCGCCTGTGACGGGGATGCCGGAATGGTACCGGATGCAGCGGCGGGGGCGGCGGTTTTTGCCGGGCGGTCCGGCGGGGAAGGGGTGTCTGCCGGTGGGGCGAATGGTGTTTCGGCGGGTGCGCTGGTGGGGGTGTTGCGGCGTTATGGGGTGGTGGCGTCGGTGTCCGATCCGAGGGTGCGGGCGATGGTGGCGCAGGGGGTGGATTCGGCGTTGCTGGCGTCGGCTTGTATGGAGGCGCGGCGGGTGCGTCCGGATGAGCGGATCGGGGTGGCTTATGTGGCGCGGATCGTGACGCGATGGTTGCAGGACGGGGTGGCGGGGGTTGCCGCTGCGGGGCGCGCCGGCGGGCGGTTTCGGGCGGCGCGTTCGTGTTCGGCGGATGAGCGTCGCGAGGTGCTGGATGCGTTGACGGGGCGGCATACGCTTGAGGGGGTGGTGTTGCCGGTGTCGTCGGATGTTGTGATGGATGGGGGGAATGATGGTGCCTAGTGTGTCGGTTTTTGGGCGGGACGGTGTTTTGCCGGACGGGGGAAAAGTGTCCGGTGGCGGGGCGCGGGGCGGTTTGCCGGATGGTGGCGCGCGGAAAAGGAGGTCTGGGGATGCCGGGTTGCCGCCTGGCGGTGGGGATGCGCGTGGGCAGGCCGGTGGTGCGGATGGTGTGCGGCGTGTCGAGCGGGTGTTCGGGGTGCTGGCGTCGTTTTACGGGGCGCGGTTTGCGGATATGTGGCGCGGGGTCGATCCCGGGGCGGTGAAGGCGCAATGGGCGCATGCGCTTTCGGATGTGTCGGATGAGGAGTTGCGGACGGGGCTGGCGGCTTGCCGGGGGCGTGTCTGGCCGCCGACTTTGCCGGAGTTTTTGGCGTTGTGCCGTCCGGAGCCGGATGCGGAGCGTGCGTTTGCGGTGGCGCAGGTGCAGGCGGGCAGGCGGGCGTGGGGGGGTGATGTGTGGCCGGATCGTTCGCTTTACTGGGCGGCGGTGGCGTTCGGCTGGTATGACTTGCGGGTGATGTCCTGGCAGCAGGCGGCTGGGCGCTGGACGCGTGTGTGGCGGGAGTGCCGTCTGAAGGAGGGGGCTTTGCCGCCGGTTCCGGTGTGTCGCGCGGTTTTGCCGCAGCCCGGGCGCGGGGTGACGGATCGCGAAACGGCGTTGCGTCGTCTGGCGGCGCTGAAGCGGCGGCTGGTGTCGGGGGAGAAGTCGTGCGGAAAGCGGGCGTTGCATGGCGTCCGGGATGAGGGAGTGGCGGTTGCCGGTTCGGCGGATGTGCCGGGGGCGGCGGGTTTGTGTGGTATGACGGGTGCTTGTGTGAAGGAGTGAATGGAATGGATGGAAAGGGTGGCAAGTGTGCAGTCAGGGGGACGGGGGCTTGTGCGCTTCGTGAGGCGCGGCAGCTGGCGGCGATCGAGGCGGCGTTGGGGAAGCGGCCGATGACGGTGGCGGAGCTGGCGCCTGTGATCGGGGTGTCGCCGGATACGGTCAGGAGTCGTCTGCGGACGCTGGTGGCTTGCGGTCGTCCGGTTCGGGTGGTGGATTGGCGGGTGTTGCCGACGGCGATGGTTCGGGTGTGGGGGATCGGGGCGGGGCGTGCGGTGCCGCGTCCGGCGCGTCCGCCGCGTTCCGGGGAGGCTGGGAGGAATCGGCCGGACGGGGAGGCCGGTGTGTTTGTGGGGGATCGTCCTGTTTGTTTCAGGCGGGAGGGTCTGGATGATTGGTTGTTCAGAATCAGGGGGTTGAGATGATTGAGTTGACGTTGCCTTATCCGGTGTCGGGGAACCGGTATTGGCGGACGGTCTGGCCGAATGGGGCGCGTTGTCCGGTGACGACGGTGAGTGCGCAAGCACGGGCGTACAAGACGCAGGTGCGCCGTCTGGCGCTTGAGGCGGGGGTCGTGCGTCCGTTTTCCGGCCGGGTGGGGGTGTCGTTTGTGCTGTTTCCCAGACGGCCTTCGGACTGGAAGCGGCGTGTGAAGGCGGATCCGGTTCGCTGGGATGATTCGGTGCAGTGTATCGATCTGGACAATGCGCAGAAGATTTTGTTCGATGCGCTGGAAGGGGTGGCGTTTTCCGATGATGCGCAGGTCAGGCATATCACGGGCAAGCGTGCGGTGCCGGACGGGCAGGCGCGTGTGGAGGTGTGTATCGCGCCGCTGGACGATGCGGGGCATGACGGGGCGGATCGTGCGGATGTTTTTGACGGGGAGCAGGCGCATTGCCCGGATGATTCGTCGGCGGGGCGGTTTCCGCTGAATTGCCGGGCGATGATGCCGCCGGGGCGGGATCGTGCGGAGGGGAAATCGGTGCATTTGTCGGATGATTCGTCGGCTGTGGAGCGGTTTCCGCTGAATTGCCGGGTGAGGACGCCGTCGGGGCGTCTGGCGCAGGTGCGTCGGCATTTGAGCGGGACGAGCAAGCAGGATCATTTCGAGCGGGTGATTTGTGTGTATGTGGATGGGATGCGCGCGGATGATTGTGTGACGCTCCAGCCGCAGTTTCTGACGCGGCTGGATTGAGAAAACGGGGGCGGTTTCCGGTGATGGTGGGGGTTTGGGGCGGGTATCGGGTGATTTTCGGGGGGATTCGGGGATTTTTTGCCGGTTATTTCGGGAATTTCGCAGTGATATTCCGGTTTTTGTGGGGGATCGGTGTGAAATGATGGGGGTTGCGTGGTTTTTCGGCGGTTTTTTCGGGGATTATGGGGGGTTTTCAGGGGGTTTTGTGGGTTTGGTGCATCATTTGGGTACGGTTTTGTGGCGGGAGTGCTCCGGGTGTCGTAAACTCGCTTCCGGGTGGCTGTGAGCCGTGTTTGTGGAGTCGGGTATGTGTCGTGGGATCAGGTCTGGGTATGGGGTGTTCCGGTTTCCGGAGATGGTTCTGCTGTTTCTGTGCCTGTTTTTTTGTGAGGCGTTTTTCGCGTCCGAGGCGCTGGGGTTTTCTTCAGAGGACAGAAGGGGCAGGACGGCTTCCGGTGTGACGGTGGCGTCGTCGTTCGCCGATGAGGAGGGTGACAAGGGGGATGCGCTTTTCGAGCTGGTGTTGCTCAAGGACAAGGCCGAGGAGGGCGATCCGGATGCACAGTTCGAGCTGGGTCGCCGGTATCTTCAGGGGGTCGGGCTGGAACGTAATGATGTGATGGCGTTGCATTGGGTTCGCGCGGCGGCGCAGCAGGGGTATGCGCGTGCGGAAGCGGGGCTGGCATGGATGTATGCGGTCGGTCGCGGGGTGGTGCGTGATGATGTGCAGGCGTTCGACTGGTACAAGCGTGCTGCCGAGAACGGTTATATGGTGGCGCAACGGATGCTGGGCAAGTGTTATGAAAAGGGGGTGGGTACGGCTGTGGATGCCGATCGTGCCCGTTTCTGGTATGAAAAGGCGGCTGAGCAGGGGGATGAGTATGCCGTCGCCCGTCTGAAGGCGCTTTCGCAACCGGTTCAGTCCGGACATGGGGCGTATCCGGTGCATGCCGGGTCCGGCAGGTAGGATATGGGGTTGTCCGCTGTGTCGTGGGGTGTCAGGCCCGTGCCATTCATGCACGGGCTTTTTTGTCGCTGGATGATCGTCGCGGTGCTTGTGCCGGTGGTCGGGATGATGGTTTGGCCAGGCGTGTGGTGCGCGTTCTGGCGGGATCGCTGTTTCCGGGTATCGGGGTGGCGCTGGCGCGAGGCGGGTTCCTGATTTTTTTGTGCCGGGCTGGCGTTTTTCCGGTGTTATCGTTTTTTCCCGGATTGGGTATCGGTTGCTGTGATATTGACGTGAGATGCGCGGGTTTTCCGCGATATCGGGAATGGTTGCGTGATGTTGCCGGTGGCCGGGATGCCGTTCGCCGTCGTTATTTCGAGAGGTGAGACTTGTTTATTTTGCCGGACAGGGGGACGGGCGGGGTGTTTTCGTGCGGATGTCGGGGAGGAGTGCCTGTCGGATGGGCAGCGGGTGCAAGTTGTTGCCGGTAAACGGAAAAGCGGGACTGTACACGGAGTTGTCCACAGGAAACGGGGATAAGCTGCCGGGTGCGGGTTGTGGGATCGGGCGGCAAGGGCATGGCAGGCAAGAGGCGGGAGTGGTCGCTGTTGCCGCGGGTTTCGCCGTTTCGGGATGATGCGGGGATGATGCGGGCATGATGTGCGGTTTTGCGGTCGTTCGGCGGCCTGTCGGCGGGGCGGTGTCGGGCGGTTTTGGGTGTCCGGTGGTCTGGTGTGCGGGTTGTGCGCGGTTCGTGTGGTGGATACGGTGGGTGGCCGGTGTGCGGAACGGGTGCTTGTGTATGGGATGGGGTATTTTGCGGGATGTCGCCGGTTTTCCGGAAAACGTGATGGCGGTTGCGGGTGGCGCTGGTGGATGGGCGGATGCGGGAATTTGGGCGGGGGTGCCGGCGGTTCGGTGTTTTTGGCGTTTTTTGGGCGGGTTTTCGTGTGTGTTGTGCCGTTTCCGGATTTTGTGGTATGCTTTTATTAGGTTCCTTATTTGTTTGGAGGGCAGGATGCAGGATGATGCGTTGATGGCGATTTTCGGGAATGTGCGTTTGTGTTCGCGGCTTCTGGATCGCGGGGATGGCCGTCAGCGGCATTGCCGGGGCGGGTTTCGCGGGCGCGGGCGGCTTTTGGCGTTGTTGCGGGAGCATGAGGGGATCAGTCAGCGGGAGCTGGCGGACCGGTTGGGGATTCGTGCGCCTTCGGCGAGTGAGTTGATCGAGCGGCTGGCGGCGGACGGGCTGGTGGAGAAGCGTCTGAATGCGGCGGATCGCCGGGTCTGGCAGGTGTTTTTGACGGAGAAGGGGATGCGGCTGGCGGATGTGGTCGGGCGCAATCGCCGTATGGAGGCGGATGCCTTGCTGGCGGCGTTTTCTCCGGAGGAGCGGGCGCAGCTGGCGGCGTTGCTGGAGAAGCTGGCGGTGTCGCTGGCGGGTGGGCTTGAAGGTGCACCTGCGGGTGTGCCGGAGGGTGTCGTCGCCGGACATGGGGATGGTTGTTGCGGTCACGGACATGGCGGCGGGTGTCGTCATGGGGCCGGGGCGGATGTCGCCGCGGGTGTCGGCGGCGGGTGCTGCGGTCATGGCGGGCAGGGTCATGCCGGTTTCGGTCATGGGGGGCATTGCGGTCATGGTCATGGCGGGCATGGCGGTTGTTGCGGTCATGGGCATGGGTGAGGCCGGACGGGTGCCGGTTGTCGCGGTTTCGGACAGGCTTGCGGTGGCAGGCCTGTTTTTTTTGCGCTGTTCGGGTATGCAGGGCGGTGTTTCGGGCTAATATGGTGTCAGGCCAGTTTGGGCGGGAATGTCGGGGGAGGTGGTTTTTCCGACGGTGTTGGCGTGGTGTCCGGTGTGCTGCCGGTGTGTTTTTTCGGGAAGGAGCGGGGTATGTCTGGTTGGTCTGGTTGGGGTGTTCGGGTGTCTGTGGCGCTGGCTGCGGTGTGGCTGGGTGCCGGGGTTGTGTCGGCGCAGGGTGTGTCCGGGCAGGATGGGGCGTTGCCGGATGGTGCGGCACAGGGTGTTGCGGTTCAGGATGACGGGGTGTCGGGCGGTGCGGTGAATGGTCCGGTGCCGGGTGTGGTGTCGGGGAAGGTGGCGACGTTGTATGCGGATGTGCCTTTGCAGGAGGTGCGTGCGCGGGCGGAGTCGGGTGAGGATGCGGCGGAGCTGGAATTGGGGTTGCGTTTGTTGATGGGGCGTGACGGGGTGCGTGATGTTCCGGCGGGTGTGTCCTGGATTTCGCGGGCGGCGGAGAAGGGGATGCCGCATGCGGAGTATGAGCTGGGGGCGTTGTATGCGATGGGGGTCGGTGTGCCTTGCGATGCGGCGAAAGCGGCGGTGTGGTTCCGCCGGGCGGCGATTCAGGGGTATGCGCCGGCGCAGTCGGCTTTGGGGTTCGCTTATGAGAACGGGTCGGGTGTGCCGCGTGATGCGGAAAAGGCGGCTTACTGGCTGGAGAAGGCGGCGGCTTCGGGGAACGGGATCGCGCTTGAGGGGGTCGATGACGGGTTGTAGTGTTGTGTGTATGTGGTTCGGAAAGCCGGCGAAATGCCGGCTTTTTGTTTGTCGGGGTGCCGGGGCTGGATATGGGGCGCTGTTGTGTGGAAGAATATGTTTTTTGTGTGGTTTTCGGGTTGTTTTTATGTTCCGTTCGGTGTTTTCCAGGGGTGTGTCGGGTTTGGTTACGGTGTGGCCGGTTGGCCAGGTGTTGCCGGTGTGTGTGCTGGCGATGGCGCTGGCGATGCCGGGCGAGGCGGTTTTTGCGGCTTCGGGTACGGGCCGGGCGGCGGGTGCGGTGCTGAAGAAGACCGGCGGGAAGGCGGACAGGCTGGCGGCCGCAGGCAAGGGAGCGGGGAAACCGGCGGATGGCCAGCCGGCGGCAGGTGCGGCAAGGGTGACGGCGCCGGCGCGTGCGGTGTCGGCGGCCGAGGCGGCGCTGGTGTCGGCGGCGGCGTCAGGCGATGCGCGGGCGAAGACGGCGCTGGGTTTGCGTTATGTGATGGGGCGCGGGGTGCCTGCCGATGATGCGCAGGCGATGGTCTGGTTGCGTCAGGGGGCGATGGCGGGGGATGCTGTGGCGCAGGTGTCTCTGGCGACGATGCTGGCGTTCGAGAGCGATGCGCAGGATTTGCCGGGGGCGCTGGTGTGGTTCGGCAAGGCGGCGGCTCAGGGGAATACGCAGGCGCAGGCGGAGTTGGCGCGGATGCTGGATGCGGGGCTGGGGGTGACGCGCAGCCCGGCGGAGGCGCAACAGTGGCGTGAGGCGGCGCAGGAGCAGGCGGACCGGTCGATGCGGGACTGGGCTTTCCGGATCGCGGCGACGGGTGCGGATAAGTGGCGGCTTGCGAGGGGGGCTGCGGGCAGGTCGCAGGGGGTGGCCTCTGATGTGGATTCGCTCGACGGGGTGGTGCCGGCGGTGGATGTGCGTGCGGTCGGTCTTGCGGTGGAGCGCGGGATTGTGCCGGCGTTGTCGGTGGGGGCGGTGTTGCTGGCGACGGGTAACGGGGTCGGCAAGGATGAGAAGCTGGCGGTGGAGTGGTTGGGCAAGGCGGCGGATGCGGGGCACCGGTATGCGCAGGCGGCTTTGGGTGAGTTGTATATGCTGGGCTGGGGGCCGCTGGAAAAAGATCAGGAAAAGGCGGCGTTGTGGATGGGTCGTGCGGCGCAGCAGGGGTTGCGTGAGGCGATGACGAGTTACGGGTCGATGCTGGCCGGTGGCAAGGGGGTGAAGGAGAATCGCAGGGAGGCGTTTGTCTGGATTCGCAAGGCGGCGGATGCGGGTGAGCCGCGGGCGCGGTTGATGATGGCGATGAATGCGCTGGCACGGGATGAGCGTGAGGAGGCGGCGCGCTGGTTTTCACTGGCTGCGGAGAACGGGGATGATGCGGTGTTGTCGATGCTGGGGGTGTTGTATGGCTGGGGGGATGCTGCGGTCGCGGGCGAGAGCGAGAAGGTGACGGAGGTGCGCCGGTATGCGCAGCGGGGTGAGCCGGAGGCGCAGTTGATGTTGGGGTTGTTGTTCGAGGAGGGCTGGGGTGTCGCACGGAATACGGTTCAGGCGGAGCGCTGGTTTTTGTCGGCGGCGGCTCAGGGTTACGGGGATGTGTGGATTCCGCTGGGTTTGTTTTATGCGGGGTCGGGCAGGCCGGAGCCTGCGCGGGAGGCGTTTGCCGAGGCGGCGCGTCTGGGGGCGTTTTCGTTCGCGCTGGATGAAGGGATGCTGGAGCTGGTGTTTGCGGATCAGCCGGTGGCCACGGACGGGGATGGCGATGCGGCGGTTTCGGTGAAGGGTGCGTCGATGGGGCCGGATGACGCCAGTGGCGCCGCGAAAGAGGCGGGCAAAGCGGCGGGTAACGGTGCAGGAAGCGGGTCGCCGAAGGATGTGTCGAGGGGGATGTCGAAGGATGCTTTGAAGGGCGCGGTTGTGGCCGGGGATGGGGCGAAGGCCGGTGCCGCGGGGGCGCAGGTGTCGTCCGGTGCGGTGGATGGCGCGCGTATGGAGCGGATCGCGCGGAAGGTGGATTTTTTGCGCGGGATGGTGGTGTCGGGCAATCCGGCGGCGGAGTTGTTGATGGCGGTGTTGCTGGAGTATGGCTGGTATGTGCCGAAGGATGAGGCGGCAGCGGTTCATGTGCGGGAGTCGGCGTGTGCGCGGATCGGTGCGTCGGGGGATGCGGGTTTGCTTGAGGATGCAGGGTGTGAGGCGGCTCAGGGTGGTTCGGATGGCGCGGTGCCGCCTTCGGCGGGTGCGGTTGTGCCGGGGCAGGCGGCGGTGTGAGGTGTGCGGATGCAGGGGGTGACGGTGGCGGGACGGTGGTTGTTTGCGGTGGCGCTGGCGGTGTCGGCGCTGGTGGTGTCGGGTTCGGCGCAGGCGCAGGGGGCGGGGTATTTTGAGGTGTTGCCGCCTGCGGGGACGTCGCTTGATCCGGCTTTGGCGGCGCGCTGGGCGAAGGGGGTGCCTGCGAAGGCGCCGGATGCGGCGAGGGTGGCGGTTTTTTGCCGGGATGCGGTGTCTTGCAGGGAGTGGGAGTCTCTGAAGTCGCGTGCGGGGCGCGGGGATGTGGCGGCGATGCGTTCGATGGGGTTCCGGTTGCTGATGGGGGACGGGGTGTTGCCCAATGATGTGGCGGCGTCGGTCTGGCTGGAGAAGGCGGCGCGGCGGGGGGATGGTTTGTCGCAGCTGGCGCTGGGGATGTATTTGTTGCGGAGCTGGTGGGATGCGGATGCCGTGAAGCGGGGGATGGACTGGATTGAGAAGGCTTCGGCTTCGGGGTGTGCGACGGCGTCTGCGTTGCTGATGCGGCAGGATGGGATTTCGGATGAGGTGCGGGCACGCCGCGAGGCGTTGTGGCGCGATCAGGTCCGCAAGGGGAAGTTTTCGATGATGGAGTTGACGGTGTTGCCGTATCGTGAGGCCTGGCTGGAGGATGGCGCGCGTGTTTCGGGGCAGGTGCCGCCGGCTTTTTGGCGTGCGCTGGATGCGGGGGATGTGACGGCGCTGGCGCTGGCGGGTGTCTGGCAGGTGACGGGGTCGATGGCGTCGGCGGGTGTGCCGCAGGATGTGGCGGCGGGTGTCGGCAGGCTGGCGGCGGCTTCTGAAAGGGGGGATGCGCCGGCGACGGTGGCGCTGGGGTCTTTGTGTCTGGATGATGAGTATGGCAAGGATTTCGGGTGCGATGCGTTGGGGCGCGGGAAAATCCGCGGCTGGGTGGAAAAGGCGGCTGCATCCGGTGACGGGGATTCGATGGCGTTGCTGGGGTACTGGTTGTTGTCCGGGGCGGATGGGTCTGGGGATGCGGCCGGTGTGAAGTGGCTGGAGCGCGCGGCGCAGAAGGATGTGCCTGAGGCGGTGGGGGCGCTTGCGTTGCGGATGATGATGCTGGATCGGCGGGAGGAGGCGGGACGGTGGTTCGCAAGGCTTGCCGGTATGACGGATCGCCCGGATTTGTTGGGGGTGGTGGCGTTGTATTATGGCAAGGGGATCGCGCCGGTGGCCGGTGAGAATGAGGTGGCGAGCGAGGTGCGCCGTCTGGGCTGGTTGGGCGAGAAAAACGCGATGCAGTATCTGGCCTTGATGTACGATTCCGGTGAGCATGGCAGTGAACGGTTTCCGCAGGCGGCGCGTGCGGTGTATGCGATGATGGCGGAGCAGGGGATGGCTGAGGCGTTTTTGCCGCTGGCGCTGGTGTGTGCGGAGCTGGGGGACGGGGCGTGTGCGCGTCGCTGGCTGGCGCGCATCGATCCGGATGCGGTGACGTCGCGGGATGCCAGGGAGCTTGCGCGGATGTGTGTGGCTACCGGGCCGGATGTGTGCCGGAAGCGGCTCGGGTGGCTTGCGTCGCGGGCGAAGTCGGGCGACAAGGTGGCGCGGGTGTTGTTTGAGCAGATGCCGGGTCTGGCGGGTGGACGGTAGGTGTTTCCGGTTGTGTGTCGTTGAGGTGTGATGTGATGGCGGTGTGGAAATGGTTGTCCGGAAGGGCGGCGCTGGCGGTTTCGCTGGTGTGTGTTGTGGTGTGTGGGTTGCTGGCGTGCAGTTCGGGCAGGCAGATGACGATTCAGGATATTCCGGTGCCGAAGCAGCCGGTTTTTCTGGTGCAGGACGAAAAGGCGTTTTTCGATTCGTTCGACAGGGCGCTGGGGTTTTCGGGTGAGTTTTCGAAGCCGTTTCGCCGGAATGGGGATGATGACGGGGCGGTCGATGGGGTCTGGATGGGGCAGTTGCGCCGGCAGGCCCGGTCGGGGGATGCGGCGTCATGTTACTGGCTGGGCCGGTTTCTTGTCGAGGACGGGGATGGCCCGGAGAGCGTCGGCGAGGGGATCGGCTGGCTGAAACGGGCGGCTGCCGCGGGGGATGCGCAGGCGCCGTTGTATCTGGGGTTGTTGTTTTCGAGTCGCACGGCGGGATCGTTCGATCCGGAGGCGGCGCGTGTCTGGCTGGAGAAGGCGGCCGCGCAGGGGGAACCGTCGGTTCAGTTGTATCTGGGGTTGTTGTATGCGCGGGGGAGTGTGTTCCCGCGGGATGTGGCGCGGGCGCGGTTCTGGGTGTTGCGTTCGGCTGAACGGGGGTTCGCGCTGGCTTCGTATGCGGCGGGGATGTTGCCGCGTTATGTGGCGGGGTTTTCGGATGGCCGTTTTCCTGTGGCGGGGGATTTGTTGCGTGCCGCCAATGCCGGGGTCGCGGGCGCGCAGTATGCGCTGGGGCAGATTTATCAGGATGGCGAGGGGATCGCGCCGGATTATGTCGCGTCGTTGCACTGGACGGCGCTGGCGGCGGAGCAGGGTTTGCCGGAGGCTGAGTTTACGATGGCGCGGTTTGCCGAATTGGGACTGGTGATGCAGCGCGACGGGGAGTGGGCGTTGATGTGGCTTGACCGCGCGGCGCATCACGGGCTGGCGCAGGCGCAGTTTATGATGGGGCTGGCGTATCTTGTCGGTGACGGGGTTCCGGAGAATGTGATGGTGGCGGCGGGCTGGTTTTATCGCGCGGGGTTGCAGGGACAGGCCGATGCCCAGTTGTATCTGGGGTATATGTATGCCAACGGGATCGGGGTCGAGGTGAACCGCGAGCGCGCGGCGCTGTGGCTGGAAAAGGCGCGTGCGTCGGGGGATGTGCTGGCTTCGCAGTGGCTGAGGGAGCTGGAGACGGGGGTGCCGGACAGTCAGGCGATGATGCCGCTGTTTTCCAGCCGTCCCGGCACGGGGATGGCGCGTTTTTTCAGCGGGGCGGTGATCCGGGGCTAGTTCTGGCGGGGCGGGCGACGGGACGGATGGCCGTTTCGGATGGTTGCTGCGTCGTCTTTTCCGTGCGGGTGTAAAATGGCGGTTTTCCGGATGTTTTCCGTGTTTTTTCCGTTGTTTGCGGTGTTGTCCGCCGCCGTTCGCCGTTTCCGGTGAGGGCGGCGGAGAGGTGTTTTTATGATTACGTTTTCTGTCAGTATGGTGTTGCTGGTGGCGGGGTACTGGTTGTATGGCCGCTATGTGGAAGGGGTCTTCGGTATCGATCCGAAGCGGGTGACGCCTGCGATCGCGATGCGCGACGGGGTGGATTATTTGCCTTTGCCGGGTTGGCGGATTTTTCTGATCCAGTTTCTGAATATCGCGGGGCTGGGACCGATTTTCGGGGCGATCATGGGGGCGAAGTTCGGCGCGAGCGCGTATTTGTGGATTGTGTTCGGTTGTATTTTCGCCGGGTCGGTGCATGATTATCTGTCGGGGATGTTGTCGCTGCGCTATAACGGGGAGAGTTATCCGGAGATTATCGGCCGTTTTATGGGACGGCCTTTCATGCAGGTGGTCCGGGTGTTCACGCCGGTGATGATGGTGCTGGTCGGGGCGGTGTTCGTCGCGGGACCTGCGGGCTTGCTCACCAGTCTGACGGGCAATACGCTGGGCTTGTCTTTCGGGGTGTGGACGGCGGTGATTTTCGTGTATTTCATCGCGGCGACCCTGTTGCCGATCGATCAGTTGATCGGGCGGCTGTATCCGGTTTTCGCGGCGGCGCTGTTGTTTATGGCGCTGGGGATTCTGGTGTCGCTGTATGTGCATATGCCGGCGTTGCCTGAGGTGATGGACGGGCTGGCCAATACGCATCCGAAGGCGGAGACGACGCCGCTTTTCCCGATGTTGTTCATTACGATCGCTTGCGGGGCGATTTCGGGTTTTCATGCGACGCAGTCACCGATGATGGCGCGTTGCATGACGAATGAACGGCAGGGACGTCCGGTGTTTTACGGGGCGATGATCGCGGAAGGGATCGTGGCGCTGATCTGGGCGGCTGCGGCGAATTTCGCTTTCCATACGCCGGAGGGGCGTGCGTTTTTCACGAGCGGCAATGCGGCTCAGGTGGTGGATTTCGTGTCGAATAACTGGCTGGGGACGTTCGGGGGCGCGCTGGCGGTGCTGGGGGTGATCGCTGCACCGATTACGTCGGGGGATACGGCTTTCCGTTCGGCCCGTCTGATCGTGGCCGATGCGCTGAAGATCGATCAGCGCAGTCTTTTGAAACGGCTTTTGGTGTCGTTGCCGCTTTTCGCCGCGGGGTTTGTGCTGCTGTTTATCGATTTCGATGTGATCTGGCGTTATTTTGCCTGGTGTAACCAGATTCTGGGGACGATTACGTTGTGGGCGGTGTCGATTTATCTGGCGGGACGGCGCAAGAATTTCGTGATTGCGTTTATTCCGGCGCTGTTCATGACGGCGGTGGTGTCGGCTTATCTGTTCGTGGCGCCGGAAACGCTGGGGTTGTCCAGACCGGTTTCTTATGTGCTGGCGCTGGCGGTGACGGCGGTTTGCGCGTTCTTTTTCCTGCGCTGGCGTTCGCGTCTGGCGCCTGCTCCGGCGGCCGATGCGCCGGCTGCGGTCCGGCAGGATTCGGCCCGCTAGGTTTGTGGCTCGTGGCTGGCCGGCGCGGCTTTGGCCGTGCGGCCGGTCTTGCGTTTCGTCGCTTTGCCGGCGGCGGGTGTGCCGGGTATGCGGTTGCCCTCCGGGTGGGCGTTTGCATGATGTCGTCGCCATGCCGGTACGGCCGCGATGCATGAAAGCGATTTTTGTCAAAAGTTCTGTCCGGTCTCTGTTGTAGCATCCATGAAAACAGAGGGTTGTTTTGATGTGTTCAATCAGTGGTATTTTCAACAGGAAGGATTTTCTTATGCGCAACCGTACTCGTGGATTGTTACTGGTGGCTTCTCTGATGCTGGCCGGCCCGGTGCTGGCGGCTTCGTCCGGCGGGATCGTGGAACAGCCGCCCGTCCAGCAGGGACAGGGTGTCGGCCCTGACGGCAATGTCGGCCCGGTCGGCCCCGCTTCGTCTCCGTCTGTCGTGGTGCCGTATATCGGCCCGGCAGGGATTACCGTGTATCCGGTCAAGTTGTCCGGCAATACCGCCAAACCCGGTCCGAACAGCAAGGTCAAGGTCAATTATCGCGGCTGGCTTCAGGATGGTACCGAGTTCGACAGTTCGTATGCCCGCGGCAATCCGGCGGTTTTCAATCTGAACCAGACGATTCCGTGCTGGCAGCAGGGTTTGCAGTCGGTTCCGGTTGGCAGCAAGGTCAAGCTGGTTTGCCCGCCTGATACGGCATATGGCAATAATCAGGTCGGCCAGATTCCGCCGGGCAGTACGTTGACTTTCGAGGTCGATTTGCTGGAAATCATGGATTGACCGTTTTTTTCGGCAGAAGGATGGCGCGGTTTTCGCGCCATTTTTTTTGTCCGGTGTCCGGTCTGGCGGGCCGGGTGATCTGGCCGACTGGATGGCAGGGGCGATAGGCGGATGCAGGTGGAGTATGCCGGTTCGTCATGGATGGCGCAGCCGTAGCCGGTCTGTTCGTGCAAGGGATGACGGTTTTCGGTGAATGGCGGTGCAGAATTGCCGCGCGGTGGCAGTGCTTTGAAATAGCGGGATTTCATGGCGAAGGCTTGGGTGCAGAGGGCCGGTTAAACGGTCGGTAATGGTGAACCCGGTTCAGAGAGGTCAACAGGGGAAAAGTCAATCGGTCAGTGAAGGCAGGGGAAAAGGCAAGGGCGGTTCGACGGAGCGGGAACCGGTTTTGCGCTGTTCGTCGATTGTTTGGTTGTAGCGGTTCCGCCAGTATTCGGCTTTTTCGGGGTCACGGTCGTAGCCGTACCGTCCGTAGGTATAAATTTTCACCATTTGTTGCATGGCGACGGGATAGCCGTTGTTGGCGGCCTGTTCGAACCAGTAGGCGGCACGGCGCTTGTCTTTGGAGAGGCCGCCGCCGAGAAGGTATTTGAAGGCGAGCAGGGCTTGCGCCTGCGCATCCCCGCCCATGGCGCCCATGATGTAGTACTGGACGGCGCGATTGTGGTCTATCGGGACACCGTCCCCCTTGTCATACAGGATGCCGATGGATGAACAGGCGCTGGTATTGCCGTGTTCGACTGCGCGGCGAAACCATTTCATGGCTTCACGGTAATCCTTTGTGACGCCGGTGCCGCTGGCATAGTAATAGCCCATTGTTTCTTCGGCATCAGCAAGTCCCTGTTCTGCGGCTTTCAAGAACCATTTTGCGGCTTCAGAGGCGTCCTGAGGGACGCCGCGCCCCTGTTCATACCGAATGCCGATATTGAACTGTGCGGCGGCAAAGCCGGTTTCCGCCGAGCGGCGGTACCAGTAGGCTGCTTTTTCCGGATCGGCGGGAACGCCTTGTCCCTTGCTGTGCATGTAGCCGATACGGTTCATGACAGCAGGATGGGTGATGATATCGGGTTGCATGTAGCAAGCCATGGCTTCGCGGTATTTGGCGGCCGCGTAGAGACGGTTGCATGTTTCCCCGTTGGTAGCGCAGACGGAAAGGGGCAGGATGCAGAGTGCAAGCCAGTACAGGGTTTTGGAAAAAGCCATGGGTATCAGGTCGTCGGACGGAACCGGTCTATTATGGGCAGTCCGGTTCCGGCGGGTCAAGATCGTGAGCGGTGAAAGGGGGCATGGCGAGGGCTTGGGCGAAAACGGCCGGTGACGGGCAGTCGGGTTCAGGCAGGCCGAGAGGGGATGAATGGCCGAACGGTGATTTTGTCGGTCACTTCCTGATGGTTCATCAGGTTTTTTCCCGGTATCCGGATGATCGGAACGGGGCGGAATGGGGCTTGTTCATGGTTCGGGATGAAAACGGTGATATGGCAGGTGCAAGGTGTGTCCGGATGATGGGGGTGGTATGGCGGTTGACGGACGATGGCGGCGAAGGTGGCGGGGCGGGTATGTTGTGCCGGGGGATGAAAAAACGGCCTGACCGTGTCGGGTCGGGCCGTGGTCGGGTGCGGCGTCTTGACACCGTGGCCGTCTCCACGACTGTGGAAAGGCGTTTTCCTGCGAGGCGACGGAATGGCCGGTTTCCGGTGGAGACGGCCCGATATCGCCGCTACACAATCGCGGTGTGTTCCGCTGCGGCAGGGCTGGTGTCGATGGTGATGGCTGCCGTGTCGCGGGCTTTGTTTCCGTCCAGGCTGGCGCATTTGATGGCGGTCATGTGGTGCGCTTGTCCGGTCGGACGGAAGGTGCTTTGCTGGGCGAATACGAGCATGGCAAGCAGGCAGCCGATAGAGAGGGTGATCATAAATATCCGGTCAATCATGTCTGTCTCCTTTGCCGTTGGATGCATTGTTGGCCACTATCTTTTCACTTCAGGTACCACTATACCGCATTTTGTGAAAAATGTACACTTTTAAGTAAATATTTTTACTCAAAGTCAAAATAATTTTTCAGGTATAAAAGTTTTGGGGTGGCGGGAAGGTGTGTCGGGCGGGGGGTTTTTCCGGTTTTTCCGGCGGCGCTGTGTTCGGGTACGGGGGGTGGCGCCGGTGTCGCGGCTAGAGCAGGAGTCTGCCTGTCGTGGCGGTGCGGCTGGTGTAGCAGGTGTTGACGATGTTTTCGAGGCCGTTGTGGTGGGCTTCGGTGATTTGCCGGTGGGTGTTTTTGAGGAAGAACAGGGCGAATACGAGGACGCAGGCGATGGTAAATGCAATGAGTATCGGCATTCGGTTGTGCATGACGCTTCCTTTCCCCGGGGATGTTGGTTGACCTGAATCGGCGTATTTTCAAGATTACGGCATTTTTCTGTGTTGTTGTTTCGGTTTTTTCTGACGGTCGGATGGGTTTTTATAGGGGCGGGCAGGTGACGTTTCGGGGCCGGATGCGCTGTTGTGTCCGGCTTTTGCTTGCATGGTTTGTGCGGTATGGTTTGCCGTTTCGTTTGCCGGTGTGTTTTCGCCGTCCGTCCGGGCGGCGTTTTTTGGGGTGGGTGGTGTCGGCGGGGGCGGGCTGTTGTCTGCGGCATACGGCGGGAGGCGGTTTGCGGTTTTGTGGCGCAAATGCGGGTATGCTATGGGGATATGCTGCGGTGGCATGGTGGTTGCCGTTGCACGGATTTCAGGTGATGTATGGATGCCAGGGTCAAGGGAACGATTTGCGGGATTGTCGCGGCGGTGAGTTACGGGACGAATCCGTTGGGGGCGTTGTTTTTGTATGCGCACGGGATTTCGGCGCATTCGGTGTTGTTTTACCGGTTTTTGCTGGCGGCGCTGGTGCTGGGGGGGCTGATGCTGGTGCGCCGGGTGGATTTTTCGCTGTCGCGGCGCGAGTTGGGGATTCTGGTGTTGCTCGGTGCGTTGTTCGGGACGTCGTCGTTGTCGTTGTTCGTGAGTTTTCATTATATGGATGCGGGGGTGGCGTCGACCTTGCTGTTCGTGTATCCGGTGATGGTGGCGGTGATGATGGCGCTGTTTTTCCGCGAGAAGGTGACCTGGGTGACGATTTTTTCGATCGTGCTGGCGCTCTCGGGGATCGGTCTGTTGTATCAGGGGGACGGGGAGACGTTGTCGATGACGGGGGTGTTGCTGGTGATGCTGTCGTCGCTGACGTATGCGGTGTATATCATTGTGGTGAACAAGTCGTCGATGGTGATGTCGCCGGTGAAGCTGACGTTTTATGTGTTGCTGTTTTGTGTGCTGACGGTGGCGTCTCATGCGTTTGTCGGCGGTCACGGGGGGATTCAGTGGCTTGATGAGCCGGCGATGTGGGGGTATGCGTTGTTGCTGGCGCTGGTACCGACGGTGATTTCGCTGATTATGATGGTGGTGGCGGTGCAGAATGTGGGGTCGACGCCGACGGCGATCATGGGGGCGCTGGAACCGCTGACGGCGGTGGTGATCGGTGTCGGTGTGTTCGGGGAGCGTCTGACGATGCAGCTGGTCGTGGGGATCGTGCTGATTCTGGCGGCGGTGGTGCTGATTATCGCGGGGCGTGCCTTGTCGCGGCAGGCGCTTGTCCATGCGTTGCATCGTTTGTCGTCGCACCGCGGGCGGTTCCGCTAGGGGACGGCGATCCGGTTTTTTCATGGTTTGGCGCAAGGTGTGGCGCCCGGATGTTGTGGTAAAAATGTTCTTGACAGCGACGTGCCGAATGCGCATTGTATCGAATAGTTTTTTGCGCACGGTTGGGGTGCGCGGCAGGTGTCGCCGTTGTCTGGATGCGCCTGTTTTTCCGGCGGTTTCGCCGGTTTTTCCGCGTTGCGGTGTGTTTTCGATGTGCCGTCCGGTGGCCCGTTGCCGGGCGGGATGTCTCAAGGAATGGTGATGGGTTGGAGTGTTGGCCGTGTCCGTCGTGCATGGCTGGGGTTTGCCGGTTGTCTGTTGTTTGCCGGTGCCGCCTGGGCTGGCGATTATGATGATGGCGTTCAGTTCTATCATGACGGGGCTTATGACAAGGCGTTTGCCGCGTTTTCGCGGGCGGCCGGGCAGGGGGATGCCGCGGCCCAGTCGGCGCTGGCTGCCATGTTGTATAACGGCGAGGGGACAAAACGGGATCTGGCTTCGGCCGCCGCATGGTATCTGAAGGCGGCGGAACTGGGGAATCGTGATGCGCAGTTTTCGCTTGGCGAGTTGTATGAGGCGGGCGAGGGGGTCGAAAAGGATGTGAAAAAGGCTGTCGCCTGGTATAAAAAGGCGGCGGATCAGGGGCATTTGATGGCCCAGACGAATCTGGCGATTCTGTATATGGAGGGGCACGGGGTTCGCCATGACGATGCGCGTGCGGCGGCGCTTCTGGCTGTGCCGGCGAAAGAGGGGGTCGCGCTGGCGCAGACGAATCTGGCGCTGCTTTATGCCTCCGGTCGCGGGGTGAAGCAGAGTCTGCACAGGGCGCTGGAGTGGTATCAGAAGGCGGCGGTGCAGGGCGAGGCCGATGCGCAGTTCGCGCTGGGCAATATGTATGAGGACGGTACGGGCGTCGAGGTGAATTTGCCGGTGGCGGCGGCCTGGTATCGCAAGGCGGCGGAACAGGGGCATGTGCAGGCGCAGAACAATCTGGGGCGTTTGTATATGGAAGGCAGCGGCTTTACCGGGCATGAGGATGAGGCGTTTGTCTGGTTCCAGCGGGCGGCTGACAAGGGGTATGCCGAGGCCCAGACGAATCTGGGGATTTTGTATGCTTACGGGCTGGGGGTGGATCAGGATGCCGCAAAAGCGGTTTACTGGTATGCCCGCGCGGCGGAGCAGGGGCAGCCGGAGGGGGCTTTTTTTCTGGCGGAGGCGTATTACCGCGGCGAGGGGGTGGAACGTAACGACAAGCTGGCGGTGAAGTGGTATGAGTTCGCGGCGCGCAAGGGGGTTCCGGAAAGTCAGGACAGGCTTGGCCTGATGTACACGAACGGGATCGGGGTGAAACAGGATTATGCGCGGGCGGTGTCCTGGTTCCGCAAGGCGGCCCGGCAGGGGTATGCGGAGTCGCAGAACAATCTTGGGGTGTTGCATGCGCGCGGTCTGGGGGTCGAGCAGGATTATGCCCGTGCGATCGCCTGGTATCGCAAGGCGATCGCGCAGCATTTGCCGCAGGCGCAGTTCAATCTGGGAACGATGTATTTGCTGGGCCACGGTGTGCATCGTGATGTGGAGATGGCGCGTTACTGGTTTACGAAGGCGGCGGAGCAGGGCTTGCCGGAGGCGGAAAAGAGTCTGGAGCGTTTGCCGAAGGTCGATGAGGACGGGATCGATACGGATTTGTCGACGTAGGGGCGGCATGAAAACGGGTTTTTGCAGGGCATGGTGTTTTCCATGCCCTTTTTTTGTGCCGTTTGTCCGGGTTCAGGGGGCGCCGGGTGTCGTCAGGGGAACGGGGGCGGCATGGTAGTCGTCGTCGCTGACGGGTTCGAGCCAGACGGCGGGGCCGGCTTCGGGACGGGTTTCGATGGCGATGTGGGTGAAGGGGGTGCCGGGGGCGGCGCCGTGCCAGTGTTCGATGTCGGGGGCGATTTTGACGATGTCGCCGGGTTGGAGGATGACGGGGGGTTTGCCGCGTTCCTGGTAGCGGCCTTCTCCGGCGGTGCACAGCAGGATCTGGCCGCCCGGGTGGCGGTGCCAGTTGTTGCGGCAGCCGGCGTCGAAGGTGACGTTGACGATGGGGCAGTTGAATACCGGGTCTGGCTCGACGAGCCATTGGAGCCATACGGCGCCGCTGAATTTGCGGCTTTTGACGGGTTTTCCGATGGGGAAGAGGGGATCGGTCGGTGTGGTCATGGCGGTTTCCTCGGTTGGTGTCGCGGTGGTCGGGCGGGGATGGTTTCGCTGGTTTTTTTTGGATTTTACCGGAATTTTCGTGGTGTCTGCCGGGCACGGTTCGTGCGATCTGGGTGGGACGATGGGTTCACCCAGCCATAGCCAGAAACCATAGCCAGAAACCATAGCCAGAAACCATAGCCAGAAGCTGTGGTCATGAGGCGGGGCGATAGCGTTTGCGCGTTTGTTGCGGGGGATGGCGGGGTGTGGGGCTGCGCTGCGCCGCGCATAAAAAAACACCCGCAACGGCTGGTGTTGACGGGCGTTTTTCATGATTAAGGAGAGTGTAGGGAGATGATGGCGCATTCATGGGTCATGCGCTGTTTTTATTACGGTTTGTTACAGTCGATACATTTGTATATTTTTGGGGTGGTATCAGGCCGGAAGGATCGGAAGGTGGGGTGAGCGGGTTGCCGGTGCGGTTTGCGTGCCGGACAGGGCGGTTTCGCGGGGGAAGGAAGGCGAAGGCGGGCGGAACCGGCAAGCCTGCCGCGAGTCGTGTACCGGCGGGGTGTCTGGCTGGCGGATGGATGGTGCGGAAGGTGTGACGGCAGGCGGTTTGCCGGGTTATGGTGGGGGCTGTGTGCGCGGTTGTGGCCGGTGTGGCGGGCATGAAAAACGCCCGCGACGGTGGGTGCCGGTGTCTGCGGGCGTTTTTTTTCAATCAGGGAAGGGCATGGGGTGATTATGGCAAGGCTGGCCGGTTCGGGCGGGTTTTTTTACGGTTCGTTACAGACGATACATTTGATACATTTTCGCGGCGGTGGATGGCTTGCAGGGGCGGATGGCGTGGATGTGGGGATGGCGGTTCGCTGCGTTGCAGATGGGATATGGTTGTGCCGGCCGATGCGGTTTTGCCATGTTGTCCGGCCGGGGAGCCGCCGGGTTTGGGGATCGGTCTTCAAAAGACGGGACGGGTGACGCGGATGGCGGGTTTTTTGTGCGGTTTGCCGTTGGGGCAGGGGGCAGGCGGGATGTGCCGGGGATTTGTGTGCGGCGCGTGAAAAAGCGCCTGCGACGGCGGTTGGCCGGTGTCTGCGGGTGTTTGATGATGAAGGAGAGTCTAGGGAGATGATGGCGTATTGTCGGGTAATGCGCTGTTTTTATTGCGGTTTGTTATGGTCGATATATTCGGTATGTTTTCCGGGCGGTTCAGGATGGGGGTGTTTGTTGCCGGGGGAATGGGATTGTGCGGGATAAGTGGTTGTCGTGGGGGGCGCGGGTTCCGGTGGTTGTCCGGCCGGGGGGGCCGGGTGGTTGGCGGTTTTTTTCGGCAAACGGGGTCAGGTGGCATGGATGGCGGGCGGTTCGCCGGAGGGTGTCTGGTGCGGGCAGGATGGTGCCTGTCCGTCATGTTTCGGGTGGTCTGGCGGTGTCTGTTGCCGGTTACAGGGGGTGTTTGAGGGGGTCGATGTCGTATTCCATGATGAATTCGCGCAGCGCACGGGTTTTTTCGGGGGTGTGTTTGTGCCGGTTCAGGACGCCGCAGGGGATGGCACGGCAGATGGCGAGCAGTTCGCGTGTGGGGTAGCCGCGGTAGGTTTCGGGCAGGTTCGTGTTTTGCATGGTCGCTCCTTTGGGTGTCCGGTTCGTGAAAAACGCCCGTAACGTTCGGTGTTGCCGGGCGTTTTTTTCAATCAGGGAAGGGCATGGGGTGATTATGGCAAGGCTGGCCGGTTCGGGCGGGTTTTTTTACGGTTCGTTACAGACGATACATTTGATACATTTTTTGGGTGGTGTCAGGCCGGGAGGATCGGAAGGTGGGGTGAGCGGGTTAGCGGGTTTCGGGGGGTATCGGAATTTTCGTGGTGTCTGCCGGGCACGGTTCGTGCGATCTGGGTGGGACGATAGGTTCACCCAGCCATAGCCAGAAACCATAGCCAGAAACCATAGCCAGAAGCTGTGTCCAGAAGCTGTGGTCATGAGGCGAGGCGATAGCGTTTGCGCGTTTGTTGCGGGGGATGGCGGGGTGTGGGGCTGCGCTGCGCCGCGCATAAAAAACACCCGCAACGGCTGGTGTTGACGGGCGTTTTTCATGATTAAGGAGAGTGTAGGGAGATGATGGCGCATTCATGGGTAATGCGCTGTTTTTATTACGGTTTGTTACAGTCGATACATTTGTACATTTTTGGGGTGGTATCAGGCCGGAAGGATCGGAAGGTGGGGTGAGCGGGTTGCCGGTGCGGTTTGCGTGCCGGACAGGGCGGTTTCGCTGGGGAAGGAAGGCGAAGGCGGGCGGGGTCGGCAAGCCTGCCGCGAGTCGTGTGCCGGCGGGGTGTCTGGCTGGCGGATGGATGGTGCGGAAGGTGTGACGGCAGGCGGTTTGCCGGGTTACGGTGGAGCCTGTGTGCGGGCATGCGGGTGTGCTGGTTGCGGTGTGATTCGTTTGGGGGATGGCGATGGGGTGCATCGGGGGGCGCGGTTGTGGCCGGTGTGGCGACGTGCGACATCCCCGCGTCGGGGTGTGAGGGGCCGACGCGGTGGGGGTGAGGCGATGTTCAGCGTGCCTGCTGGCGTTCCTGCTCGCGGCGGATGTTTTTGCGGGCTTTTTTGCTCAGGGGTTTTTCGGGCGCTTTTTTCGGGGGTTCCTTTTTCGCGCCGAACAAAATTCTCCAGAGGAAGTACAGCGGGAAGAACTGGAACAGGATTATCGGGATGGAGTCGCCGTAGCGCGGCCGGATGTAGATGATGTGGATGGCGGCGATGGCGAGCGCGGCGACGATCATGACGATGATGCGCGTTTTTTTGCTGAACTGGCTGGATTCGTCGTCCAAGGGGATCTCCTTTTGTGATGGTTGGCGGTATTTTGCCGGTTGTGTTTTTTTTGCATCTTAAAAGGATTGGGCGAAGATTGCCAGTGCCCAGGTCATGCATGGGCGTTATGCAGGGGTGTGTGAGCGGGGCCGGTGTTCTTTTTGGGCATGTCGCGTTTTTTCAGGGGGCTGAATTGACTTGACTTGTCATGTTTCAAGGAAATATGCTTGCAAGAATTGTTGTGGTATTTCAGTGACTTCCGGTATGACGATGTGAGGGACTGAAGGGTTTTTGCGGGGGGAGTGCGTGAAGAAACGGTATCGGGTGCTGTTGTGTGGGGTGCTGTGTGCCTGTCAGGCCGGTCTGGTCTGGGCGGACAGTGATGATGCGGTGGGGGGCGGCGATTTCGCGCTGAAGGGGTGGAGTGCGCGCGGGCTTGCGCTGGCAGGCGGTATGGTCGGGCGGGCGGATGATCCTTCGGCGCTGGCGTACAATGCTGCCGGGATAACGCAGCTTTCCGGCACGCGGGTCATGGGCGGTTTCGACCTTCATGTGCCGACGGGTTCGATCGATGCCCGGATGGTAGATGGCAGCAGGAAGTCCACCGATACCCGGTCCAATCTCTGGGCGACGCCGCATGCGTATGTGACGCATCAGCTCGATGACCGTTTCTGGGTGGGGTTGGGCATGTTTTCGCGTTTTGGCGCGGATAACGAGTTTTCGGACAGCTGGCTCGGCCGGTATAACATGACCAGTGCGCAGGCGCGGACGATTTCGTTTGTGCCCAGTCTGGCGATGAAGGTCAACGATGCCTGGTCGGTGTCGGCCGGTGTGGAGGTGATGTATGCCGATTTCACCATGACCCGGCAGATTCCTTCGTTGCAGTATATTGGTCCTCTTCCGCAAAAAGGGCCTGACAGCAAGGAGCGTCGAACCAGTACGGGCTGGGGGATGGGGTTGCATCTGGGGTCGCACTGGCGTATGACGGATGCGCTGTCGCTGGGGGTCGCCTACAAGAGTCCGGTCACGCTTCGTCTCAACGGCCGGGCGGAATATTCCCTGCATCAGCCCAATTTTCTGGCCGAAAAGGGAGAGGTTCCGCATACGGTCGATACCGATACGGATACGAAGATTCATTTGCCGGGCTCCCTGGCGCTGGGGCTGGCCTACAAGCCGATGGATAATCTGAGTGTCGAGGTGGGGACGGTGTTTACGCACTGGTCACGGTTCGATTATGACACGACGTATCATTCCGACTTTGACGAAGACGGCAAGGGTGGCGGGCGCAACAGCTGGAATGTCAATGCCAGTGTGGAATACAAGCCGCGCCAGTGGCTCGCGCTCAGGGCGGGGGTCTGGCATGATACGTCGGCGGTCAGGGATCATGCGGCGGGGTTCATGTCTCCGGGTGACGGGAGTACCGGTGTCGGGCTGGGCGTCGGGATGAACTGGGGACCCTGGACGCTGGATCTGGCGTATGCCTATCGCCGGTCGCATGATCTGGATTACAGGGATTCGGGTGTCGCAGGTGTCATCTCGTCAGTATCCAATATAAGCAGCGCCCACAGTCGGGATGTGGAGGACAATATCGTGATGGCGACGATCAGTTATGCGTACTGAATGCCGGCTCCGGGGCACGGGGTTGGCCGGGTCTGGCGGGGCGCGGTGTGTTTTGACGGTTTTTTGGCGCGGCGGTTGCCGCGCTTTTTTTGTGCGGGGATGTCGGGATGGTGTCGGGCGCGTTTTGTCCGGTTCGGCGGGGCAGGATGGTGCAGGCGGCTTGTGCCGGGGGCGGGGTGCCGCCCGGTGGCCGTCAGCGCAGGCTCCGGTAGAGGGTGCGCAACATGTCGTCGGTGATGGGGACGGGGTTGTTGTAGAGGGGGGCTTGCCGGCTGGCGGCCACAAGGGTGTCGATCTGGCTGTCGCTGAGGTTCCATGCGGAAAGGTCGGTTTTCAGGCCGGTGCGGTATTTGAGTTCGGCGATGGCGTCGGCGAGGTTGGCGACGTCGGAAAAGCCGGTGGCTTCGGCCAGCAGGGCGAGGCGTCCGTCGGTGTCGGCTTTGGCGTTGATGCGCATGAAGTGGTCGATGGTCAGGCCGCAGGCTTCGCCGTGGGGGATGCCGAGGATGCTGGTGAGCGGGTAGGAGCAGGCGTGTGCGGCGGTGGTGCCGGGCCGGGCGAAGGCGAGTCCGGCGGTGACGGAGGCTTCGGCCATTTTTTCGCGCGCGTGCATGTCGCCGGGGTTTTCGCAGGCGGTTTCGAGGTGGTGCATGACGAGGCGGGCGGCGTGGATGGCGAGTGCGTCGCAGATGGGCTGGTGGTGGATGCTCCAGTAGGCTTCGATGGCGTGGCAGAGGACGTCCATGCCGGTGCAGGCGGTGACGGCTTTGGGCAGGGTGCGGGTCAGTTCGGGGTCGATGATGGCGCAGACGGGGTAGAAGGCCGGGGAAAACAGGGGGGCCTTGATGCCTTTGGCGTGGTCGGAGAGGACGGTGACGCGGCTGACTTCGCTGCCGGTGCCTGCGGTGGTGGGGATGGCGATGAGGGGCAGGCCGCGTGCGGGGACGGGGAGGGTGCCGTCGAGGTAGGCGCCGGCGGGGTGGTTGCCGTTGCTGAAGGCGGCGGCTGCCTTGGCGCAGTCCAGGACGCTGCCGCCGCCGAGGGCGACGATGAAGTCGCAGTGGTTTTCGTGGATGAGGCGGATGCAGTCGTCGCATTCGCGGATGTCGGGGTTGGGGGAGACTTGCCGGTAGGTGGCGCACAGTGTGCCGCCGCTGTCGGCCATGAGGCGGTCTGCCAGTCCGTTTTTGCCGAAGAAGGGGGATGTGATGAGCAGGCCGCGGGTTTTGCCGGTTTTGCGGATTTCTTCGCCGAGGCGGGCGAGCTGGCCGTTGCCGAAGTGGATGGTGACGGGTTGGGTGTAGTGCCAGTCCATGTGTGTCTCCCTTGTGTGTCTCCCTGTGCGGGCGGGCGCGGGCAGGGGGTGTCGTTGGTGCGGGGTGTTTTTTTATTGTACACCTGTGTCCGGCCGGTGTTTTGCGGGGGTGTCCGCCGTGCGCCGGTCTTTTTCTTTTCTCCGTTTTCCGTTGTTTCCTGTCGCTGTTTTTCCGATGGCTGACGGGGCGTGCCGTGTGGCGTTGTGGTGGCGCCGGTGGCATGCGCGGCGGGGTCATGCGGGGCGGGTTTTGCCGGTCGGGCGGTCTTGAAGCGTTCGAGCAGGCGGGCGAGGATGCCTGACCAGGCTTCGTTGTCGGCGTAGCCGAGTTCGAGGCGGCCGGTTTCGCCGCGGAAGGCGCGGCGGGCGTTTTCTTCGATGGCGGCGGCTTGCCGCAGCAGGGCGCGGGCGTCGGTGAGAAATCGCTGGCCTGTCGGGGTGAGGGTGACGTTGCGCCGGTTGCGGATGAAGAGTTTGCCGCCGAGTGTGTTTTCGAGTTCGCGGATGCGGATGCTGAGGGCGGGCTGGGCGATGTGCAGGCGTTCGGCGGCCTTGCCGAAGTGGAGTTCTTCGGCCAGGACGGTGAAGTAGCGCAGGGCGCGCAGGTCGATGCGTGGGGTTTCCATGCCGTTATTATCGGGGATTTCAGGGATAATGGCAGGGTGTTTTTCCGGTTCTGGCAAGGGGGGATGATGGGGGTGTCATGGTTCGGGCGGATGGTGCTGGCGGGGTGCTGGTGTGTGGCGCTGGCGGGGTGTGCGGGGCGGCTGGCGGATGCGGGAGCGGGTACCGGTGCGGATGGCGGGGCGGCGCGTTATACCTTCAGCGTGGTGCGCAACGGGTGTATCCGGGTGTTCGAGAGCGGGGTGACGGTGGTCGATCCCGGGGCGCGGCCGGGGTTTTCGACGTTCGTGGTGTTCGGGACGGACGGGGAGCGGGCGGAAGTGTTTTTGCCGGATGTGTCCGGTTCGCGGGTGTTGTCGCGGCGGGGGCGTATCTGGTCGGACGGGGGGTTTTCGTTGTGGCTGGAGCGGGGCGAGTGGGTGTTGTCGCGTCCTGCCGGTGCGGCGAATACGGAAAACGGTTCGGGCGTGCGGTGAGACGGTGAGGCGGTGAGGTTTTGCGGCGATCTGTTTCGGGCTGGCCGGCAGCGGGTTGCCGGTGGCCGGTCGCCGGTCGGCAGGGTGTCTTGCAAGGGGCTGGCGTCCGGCAGCGGGGTGTCGTGCGGGTTGTCGGCCGGGTTGTCAGTGCCGGGTGAAGAGGGTGAAGCACAGGGAGAGGAGCGCGAGCGCGATGCCGACGGCGACGACGCCTGTCCAGCCGGCGAGTTGCCAGCCGGTGCCGGCGGAGAAGGTGCCGAAGGTGCCGCCGATGAAGAAGGTGGTCATGAAGACGGTGTTGACGCGGTTGGCGGCTTTGGGGTTGAGTTGCATGACGCTGGACTGGTTGCTGAGCTGGATGCACTGGATGCCGATGTCGATGATGATGATGCCGGCGATCATGCCGGTGTAGGTGTCGCCGAGGATGCCCATGATGAGCCAGGCGAGCAGGATGAGGGCGTCGCCGATGTAGTTGAAGTTTCTGAGGCCGACTTTGCCGACGTACTGGCCGACGGCGGAGGCGGTGAGTGCGCCGGCGATGCCGCACAGGCCGAGGATGCCGACGGTGTCGCTGTCGGCATGAAAGGGGGCTTGCGCCATTTTGAAGGCGAGGCAGGCCCAGACGGCGAGGAAGGAGCCGAAGGCGAATGCGGCGCGCAGGGAGCAGATGCGCAGGGACGGGTATTGTTTGACCAGGGTGAAGATGGAGCGCATGAGGTCGCCATAGCTGCCGGTGAAGTTCGGGCGGATGTCGGGCAGGATTTTGAGGGTGACGGCGGCGCACAGGATCATGAGGACGGCGGCGATGAAGTACATGGCGCGCCAGCCGAACCAGTCGCCGACGAAGCCGGAGATGACGCGCGAGGCGAGGATGCCGGTGAGCAGGCCGGACATGACGATGCCGACGTTGCGGCTTTTGTGTTCGGGCCGCGAGAATTGCGAGGCGATGGGGACGAAGATTTGCGGGATGACGGAGCAGGCGCCGGTGATGAGCGAGGCGACCCAGATGACGGGCAGGTTCGAGGCGATGCCGATGGCGAACAGGGAAAAGATCAGTAATACGAAGTTGGTGAGGATGATTGTCCGGCGGCGGCACAGGTCGCCCAGCGGGACGATGAAGAGCAGTCCGAGGGCGTAGCCGGTTTGCGCCATCATGGTGATGACGTTGGTGCGGAAGCCGGTTTCGGCCAGGTCTTGCCGGATGAGGTTCAAAAGGGGCTGGTTGTAGTACTGGTTGGCGATGGTGACGCCGGCGACGATGGCCAGTGTCCAGAGGATGTGGGCCGGCAGTCCGGCGTTTTCTGTCAGTTCCTGTTTCATGGTGCGGTTGCCTGCCTTCGGGCATGGGCGGTGTTTGCGCGGGGGGTATCCGGCTTCGCCGGAGGTCGCGGCATGCGGGTGCGGCGGATATGTCGGGGTATTGTATGAATCCCTGTTGCCGTGTCAAGGCGGCGGCCGCGTTCGCGGTCGGGTACGGGTCGGGCGGGGGCGTCACGAAAGTGCCCCAAATGTCCGGCGGGCATGTTTTCCGGGCGTATGATGACGCTGGTCACGGGGATATGCCCGTGTCGTGCCGGTTTTTCCGGCGGGGGTTTTACATCGTAATTTGTCGCTGTATCGCCGGGGGTCGCGTCCCGGTAGCGCACAAGGCGGATCGCCAGTCGCCGTTTTCCGGGGTCGCGTCCGGCAACGGTCTGCCGCAATGCGGGGGTTGCGTCCCGTGCCGGTGTGAAAGCGTTTTTTGTGTCTTTCATATGAGGAGCGACAGATGCCAATTTCTTCTGAAGATTTGCAGGCGCTGGGCAAATCCACGCTTGACGATTATTTGCGCAACGAACCGGTCGATCAGGTTTCGGTCGATATTCCGCTGCTTAAAAAGCTGATGGCCAAACGCAAGGATTTCGCGGGCGCCAAACAGAATGTGACAGTCAATATCCGCAAGTCGCATGATTCCAATTTCGCCTGGGCCTATGGCGAGGAGCCGGTGGCCTTCAACAAGCGCAATACGGTGGAAAACGCGGCTTTCCCGTGGCGTCGCGCGGTGGACGGTTTCTATATCGCGCACGATACGCTGTTTGCCAACGGGATCAAGGTGCGCGAGGGGGGACACCGTGCTTACCGTCTGGAAGTGAGCGAAAAGAACCAGTTGCTCAATTTGCTGGCGGAACAGACGGAAGCGTTCCGTACCGGTTTTTCCGAAAAACTTTCCATGGAATTGCATCGCGACGGGACGTCGTCGGAAGACGCCGTGACGGGGCTGGATGCACTGGTTTCGACGACGCCGGAGACGGGGGTTGTGGGCGGTATCGACCGCGCGACGGCGACTTACTGGCGCAACAATGCCGCGACGGGGATCGCTTCGACGACGGATGGCGCGCTGGCGACAGCCATGGAAGGGCAGTGGCGTGCGTGTATCCGCAACGGGGGCAGCCCGGATTTCATTCTGGCGGGTTCGGCGTTTATCGACGCGTATCGCCAGCATGCGGTGACAGTGACGAACAACGCGGCAGCGGGTGCGGTCAAGAAGCTCGATGCCGGGGTGGGTTCCGGTACGTCGACGGGGCTGTATTTCAAGGGCGTGGAAATCATCTGGGACCCGCAGTTCGAACAGCTCGACGCGCTGGAGTCTCCGTCGATTCCCTGGGAAAAGCGCTGCTATTTCATCAATACGAAGTATCTGGAATTGCATGACGACACGATGGACATCGTGTCGCCGACCCGTCCCTACAACGTGCTGGCCTTGTACCAGATGGTGAATTTGCGTCTTGCGCTGGTGATGAAACGCGCGAACGCGCATTCGGTCATGTCGATCGCCTGAGGGAGGTTTTTTCGGATGCCGCCGGGTCTCCGGCGGCCGGTTTTCCATTTTTTTCAGGGAGAAAATGAAGATGACGCCAATTTATGCCATCCGCATCCGCCGCGATGCCCATACGGTGACGCCGGTGATGGTGCCGGAATACGAAGTGCCGGTCTTGCAGGATATTTTCGGGGCGGAAAACGTCCACAACGCCGAGGGCAAGCGGGTCGATGAGGCCGGTTGCGGTCCGCAGGCGGGGACGTTTGATGCCAGAGGGGACGAGTATGACCGTTTGTGCGCCAAATACGGTGTCGAACGGATGGAGCAGGTGTTCGGCAAGAAGGGGGCTGCCGCGTTCGACAAGGCGATCTCCGGCGCTTCGGCGAAAACCGCGAAAAGCCGTCAGGCGGCCGGATAAGGGGGCGGGCGCGGGAACGGGGAGACCTGTTCCCGCACATGTGCATAACGACAGGACAGAAGGGGGAGCAGTATGGCACAACCACCAGCCTATAACCGGGAAAAAGACTTCGCCAAGGATTTCGGCAACGAGACCGACCACACGGCGCTGAACGCCGAGCTGGATCGTGCATCCAACTCGATCAACGACATCCGCGCCAATCTGGCGCTCATTCAGGCAGACGACGGAAAAATCCGCGCCTCATCCATCACGACCGATTCACTGGCACAGGAAGTGCTGGACTATGTACAGGCGACCGCATTGGCAGGGGCGAACGCCGTGGCCGACGCCGCCACCGCCATCGCCCGCGAAGCGCAACAGCAAGCGGAAAACGCGGTACAGACAGCCACCGGCGCGGTGGAAAAATCGGATGAAGCGGTCACGACGGCCCATGCGGCGCAGGAACAGGCACAGCAGGCCGACGCCAAGGCGGAACAGGCACTGGGTGAAACCGCGCAAATCGACGGCAAAGTATCGGCCGCCGTCGATGACGCCTTGCGCAATACCGTCATTCCCGGACTGACGGCGGAGACGATCGAAGGGGCATTGGGATACGTCCCGTATGACGGAGAAACGAATGCGCTGGACTTCGCCACAGGTGCGGAAGTCGCCGCGGCGATTGCGGCGATACCGGAACCGGTCAACGCCGACTGGAACGCCAGCAAAGGCGCGGCGGCGATTTTGAACAAGCCTTCGACGATAGCGGGTTACGGCATTGTGGACGCCTACACCAAAACACAAGTCGATACGAAGATAGCGGAAAAGGATTGCCTGCCGACACAGACAGGCCATACAGGGAAATACCTGAGCACCGATGGCGAAACCCCGTATTGGGAAAAAGTCGATACCGGAGCGATGGAAGTCGTGGAAGTCGAGACATCCGGAGAAACGACCACACTCGATATCGCCCCCGGCAAAGCCTACTTCCTGACAAGGAACGGCGAATACGCATTTGAAGGAAGCGTACTGGAAATCAACAGTTTGCCGGAAAAAAACAACCTGAGGGAATCCTCCATATGGTTTGACACACAAGGCCAGAGCGTCACGATCCAGATCAATGTCGAACACAAGATCGTGGATGCCATACCGGAAACGGAACCATACAGCCACTACGTGATATCCATCATGGGAAACACCCTCATCATGCAGGAAATGGAGAAAAAGCCGGTATGAGCCTGTTCAGAAACCTGTTGCCAATAGACCGTTTTTTCACGGTGACATTCGACGCGGACGGAGGAACACCGGTACCGGAAAAACAGATCGTGCAAAAAAACAAGGTCGCACGGTTACCGGCACAACCCGAAAAAGCATATTACAACTTTGAAAAATGGGTGACACCGGACGGGGAAGCATACAACTTCGACAAACCCGTCATAGCCGATCTGGTGCTGAAAGCCCAATGGACACCCAGCCTCATCGTGGAAAGCGGCACCGTGCCCACAGAAATCGAAACCGTAAAAAGCGGCCCGTTGGAAAGATACTACGTAATAGCGGGATCGGCGAACTTCCAGCATGTATTCGGCAGAATTGCATCCTTTTCGGCAACGATTTCAGACAGGCTGGGTGGTATCCAGACAGAGTACAGCCTGACGGGTTTTTCATGGCGTCGCAGAGAAGTCGACAGTAATAAGGTGCAGTACTACATCAACTACACGGTTTCCGGATATATCGAGTAAGGGAAAGAAAATGACGACATACGCAAAACTGATCGAAGGCAAGCCGGAATTTTTCAAAAATCCGCTGGTGGTGAACGGACAGTATTTTTACAACCCCGGCGAAGCGCTTTTGAAAGAAAACGGCTACAAAATCTATAAGGAAAACACACCGGACAGCGAAAAAAGCGCATGGTGCGATATTTCGTTTTCCTACGACGAAACGGAAGACAGCATCGAAAAGATCTGTACCTGCGTACCGAACCTGGAAAAAGCCCGAACGATCAGGACGCTGGCATTGCAGACCGCCTTCGACGAAGCCTCGCAAAAAGCGCACTGCACCTCATCGGCAGGCTTCGAAATCGACGCCGACGAAATCGCCAACCGCAACATCGAAGGACTGGTACTCGTCATGCAGCCGGAAGAGACCACCCTGTTCAGGGCATACGACAACAGCTTCCACGAAGTCACGCGGGAACAGCTGGAAATCATGCGCAAGGAAATCGTCATCAACAGCCAGTACCTGTATCAGGCCAAATGGACGATCGAGGCGCAAATCATGCAGGCGCAGACGGCACAAGCGGTTGCGGACATCGACATATCGGCAGACACCATCGCGGCACTTGCCGATACGCTCAAGGCACAGGCGATGGAAGCGGCGAACGGCGAAGAAGGAGCGGAAAATGCCGAAGCGTCTTGAACAAATCCCGATCGCGCTTGACCAGCTCGTCAACACGGTTTTCGGCGGCTGGGCGGACGAAACCATATCCAGCCGGGCATGGAGAAAGCGCGGCGACAGCAGGGGATGGGCGCTGTTGCGCAAAGTGATCGACGCGATCTTTTTCTGGCAGAAAGACCATTGCGAGAGCGCCTATCTGTCCGAGAAGAACCGCTTGCAGTGTCCGCCGGCGTTGCGGTGAGGCGTTCAGGAAAACATGCGCTTTTGGGGTGAGGCGGATGCAGGCGGCCGGATGGCTGCGGAAAGGGGGAGAAGGATGAACGGTTTGACGCAGCGTTATCGCACGCTGGGGGAGTTGCTGACGGAATTGAAGGCGCGTCTGGGGTTCGTCGCGCAGGGGCCGGCGGCGAACAACAATACGCCTTTGATGATGTCGTTTCTTCAGGAGGCGCATGAGTATGTGTATGACCAGCTCGACCCGTCGCCGATGCGCAAAAAGACGGTGATCGCGCTGGAGCAGGGGTCGTATCTGTACGACTGGCATAACGATGAAGAGGATGAAAATATCGACCCGGGGCTGGTGCATTCGGTCTGGCTGATCGACGGGGAGAACCGTTACCGGCTGGCGCAGGGGATAACGGAGCGGCATCGGGAAGATACGTCGCGCGGCCAGCCGCTGCGCTACGACACGCTCAACGGGCAGATCGAGTTGTGGCCGGTGCCGGACCGGGCGGGGTATGGCTTGCTGGTGGAATATACCGCGAGCCGTCCGCGTTTTTCGCAGGATGCCGACCGGCCCGGGGTGCCGGACAGGCTGGTGCTGTTGTATGCGCTGGTCAGCGCGAAAGCGCATTACCGGCATCCCGATGCGCAGTCGGTGGCGGCGCTGTTCAATGCCAGGATGCGGCGGGAGCGGGTGCGCCAGCATGAGAACCGGCGGTATCACGTGACGGGGCATTACCATCCGGGGACGGAAGTGGTGCGCGGCGCCGACGGGGTGTATCGCTGTGTGGTGAGGTAGGCATGGCGACGATCACGTTCAACAAGTTCGATCTGGGGATCGATTTGCGAAAATCGGCGGCGGTGTCCGACGCGAACCGTCTGCGCGAGATGAAAAACGCGTATGTGACGACGGGGCTGGCGACTGCCAAGCGTCCGGGGTTCACGAAGGTGACGACGCTGGAAGCGGGGACGAAGGGGCTGGCCTCGGCGCTGGGCAAGTTGCATACGTTTTACGGGGGGACGCAGGAAATCGTGCATGCCGATCCGCTGTTTCAGGCGAACCGGCTGGTGTGTGCCGAGGAGACGACGGACGACGAGAGCGGCGAGACGTCGTTCGCTGCGGTGCATGAGGCGGTCACCGATGTGCATTATGTGGATGTGTTCAACGGGTATTTGTATGTCGCGGCGCAGCATGGCGACTTTTGCCGCCATCATTATCTGGACGGCGGGGAAATCACGCAGGTCACCGACGCGAATTGCCCGCATACCCGTGCGGCGGTCAAGACGGCTTCCAAGATTTTCGCCATTTCGCCGGACGGCGCGACGGTGCGGTATTCCAAGACGGGCGATCCGGTGGTGTGGACGGAGACGGACGACGCGGGTTTTCTGCCGACGGGGCTCAATGCGCTGGGCAGCCGCAACGCGAATGCGCTGGGGCTGTATCGCGGCAATCTGGTGGTGCTGATGCGTGACGGGGCGCAGGTCTGGGCGGTCGATCCCGATCCGACGGCCATGAGTCTGGGCGAGACGGTGGAAAACGTGGGGTCGTCGTATCCGCAATCGCTGGCGACGGTGGCGGGGGATTTGTATTTCCTGTCGGATTTCGGTTTCCGCTCGATTACGACGCAGCAGTTGGTGGCGCGGCTGGACGATCTGGATATCGGTTCGCCGATCGACGATCTGGTGCGGCCGGTGCTGAAGGATTTGCAGGGGACGCCGCGGGCGGTCTATTTCTACGGCACGGGGCAGTATCTGTGCGCCATCGACAGGCAAATGTTCGTCTATTCCGTCTCGCGCACCTCGAAAATCGCCGCCTGGAGCCGGTATGAACTGCCGTTTCCGGTCGATGCGATGGACGAACTCGACGGCGTACTGTATTTGCGCAGCGGCGACGATATCTACAAGCTCGACGAGAACGCGCATACCGATGACGGCACGCCGTATGAAGTGATGCTGGAATTGCCTTACATGAATTTCAAGTCGCCGGGGGTATTGAAGCGCGTCTATGGCGTCGATCTGGTCATGCAGGGGGAATGCTTTTTTTCGATGGGGTTCGATGTCCGGAATACGAAAGCGGTGACCAGCGAGGTGCGGGTCGTGGGCAATACCTACGGGGGCGGGCTGATTCCGCTGGAAGTGGCGGGAACCGAGTTTTCGCCGCGTTTCCGCAATGTGACGGGCGAGGCGTTCCAGCTGGACGCCCTGACGGTCTATTACGAGACGCTGGGGGTGCTGTGAGACTGCGGTTTTACGGGCCGGATGACGTCGCCGACGTCTGGCCGGATGTCGCGCCGCTGTTTGAAAAGGTGGTCGAAAAGGCGGTGCATGGCGAATTTACGGTCGATGATTTGTTCCGGCTGGCGAAAGCCGGGCGGATTACGGTCGGGCTGGCGCGCGAGGATGACGGGGGGAAGACGCCCGTCATGGCGGTGGCGTTCGAGTTCAGGCGCTATCCGTCGGCCACGGCCGTCAATGTGCTGGCGATGGGGGGCCGCGATCTGGCGCGGTTCATGACGCGGTTTTTGCCGCCGTTTGCGGCATTTTGCAAAGGGGCGGGGGCCGACTGGATCGAATGCGCGGTGTCGCCCGCGATGGCGCGGATGCACGGCCGTTACGGATTCAGGCCGGTTTACCGGAATATGAGACTCGATATCAGGGGGGAAACATGTTGATACCGATACGATTGAATGGTTATGTGCAGGGGCGTCGCCTTTATTTCAAGGGCGGCGACGGCGGCGCGAGCGACATGCGCAAGATGGAAGAGGAACGGCAGGCGAGAATCGATGCTGCCGTCAAGGCGATCAACGATATTTTCGACCCGCAGCCGTATGTGACGGCGGATCTGGATAACAAGGTGACGAGTTACGATCCGTCGCAAACCTATTATCTGGCGGACGGCACCGTGTTCGATCCGATGTCCACGCGCACGGAGACATACCGCAAAAGGCCGATGACGTCCGTCAACCGCGACGAAAACGGTTATATCACCGGTACGCGCACGGTGACGTATCTGGACTGGGACAAGATCAACAACGCCATCCAGAGCGGTTCGCTCTACGGCTCGAAAACGGTCACGCCCGATTCGCGGGAAAAGCTCTACGACGAACAGCGCGATGCCGTTTATGAAATCAATGCGAAAGATGTCAACGACCAGTATGCGGATGCGGAGCGAGCCAACCGCTTCGGTCTGGCGCGAAACGGCCTGATGGGCGGTTCCGCCGATGTCGATTCGAATGCGCGGCTTCAGGAAATCACCAACGAAGGGTTGCTTCAGGCGGGCGGTATCGCCGACAGCGCGGCGGCGAAATTGCGCGCGCAGGACGAAAGCGCGAGACAAAGCCTGATTTCCATGGCGCAGTCCGGTATCGACACCGGCACGGCGCAGCAAATGGCGATCGAAAGCCTCAATGCCACGGCACAGCAGGCGCAGGGCGAACGTGCGGGCTCGTCGGTCGGCGATCTGTTCGGTTCGCTGGGGCAGGCGTATTTGCGCTACAACAAGATCGCGAACGGCAGCAGTTTGTTTTCCGGCGACGGGGTGAGCTCGAACGGCATGTCCACGCGCAGTACCTATCAGGGAAACACATGATGACGAAAGGAGGAGGATATGTGGGGAGCAATCGCGGCACTGGTCGCTTCGGCGGCATTGCAACAAATCAATACGAGTATGGCGGCGTCCAGACAACAGAAGGCCACGCGCGAGGCGATGAAGCGCCAGCGCGATTACCAGATGCGTGCGGAAAAAATCGCGATGGACAATGCGCAGGAATATCGCACGGATACCCGCGAGAAAAAACAGGACGAGATAGCCGACGAGCTGACGCAAACCTATTTCCGGCCGGTCGAGGCGGCGCAGACCGAACATGCCGCGGCATCGCGCACGCAGGGCGACGTTTCGCAGGATTATCTCAATGCCAAGTCCGCTTCCGACAGCCGCCAGATGAATTCGGCCAAAGAGCTGGCGACGCTGCTCGGACGCAAGAACAGCGCGAACCGCCTGCGCCAGTACGAGGCGATCGACATGGCGGACAACGCATCCGAAATCGCGCGGCTCAACGACTATGCCAACCGAATGTATAACGTGGACAGCTACGCGATCAAGGCGGCGGGACAGGGCAACCCGTTTTTGCAAATCGGATCGGAAGTGCTGGGCGGATACGGTGGCGTCATGCTGGGAAACGAACTCGACAAGCTGGTGAAGGATTCCGTGAAATCGGCAGGCGGCGTCGCCACGAAATAGGACGGCATCCGGCAGGACGGAAACGGCGGAAGATGGCATGGGCGCGGCGCCGTGAGGTGCAGGAATGTAGCGGCGGGGTATCGTCTTGCGGGCGGTCGCGTCCATGTCGCGGATATACGTTGCGTTTATCGGCGATACTTTGATAAGCGGCGGCAAGCGGGTAAAATAGACCATGTTCCCGTAACCGGTTCTGGTCTTCATGTTTTTCCGTTTCGCAAGGCAATCCGCGCTGTTTTCACTGATCGTTTGTTGCGTCCTGCCGACTTGTGCGCAGGCCGATTCGAGGCTTTTCGATCCCGTGCTCGAAAATACGCCGTTGCCCGACTATCACTATGCGCCCGACGGGCGCGATACGCCGGAATCCTGGATGGCGCTGCTGTCGGCACGGCAGCAGCGCGAAAACGCGCGTCATCCGGCACGGGATGCACAATCGTACCGCGAGCGCATGAAAGCGTTCGTCGAGGCCAATCCGGGTATGCCGGAATACCTGCGGCAGGCTTACGAGGCATACCGCGTGACCGGCGACAGAAATCTCCATCATTTCGCGCTGGCGGCTTCCGAATTCCAGAAGCAGCATCTGCGCGAACAGCTCATGCGTCATCTCGACGATCCGGAAAAACTCAACCGGCTGCTTTCGATACTTTACGGCAAGCCGCACCAGCCCTATACGCCGGTGGGGCAAAGCGGGTATGTCCTCAACCGCGAAACCGGCGAAATCCTCAAGGGCGACGATACCCTGACCCGCGCCTACAACCGCAAGCTGGCGGCGCAGGCGACCGGCAAGCGGCAAAACTCGCGCAGCCGCGAAAACTCACGCGGCCGCACCTATCGCGAAGACCGTGACGGCGGTCCGACGCAATCCATGAAAGCGAAATATCAGGCGGCACGCAAACGCGCGCTCGAGGCGGGCCGCACCGATCTCGTCGAGGAACTCGACCGGGAAGCCGTCAAAAACGGGTTTTTCGACTGATACGCGGGGCGCATGCCCTTGCCGGACGGCGGTATGCGCAGGTGTGTCGGCGCTACCGTGACCGGAATGCCGGTCTTTCTCTCATGCCGGCACCGAAAGCACGGAGTTCCGAAGCCCGAAGCGTGCGGACGTGCGTTACCGGGCGGGTGGTGAATCCAGTACGATCGGGATGACGATTTTTTTGTTTTTCCGGAAAACGGTGAAGGTGATTTTCCTGCCGGGGTAATTCTGCATGATGTCGTCCGCATGCCGGGAGTCGCGGATGTCGATGTCGTTGATTTTCAGGAGGATGTCGTTTTTGAGGACGTTCGCGTTGAAAGCGGGGCGGTCATACATGACCAGTGTGATGCGGGCGCCGTTGTTTTGTCCGATACGTTCCCGTTCCTCGTTTGTCAGGTCTTTTGTCCATACGCCGAACCTGGCGCGTTCAAGGGATTTGACGAAGAAATAGGCGCTCTGGTCGTAGCGGTCGATATGGTAGGTGTACGGGATGTACTTCGTGCCTTTGGTCGTGGTCGATTCCTGATAGTTGGCGAAATGGCCGTAAGGCGCCGAAACGCTTCCGCTGGTGCTCGTCACCTTGTAGTCCGGCACGGGAATGGCGGATACGCCGGAACGGGTGTCGGCGTAGGTGATATTGTAGATGACATGGGTGGCGCGGATGTCCCTGGCCTGTTCGGCGATCAGGCCGATTTCACGCAGGGCGCCGATGAAGCCGGCACGTCCCACACAGACATATTCCGAGGCCAGTGCGCCGTAAATGGCGTTTTCCAGGTCGTCGGTCCTTTCCAGTACCGGTTTTTCGCCTTCCCTGAGATAAACGAGGTATTTTTCGTCCGTTTCCGGCGTCAATTCCGGAATGAAATATTCCTTGTAGGGATTGGTATGACAACCGCCGAGCAGGACGCAAAGAGCGGCGGAAACGAGCAGCAAGGTTTTTTTCATTGGAGCGATCCTTTGTCTGATCCGGAGGACGATGCGAGTATCGGTCTGTGCCTGTACGGACTGTAAAGTGTTGTGTTAAAAATCGCAAGTGTATTGTATGAAATCGCCGATTTCATTCATGAAAACAACGGTTTTTTCTGTCAGGTATTTTGGTTTTCCTGTATGGCAGTGTCGTGAAGTGTTTTGACCGGTCTTTCGCCGTCACGGAAGTCCGGACCCGCAGGCCGGTGTGCCGTTTCGCTGGCCCGGCGAAGTCATTGCGGCAGAGTTTGCGGCTTCGCAAGGCGGTGTCGTGCAGGCGGTGTACGCTTTCAGGCAGGAATCCATCCTGCTCTTCTCTCTTTGACCGCGCGGTGACGCGCGGTTTTTTTATGCCGGTTTGTCTGGCGGGCGCTGTCATGAAAGTGCGATAAAAGTCCGTAAACGGTCTGTGCCGGGCGTATAAAGAATCATGTTGGGAACCCGAAAGAGGGAGGCAGATGAAAAATACGTTACGGGAAACGCCTGAGTCGGAACCGCTGGCGCGGAAGTGGGGCGAGCGTATCGGGCGGGCATGGCGGCACTGGGACAAGTTCCATCGCCGCATTCGCCACAACAGGCAAGTCGTATCCGGTCTGGACTGGACGCGCGAGCCGGACAGCACGGATTTTTACATGCACCGCGCCAACCTGATCCACAGCACGATCATGGGGATTTTGCCCGGGATTTATGCCCGGAATCCGGAAATCGCGGTCACGCCGCTGCATGCCTCGCGCGATCTGAAACTCTTGTGCAAGACGATCGAGACGGTCACGAACCGTTATCTGGACGAGGCGCATCTCAAGCAGCGTGCCAAGGCGACGGTTCGGGCGGCGCTGACGTGTTCGTTCGGCGTGCTCAAGGTGATGTACCAGCGCGAGATGGGCTCCGATCCGCTCATCCATGCCCGCATACAGGACGTTCAGGACAATCTGGTGCGCGCGCGGGGGCTGGCTATGCGTCTGAAAGAAGACGGTGCAAGCGCCGACGACAGCCGTGCCGAGGAAGTCCGGCAGGCATATGCCGCAGCGGACGAACGCACGGAAGTCTCGCGTGCGCAGGGGCTGGTCATCGACCGCGTCATGACGGAGCATTTGCTGATCGACCCGGCGATTGCGGAATTCTGGGACTATGAGCAGGCGGACTGGATGGCGCAGATCGTCCCGATGAAAAAGGCTGTCGCCGAAGGGTTGTACGGTATCCGTCTCGACCGGGCGACGGTGTACCGCACGGCCGACAGCGGCGCGCCTTCCGATAGCGGGCGTCTGTTTTCGGGGATGCCGGAGCTGGCCGGCGACGATGCGCAGATCTGTGTGCTGGAAATCTGGGACAAGCAGACGCAACGGGTTTATACGATGGCGCAGGGGTGCGATTTCTGGCTGCGCGCGCCGTACAGTCCGCCGCGTGCGGGGGAGCGGTGGTATCCCTTTTTCCTCTTGCCGTTCCAGACGGTGGACGGCTGTTTCGTGGGGCCGTCCATCGTCGATCTGACCGAGCGGCTCCAGAACGAGCACAACACCGCGCGCGACCGCTACAACGAGCATCGCGATCTCATCAAGCCGGGCTATATCGCCAGCGCGGACATCAACGAACGCACCCTGAAACGCTTTTCCGACTCGGAGCTGGGCGAGATCACGCTCATCGATGCGGACGGGCAATCGATCCAGCAGGCGATCATGCCGAAGTCGTTTCCGCCGATCGATCCGGCGGTTTACGACACGTCGCAGGTACGCCTTGACTGGGAGATGGTCACCGGTTTGCAGGACGCGGCGCGCGCGTCCATCGTCACGCCGAAGACCGCGACAGAAGCCAGCATTCTCCAGCAGTCGCTGTCGGGGCGCATTTCCGAATTCCGCGACCAGGTCGAGGATTACCTGCAACAGATCGCGCAATATACCGCCGAAATCCTGATACAGGAACTCGACGAGGCGCAGGTCGAAAAAATCATGGGACCGCACCGGCGGGGCTTTTTGCCGTCGGGTACCGCAAATGGCGGGGTTTTCCCGGAAGAAGGCGTCATCGAACTGGCATACGACTGGCCGCAGCTCTCGCGTGATGAAGTGTTCGGGCTGGTGCAGCTGAAAATCCGGGCGGGTACGACGGGCGTGCCGAACGATCTGGAACAGCAGGAATCCTGGACGAAGCTGTTGCCCGTCATCCAGCCGCTGATCGGCCAGATCATGCAATTCCAGCTGCAAGGCATCAATCCGGCGGCGCTTGTCAGCCTGCTGAAAGAAACGGTCTTGCGCTTCGACGACAAGCTCGATCTGGAAGCGTTTGTGCCGAACCTGCAAAAACCCGTCGCGGTACAGGACGCGGGCGGCTCGACGGACGGCAAGGCGGCAGCCGGTGCGGCCGGAGAAGCACAAGCGGCAAGACAGGGCGCGCAGGCGGCCGGAGCGGAAGACGCGATGCGGCAGGCGCAGGCCGCGCAGGATGAGCGCTCGGGCGGGCTGGCGCAACTGGTGCGGATGATGCAGGCGGCGCAGCCGGAACAGCTGGCGCAGTGGATGCAGATGTTGCAGGGGCTGCCGGCACCGGCGGGAAGTGCGGAACAGGCGATGCCGGTGCAGGGCGCGGTTTCCGGTGAGGCGCAGGCGGGGACGGATGTCCTGTTGCCCTTGCTGATGTGGCTGGCGGAGCGTGCCGGAGCCGGGGCCGGGGGTATGGAAGACGGTCCGGAAAATGATGGCGCGGAAAAAGACAGGGCCGGCCGGCAAGGCAGGCCGTAAAGGGGCGGCCCGCAGGGGCGGCGGGGATGGCGCGGCATGTGGCCGATGCCGTGGAAAAACTGACAGATATGAGGAGTCGGAATGAAGAACAGAAAAACGAACGGGATGAAATGGCAAGATGCACAGGCGGGCGAAGCGGGGGGCGGTATGGCGAATGTGCCGGCTTTGCCGGTACCGGCGGCCGGTGTGCCGGTCGTGCCGGATGCGGGGACGGTACAGGCGGTACCGGGGCAGGTCATGCCGGTGCCGCAGACGGTGCCGCCGGATGCCGTGTCGCCGCTTCAGACGCCGCAGGGGGCGAAAGTCTTGCCGGAAGTGCAGGAAATGCTGGATGAGTTGACCGGGCCGCAGCCGCCGGCAGATATGCCCGATGCGTCCGGTGAAGGCGAGGATGAGGAAGCGCTTTTGAAAACGGTGAAATCCGAACGGGGGCGTGCGCGTATCCGTTCCATCATCGCGGCGCGGCGCGAGGCGCAGGAACGTCTTGCGCGCAGCGAGGACAAGCTTGCGCGTTTCGGGGAGCTGTTGCGCACGATGGGGATGGACATGCGCGATGTCGCGCAGTTGTTGCATTACGGCTGGCTGGTCGGCAGCGGACGTCCGGAATACATGCGCGTCGCGCTGGACAAGCTCAACCGCGAGCGGGAAAGCCTGTGCCGCCGTCTGGGCATGCCGCAACCCGGTGTCGATCTGTTCGGCGACGTGCCGGAAATCCGCGACGCCTATGCGCGGCGCGAACTCCGGTTCGATCATGCCTTGCGGCTGGCTGAAGTGGAGCGTGCCGAACGCGCCATGCGCGAGCGCGAGATGCTGGAAGCGGAAAAAGGACGGCAGGCGATGGCGCTGTTTTCCGATATGGCGGATTTCATGAAAACGCTGGGACGCTATTTGCAGCCGTATGCCGCGCAGGCGGATCATCCGGCGAAAATGCGCCGGATCTACGAATACATGTCCGCACCGGGCTGGGCGGATGAATTCGTCGCCAATGTCCCGCGACCGATGTGGGCGCGGCATGTGAAATATCTCTACGACAATCTGGCCTTGCCGCCTGCCAAGGCCGATACGGTCACGCCGGTCAGAAGTTCGCCGGTGGCTTTCGGCAGACCGGCGGGCAATCCCGCCAGCACCGGCGAGCAGCGCATCATGCAGCGTATGGAAGAAATGGGATTGTGAGCGCGGTAACGGACAGGTGTGGGGAAGCGCCGGCGGGAGAAAATGCGCGGAAAACCGGATGTGGTGCCGGGCATGACGGCGCCGCAGCCGATGCGCTCACGCCCAGACAGCGCCGTTTCGTCGCCGAATACCTGATTGACCTCAACGGGACGCAGGCGGCGATACGGGCGGGCTATGCGCCGGGCGGCGCGCGCCAGTGCGCCAGCCGCCTGCTGGCGCAAGCGCCGGTAAAGACCGCACTCAAAAATGCGATGGGCGAGCGGCAAAAAAGGACGGAACTCACGGCGGATGAAGTCATCGGCGACTTGCGCGAACTGCGCGACATTTGCATGGGACGCAAGCCCGTCAAAATCATGACCATCGTCAAAAACGCCCGCGAGGGAACCGCCGAGCCGGTCGAAGTCGAGGGCATGATGTTCGAGCCGGCGGCGGCCAATCGCGCGCTGGAAATGCTGGGGCGGCACATGCGACTGTTCGCCGACCGGGTCGATATGACCAGCGGCGGGCAAGCCTTGCAATCAGGCGTCTTGCTGGTGCCGTCTGTCATGAGCGAACGGACCTGGTGCGGCGCAATGCGGCAGGACACACAGGAAAATCCGGCACGCGACGACACGCGATAGCGGCAATGCGATACAGGAAGAAAGGAAACGGATATGGACAGATACGATATGCCATCGGGCAGACGAACGGACGGTAACGGCGATTTCATCGGCGCACTGCTGGATACCTTGCAGCGGATCATCACCCGCCGGGCGGGCGTGACGCCCTTGCCGGACACGCAGACGGACAGGCGGTTCGCCGCACCGGCGGGCGGCCAGACAGGCCCCATGCCGGGCCCTGAAGCCGTGCGCGCCATGCGCGGCATGCTCTCGCCATATGGCGGGGCGGAAACGCGGAACAGTCAGGGGGAAACGGGCGTTCCCTCCGGCAGCGACGCGGCAGGTGATCCCCTGCTGGAGCGGATCGCCGCACGGCTGGTGCAAATGGGGCTGGTCGATGCGGATGAAAACGGCAGCGCAGGTGGAAACGGCATGAATGTTGCCCGCAGACCCGATGGATACCGCTGATACCGCCGGTACCGCCCGTATGTCGGGCTTTCCCGCTGGCGGCGTATCCCGTGCGGACGGTGTGCCGGCATGCGGCGGAAAAAATGCGGACCATGCCGCGCCGGAGATGCCGCGCGTCATCTGGCAACCCTTGCCGGGGAGCCAGACGCGGTTTCTGACCTGTCCGGTGTTCGAGGCGCTGCTGGAAGGCACGCGCGGGGGTGGCAAGACGGATGCGCTGCTGATGTCGTTTGCGCGGTATTGCGGGCTGGGCTTCGGGGAGCATTGGCGGGGCGCCTTGTTTCGTTTGACCTATCCGCAGCTCGCGGACGTGGTCGCCAAGTCCAAGCGCTGGTTTTATGCGATTTTCCCCGGGGCGAAATTCAACGAATCCGACTACCGGTGGACATGGCCGGACGGGGAGACGCTGTATTTCCGCTATGGCGCGACAGAGGACGATTACTGGAACTACCACGGGCACGAATACCCCTGGCTGGGGTTTGAGGAATTGACGAACTGGCGGGATTCGTCGTTTTTCGAGGCGATGCAATCTACCTGCCGTTCGTCTTTCGCGGGGATGCCGCGGATGGTGCGCGCCACCTGCAACCCTTACGGGGTGGGGCATGGCTGGGTGAAGGCGCGTTACCGGATCGGTGAGGTGCCGGCGGGTGAAATCATCCGCGAGGCGGGCAAGAAACCCCGCGTGCGTATCCATTCGACTGTGTATGAAAACCGGCATTTGCTCGAAAACGACCCCGACTATCTGCCGACCCTCGAAGGCATCACCGACCCCAACAAGCGAAAGGCCTGGCTGGCAGGCGACTGGGATATCCATGCCGGCTCGTTTCTCGAAGGCGTCTGGGACGCGGGCAAACACATCGTCGCGCCTTTCGACATACCGCCGTCATGGACGGTCTGGAAAGCGATGGACTGGGGATACGCCGCGCCGTATGCCGTGTACTGGTTCGCCATGGACCCCGACGGTTGCATCTATCTGTGGCGCGAACTGTACGGCGCTGGCGAACGTGCCGGGCAGGGCAGCCGCGAGAGCGCGGAAAAAGTCGCCGCGAAAATCCGGCAAATCGAACAGCGTGACGAACGCTTCGGCTACGATTACCGCATCAATCTGGCGGACCCGTCCATCTTCGCGAAAAACGGCACCGACCGTTCCATCGGGCAGATATTCCGTGACGAAGGCATCCGCTGGCAACCGGCATGGAACGCCAAAGGCTCGCGCGTCAACGGCGCGCAGGAAATCATCCGTTTGCTCTCGCAAGGGAAACTCAAAATCTTTTCCACCTGCAAGCACTGGTTGCGCACCGTGCCGTGCCTCTTGCCGGACGAACTCAATCCGGAAGATGTGGACACCACCGCCGAAGATCATGCCTGGGATGCCACCCGCTATGGCGTCATGCGCCGCCGCCGCGTTCCCGGCATGCCGGACAATGAGACGCAAACGGAAAACGGGCAGGAAGGCGTGCATGTCGGTGCGGACGGACAGCATTGGCTTGCCGTCGGAAACACGATGGCTGCACGGTATGCGGACGATACGGAAAAATCGGGCGAAAAACGCGAAAATGCCGCGAAGACGCCACGTTCATGCGCCAACGTGCAGGAAAACGCGCGATGAGGCCGGAAATCGCACCGCTTTTCGTGCGGTGAGGGCAACGTCGGCATTGACGGCAATGCCGTAAAGGGATTGAATAAGGCGGTTTCCGGTCCGTCGCGGAGCCGCCTCGTGCGGCAGCGGCGGGCAAAGTCATGAATGAAAGAAAGGCAAGATATGAAAATCAGTGTACGCCAATACAGGGACGGCGATCTGGCGGCGATGATCGCCATCTGGAACGAAGTCGTGGAAGAAGGCATCGCCTTCCCGCAGGAAGACTTGCTGGACATGGCAAGCGGCGCGGCGTTTTTCGCCAGCCAGTCCTGGACGGCGGTGGCGGAAAACACGGAAACCGGCGAAATCCTCGGCCTGTACATCCTGCACCCGAATAACGTCGGACGGTGCGGCCACATCAGCAACGCCAGCTATGCCGTCTCATCGGCATGCCGCGGGCTGCACATCGGGGAAAAGCTGGTCATGGATTCGCTCGTGCAGGGCAAACGGATCGGGTTCCGCGTGTTGCAATTCAACGCCGTCGTCGCCACCAACACCCACGCGCGGCATCTCTACGAACGCCTCGGCTTCGTGCAGCTCGGCGTCATCCCCGGCGGCTTCCGCATGAAAGACGGTCATTACGAGGACATCTGCCCGTACTATCACCTGCTCTGAAAAAACGGCGACAACGGCACGACAGACCGCCAGCCCCGTCCAAACCGCCCGTTCCGGCAACGAACGGGCGGTTTTTTTTTGTGTGCGAAAGCGATCCGGAAGCGGCGAAACAGAAGGAAAGGTCATATCCGGAACACCTGAAACCGTTGTTTGCCAGTGAATGTTGTTTTTTGTGTTAACCGCGCGGTTTAGAGATTTCGGGAGCGGACGCCGATCGTCACGGCAGGTTGGGAACAGGGTGCCGATGCAGCGTCTTTCGGCATGACGTGTTGTGCAACTGCATGAATATATTCAACAAAACCGGTAATGCCAGATCGGCTGGACGGACGGGAAGGCTGCGGACTTCTTTTTTTCGGGCAGGATAGCGCGTCCGTTAATAATGATTAGCGGCTGTCTTGAAACGGAATAAATCCGACTAATCAGCTGTAAGTCCGCAATTTACGGAATACAGATTCCAAAATTATATACAAACGGTTTATTTACCACAAGCAAGACATTTTTAAAATCCATAATAAGATCAATAAATTATGCATCATTTTGACAGCCGCTAATCATTATTAGCCGCTGTATAAAAAAACGCCATGGTGAAACGGTATTGAAGCGCGGGATGCGGTTGGCAACCGGAATAGTAGAAAGGATGATGCATGATGACAGACAGCGGAAAATCGGGACAGAAACGGTCGAAAGCGGGATGCGGTACGGGAACCGCAGAGGCAACGGGAAAGGTATGGCGCAAGCGGCTGTTGCCGTTGCTGGTATGTCTGGTTTTCGTGCCCGCGCCGTTCGCGCTGGCTGCCAACAGTGGTGGTCAGGAAAATGTACCGGGAACTGGCGACTACGGTAACGACACCCCATCGGGCAATACCGTCACGATCGACAGCGATGTCGGAAACGATGTAATCGGCGGCTATGCAATCACCGGTGCGGCGGATAACAACCGGATCACGATGACGGGCGGAACAGTCGGCCATACTGTTTATGGCGGTATTGTGGACGGAAATGGCACGGCGACTGGCAATAGTGTGACAATGAGCGGCGGTACGATTGATACCAGTTTCAACGGTGCGTATGTCAACAATGGTGTCGTCAGCGGAAACAGTGCGACGGTGACGGGCAGCGCGCAGGTTGGATGGAATGTCAATGGCGCTTATGTGACCAATGGTAACGCGAGCGGAAACAGTGCGACGGTGACGGGCGGTGCGACGGTTGAAGGGTATGTCTATGGCGGTTATACGGGAAATGGCACCGTCAGCGGAAACAGCGTGACGGTATCGGACAGTACGGTCGGTTATGTCATGGGTGGGTATGCAAGTACCGGTACGGCGGAAAACAACCGGGTCAAGGTGACGAACAGTGATGTGACAGGGTCTGGTGGCTCTGACCCCAGCTATGTTGCCGGTGGTTATACATACTATCAGGGCACTGGTACGGTGAGAAACAACCAGGTCGAGGTGACGGGCACTACGGTCGATAATGTCTATGGCGGTTGGGCGCACAACGGCATCGCGAGCGGCAATAGCGTGATACTGACGGATGGTACCGCCAAGGAGGTTTTCGGCGCCAATGTGCATGATTCAGGTAGCGCGACCGGCAACAGCGTCACTGTCGCGGGGGATGCCACGGTCAGCCTTGATATATACGGCGGTTTTGTCCACAATTTCAATGGCACCGCCACCGAAGGTGATGCGACAGGCAACACCGTCACTCTGGCGACCGGCGCAGGCGCGAACCTTGCAAGCGCTATCGTCTATGGCGGTAACTCGAATGTCGCCGGAGCCGATGTCAAAACGGGTAACACCCTCAACGTCGATACCGGCCATGTCGAAGTCAAAAACATCGCCAACTTCCAGACCGTCAACCTCAACGTCAATGCCGAAACCGCACCGACTGCGGGACAAGCCATGCTCGCCCTGAACGATACGGCAGGCACTGATTTGAGCGGCACCCAGGTCAACATGCAAGGTGCAATCGCAGGCGGCACACAGACACAACCCCTCGCTACCACCGTCACACTCATCGAAAACGCCAACGGACTGACCACCGACGCGAATACTCTGTCGGGCACAGCCATCGTACGGCAGGGCGTCTCCCTGAACCACCACTACACCCTGCAAGCGGACAGCAACACCCTTACCGCGACCTATGACAACCGGACAACCGTCGATCCGGCGACAGGCGTGTTCACCAACGGCAGACTCGCCACAGTCGGCTTTCTCAACGAAGGCACCGACTTCGCACTCGACACCGGCATGACCAAAGCCATGGAAACCATCCGTGCCAAAGGATACGGCGCCTACGGCGCCATCCGGGGCAGCGACATCCGGCATGACCTCGACAAGGGCGGGGATGCGGAAGTATCCGGAACCCACTGGCTGCTCGGACTGGCAGGCAAACTCAATACCGCCAGAGATTACGACCTCATCGGCAGCATCTATGCCGAAGCGGGCTGGGGAAACATCGACAGCGACAACAGCTTCGCCAGCGGCCACGGAGACACCCACTACTACGGCATCGGCCTCATCGGACGTTACCAGCAAAACGAAGGCACGATGAAAGGCGCCTATGCCCAGATCAACGCCAAAATCGGACGTGCCAGCACCGACCTTGAAAGCAACCTCTATGACGTGAACGGAAACCGGGGAGAATACGACGAAGATTCCACCTACTACGGAGCGGGAGTCGGAGTCGGCTACCTGTGGGAAATCACACAAGCCTATACACTCGACCTGTCGGCGCGGTACCAGTGGCTCCACCTTGACGGATACAACACGGACATCGCCAACGACCCGTACAAATTCGACGACATAGACAGCCACCGCACCAAAGTCGGCGCACGGCTCAACTACACGGAAAACAAACAATACACCCCGTATATCGGCGTGGCATGGGAACACGAATTTTCCGGTTCGGCCAGAGGCAGCGTCTATGGCTACTCGCTGGACGACAACAGCCTGAAAGGAGACACGGGTGTGGCGGAAATCGGCGTGACCTTCAGCCCGACGGCCGACAGCGCATGGAAAATCGACGCCAACCTGCAAGGCTATGCCGGACAAAGGGAAGGCGTCGCCGGCAATCTGGTGGTCAATTACCTGTTCTGAACGCAGTCTGCCCCACGGCATACCGCCGTTTCACCGAACCGCCCCTCGGCAACGAACGGGCGGTTTTTTTGTGTGCACAAAAAACACCGACAGCAAGGCGACACCAGAGAAACAGAACAAAAAGTCGAGCAGGCGGAAAACGGCAAAGCAGGTTCACCCCTTTCAGAACAAGCTGTTTTTCCGTATTGCCGGCGCAAAATGAATGGCATAACGAATGCATGATCGGGATGGAACGGCAACCGATATACGGGCAATATGCCAAAACACCGGCGCACTCGCACCATATGCCCTTTTTGCCCGTTTGACGGGCAGGGGGTGCAAGTCGTTGCCGGTAAAGGGAAAAAGCGCGCTGTTCACGGAGTTGTCCACAGGAAACGGGGATAATGTCGTGCCGGTGCAATATTCCGGTGCAATGTCGTATCAGGGACGGTGACGGCAGGGCTGGGACCGGCCTTGCGGCAAGGTGCCGATAGCGAGAAGGTGCGGAAGCTGTCGCCGTTGCGGCGGGCTGGCGGTTTTCGCATGTTGTCCGCATGATGGCGGGTGATTCCGCACGATGTCGGCGGGTTGTCCGGTTGTGCAGTCGTTTCCGTCCCTGCCGTCGGGCGTGCTTGTCTGGCATATTTCGCCGCTGTCCCTATAATGGTGGCATTTTTCATCCTGTCCTGTTGTCTGTCGGGGTGGTTGTGTCCTGGCGGAGCCTGTGCGGCCGTCGGGCGGGTTTCCGGTGGTGTATGGTGTTGAAAAGAACTTTTCTGTTTCATCTGGTCGCGCTGGCGACGGTGGCGATCTGGGGGACGACGTTCGTCTCGACAAAGGTGCTGATCGGCAGCGGGATGACGCCGGTCGATATTTTCGTGTGCCGCTTCGTGCTGGCGTATGTGTGTATCTGGTTCATTGCGCCGAAAAAGCTGTTCGCCGATTCCTGGCGGGACGAATGCTGGCTGGCGGCTGCCGGGTTTTGCGGCGGGGCGCTGTATTTCGTGACGGAAAATACGGCGCTGGAATGGACGCTCGTTTCCAATGTCTCGCTGATTGTGTGTATTTCGCCGTTGCTCACGGCGTTTCTGGTGATCGTCTTTTATCGTACCGAGACGGTGCGCAAGACTTTGCTCGCGGGGTCGGTGATGGCGCTTGTCGGGGTGGCGCTGGTGGTGTTCAACGGCCATTTCATTCTGGAACTGTCGCCGGCAGGGGATTTGCTGACGGTGGTCGCGGCATTGTCATGGGCGTTTTATTGCCTGATTCTCAAACGGCTCGATGTCCATTATCCGACCTTGTTCATCACGCGCAAGGTGTTTTTCTACGGGGTGGTGACGGTGTTGCCGTTTTTACCGGTGTTGCCGTTCGGGTTCGACTGGCGGGTGCTTGCCCGTACGCCGGTGTGGACGAATCTGCTGTTTTTGTCGCTGGTGGCGTCGATGTTGTGTTTCATTACCTGGAATCTGGTGGTCAGGGAGATCGGCGCGGTGCTGGCGACGAATTATATTTATCTGGTTCCGCTGGTGGCGATGCTGACGTCCGCCGTTGTGCTGGATGAACCGGTCAATGCCGTGATGCTCCTCGGGTGCGCGCTGATTCTCGCGGGGGTTTTTCTGGGGCAGCGCCGTGTGCATCGGGACAAGTGAGGCGCGCTGCCGGAGGTCGTACCGGAGTGTACACCGGCAGGCGGGGGCGTTTTTCCGGGGTGTCCTAGAGAGAGAACAGGGTCAGCAGGATGAGCACGGGCAGCATGCCGATTTGCAGGAATACCGAGGCGAATACGGCACATATCCGGGTGCTTCGCGGCTGTTTCATGAAAGCGAGCCATGCGGCGATTGCCGGTATGCCCAGCAGGGCAAGGCATGGCATGATGAGGATGAGCATGGTGGTATCCGGGCCGATGATTCTGGCGGCCAGTACGTCGCATGCCCAGCATACGGGCTGGACGGCGTGAAAGCGCCACAGGGCGGCGTTGTCGCATTGGCGCAGGAAAAACACGGTCAGATAGATGCCGCCGCCCAGCATGATGAGGAAAACGACGCTGGCGAATGTGGTCAGGGAACCCCGGTGGGCGATGATGATGCACAGGCTGGCGAGCCAGTACAAAAAGAGCGGGAAAAAATGAACGATCCGTTTCATGAAGCAGGTTTTTGCCGGGTTTCGTCGGGACGGTGTGCCGTGTCAGGCGGCAGGGATGTCGTGCCGTTTGCGGTTGCCGCCGGCTGGTGTACCGTCATGGCGGCAGGGGAGACATCGGGCGCGTGGTCCGGTACGGGCGGCGTCGTGAAGTGTTCCCATGTCGTGCGGGCGATGGCGGCGATCATTTTTTCGGCGCGAGCCCTGGGTTCCTTGCAGCGATAGACCAATACGCTGATATAGACGGGTTTGCCGTCCGGCAGGATGATGCCGATGTCGTTGAGGGTCATGCCCTGTTTCCGGTAAAACGCGAGCGAGGTACCGGTCTTGTGGATGAGGTCGGCGCCGTCAGGCAGGCCGCTGCGCAGGCGTTCGGGGGCGAGCATGGCGTTTTTCATCGCAGCGTACAGCAAGGGATACGTGGCGGGGCCGGGGAGTTTTTTTTCATGAAACAGGCGCAGCAGTGCGGTGGCGGCCGCCGGGGTGGTGCGGTTTTTGTACTGGATGTTCCAGTCGCTGTGCATGGTGCGTTCGGTGGTGGCGACGGTCATGCCGTCGATGCCGTGTTGCCGCAGCCATGTAGTGACTTTTTCCGGGCCGCCGGCCAGTTTCAGCAGGATGTCGCAACCGTTGTTGTCGCTCTCCGAGATGGTGGTGCGCACGATTTCGGCAAGGGGGATACGCACGGTTTTGCCGACAGGGTATTTGTCGCGCAGGGGGCTCCATGTGTCGGGACGCAGTTCATCCCTTGTGACGGTGATGGGTTGCGACAGAGAGAGTTCGCCTTTTTCCACCCGGTCGAGAACCGCGAGCGCGATGGGGAATTTGTAAACGCTTTGCATGGGGAAAGCCTCGTCTGGCGCGATGGCGACGGTGTCGGTGGCATCCGCGTTTTCGATGACGACGCCGACGACAGCCTGGTGTCCTTCGATCGTCGCGGCGATTTTTTCCTGAAGTGCGGGGGCGGCGGAGACGGCGGTGTGCCAGATGCCGAGCGAAAAGCAGCATGCGGCGAGGATGGTGCGGAATTTCATGGTGCGGTTACGGATTTCCTTCGATATGCGGGGCGGCAATGTAGGCAATGCGTGGATTGTAACCGCTGAAGGGAGTGTTTCGCCAGCCGGTGTATCACGGGGCGGGTGGTTGCCATGTCCGGAAGGGACGATGTTCTCGCCCGGCTTCTGGACAGGCAGTGCGTACGCCGGTCAGGAAGCGTTGCCCCAGGTCATTTCTCTCAGGGCGATGTTGGCACGACGTTCGGCGTCGCATTGTTCCGAGCAGAAGGTCAGCAGGGTCTGTCGGACTTCGGTCGTGACGGCCATGCTGTCGTGATGGATGTTCTTTCCACAGTTGTCACAGACGATCTCATGGTGGATCGGGTGTTTTTTCATCGGTCGGGTTCTCCTTTCTCCGGAATGGGGTGGATAAATGCCTTTCGGGGCGGTCGGTCTGCCTTGCCGCGCCGGCGGATGGCAGTCGCTTTCCGCCCGGCTTGACCTGGGGGTGTCCGGTGTCGCCCACCGGCGCCGCTTCGGCCTGCACGGCGCGAACGGCCGGTCATGTGCCGCAGCGTTTCCCAAGGTGCGAGGCGCGTGCATGGTAACACAAAATTTCCGTAACTTGATGCTTTTTTCGGTGGACTTTGTGTTTTTTACGGTGAAGTTTGCGTTTTTTCGCGTTTCAGGCCGGATGCAGGCGTGCCGTATGGCTCATGGGCGGGTTTCCAGTCGCAGCAGTTCGCGCACGCCACGCTCGGCGATGTCGATCGGGTTGCCGTCTTTTTCTTTGCTGTAGTAGTCCCAGGCGGCTTGCGAGAGATCGGCAATCGTTTTTTCGGCGTCCAGTATGGAGCCGCGTGCTCCGGTGACGAAGACGCTGATGAAGACGGGACGTTTGTCAGGCAACACGATGATGCCGATATCGTTGACGGTCGTGCTGCCGTCGGACGGATTTTCGCCGGTACCGGTACGGTGGGCCAGTACGGTTCCGGCAGGCAGCGGCCCGCGCAGGCGTCCCGGCCCGGTCATGGTTTCCTGCATGTATTCCCAGAGCAGTTCATGGCTGTCGGGGTGCAACAGTTCTTTTCCGTAAAACAGGGCGAGCAGCCGGTTGGCCGCTTCGGGGGTGGCGGTGTTGGCCATGCGCATGCCGGGGGTGTCATGCATCGCGGTACAGGTCGCGCCGATGTGCATGCCGGTGATGCCGAGCGATTGTACGTAGCGTTCGACGGCCCCGGGGCCGCCGATTTGGCGCATGAGGATGTCACAACCGTTGTTGTCGGAATGGGCGATGGTTTCGTAGAGGATATCGACTGTCTTGACCTCGGCGGTCTGGCCTTCGTAGCGTTCGCGCAAGGGGCTGATGGTATCCGGTTTCAGATCGGCCGGGGTGATCGTGATGGTGTCGTCAAGCCGAAGTTCCCCGCGATCGACCCGTTCGAGTACGGCCAGCGCCAGCGGAAACTTCACGATGCTGTACATCGGGTAAGCCTTTCCGGCACGCACGGCCGCACGTTCGCCGGAGCCTGTGGCTTCTATCGCCAGACCGACGTCGGCGGAATCGCCGGCGGCGATGGCCTCCGCCTGCAGCTGGAGCGTGCCGGCGCAGGAGGCACAAAGCGGAAAGAGCGCGACACAGGCGCAAAGAATTCGGATCAGCTTGTTTTTCATCGGGAAACGGGCGTTTTGTGGACGGGCCGGATGATGGCTGCCGGACGCGACAGCGAATTTTTTATTGTAACCCATCATGCCGCGGATGTAAGCCATGTTCCGGACAGGCGGTTTTTCCGGGCAAGGGAGCTCCGGCGGAAAAGTGCCACGAAAGTCCGTTGTCCGTCTCCGGGCGGGGTATAAAAAAGGGGTGTCCCGTGGGGCCGCGCTGGCCGTATCGCCGGGATATACAGGCAATCTTAGTCAGGGAAGGAGTATGTATGAACAATTTCATGAATGGATTCATCAAGGCGCTGTCGATGCCCAGTTCGGCCGACAATCTCTATGAAGCCGGTATGGCGCTGGACAAATGGCTTGACGAAGGGAACCGCCGCCAGGAATTGATGGATGCCGCAAAAGAAGACGGGCGTTCTTATTCCGATCCGGATCGTTCTATGATGTCCGATTACAGAAAACGTTTATTCGAGAAGTCGCGCGAACGCTACTGGAACGACACGGCGCCCGGCGGACGCTTCCGCCAGTCCGGTTCGAATGGCATGGAACCCGGCGGCAGGGATGCGGAGTTGTCGCCTGAGGGAGAAAGGGAAATCGACAAGATGATGCTTCAGCTGGAAGATCAGCTGATCGACATTCTCAATCGCGGCAACCCCGATCCGAGAGCGAAACAGCCCGGTGCGCCCAGACGGGTGCCGTTTTTCATGCGCGATCCCAGAAAGCAGGGAAGCATGCCGGGCGGCAATTCGCCGTCTTACCGCGACAATCCGTGACGCCCGGCGTTTGCGCTAGATGTAATCCGAGATATAGGGTTTTTCCGAGATCAGGGCATTGTCCAGCAGGCGCAAGGCGGCATCGCTTGCGGTGATCCGTTCCAGTCTGGCCAGCTCGGAAGCGCGTTTGTAGCCCAGAAGCAGGGTCGTCAGCGTGCCGATGGACATGGAAGCCTCATGCGGCGCACCGCCTTCGGCGAGCGAGACTTTTCCGCCGGAAAACACGAGGGTGAAGGATTTGTCGTTCCATTCGAGGAAGGAATCGGTGATGTGCAGCGTGATTTTTCCGGTCGCGTCCGGGTCGCAACGGTAGTTTTCGAGAAACATCGCCACATCGACGATCCGTCCCATGATATAGGGGCGGATCGTTTCTTTTATGTCGCTGTCGTCCAGACTGAAAGCGACGGGTTCGCTGAAATAGTTGCTGCCCCTGACTTCGTTGACCATGGACTCATGGGCGCTGATGTATTTGAGCAGCCCCTTTCGCGCCTCGCTGTTGAGATAGATGGTCTCGCGGATGTACATGACGTCGTCCTTGATGAGATAGACCATGTATCCCTGCGGTTTGTCGTCGGCGTTGTAATAGATCGCCACGGCGGTATCGTCCTCGATCCATCGCCAGTATTCTTCCCATGCCAGCCGGTTGCGGTACAGGCAGCCGTGGGTCTGGTTCGCGAAACGGGTGTGCAGCGTCATGAAATCGGTATTGTCCCACGAGACGCGGCGGACATATCCCGGAACCGAGAGATGGCGCGGCAGCTGGATATCGCGGATGCGGTACGACATTTTGTCCGAGACGATTTCCCAGCCCCGTTTGCGGTACAGCGGGATGGAATACGGATACAGCAGCGAAAGCGATTGTCCGTTCCTGCGCATTTCCGTGAGTCCGCATTTCATGAGTTTCGACATCAGTCCCATACCGGAATATTCCGGATAGGTCGCCACGCTCGTGACGAATCCGATGGGATACACGGCGGAATGGACGTTCATTTTGAGCGGATAGACCGCGAATTGGGACACGAGTGTCTTGTCATCGAAACAGCCCCAGACATCGGCGCGTTCGAGAATCGGGAATTTGGACTGCTTGATATCGTCCTCTTCCCAGCCATAATCCTGAAGGTTTTTTTCCGTGACCTGGAAGGCGTAACGCAACAGGGCATTGTACTGATCCAGGTCGGCGGATGTCAGTTCCCTGATATGAAAATTGCTTTTGACCATGATATTCCTCTGGCTTGCGCCGTTTTGCGGCGCGTTGTGCGGGTTCGGCGGGTATCGCCGGCCGTACCGGTTCCGGACGATGTCCGTGCGGGAACATGCGGCAAGTCCGGCATGGGCCGCTTGCGGGAATGACGTTCGCGTGAAAACAGACAGGTGCCGGATGAACCGGACGGCGAGTATGAAAACGGGTTGTATCGTCTTGACAGGTACGCCAGATTGACCGTTGGATGTGTGAGTATGTCCGTCACCGCCGTCCTGCCGGGCGGATGTTTTGCAACGGGAAGCCGGCGAACCGTTTTCGCAGGCGAAGCGAAAGGGTCGCGCACGGCCTGTTGCCGCAACAGGAAGGGACGGGAACGGAAAAACTGCCGCTGCCGTCCGGTGGACGTACCGTGCGCGCGGATGAACCGGTCACGCATGAAAGGTGCGTCTGGCGATGAAACCTTTCGTCATTATATCACGCCGGACATGACGGCGGGATGACACCGGTTGCGGGAATGGATGACGCGGGTCAGAAAAAGTCTTTTTTCAGCCGCCACGCCTGCCGGAGATAGTCCTGCGCCTTGCGCGAGGTTTCCGTTCCGCGACTGGAAAATCCGTCCGCGCGCGGCAGTTCCGGCGTGTTTTGCAGATGACAGACGTCGGCGATGAAAAGCTGGATGACGCTGACGGGATCGGTTTTCATGCGGGTCGCCAGTTCGATGAATTCGAAGGGAATGGCGACGGCATGTTTTGCCGTATTGTCCGAGACGAAGCGGCCGCCCTCGCCGGGAATGATGCCGCGCGGTGCGAGAAAACCGTCCGGATTCTTGTCGTTTCGCCAGCCGATGCAATTGATGTTGTAGTCGCTGTCGATGAATTCGTAATCGTCGAGTTCGAAGGCGCGGCGCAGGCTCTGGTCGACATAGGCGTCGAACCGGTAAAACAGGCGCGGCCTGTTGCCGCCCTGGGGTTTCTTGCGGATGAGCCTGGCCAGTCCGATGATGACGGCGTCCGCGCCGGAGGTGTTCAGGCGTTTTTCGTAATGCAGGGCATTGGCCGGATCGGCAGGCAGCGACAGTTCCCTGCCACGGTATTCAATGACCAGTCGTTTTTCGCCGTTGCCGGCGGTAGCGACGCCTTTCAGGCGTGCGTCATAGTATAGGGTCGGTCTCACGATAGTCCGTCAGATGGGATTTCAGATCAGGAACGCCCCATGCCGTTTCGGATGGATGCGCACCGGAAAAGCGGAAATGTATCGGAAAAACGGAGTGCTTGCAACGTCCTGTTTCAGGTCTCGGTCATGAAGGTTTTGCGGGAAACGAAACGGCATGCGCAAACGGAATTGACGCAAGCCCCTATCCGGCGACAGAACGGAACGGTCATGCCGTTCCGTTCGTGCGGGCGGGAATCAGCGAATGACGGTCAGACGCTTGACATCGATTTCCGGTGCGCGCATCAGGTCCTTGTCGACCTTGCCCCAGATTTCGACCTGGGTGTTGGCGTCCACGCGCTGGCCTGCGAAATCTTCCTCATCGATTTCGACCTTGATGGTACCGGTACCGTCGGTGAACTGGTACATGTCATTGGAAATGCGGTTGATGATCTTGCCGCGCAGGGTGACACGGGTGTCATCGACCGGGTTTTTCAGGATTTCGGCAACGTTTTTGTAGGAAACGGCCTGGCTTGGGCCGGTGTACTGGGCTTGTGCCGTGCTGGCGGCACACATGACACCGGAAGCGACAAGCAGGGTGGCGGCGATTTTCTTGAGCATGTTTTCTCCTTTGCTTTTGGCGTTGTCGTTGAAAAAAAGGGTTGGACACATATCCGTAAGACGGGGCGGAATGTGCAGGCAAAAATCAGTTGACGATCGTCAGGCGCTTGACGTCGATGTGCAAATCTTTCCTCATCGGGTCTTCATGGATGTTGCCCCAGATTTCGACAGGGGTGTTGGCATCGATGCGCTGGCCGCCGAATTCCTTCGGACCGATCTTGGCGTTGACGACACCGGAACCGTCGGAGAACTGGTACATCTTGTCGGTCAGCTGCATGATGATCTTGCCGCGCAGGGTCACATAGGTATCGTCAACCGGTTCCCTGAGGATTTCGGCGACGTTCTTGTACTGCCGGACCTTGCTGGGGCCGACATATTCGGCATGGGCCGCGTTCATGACGCCCATCATGCCGGATGCCGCAAGAATCGTGGCGCCGCATACGACGGCAAGAGAACGGGATGCAAGTTTTCTGAACATGATTTTTCCTTATCGTGGGGGGAGGGAACGCCCAAAATGTTTCCCTGAAGCACCATATTAACGTATTTTGAAAATCGGTGCAGACGACCGCATCAAATCCCGTGCGGTTTGCCTGCACGCTGTGATTGCCGCCGGGTGAATCGTCCGCGACGGGTGCAAAAACGGCGATGACGGGACAAAACAGGTTAAAATGCCGGTCTGGACAACTTGCCTGCCGCGTGGCAGGCCGCAGGGCAGGACGTATCGCGGCGAAACGCCGGACGCGGACAGTCTGTCCTGACGCACAAACGGGACACAAACGGGAGAATCGACATGTATATCGTGACAGGCGGCGCCGGTTTCATCGGCAGTGCCATGGTCTGGAAACTGAACCAGATGGGCATCGACGACATCATCGTGGTGGACAATCTGGCATCGAGCGAGAAATGGCACAATCTGGTCAATCGCCGTTTCACCGATTATCTGCACCGGGATACTTTCCGCAAGATGCTGGAAGACAACCGCCTGCATTACAAGATCGACGGCATCATCCATCTGGGTGCGTGTTCCTCGACGACGGAACGCAATGTCGATTTCCTGATGGAAAACAACGTCAAGTACAGCGAACTGCTTTGCCGCCGCGCGATGGAACGGGGCGTGCGCTTCATCAACGCCAGCAGCGCAGCCACCTACGGCGACGGTTCGATGGGCTTTTCCGACAGCATCGACACGGCGCTCAAGCTCAAGCCGCTCAATGCCTACGGCTGGTCCAAACAGCTTTTCGACATGTGGGCGTATCGTGAAAAACGCCTTGCTTCCATCGCCAGCGTCAAGTTCTTCAACGTCTATGGCCCGAACGAATACCACAAGGGCGACATGAAAAGCGTGATCTGCAAAGTCTTCGCCGATATCCGCAAGGGGCTGCCGATCCGCCTGTTCAAGTCGGACAATCCGCAATACGGCGACGGGGAATCGTTCCGCGATTTCGTCTATGTGAAAGACTGCGTCAATGTCCTGTACTGGCTGCTGGAACATCCCGAAGTCAACGGCATTCTCAATATCGGTTCCGGACGGGCGCGGACATGGAACGATCTGGCGCGTGCCGTCTATGCCGCGATGGACATGCCGCCCGTCATCGAGTATTTCGACATGCCGGAAAGTCTCAGGGGCAAATACCAGTATTTCACGCAGGCGGAAATGGGCTGGCTGGAAAAAGCCGGTTGCGATGTGGCGTTCCACAGTCTCGAGGAAGGCGTCGCCGATTATGTCCGCAACTATATGATGAAAGACGACCCCTATCTGGAACAGAACCTGTAAGAGCGGGAGAGGGTGCATGGCGGCGCATGCCGCCTGCCGGTCCTGTTTGCGCTTTTTCGTCGTCGCCCGGTTTGCATCTTGCGCGTATTTTCATCTATCGTTGCATATCTTCGCCTGATTTTCCGTATTTTGCGGTTTTTTGCCGAACGAAAACGTTTTCGTGCAAGCCGGCGGAAATTCCTGCCGTTTTTTGTGTTTGCACAACGTACTCTTTCCCGTTTGCGCTAATTAAGGTATAAAGACGCATTTTATGCGCGAACTGCACCGGAAAGTGCGTTTGTCGTGCAATCGTTTCCAGCAGCCGTTTCACCGCTTTTTGCGCCTTTTTGCCAACCGCCTGCCGTCACGGCACTCGATATCGGAACTGAACATGAAAAAAACACTGGTTGCCGCCGTATTGTCCGGCCTGCTTTCGGCAGCGGCATATGCCCAATCTTCCGTCAATATCTACGGTATTCTCGATACCGGCCTCATCAAGGAATCCGGTTCGGATGTCCGCATGGGCGACTATATGTCCAGCCGTATCGGCTTTCGTGGCACCGAGGATCTGGGCAACGGGCTGAAAGCGACGTTCGAGCTGGAACAGCGTTTCCGCCTCAATGACGGCACCCCCAGCAGCAGTTACAGCTGGGATGAAAAACTGCGCAACCGCCTGGGACGCAACGACGATACGCGATGGACGGGGTATGCCAACGTCGGACTGGCCGGCCAGTGGGGTGCCGTGCGTCTCGGACGCGTCATGAGCCTCGTGGCCGAAACCTTCACGATGATCGACCCGTTCGACCAGAACGGCATCGCATCCTCGTATTCGGTCAACAGCCTGCTGCACTCGCATTTCCTCAGCGATACCGTCCGCTATGACAGTCCGAACATCAACGGCTTCGAACTGGGACTGACCTATACACTGGGCGACGACAAACACGGCGATTCCGCCGAAGACCAGTTCGTTCGTCGCGAGGGCAACGACGGCTTCGCCATCAACCCACGCTACCGCAACGGCCCGGTCATGTTGCTGGCGAACTTCGAGCGTGTCGCGGATTCCGGCAATTCCTATCTCTGGGATGTGGGCGGAACCTACCAGTGGGGCGATCTGAGGTTGTTCCTCGGCTATGAACGCACGGTATTCAAGCTCAACGAACTCGTTGGCAAGGCGGGCAACCAGTCCGAATGGCTCACCGGTCTGCTCTACCGCATGGGACCGCACATCATTCTGGCATCCTACAACCGCGGGGAAATCGACGCCGGTATCTATGACGGCCATGCCAACAAATATGCCGTCGGCTACAACTACGAATTTTCCAAGCGTACGACCCTGTACAGCAGCCTGACCTATGTCGACAACAGCGACCCGGCCATCGGCGCGATCTACAACAGCAACGGCACCGAACGCAGCTCCATGACCGGTATCCAGATCGGGCTGAACCACAAGTTCTGAACACGGCCACCGCCGGTTTGCCTTTTGCATCCGGCGGCACGATAATGGCGTCGTTTGCCGGAAAAGGGGCCGCCGCGCTTTCCGCGGCCAGCACCTGTCCTCCGGATATCGTATCAGCCAGTCAGGATCATGTCCCTTTTTCCCGTCGGCCGCATACCGGCTGAAAACCGAACCCTCGGCGCGCTGTCGCTGGCCGTTTTTCTCACCTATCTGACCGTCGGATTGCCCCTGCCGGTCATCCCGCTGTTCGTCTATCACGAACTGGGGCTTTCCAATACGCTGGTCGGCATCGCCGTCGGCTGCCAGTTCATCGCCACCGTCCTCACCCGTGCCTATGCGGGACGTCTCGCCGACAACAGCGGCGCGCGCAAAACCGCCTTGCGGGGCATGCTGGCCTGTTCGGCCGCTGGCGCGCTGTATTTGCTCGCCGCCGCGCTCCCGCTGCCGCCGCTGGCACGCTATGGCCTGCTGATTGCGGGACGGCTCTCGCTCGGCTTCGGCGAAAGCCTGCTGGTTTCCGGCAACTTCACCTGGGCGATCGGACTGATCGGCGCGAACCGCGCGGGCAAGATCATGTCATGGAACGGCATGGCGATTTACGGTGCGCTCGCCGCCGGTGCGCCGCTGGGCCTGTGGATGAACGGACAGGCCGGTTTCGTCGCGCTGGGACTTGTCACCGTACTGTTGCCGCTCATCGCCTTCATGCTCGACAGACGCATTCCCGAAATTCCGGTTTCGCCCGGCAGACAGGTCGCCTTGCATACCGTCGCGAAAGCGATCTGGCAACCCGGTCTCGCGCTGGCCATGCAAGGCTGCGGGTTCGCCCTGATCGGCACCTTCATGTCGCTGCTGTTCGTTTCCGAAGGCTGGGAACATGCCGGCGCGGCCCTGAGCTGTTTCGGGGTGGCATTCGTCGGGGTGCGGGTCATCTTCGGCAGCCTTCCCGACAAAATCGGCGGCATGAAAGTCGCCATGGTATCGCTTGCCGTCGAGGCGGCAGGGCAGGCACTCATCTTTTTCGCGGGCAATGCCTGGGTCGCGCTGGCCGGCGCGATGATAACCGGCTGCGGCTGCTCGCTCATGTTCCCGTCGCTGGGCGTCGAAATCGTCAGGCGCGTTCCGGTACAGGCCAGAGGGACGGCCATCGGCGGTTATGCGGCGTTCCAGGATATTTCGTATGCGTTCACCGGGCCTGCCACGGGCATGATGGCGACGGCGCTTGGCTATTCATCCGTATTCGCTGCGGGCACGGTTTGCGCGTTGACGGGGATTGCGCTGGTCATCCTGTATGCGCGGTCGGCGAAAATCCCCCCGCCGGAACAGGAGCATGATGCGGCAGGCGTATGACTGCCGTCAGGAGACGGTGTCGGTATCGTTGCCGTTATGGCGCGGTTTCTTCCGTATCGCTGTTGTCGCGCAACGCCTTTTCGGCGGAATCGACGGCGCGCCAGTATTCCCGCGCGATCCGGAACAGGACGGGGGAAAGCATCAGCAGGGCGATCAGGTTCGGAATCGCCATCAGGGCATTGAGCGTATCGGCCACCAGCCACAATGAAGCCAGATCGACGAAAGGCAGCGTGCCGACCGGAATCGCCAGCACCCACAGCGCACGGAACGGCATGACCGAGCGGATGCCGAACAGGTACTGCGTGCATTTTTCGCTGTAAAGGCTCCAGCCGATGATCGTCGTGAGCGCGAACAAAACCAGCCCGATGCTGACGATATACTGTCCCGCGCCGGGCAGCGCCTGTTCGAATGCGACGACCGACATGGCCGCGCCGTTCTTGCCGCTTTGCCATGCGCCGGTGATGACGATGACCAGACCGGTGATCGAGCAGATGACGATGGTATCCAGAAAGACACCGAGCATGGCGATCGTGCCTTGCCGTGCGGGGCTGTCGGTGATGGCGGTGGCATGCGCGATCGGGGAACTGCCCATGCCGGCTTCGTTGGAAAAGATGCCGCGCGCGATACCGAAACGCATCGCCGCCCAGACCGTCGCGCCGGCGAAGCCACCGGCGGCCGATACCGGCGTGAACGCGCTCTTGACGATTGTCGCGACGGCCGACGGGATTTCCGAAAAATTCAGGATCAGAATGAGGATGCCGGCGGCGAAATAGCAGACCGCCATGAACGGCACGAGACGTCCCGCCACCTCGCCGATGCGCTTGATACCGCCCAGCAGCACCAGCCCGACCAGAATCGCCGTAATGATGCCGCTGATGACGGGATGCACCCCGAAGGTATGATGCATCGCATCGGCGATCGAATTGGATTGCACGGTATTGCCGATGCCGAAACCGGCGAACATGCCGAAGCAGGCGAAGAGAAACGCCAGCCATTTCCATTTTTCGCCCAGTCCCTTGCGGATATAGTACATGGGGCCGCCGATATAGTTGCCGTGTTCATCCTGTTCGCGGAAATGCACCGCGAGTACCGCTTCGGAAAACTTCGTCGCCATGCCGGCCAGCGCGATCAGCCACATCCAGAACAGCGCACCCGGCCCGCCGCAGAAAATCGCCGTGGCCACCCCCGCGATATTGCCGGTGCCCACCGTGGCGGACATCGCGGTCATCAGGGCGTTGAAAGGGGAAATATCGCCGGCCGTCCCTTCCTTGCGGCGGCCGCGCCACATCATCCGGAAACCGTAGAGAATGCGGCGCTGCACCATGAAACGGTAGCCGACGGTCAGGAAAAGGCCGGTTCCCGCCAGAAGCGGCAGCAATACGGGGCCGCTGACGAAACTGTTGAATTGTTTGATCAGTTCGATAATGCCGTCCATGCCGATGCCGACCCTTTCCGATGGTTGCAGGGCAGAACGAAAGAAGGAATTGCCTGCCCGGTTCGATATATTGAAGCCGGTTATTGTAACAAGAGGATGCCGTTGCGGGAAACGCTGTGTGAACCGTACCCGACGCCATGCCGGATTTCGGGACGGACAACGGGCGAAAAAGGATCAGCGGCCGGTGCGCCCGACGGCGCCCGGCAAACGCTAGCGTTCGTCCTCGGCAGGATGGGATTTGGCCAGGCGCGTGATACGGACGGTCAGGATACGGCGGCCGCGCATTTCGAGCACTTCGAAGCGGAAACCGTCATATTCGAAGGATTGGCCCACTTGCGGAACCGAGCCGAAACGTTCCAGCAAAAAGCCGTTCAGGGTCGAATATTCCTGCTCCTCATCGACAAGCCCGTCGGTTTCCAGCGTCTGTTCGACGCTGTACAGATCCGTCGCGCCGTCGATATCCCAGACCCCGTCCTCGACCTCCTTCACAGAGAGCTGCTCATCCTCGTCGGGGAATTCGCCGGCGATGGCTTCCAGAATGTCGATCGGCGTGACCAGCCCCTCGACGGAACCGTATTCATCGACGACCAGCGCCATCTGGCCACGCGAAGTCTTGAACAGATCAATGGCCTGCAGCACGCCGACCGATTCCGGAATGACGATGACTTCGCGGATGCTCTCGTCGTTGATCCGGCCGTAGGTATGCAGATCGTCCATCAGATCCTGCGCGCGGGCGATGCCGCGGACATTGTCCAGACGGGTGCGGGCGATCGGGAAAAAGCTGTGGGGGGTATTGCGCAACTGTTCCTGGATTTTTTCGGCATCGTCATCCAGATCGACCCAGCTGACTTCGTTGCGCGGCGTCATGATCGAACGGATCGGGCGTTCGCCCAGCGTCAGCACGCCGGAAACCATGTTGCGTTCTTCCTCGCCGAAAGCGGGTTCTTCGGCGATCACCGTTTTTTCCTCGGCTTCCAGCTCGCGCGGCTCGGTACGGGTCTTGCCGCCGAGCAGGCGCAACACGGCATCCGCCGTGCGGTCGCGCAACGGGATTTTCGCCATATGCTTCATGAAATTGTGCTGCGCGATCTGGTTGAACAGTTCGATCAGCACCGAGAATCCGATACAGGCGTACAGATACCCCTTCGGAATATGGAAACCGACCGCCTCGGCGATGAGCGACAGGCCGATCATCAGCAAAAACGACAGACACAGCACGACCACGGTCGGATGCTTGCTGACGAATTCGGTCAGCGGTTTCGATGCCCAGACCATGATGCAGACGGCGATGACGACGGCCGCCATCATGACCGGCAAATGCGAAACGATCCCGACGGCGGTGATGACCGAATCGAGCGAGAAAATCGCGTCCAGCACCACGATCTGGGTCACGACGACCCAGAAACTCGGAAAGACACGCTGTTCATCCTGCGGGTGCGGGCGGCCTTCGAGCCGTTCATGCAATTCCATCGTCGCCTTGAACAGCAGGAAAATACCGCCTATGAGCAAAATCAGGTCACGCCCGGAAAAGGAAACCGTATAGATGGAAAACAGCGGTTTCGTCAGCGTGATCATCCAGGACAGCAGCGAGAGCATCGCCAGCCGCATGAACATGGCGAGCACCAGACCGGTCAGTCTGGCATGATTGCGCTGCTTGGTGGGGAGTTTGTCGGCCAGAATGGCGATAAAAACAAGATTATCGATACCGAGGACGACTTCCAGTACGACCAGGGTCAACAGACCGATCCAGATTGCCGGATCAAACAGCCATTCCATAGACGAATAAAGAGTTGTTTCGAGGATTGTATTATCGCAAAAAATGGGGAGTTGTGCCTAATCATTTTTGCATTTTCGGCGAAAATGCCATCATTTTTCATGAAAATATCGAAAAACATCTGCAAATCACGTCAAAATAACAATATCGGCCATCGTGTGGAGACCATGCGGAAAAAGCGGGATACCGGTATTTGACTGCCGCTTCGGGGATACAATCCCGTCATGGAAAAAGGAGGACACCCCATGCAGGCCGCTACCCTGATCGCACATTATCGCCTCGAACCCCATCCGGAAGGTGGCTATTACCGTGAAACCTGGCGCAGCGATACCGTCATCGCGCGCGAGGCATTGCCCGAAGGCTTTTCGGGACCTCGCCATTGCTCGACCGCCATTCTCTTCCTGCTTGAAAACCGCGACGTCTCCAGACTGCACCGCATCCGCTCCGACGAAATATGGCACTTCTACGGCGGAGGTCCCTTGCGTCTGGCGATGATTTTCCCGAACGGCACGGCAAAAGAAATCGTGCTGGGACAAGACATCGAAGCCGGGCAATACGTCCAGTACGTCGTTCCCGCCGGCGTCTGGTTCGGTGCGAAACCCTGCGCCGGTACCGGCTTTTCCTTCGTCGGCTGCACCGTATCGCCGGGCTTCGATTTCGCCGACTTCGAACTGGGCGAGAAAACACGTCTTTTGCAAGCCTTTCCGCAGGCACACGCCACCATCGGCGAATTTTGCCCCTGAACGCGAAGGCATGGCCGGCATCCCGGAAATATCCGCATCACCATACGCAACGGCGCATTATTGTGCCGGATACCCCGGAAATCGCGGTATAGTCCATATATGGCTAGCCATATGGTGCCTGAATGGATGAAAAGCGATGAAAAAGGAGTGAAAAATGCCGTCAGACCTGAGAGAAGAAACCATCCGGCCGGAACTGGTACGTCAGGCGGAAGCCCTGTTGCAGGACTGGTATGAATGGACGCGGCAATGGCGACCGCAGCTGGGCATAAGGACCAGTTCGCCATACGGTTACGATGCACAGGAAAACGCGGCGGTTTGCGATGACGACGATGACGGAATCCTGTGCCGCGCCCGGATGGAAGCGGTCGAATGCTGTATCAACAGCCTGCCGCCGGAAATGGAACGGGCGATCGGACTGGAAATGCGGCGGCGCAGCGGTTCGCGTGCGGTAAACATGCCGCAGACGACGCAGGCATACCGGCACGCCGTGAAAGCGATCGTGCCGAAGATGGCGGGGCGCTGCCTGCTCACGCACAGCGCCATGCATCCGGTCGCAGGCCGGGCATGGCGTCGGGGGCGGCAGCTGAAACCGCAAGCGGGCGCGCCGGCATGCCGGAAAGCGGCAGGGGGGTGACAGAAGAAAAATACCCCTTACAATCATGATTGTGGTGGGCGCGCTCGCCCAAAAGCGCGCAAGACCGGGATGCCCGTCGTATGCGACACGGCGCAACCATGCGCAACGGGACGCAAGCCATGCGGCGATACGATATGTCTGGCGATACGCAAGTGCATCCCGCACGCACCAGTTCGACTCATGGCTCCGCACGGCGGAGCTTTTTTTATGCCATGTAACAAGCCCTGTTTCTTTCCGCAAGGCCGCAGGCCCGGGACAGGACAGGCGCAAAGGAGAAAAAGGATGTCCGAAGCGATACATCCCGCACAGGAAAGCGGCAGGCAAGACGCCCTGTTCGACTGGGTATGGAAAAAAGACGATCTGCATTACGAACGCGAGCGGCTGGCACGCTACCGGCATGCCGCGGGCAAGGCAGTCTCCGGCAAAAACACCGGATGGAATCGTGAAAAACCGGTGAAAGACAAACCGTCGAAATGCCGCCGCGCCATCGCGGCAAACACCCTGCGCGACAGGGGGGCGCATGCCGCGTTATGCCGTACCTTCTCCGGCAGGACGAAATACCCGGCATCCCGGTACAACATGCTATTGGCTAGCCGGGGCAACAGCATGTAAAATCGTTGAACCGGCATGTCATCCGGCATATGGCACCGTTTGCACGGGACATCCGCTGAACGATTGCCGGTTTTTGATGGATTGAAGGCAGGGAATGATTGCAACCAGATAGCTTCCCTGCCTTCTCTCTCATTGATCGCATTCGCCAGGCCCGTCTTGCGACGGGTAGCGGCGACAGCACATATCCGACAGAACACACGAAACCCCGCACGGCTAGACCGGCGGGGTTTTTTATCGCCCGCAGGTTTTTCCGGCGCAATCGTACCGGATACCGCAGGGAAAACAGCCCGCCTCGCGCGGGCTTTTTTTATCGGAAAACCCCATGGCCGGAAATACCGTTGCCGGCAGAAAGGAAAGCATATGGACGGATACCAGAGACAGCACGAACCGGCGAAAGCCAAAGGCCCCGGCAAGACACCGGCAGGCTCCGTGACGGCGGGAGACGCGAAATGACGATCCGGGACGAATTGCCGCACGAACCGGAAGCCGCGCACGCGCTCATCCGGCAGAAACTCAACGAACATACCGACGCCATCAACAGCCTGATCGAAACCAACCGCAAGCAGGACGAACGGCTGGAACGGATCGAGAAAAACACGTCCATGCTGGTGGAAATATTCCGCGCGGGCGACGGCACGCTCAAGGCCGTTCGCTGGTTCGGCAAACTGCTCATCTGGACAGGCAGCCTCTCGTCCGCGGCTTATGCACTGTGGTATGCCATCGTCAACTGGCCGCACAGGGGGGCATGATGGACGGAAAGAAAACCCGGATGGCTGCCGGTGCGCTGGGCATCGGTGCGGCACTGCTGGTCGCCATCGCCACGCACGAAGGCTATCGCGGCGAAGCCTACCGTGACGCGGCCGGCATTCCCACCATCGGCTACGGCGAAACGTCAGGTGTGAAGATGGGCGACAAGACCACACCGGAACGGGCGCTTGTGCAACTGCTGGAAAGTACGGAAAAACATGCCGACGCCATCCGCGCCTGCATCCATGTCCCGCTGTACCAGCACGAATTCGACGCTTACATCTCGCTGTCCTACAACATCGGGGCAGGGGCGTTTTGCCGCTCCACCCTCGTGAAAAAACTCAACGCCGGCGATTACGGCGGCGCATGCGAGGAAATCAGGCGCTGGAACCGCGCGGGCGGCAAGGTCTTGCCGGGACTCGTCAAGCGGCGGGAAGCGGAATACGCCATGTGCAAGGGGACGTCGTCAAACGGAAAGACAATCGCGGCGAAGTGAAAACAGGCGAAAGGAGACACACATGCGGAAAATCGTACTGGCGGCACTGATCGCCTTCATCATCGGCACGCTGGCGGGGTACCGGACGGGAAGCGCCGTCAGTCAGGCCGGACACGACCGGTATCTCGCGCAACAGGCGCGACAGGAAAACGCGCGGCTGGCCGAAGTGATGGAAAACAACCGGACATTGCACCATGAAATCAGTCGCTTGCAGGCGACAAGAGAAAAGGAAAACAAAGATGCACAGGAAAAATACCATGCTTTGCTGGCTCGTATCGCTCGCGGCGATACAAGGCTGTCAATCCCCGTCCGTACCGCCGGCGGATTGTCCTGTTCCGGACGTGCCGCCGATGCAGCTGGAAAAACGGACGCCGGACTTGACCCGGAGACTGCTCGACGCATTTTGTCTGTCGGACACGACGGCGATGCCGCCATCCGGGAACTGAACCAGTGTATCGACCAGTACCGTGCGGTTCGGGAACGGTTCGAGACCTTGCGCAGCCCGAAACGCCCGGGCGACAGGGTGGAAAAGGCGAGCGGCGACGCAAAACCGGAGACGGCAGCAAGCCGGACAGCGGCGCAGCATACCTGAAAAAGTGTTCGGGACTGTATGAAAGTGTTGCGTTACAATCCTGACGTTATCCGCAAGCAATTTCCCTATGCCCGACCGTTACCGTTCACAAGACCCAGCCAGTCAGCGCGACATGCCCGGAAAGGAGCGGCAAGGCGGTATCTGGCTGACGTTGCTGATTTTCATTTTCATCGTCGGCCGTCCGCTGTGGCATGGCGTGACGCAATCGCTTGTCCTGACGCGCCAGTGGCAGGCCGATCCCGCGATATGGTACGACATCGTCTGGCAGCGGCATTGCCGGATCATCTGGAGCGTGTTTTTCCTCACGACCCTGCTCAGCGTTTCCGCCGGCATCATGCTCTGGAAAACCCGCCGTCCCGCCGCCGTCTGGTATGCCGTCGCCGTCCTGTGGCTCGCATGGCCGGGCGCCTGCCTTGCCCAGAGCGCGGGATGGCTCTGGTACGGCGACCCGGTCCGCGCCGCGCTCTGGCTCCTTGCCGAACGGAAAAACCTTGTCTTCTCGTGCATCATGCCGTTCATCTGGACATGTTACCTCTACCGTTCCCGTCGGGTCAGGGCGCGGTATTGGCCGGACGATACCTGAAGCGCACACGGGGAAGGACAGTTGACGGCGGCGGCATGGCAAAATCCGCGTGGCAAAGTTCGCCGGACAGACATAAGGTACCGATTCGCGTGCAGGCCGCACGCATGGACGGAATCGCCTTGCCGTTTCGCCGAAATCGCCTGTCAACGGCGGCGTTTCACGTATCCGCAGGGCGAACGCGTCCGGCTGACGGAGAAAAAGACGGACGACAAATGGCGGCAGGCGGGCGGCCGACTTGCAACAGACGGGCGGCGAACGGTAGCGGACATGGGTGGCCGACAGGGCAGGGCATGCCTTTTATGGAATCGGGCAGTCTTTTCGGCGCATATGCTGTATCATTAGCGCCTCGCGCGTCGCCCGGCACCGCTTTGGCGAACGCGTACCGTAACGGCATTCACGAACGCCGTTTTTTTATCGCAGCGATACCCGAACATGGAAGGACAGCAAACGGCACCGACGGAAGAAAAAAGCCCGACGGCACCGCCGGACGACACGATACAGGCACATCCGGAAAACCGCCCGGATGAACCGGTCTGGCTCATCTTCCTGATCCTGCTGTTCATGTTCGGCAATCCGCTGTTCGATACCTGCTCGTTTCTGATGCAGCTCAGGCTGTATGAACGAGTCGGCATCGTCCGGGTCTTTCCCGACATTTTCAGCTTTTATACCGGATACGGCTGGTTCATCGTCATCTTTTCCTCGCTGGTCAGCCTTTATACGGGATATCGGCTTGGCGAGAGAAGGGAATGGGCGTCCATCCAGTTCGCCCGCTGGATGTTCTGGCTCATCGGGCCGTTGCAGGTTTTGTTGCTGCAAGGCGTCTATTGCCTCTTTTTCATCAGCGTATCCGGCTACAAGATACTGGGATACGTTCTCTTGCCGATGGCCAAATCGTTGCTCTGGACACTGGTATGGACGACCTGGCTGGGAAAATCCCGTCACATCCGCGAACTTTACGGCTATACTGGGGAAGAGGAAAGCTGACACGGCTTGCGCCGTCAGGGCGGCCGACAGCCATCCGGTGGAGAAACGACATCATGGACAAAAACGATAACGGAGACATCCTGCCGAAAGACAACGGCGTTTCCGGAACGAACGCTTCCGGGCAGACGCTTGCGCCTGCCGAACGGTCGCAGCAGGAAGATGCGCTTCCCTATCCGGACGCACCGGAAGGCGTCGGCGGATGGCTGAAACTGCTGGTCATCCTCTTGACCGTCATCGGTCCGCTGGTCAGCATTTTTTTCCATGCCGCTGAAATCGGGAAAGCCGAAGCGCTGTTTCCGGACATCGTCAACCATCCCGCTTTCACCCAGTACAAACATTTTTCATGGGCCATTTTGCTCATATGCTGCATCGTCAGCATCATCGCGGGCTACCGGTTGTGGAAATACCCTGTCCGCAAGTCCGTGAACAGCGCCATCATCGCCCTGTGGTTCATCGCCCTGTTTCCCGCGATCGCCATGATCGTTTATACCTGGGCGACCACCGGCAACGTCTGGTATGCACTGGCAGGCATCGCAGGGGAACGCTGGCAGCCTCTTATCGGCGCGATCATCTGGCATATTTACCTGCGCCGCTCCAAACGGGTCAAAAACACCTACCGGTAAACCCGGCTGACGGTCTTTGCCGGATCGGCCGCGGCATCAGCCGCCGAAATAGGTCAGCCGCACCCGCACCGAGCGCAGCAAATACCCCGTCCAGATCGTCGCCTGAATCGACGAGACGGCGATCGCCAGCCAAAACGGCTTGACGGTCTGGAAAAATGCCGTCCGGAAAGCGAAAGACGCCGCGACGGCATACCCAAGCGGCAGAATCGGGCCGGAAAACCACAGCGCAACCAGCGCGAGCCATACCGAAACAGGCCGGTGCCATCGCCACAAGGCGACAGCCGCCACAACCGAAACGCTCCAGACAATCGCGGAAAGGGTATAAACCGTCGTGCGGTACTGCACCCACGCCGGATTCGTCTCCAGCGCCGGCAAAAGCCGCGCCGGAACGACGAAATCGAGATACAGCGCGCGCAACCCCGTCCCCGGCGTATAAAACGCCAGCATCACGATCAGCAGCAAGAGCCAGCCGCCCACACCTTTCGGCACGGACGACCCCTGGAAAACACGGGACATCGGGAACTCCGTCACGCCGCACGCGCCAAAGCGGGCGGACTACGGCCAGAAAATCACTTCATCGTCATCTTCACGCGAAGACGCCTTGTCCTTGCCGGCCGCACACGCCGGCAAATCCCCGTCGCGGCGGAAAAGAAAATGGAACAAATGATAAAAAAGACACAACATCGCAAACCCTGCCATTAAACACGGATACAGGTTATGCACACAAACGCCTTATCCGGCATCCATCTTAATCCTTTCACGCACCTGCGTCATCCATTTGCGCCGTAAAAAACATATGTTTTTTCCGTGCATATGCAAAAGCGGCACCAGACGTCCCGTTCCTCTGCGGAACTCCCATGAGCCCAACGCCGGCAAAACGATACCGGCAAGACGTTGTGCAAAATGAAAACCTTTGAAAAACAAGGCATTATCATGCCATTTTCAGGTAAAGCGCAAAGCGATGGCATCGCGTGGACGCTGGCGAACCCCGCAGCGGGGCAGAGCAGCGGAACGAACCGGCACCCCGCGCCAGACTGGCGCAACCGCTTTTCGCCAGTACCGGAACATGCGCGGCAAACCCGAACGGGCAAACAATCGAGCGCCGGAAAAACCGGCAAACCCCGGACACAAGCCCCTCGCGGCGCGTTTTCCACACCGTTATGCACAAACTTGTCCACCGGGTTATCCACAGGAAAAGTCGGAAAGCAGCGCTCGTCTTGCCAGCGCGTGAAAATCTGATAAGCTTCGCACCGTGCCGCCGTACCGGGAACACCGGACCATACCGGAAACGGCGAAAAACCCGTATCTATCCCGCAAACGTCATCCATGAAACTACCCAAAAGAACCGTTTCCGTCGCCCCGATGCTCGACTGGACAGACCGGCATTGCCGCTATTTCCACCGGCTCATCAGCCGCCATACCTGGCTTTACACCGAAATGGTCACGACCGGCGCGCTGCTTTACGGTGATGTCGCGCGGCATCTCGATTTCAGCGATGAAGAACATCCCGTCGCCCTGCAACTGGGCGGGAGCGAACCCGACGATCTCGCCCAATGCGCGAAACTCGGCGAAAAATGGGGATATGACGAAATCAACCTCAATTGCGGTTGCCCGTCCGAACGCGTGCAAAAAGGCGCGTTCGGCGCATGCCTCATGAAAGAATCGACGCTGGTGGCGCGCTGCGTCGCCGCCATGCGCGACGCCGTCTCCATCGACGTGACCGTCAAACACCGCATCGGCGTCGATGACGTCCATACCTACGACTTTGTCCGCGACTTCGTCGGCGAAATCGCCGAAGCGGGGTGCCGTACCTTCATCGTCCACGCCCGAAACGCCATCCTCAAGGGACTTTCCCCGAAAGAAAACCGCGACATCCCGCCGCTGCGCTACGACGTCGTTTACCGGCTCAAAAAAGACTTTCCCGAACTGGAAATCCTGATCAACGGCGGGGTGGAAACGGCCGACGAAGTCGCGCGGCACCTCGAACAGGTTGATGGCGTCATGATCGGACGCGCCGCCTACCATTACCCCTGGCGCATGGCGGAATTCGACAGGCGCTTTTACGGCGACGACACACCGGCGCCGACACAGGCCGACATCGTAAAAGCCATGATCCCCTACATCGAAACCCAGCTCTCGCGCTACGGCGAAAAGGGCCTGAAAATGCACGGCATCACCCGCCACATGCTCGGACTGATGCACGGACAGCCCGGCGCAAGACGCTTCCGCCAGATACTCTCGGATGCCAGCCGGCTGGCAACGGGCAAACCCGCCGCCGTGCTCCTGGAAGCGCTCGCAGCCGTCCGCCTGTAACGATACGCCTGCAAAAGACAGTGCCGGTATCGTCATCGGCGGCAAGCGGAATCCCCGTCGCTGGCCGGTCGTGACCACACCGGCGGCAGTATCCTGATCCGTGTCTTTCCCGTCACCGGCAGGCGACGGACAGGGCGCAGGACGACAGGATATTGAGCAGCTCACGACACAAAACGGCAGAGTCTGTTAAGATGACCGTACAGCGACAAGCCATGCGGCAGGCGATGGCGGGTGAGGACGCAGCCGCCTTGTGGCAGGCTCCGTTGTCCCGTATCAAGCCGGAAAAGCGAAACGGCATTATGCTGGAGCCGATAGCAAGCCATCCGGTGATCCGGCCTTGCCAACCTGACAGGAGAACACCATGAATGACGACAATTCCCAGCGTAACCGGTGGCTCATGTGGTACATCATGTTCGCCGTGATCGGCATCGTACTCGCACGCGGATTCTGGGCGGACTACCAGCCGAGCGAACCCCTGCCGTACAGTGCCTTTCTCCAGCAGCTCAATGATGGCAATGTCGCACAGGTCGAAGTCGTCGGCAACGAAATCCGCGGCACCCTCAAGGAACCCGTCAACGGCAAAACCGAATTTTCCACCACCCGGGTGGACAACGCGCTCGCCGACCAGCTCGCCGCCCACGACGTGCGCTTCACCGGCGTCGTCGAAAACACCTTCCTGTCCGACATCCTCGGCTGGATCATTCCGACCGTCGTTTTCTTCGGCATCTGGATGTTTTTGATGCGCCGCATGGCAGGGCAATCCGGCATGGGCGGCAGCGGCGGCTTTCTCTCCATCGGCAAAAGCCGCGCCAAAGTCTATGTCGAAAAAGACATCAAGGTCACCTTCGACGATGTCGCCGGTGTCGATGAAGCGAAAGAAGAATTGCAGGAAGTCGTCGGCTTTTTGCGCGATCCCGACAAATACGGACGGCTGGGCGGACGCATTCCCCACGGCATATTGCTCGTCGGGCCGCCGGGAACCGGCAAAACCCTGCTCGCCAAGGCCGTCGCCGGTGAAGCGGGCGTTCCGTTCTTCTCCATCAACGGCTCCGAATTCGTGGAAATGTTCGTCGGCGTCGGTGCGGCACGTGTGCGCGATTTGTTCGAACAGGCCAGAAAACAGGCGCCCGCCATCATCTTCATCGATGAAATCGACGCACTGGGCAAAGCCCGCGGCGCCTACGGCGTCGGCGGACACGACGAAAAAGAACAAACCCTTAACCAGCTGCTTGCCGAACTCGACGGCTTCGACTCCCGTTCCGGACTCGTGTTGCTGGGCGCGACCAACCGGCCCGAAATCCTCGATCCGGCATTGTTGCGGGCAGGGCGCTTCGATCGGCAAATCCTCGTCGATCGTCCCGACAAGACCGGCCGTATCCAGATATTGCGCGTCCACCTGAAAAAAATCCGGCTCGGCAACGACATCGACGTTGAAAAAATCGCCGCGCTCACACCGGGATTTTCCGGCGCGGATCTGGCCAACCTCGTCAACGAAGCCGCCATCCTCGCCACACGACGCCAGCACAACGCCGTCATGCTCGAGGATTTCACCGGCGCCATCGAGCGCATGATCGCCGGGCTGGAAAAGAAAAACCGCCTCATCAACCCCAAGGAACGCGAAATCGTCGCCTGGCATGAAATGGGGCATGCACTCGTCTCCCTCGCGCTCCCCGGTTCCGAAACCGTCCACAAGGTCTCCATCATCCCGCGCGGCATCGGCTCGCTGGGCTACACCATCAACCGCCCGACCGAAGACCGCTACCTCATGACACAGCAGGAACTGGAAAACAAAATGGCCGTGCTTCTGGGCGGCAGGGCGGCCGAAGCGCTGCAATTTTCCGAAGTCACCACCGGCGCGTCCGATGACCTCGTGCGCGCCACCGAAATCGCCCGCAGCATGGTCACCCGCTACGGCATGAGCGACAAACTCGGACAAATCGCCTACGAAACCACGCGCAACGTCTTTCTGGCCCAAGCCGGCGAAATCCAGCAGGAAAGCCGCAACTACTCCGACGAAACCGCCCGCGTCATCGACAGCGAAATCCGCCGCCTTTTGCAACAGGCGTTCGAACGGGCAAGCGCCATCCTGAAAGAACGGTATCAAGCCCTTCAGACCGGCGCGTCCGCGCTCCTTGAACAGGAAACCCTGACCGAAGCCGAAGTGCTGGCCATCGCACAGGGACGCGACTGGCGCACGGCAGAAAAAAACGCCGCACAAACCGGTAACGCAACGGCTGAAAAAACCGGGAAGGGAAACAGTAACGATACAGGCAACCCAACCGGCAGCCCGGCGGGAAGCGACAACGGTACCACGCCGACCGGCAAAAACGCCTGAACGCGCCCGTCATTGCGCCGGCAGACTCGACCGCTCCCGAAGGGGAGCGGTTTTTTCATGCGCGCATCCGCCGGCGAACCGCCACGACATCGGCGACCGACACCACCGGAAAACCATGCACCCGCGAAAACGCCTCGATCTGCGGCAAGCGCGCCATCGTCCCGTCCGCATTCATCAATTCGCACAACACCGCAAACGGTGGCAAACCCGCCAGCTTCACCAGATCGACACTCCCCTCGGTATGCCCGCCCCGGGACAACACCCCGTTTTCCCGCGCCACCAGCGGAAACACGTGCCCCGGCCTTGCCAGATCATCCGGCACCGCGCCATCGGCGATCGCGGCACGAACAGTCGTGAGCCTGTCGGCGGCGGAAACCCCCGTCGTCACCCCGCGCGATGCCTCGACAGATACCGTAAACGCCGTACCGAAACGGCTCGTATTGCGCGAAACCATCGGCGGCAAGGCCAGACGCCGCGCCGCATCCGATTCCATACACAAGCAAACGATCCCGCTGCATGAACGGATCATCAGCGCCATCTGTTCCACCGTCATTTCAGACGCGGCGAATATCAGATCGCCTTCGTTCTCACGATCGGCATCATCCACCAGCAACACACCGCCACCGGCAGCCAGCGCCGAAACCGCATCCGCCACCCGGCGCGCAAAACCCTCGTCCGACATCCATGTACCATCCATATCCGTCTCCCGAAAAACAACGACAGCCCATGATAAAAAAAGCGCCACGCCAAAATGAGCGGCGATTTGCCGAAAACAGCACAAAATTTGCCCATACAGGAAAAACAGGGCAAACATGAGACCGGAACAGGGCACGAAACCAAATTGTAAGAAATTGCAATAAAGCCTTTTCGGGAACGGACAAATGGCTATCATGACCATGAATCGTCAACATGAATGAGATTCAAGCTCGTTTCCTCTTTATTCTGCAGTTTGCTCCTTGAACCTCATGAAATGAATACTCGTCGTCATTCATTTCATGAGGTCTTTTTTTATCCGCCGGCAGCCGACATGCGCCATCCCCGGCAATCCGTCATCCCGCAATACACCCACCCCCATATCCTCACACCACGCCGAACGCCGGACAAACGACCCGACCGGAAAGCGCAGGCCGGAAAAGGGCGGAAAAGGGCGGAAAAGGGCGGAAAAACCCTGCACGGAGCAGATCGCGGCACAGGCATCCGACGAAAGTACAGGCCGAATTGACAAGCCCGCAAGCGGACAAATACACTTTCCGTATCCGTATCATGCAGGCGGTGCGGCCAGTATCCACAGACGATACCCGGACACGGCATCCGGCCTCCCCGTGCGGGCATCGGCACGCCGCATACCACACGCGCCCCGGAACCCATGCGCCATGACCACCAAAGTCGTACAACGAAAAATCATCCATGACACCGGCCAGACCCTGACCTGCATGCATTTCCCGCAACTCGTCTGGCCCATGCACTGCCACGACACCTGTGAACTCATCATCATGACCGCCGGAAGCGGGCGGGAATACATCGGCCACGCCGTCGCCCCCTACCGGTCAGGCGACATCACCCTCATCGGGCGCGACATTCCCCACCTGCACCTGTGCGACTCACTCGACGGCAACCCGGACACCCCGGCCAGCACCTGCGAAATCCTTTACTTCTCCCCCGCGCTCTTTCCCGACAACATCGCCGCCATCCCCGAATATGCCGCCATCGCATCCATGCTGGAAAAAAGCGCCTGCGGCCTGCGATTCCGGACGAACGGCGAAACCGCGCACATCCTGGACAAAATCCGGCAACTCGCCTGCGCGAATGGCATCGCCAGAATACGCATCCTGCTCGACATCCTCGACACCCTCGCGCAAATCCCGGCCAGCACCATCGCCCCCGAACCCGTCGACAAAAAACGGCTCCACAAACAACTGACCGTCATCGACAAGGTCATGCAATACCTCAAGACCCGGTATCGTGAACCCCTGACCCTGGCCACCATCGCAGCTCACACCGGCATGAACCCCAGCGCATTGTGCCGCCACTTCCGGCACCACACCGGAAAAACCCTCACCGCCGTCCTCAACGAAATCCGCATCGCACACGCCTGCCAGCAGCTCTACACCACAAACCGCAGCATCTCAGCCATCGCCTGGGAAAGCGGCTTTGCCAGCCAGACCCACTTCAACCGCCAGTTCCGCACCCTGACCGGCCAAACCCCAGGCCAATACCGCAAAAACAGCCGCAGCGACGTGACAGCGTAGCGGAACCGTACCGGAAAACCGTTCCCATCGAAAAAAACGCCTTCCCGATACCGCATGCGACATACCTTGTCGCATGCGTGTGGTATTAAAGAAAAAATGAACAGATAATCTGCCGTTTATCCATTCGTTGAATATCGTATTAACAAATCCGGTAATCGATAAAAATTCAGGAATATGAAATCCGTTTGTTTTCAAATTAAAAATATATTTAAAATAATAAAACCGGATATTGATTGAAAGAACAAATAGAGGCGGGGAGATCATGCTGAATACCAAAGCCCTTGCGCATATTCGTCAAGCCGATGGTAAAAAACAACCATTGGAAGAACATTTGCTTTCTGTCGCAAAACTGGCAGGATTTTTCGCACGAAAAATCGGCTTGACTTCAAGCGGGCAAATCGCGGGATGTTCTCACGATATGGGAAAATATTCCAGCATTTTCCAGCAATATCTGTTGTCGGCAAACGGAATGATCGAACAGGACAGCGATGAATTCATCGATCCGGTTTCCAGCAAGGGAAAAATCGACCATTCGACCGCCGGTGCGCAATATCTCTGGAACAGACTGGAAAAATACAAACCGTTTGCACAGATGATGTTTCTGTCGGTCTGTTCACATCATAGCGGTCTGATCGATTGCCTGACTCCGGATGGTGAAAACCGTTTCGACGAACGCCTGAAAAAGCAAGTACCGTTGAATGAATCCGTTTCGGGAATGGACGAAGCCGTCAGGGAAAAACTCGACAGCCTGTCGGATGAAACCCTATTGAAAGAATGGTACGAAAAATACAAAAGTATTCTTTCAACAGAAAAGGATTTCATGAACAGGCACGAAAATGCGAAGACAGTCAGTGCAGAATACAACAACACCGCCTTTTTCAAACTCGGCATGCTGTTGCGCTGTTTTTTCAGTTGCCTGCTGGATGCCGACCGTATCGACAGTGCCGCTTTTGAAAATGAACAGTACAGACAGTTGCGCGACAGGCTGGGAAAACCGGACTGGGACAAACTGATCGGCCGTCTGGAAAAGGCGTTGTCCGATTTTCCGAACGATACGAAAATCCGGAAAATCAGGCAAAAAATTGCCGATGCCTGCCTTGAACGCTCGGATTCGCCGCAAGGAATTTATACGTTGACCGTACCGACGGGGGGCGGAAAAACCCTTTCAAGCCTGCGTTTTGCATTGCACCATGCGAAAAAACACAAGCTGGAACGCATCTTTTTCATCATTCCCTATACCTCGATTATCGAACAGAATGCGCGGGTGGTGCGTGATATTCTCGAAAACGGCGAAGAACCCGGTACCGTCGTACTCGAACATCATTCCAACATCGAACCGGAAAAAGAAACATGGCAGGGCAAACTTCTCTCATCCAACTGGGAAACCCCCGTCGTATTCACCACCATGGTCCAGTTTCTCGAAACCCTGTTCGGTTCGGGTACAGGTTCCGCACGACGCATGCACAATCTGGCCAATGCCGTTCTGGTTTTCGATGAAATCCAGACGTTGCCGGTACGTTGCGTTTATCTTTATTGCAATGCCATCAATTTTCTGGTCGAACAGTGTGGCAGCACAGCCGTATTGTGTACGGCGACACAGCCCTTGCTCGGAAAAGTGCCGCGCCCCGAAAAAGGGCAGCTGCGGCTGGCGCAACATGCCGAACTGATGCCGGACTTGCAAGGCTTGTTTGAAGAACTCCGGCGCGTCAGCTTCATCGACCATACAGACACGCCGATGAATCTTGAACAGATCGGTGATCTGGCGATCGGCGAACAGCGGGACAGGAAAAACTGTCTGGTGATCGTCAATACCAAAAACTGGGCAAAAGCGCTTTACCGATACTGTCTCGACAAGGGAGCGGAAAACGTTTTTCACCTCAGCACATCCATGTGTGCAGCCCACCGTACCGAAATTCTCGACCTTGTCCGTCAAAAACTTGAGCAGGATGAACCGGTTTTGCTCGTATCGACCCAGCTTGTCGAATGCGGTGTGGATATCAGTTTCAGAAGCGTCATCCGGCTGGCGGCAGGACTGGATTCCATATTGCAGGCGGCAGGAAGATGCAACCGCAATATGGAAAAAACGGCGGGAACCGTCCATATCGTAAGAGTGGTTGACGGACAGGAAAACATCACCCGGCTCGATGACATACGTGAAGGCAGAAATGTTTTTCTGAGAGTATTGAACGAATATCGCGAACCGATACGGAAAAAAGCGAAAGATCTTTCCGACCCTGAAATCATCGAACGCTATTTTCAATATTATTTTTATCAACGCGATCATCTGATGGCGTATCCATGCAGAACAAAAAACAAAAAAGAAAACCTTCTGGATTTGCTGGGTGCCAACCAGGGCAATATCGCAAAAACGGAAGGAAGAATGCTTCGCCAGTCATTTGAGACAGCCGCGAACTGTTTTGCAGCGATCGATGCCGAAACACAAGGCATTCTCGTTCCCTATGGCGAAGGACGCCGGATCATCGCACAGCTTTGTTCATGGCAACCTGAAAATGCGGCGGCATTATCCGTGCAGAGAGAATTGTTGAAAAAAGCGCAGCGGTATTCGGTCAACCTGTATCCCGATGTATTGAAAAAACTGGGAAATGCAGTGGCATGCATACCGGAAACGGGAATCATGTATCTTCTTGAATCATATTACGACAAGGAAACCGGCGTAACGGCAGAAGCGACGGGAGAAATGGATTTTCTGCATTATTGAAAGGTCATTATGGCAAAAAACAGCATTACCTTTCTGGTTTATGGACGGTACGCACTCTTTACCGATCCGGTTACCCATCTCGGCGGAGAAAAGTGTTCCTACCATATTCCGACGTATGAGGCATTGAAAGGAATCGTCAAATCGATTTACTGGAAACCCACCCTGATCTGGTATATCAAACGTGTCAGGATCATGAAACCGTTCCGGACACAAACCCGAAGCATGAAACCGATTGCCTACGATCAGGCAGGCAATACTCTGTCCATTTATACCTGTCTGGCCGATGTCGCCTATCAGGTCGAAGCCTGTTTCGAATGGAATACCTATCGCAAGGAACTGGCGCATGACCGGATCGACGGAAAACATTACGAAATCGCGAAACGGATGCTTGCCAAAGGCGGCAGACAAGACATATTTCTGGGCACCCGCGATTGCCAGGGATATGTCGAACCCTGTCGATTCGGAGAAGGAAAAGGCGCATATGACGATCTGGACGAACTGGGATTCGGATTGATGTTTCACGGATTCAGTTATCCCGATGAAACCGGTGAAAACATGCTCAAGGCCAGATTCTGGCGCCCCGTCATGAAAAACGGCATCATCGAATTCATCCGGCCGGAACAATGCGATATCGTCAAGCCGATACATCCCATGAAACCGAAGGTCTTCGTCCAGGGCAAAAATTTCAGCGGTCTGAAAGAGGAGGGACTCTTATGACCTGGTTCAAGTGTTTGTATGAAACATACAATAATGTACTGGGCGACCCCCGTTACGACGATGACGAAGACAATCGTCTGATGCCTGTCGGGCACACCAGCCAGCAGGTTCACATCATCGTCAGGATAGATGGAAACGGAAACTTTCTGGGTGCCGAATTCATCAACAAACAATCGGTCATTCTGCCGGCGACCGAAGACTCCGCGGGCCGTACCAGTGGACGGGTCGCCCATCCGCTGATCGACCAGATCAAATATTGCGCCAAAGATTATGCACGCTACTCCGGCAATGAAGGTTACTTCAGCAAGGAAACCTTGTCTGAAAAAAAACTCGAAAAACCGGAAGCCGAACAGCCGAAAACCTATCTGGAAACCTTGCAAGGCTGGGTCAGCTCGCCAAACACCCATCCCATGGCACAGGCGGTATATGACTATGTCAGCAAGGGAACACTGGTCGCCGATCTCGTCAGGGAAAACATCCTGCATCTGGATGCCGATGGAAAACTCATGACCGTAGCCCCGGAAGGGCAGGAAATACCGGTATTCAAGGTATTGACAGCCAAAAAAGACACAGAGGGCATCGCTCGTCGCGATCAGGGAAATCTGATGATCGCATGGCAGGTCGAAATATCCGGAGAACCCGAACCGAGAACCTGGAAAAACAAGAGTTTGCAGGAAAGCTGGATAGCCTATGACGCCAGCCAGATGGATAAAACAGGGCTTTGTATGGTTTCGGGGACGGAAATGCTGTTGGCCAACCAGCATCCGCGCAATATCAGGCGACCGGGAGACGGCGCCAAACTTGTATCGGCAAACGACAAGAGCGGGTTTACCTATCGCGGGCGTTTCACCACAGCCGAACAAGCCTGCTCCGTCGGTTATACCGTCAGCCACAAGGCACACAACGCCTTGCGCTGGCTCATCGCACGGCAGGGATACAAAAACGATACGCAAGTCATCCTGGCATGGACACCGAAAGGCATTCCCTTGCCACAGCCTTGCGACGATCTGATGGCCGATGACCTGCCGGATTTCGAGTCGATGGCAGACACGCCGGAAAAAGACCTTGCGGGTACAGAACAGAATACGCAAGTCGATCATCGCAGGGATCTTGGCGCAACCTTTTCAGAAAAACTGAAAAGGAGCCTGCGCGGTTATGACGGCAAGATCGGCGAATCGGACACTGTTGCCATTCTGGGACTTGATTCAGCCACACCGGGACGATTGTCGGTCGTTTTCTATATGGAGCAATTCTGGCCGGAATACAGGGAAACGCTGGAAAGCTGGTACAACGACATGTCATGGTGGATCCGCCGGACGCGGGAAAGTGCGGTTAAGACCGGCAAGAAAAAGAAAACGGAAGTTTTCTGGAAAGCAACGGCGCCGACACCCAATGAAATCGCCATGGCGGCCTATGGCAAGCGGATGGACACCCAGCTGAAGAAAAACACGGTTGAACGGCTGCTTTCCTGCATCGCCGAAAAAAGACCGATACCGCTCGATCTGATGAATTGCTGTGTCAACAGGGCATGCAACCGTGCCGGACTGGAAAACTGGGAATGGGAAACCGTACTGGGAGTCGCCTGCGCCATGTACAAAGGATATTGCAAACGACATCCCGTCAAAACACAAAGGAGGGAATACACAATGGGGCTGGACGAAAACAACACGTCACGCGACTACCTGTATGGCCGGTTGCTGGCGATAGCCGAAAGAATGGAAAGAGTGGCGCTTGCCCGTGCCGAAGAAAACCGGCCGACCAATGCCGAAAGACTGATGCAACGTTTCGCCGACTCGCCCTATACCACATGGCGCCAGCTCGAAATGGCGCTCCAGCCTTACCGGCAGCGTTTGATGCAGGGCAGGGCAGGCTTTGTCACGAACATGGACAAACTCATGGACAGCATACTGAACGCTTTCGATCCGGAAGCGTTCATGAAAGCAGGCAGATTAAGCGGTGAATTCTTGCTGGGATACCATTGCCAGCGACAGGCATTCCGCACAGCGAAAGAATCCGGAAATGATGAACAGACACAGGGAGAAAACGAATGAATCCATTACAACACAAAATCGATTTTGCCGTCATATTGACCGTCGATCATGCCAACCCGAATGGCGACCCATTGAACGGAAACCGTCCGCGTGTGGACTACGACGGCTTTGGCGAAATTACAGACGTCTGCATCAAGCGGAAATTGCGCGACAGACTTCAGGAAAACGGGCAATCCATCTTTGTCCAGTCGGACGAAAAGAAACAGGATGGCATGACATCCCTCAGAAACCGTGCCGAGTCGCCGGAATACGGACTGGGAAAAGAAACATTCAACGAAAAGAAAACGCCCAAGGATGTCGCTGCCAGAAAAGCCTGCGAAAAATGGTTTGACGTGCGCGCTTTCGGCCAGTTGTTCGCATTCGGAGGCGATGCCGCCGGTGTTTCCATCCCGATTCGCGGCCCCGTCACCGTACAGTCCGCTTTCAGTATCGAACCAGTCAGCATCACCAGTACCCAGATCACGAAAAGCGTCAGCGGAGAGGGTGACGGCACCAAACGGAGTTCCGATACGATGGGCATGAAACATCGCGTCGATAAAGGCATTTATGTCTTTTACGGCAGCATGAATCCACAACTTGCGGAAAGAACCGGATTCAGCGACGACGATGCGGAAACCATCAAATCGCTTTTGCCGAAACTGTTTGAAAACGATGCATCCTCGGCACGTCCGGAAGGCAGCATGGCCGTCAAAAAAGTCTTCTGGTGGAAACATAACTGCAAATCGGGACAATACTCATCGGCCAAGGTCCATAAAAGCCTGACCGTTCATGCTGACGGTTCCTATACGATCGACAAGGCTGCCACGGAAGGACTGGTACCGGAAGTGATCGACGGATTCTAGCCATGTCATACCCGGAAGCCGATTTCATCCCCATATCGGCGCTGCAACACTACCTGTATTGTCCGCGCCAGTGTGCCCTGATCCATCTGGACAGGGCATGGGAAGAAAACGTCTTTACGGCACAAGGGCGGCTCATGCACGAAAACGCCCATACCGCCGGGACAGAAAGCCGGAAAAACATCCGGACAACCACCGCGCTGATGCTGTGCTCGAAACGGCTCGGCATCAGCGGGGTGGCCGATGTCGTCGAATTTCACCGGACGAACGGCCATTGGCAACCGTATCCCGTCGAATACAAGCGCGGACGCCCGAAAAAGTCCGACGCCGATCGCGTCCAGCTCTGCGCACAGGCGATGTGTCTGGAAGAAATGCGCCAGACCACCATAACCGAAGGCGCACTGTATTACGGACAGACACACCGGCGCGAAACCGTCCTGTTCGACCGGCAACTGCGCGAACTGACCGAAAAAACCATCGCCGACGTCCATGCGCTTTTTTCACAAACAAAACGGCCGCTCCCCGTCAATGACAAACGTTGCCGGGACTGCTCGCTGAAAAACGACTGCATGCCGGAACTGGCCGGCGATCCGTCGCAGCATTATCTGCAAACCCTGCTGGAAGCCACATGAAACAATACCTGAACACCCTGTATGTGACGACCCCGGAAAGCTATCTGTTCAAGGATGGCGAATGCGTCGCCATCCGGCAGGCAGGGCAGGTCAGGGGAAAAATCCCTATCCATACCCTGGGCAGTCTGGTACTCTTCGGACAAATCTCATGCAGCCCCTTCCTGCTGGGACACTGTGCCGAAAACAACGTCACCGTCACATGGCTGACCGAAAACGGCCGTTTTCTGGCAACCATGAACGGTGCGGTATCCGGCAATGTCCTGCTTCGGCGCGCGCAATACCGGCAAGCGGACGATCATGAAGCCAGCGCCCGGCTTGCGCGGGCATTTTGCATCGGCAAAATCATCAACAGCCGCACCGTGCTGAGGCGGACGGCACGGGAACGCCCCCATCCGGCGCTGACACAAGCCTGCGACCGGCTGAACCGGTCGCTCGCCCGTCTGAGACAATCCCCGGCACTGGATACCGTCCGTGGAATCGAAGGCGAAGCCGCCAGCACCTACTTCAGCGTATTCAACCACCTTGTCAGCGAAAAAAGCGGAACATTCACCTTCAACGGCAGAAGCAGAAGACCCCCGAAAGATGAAATCAACTGCCTGCTATCCTTCGGCTATACCCTGTTGGCCCATGACATCCGAAGCGCGCTCGAAACTGCCGGACTGGACCCGGCCGTCGGTTTTTTGCACCGTGACCGGCCGGGCAGGCCTGGACTGGCGCTGGACATGATGGAAGAATTCAGACCCTATCTCGTGGACAGACTCGTCTGCACCCTGATCAACCGGGGACAAATCAGGGCGGAACAATTCCGGAAAACCGAATCCGGCGCCGTACTCATGGCAGACGACTTGCGCAAGGAAATACTGCTTGCATGGCAAAACCGGAAAAAAGAAACCGTCGAGCATCCCTTTTTGAAGGAAAAAATGCCAATAGGCCTGCTCTGGCACATGCAGGCAAGATTGCTGGCAAGAACACTGCGAGGCGATCAGGCAGAGTATCCGCCATTTGTGATGAGGTGAACCATGATGGTACTGGTCAGTTATGACGTCAACACACAAGACAGACAAGGGCAAAAACGCCTGCGCAAAATCGCGCGACTGTGCGAAAACTGGGGGCAGCGTGTCCAGTATTCGGTCTTTGAATGTCTGGTGGAACCGGCACAATGGACAGCGCTGCGTGCCTCGCTGATCGACAATATCGATCAGGAAAAAGACAGCCTGAGATTCTATTTTCTCGGCGCCAACTGGAAAAACAGACTGGAACACGTCGGCGCGAAAGCCGCTATCGATCCGGAAGGACCGCTGGTATTCTGAAGAAACGGAAAAAGGAGGGAAAAACAGGTAAAATGCCATTCGGGAACCTCCAGTTCACAACCTTTTCCCAGACAAGATGCCCGCAAAGCCATCTTGTTGAAAAATAAGGAAAAAAGAAAACCTTCCCAAAATGGGCAGGCAAAACCCCTTCGAAAAGAACAGATTCCCGCAAGTATCTATGAAAAGCACCGAAATAGCATGCTTTCCAAAGATACCGTCGCACCCCACGCGGGTGCGTGGATTGAAACTGCCGCCGCCTTGAATGGAATGGACATCAAAACAGTCGCACCCCACGCGGGTGCGTGGATTGAAACGTTAATTCGTTCTTTGGTTCGCGCCCGTTTAATAAGTCGCACCCCACGCGGGTGCGTGGATTGAAACAGGATACGTGCGCCATGATGGAAGCACGTTCCGAGTCGCACCCCACGCGGGTGCGTGGATTGAAACCATGCGTAACGGGTCGCATAGGCACGGAAACGGTGTCGCACCCCACGCGGGTGCGTGGATTGAAACATGCTCGTCCGCAATCCTGCCTGCAGCCATCAAGTCGCACCCCACGCGGGTGCGTGGATTGAAACGCCTCAAACGCTCTGGATGACAAAGACCGGAACGTCGCACCCCACGCGGGTGCGTGGATTGAAACCGATGCCACGGCGGAAAACGGGAAAAACATCCTGTGTCGCACCCCACGCGGGTGCGTGGATTGAAACTTGGCAGCGATAGTGCCATGTCAACGATCGGCAGCGTCGCACCCCACGCGGGTGCGTGGATTGAAACTGAAACTTCGAAACCGCGCTGATGGCGGTTGTCCGCCGTCGCACCCCACGCGGGTGCGTGGATTGAAACTTGCTTTTAGCGTATCAAGCAGGACATAAAATGTGTCGCACCCCACGCGGGTGCGTGGATTGAAACGCCTTGCCAAACTCCGAAACCGCCGGTTACGACACGTCGCACCCCACGCGGGTGCGTGGATTGAAACTATACGCCACTCAAGATTAGGATTATCGACATCCGTCGCACCCCACGCGGGTGCGTGGATTGAAACCCATGGGTATCAGTCAGTACCGGCTGGCCAAGGTCAGTCGCACCCCACGCGGGTGCGTGGATTGAAACTATGCATTGACCGTTGCAGAAGCCGAGAAAAAAGGAGTCGCACCCCACGCGGGTGCGTGGATTGAAACATCCGGGGGAAGTGCTTCTGGAAGAGTTTCTGATTGTCGCACCCCACGCGGGTGCGTGGATTGAAACACAAGTCCACGATTTCTTTGTGACCCGTGCAATAGGTCGCACCCCACGCGGGTGCGTGGATTGAAACATAGTTACCTCAAAGATGGTTTGGCAAAACGGGAGGTCGCACCCCACGCGGGTGCGTGGATTGAAACTCCGACGGTTACGCAGAACATTACTGTGTATGCGGTCGCACCCCACGCGGGTGCGTGGATTGAAACTTGAAGTCAGCGACATGATTCTGGACTGCGCTGTTGTCGCACCCCACGCGGGTGCGTGGATTGAAACTCTTTCGGCGGCTGTACAAATTGATTGACGGATGTCGCATCCCACGCGGGTGCGTGGATTGAAACTCCCAAGATCTATAACGGTGTTTTGTGTCCCTGCGTCGCACCCCACGCGGGTGCGTGGATTGAAACTTCAAGCGAAACGGTTGTTTTGGTGTTGATATCAGGTCGCACCCCACGCGGGTGCGTGGATTGAAACGTTGAAACGAGAACGTGGGATAAAGTCCTTGAATGTCGCACCCCACGCGGGTGCGTGGATTGAAACTACGGCGTTGCGCCGCATCCGTTATCTGACTACTTGTCGCACCCCACGCGGGTGCGACCGTGCCTTGTCTGTACGTCAAACAGGGAAGCCTGTTTTTGGCGAAAAAAGGCGAAAAAAAACAGGAAAAAGACTTGAAAAAAGAGGTATCGGACATATCTAGGCAATAACGATGAACGGATGCCGGAAGGCTCCGAAGGTCGGTGCGGGTCGGCGTCCCGTCCGGATGTCGCCCGGGCCGGTTTGAAAAGAATAAAACGGAAATGCACGCTTCATGGCAGTGTTTCCGCGATGACAGAAAAGGAGTTGATGATGTTACCGAGTGTCTTTGGTGAAAAACTGTTTGACGATATGTTCAATGATGCCTTTACGCTGGTTCCTGCCTTTGCACGCAATTCGCAGGTATTCGGCGCCAATGCCAAGAACCTGATGAAAACCGATGTCCGTGAGCTGGAAAAAACCTATGAACTGGATATCGATCTGCCAGGCTTCAAGAAAGAAGATGTCAAGATCGAACTGGATAACGGTTATCTGACGATCAGCGCCACCCAGTCTTCCGATGACGGTGAAAAGGACAAGAAAGGGCAGTATATCCGCCGTGAACGTTATACGGGCGAATGCAGCCGGAGCTTCTATATCGGCGAAAACGTCGATCACAAGGATGTCACGGCCAAATTCGAAAACGGTATCCTGCAAATTTCTTTCCCGAAAGCACCGGAACCGAAACAGCCCGAAACCAAGCTGATTTCCATTGCCTGATCGCAGGGGAAAGCATGAGAGAAAAAGCCGGAATCATTCCGGCTTTTTTATTGCCTGAACAGTACCGCATGCCGTTTGGGGCGAAGCCGTCGGGGTATGTCGCCTGTACGGGAAGTATCGTGTCGTCGTGTCCGCCGGAGGCGAACAGGGTGGCCAGAGATTCATCCCGAAACCGTTTCTTCCGGGATACAGCATCGGGCCGGGTGCGGGCGATGCCGGTGACGTCACGGAACAGGCAGGAGTTGTCCAGTCGTCCAGTTGCGCATCCGATCGCCTTGTCGCCGGAAAACGGATCATCCCGCGCAAAACGCGCGCTGGATACGATAAAAGTCAGGAAGCGGAATACATTCCGGACAGTCACCCGGTCGCCATGCGTGCATATCGCTGCCATACCGGTCGCAGGAGCCTGATGGAAAGGCAGCAAGACACAGCCGTAAAAAACGGACGGCGGTCAAAGGCGTGACGATGCAGGCTAGATCGGCATGGCGAAAAAGGCCGCGCGTTCGGCAGGATCGGACAAGTCGATGATCGTCATGTGGTGCGGCAGCAGGGCGGAATGCGGCGTATGCAACCGGAAATGGCTGCGGATGGTGGACAGTTCCAGAATCAGCCCGGAAATATCCAGCGACTCGCATGCGGTGAAGGCAGCCTGTTGCGGGTGGGGCATCATGCGGTCGCCCGTCTCCTGCCATGCGGGGCGGAAATAATGGATGAGACCCGCTTGCGCCAGACAGATTTTCTGCCGCTCTGTCAGGGGATGGTCGCGGACGGACAGAAAACGCCGTTCGCCGGCGGGGATGCCGTCGGCTGAAGAGATGCCGTCATGTTGCAGGCGTCCCGGAAGCGTCACCAGTTCATAAGGCAGGTATTCGAACGCATAGACGATCACTTCATCGTCCGGCAGGGCATTTTGCAATTCGGCAAGCAGATGCTGCAACGGTGCATCGCGGAAAATGCGGTCGAAAACCGGTGTATCGCCATCCCCGAACACATTGCCGACATACAGCACTTCCAGATCATTGAGCGCTTCTCGTTCGGCGATGATGGCGGGATGCTGGCTCAGGCCGCCCGCGCTGATTCGGCGCAGGCAGTTCCCGTCGGCATCCAGCGTGCGGATCTCATGATACGGCGAAGGCGACAGGGCGACGTTGGTCTCGTTTTCCGCCAGTGCAAGAGGAAATCCGAAATGGATGGACAGCGGATTCCCGTCAGCCATGCAGTGCAAATCGCCGGAAACCGTGTTGCCGTCGTATGAAAACGTATCCGGATCGAAAGAAAAGCGCGGACGGCGACAAAGCAGATAAATATGCGCCTTGGCGAGCACGCGGTTCATTTTCGCGCCGTAATCCGCGCCGGGCCTGATTTCACCGGCCGCCAGTGCCATCGCGCCCCATGAACGCAGATGAACGGAGACGCCGGATAACGGTTTTCCTGTGGGCTTGGTCATGGTGAAATCCCTGTATGAGCGAAAGCGACAGCAAGAAGATAACAGATTATCGGTGTTTTGCAGCAAGGACGGGGAAAAATCGCATGCGCGGCGGCAAAGTGGCGGCGTACACGGCAACATGTGGAGAAAACCCTGACGGCTTCGACAGCGGCAAACGAAAACCGGACAGCGTCCGACAAAATGGTTCATGCAAGTTTCCGTGGCGGTTGTTTTCCAGAGAAACGGAAAACACCAACGGAAATACCGGTATCGCGCCCAGACAGGCCGCAATGACGGCTGATACACTGAAAAGAAAGTACGGTTATTCAAGTTGCTGTTTTTAAAGGCATTTTCTTCCGGCATGTCCGGGCAGGCCCACCAGCCGCATGTCGGTACAACAGGGTGATCTGTATAATCATCGGACAGTTATCAGGAAACAGTCCCGGATAAAACGTTTGTTGAAGTGCGTCAACGGATATTGCCTTGAAGCAATATGTTGGACAAATGCACGAAAAAGAGATGAAGTGACCCTGATTTGTGGCGATTTTCTGAGAAATCGCCATTTCGTACCGGATGATATTCCCTGTATGGGGGCGCCGTGGATGAACGAAGGTTCCGTGACGGTATCCGATGGATACCGGATCGGTTTTCAGGGGGAAGCCGCTTGATAAACGGTGCCGGGCGAACGACAATTCTGTGTGGAATTTCCGGAGTGAGGACATGAAAGAAAAAATCGCCAAGACCAATGCGGCACGCATGCTGGACAAATCGAAAATCGCTTACCGGCTGGTGTCTTATGAAGTCGATGAAAACGACCTGTCGGCCAAACACGTCGCCGAAAGCGTCGGGGAAAACATCGAACAGGTATTCAAGACGCTCGTTTTGCACGGCGACAAGACCGGGCATCTCGTTTGCGTCGTACCCGGCGACCATGAAGTCGATCTGAAAAAAGTCGCCCGGGTGTCGGGCAACAAGAAATGCGAAATGATCGCCGTGAAGGAACTGTTGCCGCTGACCGGCTATATCCGCGGCGGTTGCTCGCCCGTCGGCATGAAAAAGCATTTTCCGACATACATTCACCAGACTATGACGCAATTCGACCGGATATACGTCAGCGCGGGCGTGCGCGGCGTCCAGATCGAAATCGCGCCGGACGACCTGATCCGCGAAGTGCGGGGAACGCTCGCCGACCTCGTCGCGGAATAAGCGCCGTTACGGTATCTCCGGCAAACCGCCGGAACCGCAGCCTTTCGGATGGCTTACAGGTTCGCCAGCAAATGCTGGATGCAGATTTTCATGCCGATACCGATCAGGATGATGCCGCCCAGCAATTCCGGCTGGAATTTCCTGAAGCCGCCGAAAGATAACCCACCCAGATAGCCCGCCACCGAAAACAGAAAAGACACCAGCCCGAAGATGACGACGGGCCAGACGAGCGAAGCGATGGTGGAAGCTCCCAGAAAAGACAGCGACATGCCGATGGCCAGTGCGTCGATACTGGTGGCGGCTGCCAGTGCCAGCACGACGCGGGTATTGGAAAAATCGATCGTCCGGTTCTTGCGTGACGGCGCCTTGAAATTGTCGTAAATCATTCTGGAACCGATGATGGCCAGCAAAATGATGGCGATCCAGTGATCGAAATCGTCGATGACCCGATTGAACCAGCTCGAAACGGCCCAGCCGATGGCGGGCATCAGCATCTGGAAAAAACCGAACAGGAAAGCGTTTTTCAGAACGATCCGCCATTGCAGCCGTTTCAGAAAAATGCCGCCGGATACCGAGAGGGCAAAGCCGTCCATGGCCAGACCGGCTGCCAGTATCCACAATTCGAGCGCTGTCATATCTGCCGGAGGGTTGTTGAACGTGTTCAGAGAGAACGGAAGAAAGTGCAACAGGCATATTAAAAGAAAAACCGCGTATTTTGAACCGCCGTTCAATAATTTTTGAACTGTCGGCAGCCAGACGGAAAAATTGCAACACATTCCGGCCTGGCATCCCGGAGATACCGTATCCGATGCTGCATCGAAACATACCGTACAATCCGGCGGGGCAATATCCGGCGCGGCGAAATACCGGCGTTTTTCCGGTTTCGTCGTACCCGGTGCCGTTTTTTCCGATAATGCACGACCCTTTTCACCATCGTGCCATCCGTCTTGCCGCCAGTGCCGGAAAAGGGCGGTCACGTGCTGTTCCCATATCGTCATCCATGCGACAGCCGTCATGACATTACTGACGATTCCGGCCGGAGCGCCGTCCCGTTGCCGTTAGCCCGGACGGTTTTGCCGTTGTCCGCGTATTCGGGGAAAAATCCCGATATGCCGGCCGGCGACATGATACCCGGAACCCCGTCCGGACTGACTTGCCGGCGCGATCCATCGTTTTTTCCGGAGCGAGCGCAGTGAAAACAGGATCGAATGCACCGGCCGATGAGGCAACGCAAAACCCGTTTTCCGCATTCGTGCAGATTCATGACTGGAACACCCGCCAGGGTGTACCCGACGACTGCATGGAGAACGATATGAAAATCGATACCGGAAAAGGAACCCTTTCGCTCATCACCCTCATCGGCATCTGGTCTGTCTCGGCGCTGAACGCATTGCCCGGACTGGCGGTCTCGCCGATACTGGGCCAGCTCTCGCAAACATTTCCTGACGCCAGCGAACTGGACTTGCAGATGCTGGCCTCGCTGCCGTCGCTGATGACGATTCCGTTTGTCCTCATAGCGGGCAAACTGGCGGAAAAAATCAGCCAGATCATCCTGCTGGAAACCGGGCTGGGGCTTTTCCTGCTCTCAGGTATCCTCTATCTGGTATCGGACAGCATGTGGCAGCTGATCGCCGTTTCCGCCTTGCTGGGAGTCGGCTCCGGCATGATCGTTCCGCTTTCGACCGGACTGATCTCGCATTTTTTCACCGGCGAGGCACGGGTCAGGCAATTCGGTTACAGTTCCGCGATCACGAACCTGACGCTGGTGCTGGCGACGATCGTCACCGGCTATCTGGCGCAAATCAGCTGGCGGCTTCCCTTCGTCGTCTATCTGCTGCCGGCCGTCTCCATCGTCCTGTCATACTCCCTGATACGCGGCATCGGACACGACGGGCAGGGGGCTTCCGGGAACCTGCCGGTCGCGGCGGACAACGATACAACCGCCGAAATCACCGGCAAAACCGGCTTCATGACCGGCAAACTCGTCGAAACCATGATCCTTTACGGACTGGCGACCTATCTGGTCATCATCATCAGCTTCAATCTGCCGTTTCTCATGCGCGAATACCGTTTTTCCAGTGAAAACGCCGGCATCATGATTTCCCTGTTCTTTCTGGCCATCATGGTGCCGGGGCTGATCATGGGGCAGGTGATCCGGTATCTGGGAAACAAAACCCTGTTCGCAGGATTTGCCGCGATCGCCGCCGGACTGCTCTCCATACTCGTCGCCCCTGTCGAATCGTTCATCGCGCCGGGCTGCATAATCGCCGGACTGGGCTATGGCGTCATCCAGCCATGGGTCTATGAAAAAGCCACCCGCATGGCCATACCGGAAAAAGTCACCATGGCGCTGGCACTTGTCATGGCCATGAACTATATCGCCATCCTGGCCTGCCCGTTCATCATTAGCTTTTGCGGGTGGCTGCTGCGTCTTGAAAGCCAGCAATTCCCGTTCGCCTTCAATCTGGCCATTGCCGTTTCCGTCTCCGTTTATGCATGGACACGCCGCAATTTCCTTGTATTCACAGTCTGAAAACGGTATGACGACCGGTATGGAAAGCGCCGATACGGCACGGTGGCGGCCCGAAGGGCAAAAGCGTTGTATTCCTGCGCCCAGACCGTTTTTTTTCTCCGGCAATAGATTAAAATGCCTCTGGAAATGCTCTGTTTGACGCACGCACCGTATTGTCAGCCGATTGGGGAAAGGAAACGGAAATCATGAAACGCAAGGGAATGATACTGGCGCTTGCCGCCGTATTGCTGCCACTGGCATGGCGCGCTATCAAGAAGCATCGTCTGGGCCGCAAGCAGGTCGTCGTTCTCGATATGGACGTGGTGGCCGAACGCTCGCTGCCGGGACGCGCGGCCGCCCAGTACATCAAGACCGTGAAAAACATCCTGCATCGCAACGTCGAGGAAGTCAGACTGGCCTATCAGGGGCGCGAACAGACGCCTGAAGGACTGCGCGCCATCGCACAGGCACAGTCCAACTACCAGCAACAGCTGGCGCTGTACCAGAAAAAACTCGATAACGAAATCGGCGACATCGTCGCCGCCGCCGTCCGCTCCTGGCTGTCGAAAAACCGTCAGGTCGCCGCCGTCGTCGCCGCCGACGAAACCCTCGGGTACAACAAGCACGCCGACATCACCAAACAGGTCATGGCGGAAGTGGACTGGTACAAACCGTCGTTCCCGCCGCTGCCGCGCTCGCGAAACGGCAAGACACCGCTTTGACCGTTTGCCCTCGCCATCATCGCCGGCATGCATGAAAAAGTTTGCCGGCGCGGTTGACAACAGCTCGCGACACCAGTAAATTGCCGCCAGCTTTCGGGGAACGCGCTTTTCCCCGGACTTTCCCGCCGGCCATGGCGCCGGCATTCCCATCATCTTTTTATTGTCAGGTAACGAGAATGGACTCAGACAGTTGCAGTTCGATACGGTCTGACGGCCAGCCGCAAACCGGGACATATCCCGGATAACCTCCGACAGGTTTTGCCGGTCTTGCCGTAAGGCCGGTCTTCGCTTCGATCGTATCCATCCAGAGTGCACCAGTACTGGAGGCTATCATGTACGGCAAAACCGCTACTTCCATGGCAGCGCGCAAGACGCTGCGTATGCATATCGAAAAAAAACTGTTGCAGGCCGCCGCCATGCCCGCGGACGACCTGATGCGGCAATACGGCTCCTCACCGGCAGGATTGTCCGGGGAAGCCGCCGTTCTGGAAAACCGCGCACGCTTTGGCGACAACCGGATCGGCGACGGCCGCGACAAATCCGCCGGCCTGCGTCTGGCACAGGCTTTCGTCAATCCGTTTACCGCCATTCTGGCCGTCATCGGTTGCATTTCGGTATTCACCGACATCATCCTGCCGCCGCCCGGAGCGCGGGATGTCATGACCGTCGGCGTGATCGCGGTCATGATCTTCCTGTCGGGATTGCTGCGTTTCATCCAGGAAGCGCGCAGCGACCGTGCCGCGGCAGGCCTGGCCAAAATGGTCTCCAGCACCGCGGCCGTCATCCGGCAGCCGGACGGCATGCGCGAACGGCCCATCACGGACATCGTGGCCGGCGACATCATCCGGCTGGCCGCCGGCGACATGGTACCGGCCGATTGCCGCATCCTGCGCGCGAAAGACCTGTTCATTTCGCAATCGGCCATGACCGGCGAGAGCGAACCCGTCGAAAAGACGGAACGGACGGAAGATATTGTCCCCAATCAGGCGATTACCGATTGCCCGGCGCTGGTTTTCATGGGCAGCACCGTCGTCAGCGGCAGCGCCACCGTCATGGCTGTCGCCACCGGCCAAAACACCCTTTTCGGCGATATGGCCGCCGCGCTTTCCGGACGGCGGGAAAAAACCGGTTTCGAAAAAGGTTTGCATGCCGTCTCCGGCCTGCTGATCCGTTTCATGCTCATCATGGTCCCCGTCGTTTTTCTCATCAACGGGCTGACCAAGGGCGACTGGATGGAAGCGCTCCTGTTTTCCATCTCGATCGCCGTCGGACTGACCCCGGAAATGCTGCCGATGATCGTCACGACCTCGCTGGCCAAGGGCGCCGTGGTCATGAGCCGGAAAAAAACGATCATCAAAAACCTCGGCGCCATCCAGAATCTGGGCGCCATGACGGTATTGTGCACCGACAAGACCGGCACACTGACGCAGGACAAGGTCATTATCGAACGTCATCTGGATTGCCATGGCCAAAGCGACGACCGTGTGCTGATGCTCGCGTTTCTGAACAGCTTTCACCAGACGGGCCTGAAAAACCTGATGGATCGCTCCATCATCGAACTGGCCGAAGAAAAAGCCGCCAAAGGGTTTGTCTGGCGTCATCTCGTGACCGGATATGCCAAGATCGACGAAATCCCGTTCGATTTCGAGCGTCGCCGCATGAGCGTCGTCGTCGCCAGTCCCGACGGTCATAAGACCGTCATCACCAAGGGCGCTCTGGAAGAAATGCTCTCCGTTTGCAGCCATGCCGAATATGATGGACGGATCGTGCCGCTGGACGCAGCCATGGAAAACACGATCCGAAAAACCGTCGATGCGCTCAACGACGACGGCATGCGGGTCATCGCCGTCGCATGGAAAACACCGTCCGAAGATATATCGTCTTTTTCGGTAGCCGATGAATCGGACATGATTTTCGCCGGTTATCTGGCGTTTCTCGATCCGCCGCGGGAAAGCACGAAGCAGGCGCTGGCCGCGCTGGCTTCCCATGGCGTGGGCGTGCGCATCCTGACGGGCGACAACGAACGGGTCACGCGCGCCATCTGCCGTCAGGTCGGCATGCCCGTTACCGCGATCATGAGCGGTGCCGAACTGGAAGCGATGGACGATGCCGCGCTGGCGCGGAAAATCGGACAAGTCCAGGTATTCGCGCGACTGTCTCCCGCACAGAAAGCGCGTATCGTCACCGTCCTGCGCGAACAGGGCGAAATCGTGGGCTATCTGGGCGACGGCATCAACGACACGCTCGCCATGAAAGCTTCCGACGTGGGAATTTCGGTGGATTCCGCCGTCGATATCGCGCGGGAATCGGCCGATGTCGTGTTGCTGGAAAAAGACCTGATGGTGCTGGAGCAGGGCGTCGTCGAAGGTCGCCGGATTTACGGCAACCTCATCAAATACATCAAGATGACGACCAGCTCCAATTTCGGCAACATGTTCTCCGTTCTGGCCGCCAGCCTGTTTTTGCCGTTTCTGCCGATGGCAGCCGTCCAGATCATCCTGCTGAACCTGATATACGACACCGTCAACATCGCCATGCCCTGGGACAGGGTGGATCAGGCTTTTCTGGCCAGACCGCGCCGGTGGGACGCTTCCTCGATCGGCCGTTTCATGGTCAGGATCGGGCCGGTCAGCTCGGTTTTCGATATCGTCACGTTCCTTCTGATGTATTTCATCGTCTGCCCCGCCGTGGCGGGCGGCCCGTTCGACACGCTCGATATGGCCGGACAAGCTGTTTTCATCGCAGTGTTCCATGCCGGATGGTTCGTGGAATCCATGTGGACGCAGACACTGGTCATGCATGTCATCCGGACGGAAAAAGGCGCGTTTTTCAGAAACCTGGCATCCTGGCCGGTGCTGCTGGCTTCGACGGCAGGTGTCGTCATCGCCAGCGTCATCCCGATGACTTCGCCGGGACAGGCGATCGGACTGGCGCGGTTGCCATGGAGCTGTTATGGCTGGTTCATCCTGATCGCGGCCGCCTACATGGCACTGGTCGCACTGGCCAGACGTGCCTATATCCGCCGATACGGAGAATGGCTCTGACGGCGATGATCCGGACTTTTCATGCACGAAAGGGGCGGGGCGGTTCAAAAAAACAGGCGTACCTGATAAAATTCCAAGTTTCCGGAAAAACCGCATGCACGGCTTTCCCGGAAACAGGAATTCCGGCGGGATGCCTGCAAGGGGCATGGCCGCCATACCCAGGAACAACCGGCGCGCGGAACAGAACATCCGGTGTGCGCCGGTTTTTTCCGTTAACGCGTCTTTCAAAAGAAGAACCCGACAAAGGAGCTGCAACATGAATATCTGGCACGACATCGCCACAGAACGTGTCAATCCACAGGATTTTTACGCCGTCATCGAAATCCCGAAGGGCTGCAAGGTCAAATACGAACTCGACAAGGAAACCGGCATGCTCATGATGGACCGTGTGCTTTACACGTCCACCCACTATCCGGCAAATTACGGCTTCATTCCGAAAACCTACGCCGACGACCATGATCCGCTGGACGTGCTGTTGCTGTGCTCCGAAACGCTGGTCCCGCTCTCGATGGTCCGTTGTTTCCCGATCGGCGTCATCATGATGGAAGACGGTGGCGAAAAAGACGAAAAGATCATCGCGCTGCCGTATGGCGATCCGACCTACAACAGCTATGAAGACATCAGCGAGCTGCCGGAACACATCATGAAAGAAATGTCCCACTTCTTCTCCGTGTACAAGGCGCTGGAAGGCAAGAAAACCTTCATCGAATCCGTCAAGGATCACAAGTGTGCCGAAGAAATCATCGCTTCGTGCATCGCCAAATACCAGCAGGAATTTCCGCAGTATTCCAAAAAATGATGGCTGACTGAGCCTCGCATGCCGCGATCCGGTCCGTTTGTACCGTCTCGCGGCCGATTCGCCGGCCCCGCAGACATCGCGGTGCCGGCGGTTTTGTAAACCGTTTCCCGTTTTCACCGTTAAACAGAAAAGGGCCGCTTCCGCAGGGAAAACGACTCGTACCCGCCCTGACAGGCGGTGAAAAAACGCGCAGGCCTGATGGTACCGGAAAGCCGTCGCCGCACAATACGGTACACTGGCGCAACGAAAACCGCCGATTCTCAAGACAACCCTGCCGGATGCATCCGCCTGCGGCAGCTTTTCAGACAAGGGAACACATGGCAGACCAACCGATACTGGACGCCAGAACGGCCAGAATATTGCCCTGGGTGGTTGCCGTCGCCTTTTTCATGCAAATGCTCGACGGCACGATACTCAATACCGCGCTGCCGACCATGGCCAGGGATCTCGACGCCAATCCGCTCCAGATGCAAAGCGTCGTCATCGCCTACATGCTGACGGTGGCCGTCATCATTCCCGCGTCGGGCTGGCTGGCCGACAAATTCGGCATCCGGCAAATCTTCCTCTTCGCCATCGGCCTGTTCACCCTGGGGTCGCTTGCCTGCGGCCTGTCGCCCACGCTGGAAATCATCGTCGCCTGCCGCGTCATGCAGGGCGTCGGCGGCGCGCTGATGGTACCTGTCGGGCGGCTTTCCGTCTTGCGCGCCTATCCCCGCGAACAGCTTGTGACCATCATGAGCTTCATCACCATACCGGGACTGATCGGCCCGCTCATCGGCCCGACGCTCGGCGGCTTCCTCGTCCAGTATGCCTCATGGCACTGGATATTCTTCATCAACATCCCGGTGGGTTTTCTCGGTATCGTCGCGACGCTCAAATACATGCCGTATCTCCCGCGGGGAGGTGAACTTTATCCGTTCGACAAAACCGGTTTCATGCTTTTCGCCACCTTCATGCTCGCCGTCACCCTCGGACTGGAAGGCATCGGCGAACTGCATCTGGCATATCTGCCGATGATATTGCTCATCATCTTCGGGCTGGCCTCGCTGGCGGGGTACGTCTTTTACGCCCGCGCCTCGGCAAGACCGCTGTTTTCCCCCGAACTTTTTTCCGTGCGCAACTTCGCCGTCGGCATCCTCGGCAACCTGTTCGCGCGGCTGGGCAACGGCGCCATGCCGTTTCTGACGCCGCTTCTGTTGCAGGTCGGACTGGGATACTCGCCCATGCATGCCGGGCTGTCCATGATTCCCATGACCGTGGGCGCACTCATCGCCAAAAGCGTCGCCACCCCGCTGGTCAGACGCTTCGGATACCGCACGATCCTCGCGGTCAACACCCTGTCGCTGGGCGCGATGATCGCCCTGTTTTCCGTCATCGGACGCGATACGAATTACTGGCTCATGCTCCTCATCTTCAGCGTGTTCGGCGTCATCAACTCCATGCAGTTCACCGCCATGAACACCGTCACCCTCGTCGATCTTTCCGACCGGCAGGCCAGCAGCGGCAACAGCCTGTTGTCCGTCATCATGCAACTGTCCATGAGCATGGGCATCGCCATCGCCGCCGCCATCCTCGGCGGCTTTACCGGCAACGGCGCGCTCACACAGGGACAGGACGTCATCGGCGCCTTCGCCAAGACCTACCTGTGTCTGGGCTTTCTGGCCGCGATATCGACCGTGATCTTCATCCACGTCAATCCCGACAGCGGCAAGGTTCCGCACGAAAAACCGCATGATCCCGTCGCGCCGGAACACTAGCGGACGCCGAAAGCAGGGCAGGGCGAACCTGCATGCAACCCGGACGGAAAACCGGTTCGATCATTAGCCCCATGTTAACGCCATAACAGCGACGAGCATTGATCGAAGCCGCCTGCGGCGTTATGCTGGCGGTCCTGATGGCGGCAGGCATCGCAAAGACACGGTTTGCCGGCATCTTTCGCAATCATGAAAAAACCACCGGAGAAAGACACACACAGATGCTTGTTTTCCTGACCATGCTGGCGATGGGCGCCCTGATCGGATTCGTCGGTGCAGGCGGCGCTGGCGTCGTCATCGCCGTTTTGACACTGGTATTCAATATCCCGATCCATACCGCAGTCGGCACCTCGCTGGCCGCGATGATCTTTACCACACTATCCGGCGCATTCAGCCATTTCCGTGAAGGCAACCTCAACATCAAGGTCGGCCTGACCGTCGGACTGGCCGGTGCGGCAGGCGCGTTCATCGGTTCCAAAATCTCGACACTGTTGCCGGGAACCGAACTCAAATACTGTACGGCCAGCATGCTCGTCGCCTCGGCCGTCCTCGTCTATACCCGGCTGACCTATCCGAATCTGCCCCTGTTCCACACACGGGAAGGCCAGAAACCCGTCACAGACGGCAGCCGTTTCTGGATTCTGGGGGTACTGGCAGGGCTTGGCAACGGACTGCTCTCCGGCACCTTCGGGTTCGGCGCGGCGCAATTCATCCAGCTTTCGCTGCTCATCTTTTTCGCCATGCCGCTCTTCCAGTCGGTCGGCACCACCATGCTCATCATCCTGCCGATCGCCACATTCGGCGGATTCGGCTATTTGCTCTCCGGCTATCTGGACTTCATGCTCTTCATACAAGTGCTGCTGGGCCTGATGATCGGCGCCTATGTCGGCGCGAAATTCACCCGCCATGCCCCGAGATGGTTCCTCAAATGGATGATGGTGCTGCTTCCGGGAGCCGCCGGCGCGCTGATGATTTTCTTCAATATCTGATACCCAGGGCATCCTGCCGGCCACTCGCCATTCACCGCCGGGCGTTTTTCCGACGGTGAATGATATCCGTGAAGGCGGTTTCGTGACCCATCACAAACCGCACGATTTGCCGGTAGCGTAAAATTCGCCATGACCGGCGCTATCCGGAAACCGCTTTGCCGCCAAGCCTGCCGATGTCGGGCGAGGCTTCCCGCAACCCAGACCGAATGTATCAGCCATGCCAGACGCCATACCCTTTACGCGAGTCAAACAGGGATTGCTCGACTTTCTGCACATCGTCATACTTGTGTTGTCCCTGTTTCTCGTCGTCAGCATTTCATACGACATTTTCAACAACATAGCCTTTCAGGACCAGTCGCAATATCTGGAAATACAGTGGTGGATCTGCCTGTTCTTCCTGTTCGTGTTCTTTCTGGAATGGTTCCTCGCCGAAAAACGCGCACGTTATTTTTTCACGCACAGCCTGTTTCTGATCGTCTCGATACCGTACCTCAACATCATCGACTATTTCGGCATAAGCTTTCCGCCCGAGGCCAACTACTTCATCCGGTTCATTCCCATGATACGGGGCGGCTACGCGCTGGCCATCGTCGTGGGCTGGCTCACATACAGCCGGATATCGAGCCTGTTCATGTCGTACATCACCATGCTGGGCGCGACCGTCTATTTCGCCAGCCTCATCTTCTTCGCCGTCGAACACCCCGTCAACCCCATGGTTGACAACTACGGTGCCGCCCTGTGGTGGGCCGCGATGGACGTCACCACCGTCGGTTCCAACATTTACGCCATGACCACCACCGGCAAAGTCATGTCCGTGGTGCTGGCGGCGCTGGGCATGATGCTCTTTCCCATCTTCACCGTCTATATCACCGATCTGGTGAAAAACGCCGATCGCAAACGACGGAACGTGCGCCATGCCAGACAGGGTGCGAAATCGGCGGAAACGGCCGGCATGCAAGACGACGGCACGACCGATAGCGACCCGCGTCCCTAGGAAAACGCCCCATGCCGCCGGAACGCGGAAGGGGGGAATCTATCATGGTTTGTCGCCGTTTTTGGCGGAATCGCCGTTCTTTTCCCTGAGCAGATCGCGGATTTCCGTCAGCAGGACGATATCGGCAGGCGGCGGAGGCGGCGAGGCCTTTTCTTCTTCCGCCTTTTTGAACGACAGCTTGCTGATGAGCTTGACGAGAATGAAAATGGACAAGGCAATGATCAGGAAATCGAACGTGACCTGGATGAAATTGCCGTAATTGATCGCCACTTCCGGTGAAACCGTCTTGCCGCTTTCGATCACGGCCGGTTTGATGACGAATTTCAGGTTGTTGAAATGGATGCCGCCGACGAGCAGACCGAGAACCGGCATCAGGACATCGGAAACCAGCGACGAGACGATCTTGCCGAACGCGCCGCCGATGATGATACCGACAGCCATATCGATCACGTTTCCACGCAAGGCGAATGCCTTGAATTCCTGCAGGGTTTTTTTCATAAAGGATGCTTTCAGGGAAGAAAACGACCCGTTCGGTATAACGGGCAATGAATCACACGAAGATAAAAAGCATTGTATAGGCAATACCGGTTTTGCGCAGGACAACGATCAAACCTCGTCCATACGGACGAAATCCGGCACGACAATACCGGACGAAACGCGGGATGGACAACATTATATTTTTATATATAATATAAAAAAGTATAATTTAACCGCAATGACGAGGAGATCGCCATGTCAGCCAATGAAACCGAATGGGATGCCCTGAACGCATCGGCCGCGCAAGCCGTCGATTTCATCAAGAAACTGGGCAATGCCGACCGCCTGAAACTGTTATGCCGCCTGTCGCAGGGGGAATGCCATGTCGGGCAGCTGGAAGCCGAGTGCGGCATCCGGCAGCCGACGCTTTCGCAACAGCTCGGCGTCCTGAGAAGGGGCGGGCTGATCGTGCCGAGAAAAGAAGGCAAACAGATTTTCTACCATTTGAATGACGGACCTGTCATGGAAATCATGATGATTCTGCACAAACACTTCCGTTGCCGTCAGGAGAATCCGTCATGACGATCGACTGGAACCATTTCACCCCCGGAGCATCGCTGGCAGGCGGTATCCTGATCGGTCTGGCCGTTGCCCTGATGATTCTGGCCAACGGGCGCATCGCCGGTATCAGCGGCATTCTCGCGGGGCTTGCCAACCGCAACCGGCATGAGCGGTTCTGGCGCATCGCCTTCATCGCGGGCATCGTCGCGGCGCCCTGGCTTTACGCCCTGTTTTTCCCGCTGCCCGACATCGACTACGGCGGTCGTTCATGGGCGCTGCTCATACTGGCCGGCCTGGCCGTCGGCTTCGGCAGCCGTCTGGGATCGGGATGCACCAGCGGACACGGCGTGTGCGGCTTGTCGCGCCTGTCGGTCCGTTCGGTCGTGGCGACGACACTTTTCATCGTATTCGGCGCGCTGACGGTATTCGTCGTTCGCCATCTGGCAGGGGGCTGACATGTTCTATCTCGTATCGCTTGTGGCAGGAGTGCTTTTCGGAACCGGTCTTTTGCTCTCCGGCATGGCCGACCCCGGCAAGGTCGTCGCCTTTCTGGACTTTGCCGGAAACTGGGACCCCTCGCTGGCTTTTGTCATGGGCGGCGCCATCGGCGTCGGACTGATCGCCTTTACCCGTGCGAAAAAAATGTCCTGCTCATGGCTGGATGCACCGATGCAATGGCCATCGGCAAAACATATCGACTGGCGTTTGCTTGCGGGCAGTTCGCTGTTCGGCATCGGCTGGGGGCTGGCGGGCGTCTGTCCCGGGCCGGCGCTTGTGGGCATCGCCGGGGGCTTGCCGCAGGCATGGGTGTTCATGGCGGCGACGCTGGCGGGCATGGGACTGTACGGCCTGTTCAACCGTCTGTTTGCGAAAAAATCCTAGTGCGGATGTGGGCAGGGGCAGCGCGCATCACATCGGAAAGAGCAGCACGACCGCGTGCAGCGCGACCCCGATGATGCCGCCGACAAGCGTGCCGTTGATCCGGATGAACTGCAAATCCTTGCCGACGGACAATTCCAGCTCGCGCACCATCGATCGGCTGTCCCAGTTGCGTACCGTCAGCACGATATGTTGCGACACAGTCGAACGGATTTCTTCGGACATCGCCCCCGTCATCATCACGATCTGGTCATTGATGGATTCCGTCATCGAGGGATTTTCCAGCACCCAGCGTCCGAAACGCCGGAACGTGCGCGACAGCCGGTGTTTCATCTCCGAATCATCGCCCGCGGCATCGCGCTGCATCCATTTCCTGAACTGCACCCACAGCGTCTCGAAATATTCCGCCACGACAGGCGTTCCCAGAAACTGGCGTTTCCAGCCTTCGATACGGGCATGATATTCCGGGTCGCTTTTGAGTTTCCCGATAAAACGGCTCGCCAGTTCGTCGAATTGCCGGCGGCGCGGATGGTTCGGGTCGCGTCCGATATCGTGCAGCCAGAGCTGGATGCTTTCGACCAGCGTGCCGGCCACCCGGATGCCGAATTCTTCCGTATCCATCACCAGTCCCAGCATCTTGATGAGCTTGGGGTACTCGCGGCGCGATACCTCGATGATGACCGTCGCCAGCTGCTTGCGGGTACCGGGTTCATCCAGCACCGAGGAAATCCGGCGCAAGCCCACATCCAGCAAGGCCTGATGCTGGTTGTTGTGCGTGAGCACATCCATAAGCTGTCCGATCAGGTTGCCCAGATCGAGTTCTTCGAGATTGCGGTAAATGGCATTGCGCATGAGCTTGCCCACACGCTGGTCATCGACGAACGCCAGCGCACCGATCAGTACCCGCACGACCTTGTCGGCGAGGAAATCCGCGTTTTCACGCGAAGAAAGCCAGTTGGCGATACGCCGGGCGGGGTCCCAGTCGCGCATGCGCATGGTCATCGTCTCGCGCGAGAGAAAATTGTCGCGGATGAATACCGCGAGATTTTCCGCGATTTTGTCCTTGTTTTCGGGAATGATCGCCGTGCGCGGGATCGGCAGTTTCAGGGGATGACGGAAAATCGCCACGACGGCGAACCAGTCAGCCAGTGCGCCGATCATCGCCGCTTCGGAAAAAGCGCCGATCCATGCCCAGATGCCGGTACGCCCGTACAGACGCGAAACCACGAAAAGCACGGCCATCGCCACCAGCAGTGCCAGTGCCAGCCATTTCATCTTGCGAAGCTGGAACAGGCGGTTGTCCTGTTTCATGCCGATATCCGCATGCAGGCTAGCGTGGCGTATCCGTTACCGCATCCGATGCGGCGTCCGGTATGGCGCCGGAAGCGGCATCAGGCTGGATGAGTTGCCGGTCGATGGCGTCCAGACCTTGAGAAATCAGTTCAAAAGATTCACGGAATGCATTGATGTTTCTGGAATAAGGGTCCGGCACATCATAGTTGCCATATTCGCCGATCCGCATGATTTTGCCACGGTAGTTCGGGAAGCTGTATTTGACGATCGCGCTTTGTTCCTTTTCCATCGTCAGCACCAGATCGGCCTTTTTCAGCATGTCGTTCGTCAGCACACGGGCGCGGTGGCGGCTGATGTCGATCCCGTTTTCCCGCATGACACGAATGGAAAACGGATCGGCCGACCAGCCTGCGGTGATTTCCCGCAAGCCGGCCGATGCGATCTGCTTGTCCGGATAACGTTTTTTCAACAGCCCTTCGGCCATCGGACTGCGGCAGATATTGCCAAGACAAATCACGAGAATATTCTGTATCACTGCCGCTCCTTTCAAAACGTGCGTTTTTTTGTATCGCAGGGGGGAAAATGGTTCCGGATATCCCCTTATTTTAAGGTATAGTTGACAGTGAATCGAGATGGAAAGCGACATCGCCGCCTTTCTGTCGGAACGGTACCGGAAAACAGGGGGCAAACAAGGGCTTTCGCAGGTACCGGAGAATTGCAGGCAGGCAAGCCGCCCCGTTTGCCGCCACAGGAAAGAAAGGGAAACATCATGAAAAATGCAGACAGTATCATGGTGGCAACCGACATGTCCGATTTCGCCGCCATGGCGGAAAACCGGGCTGCCATGCTGTGCAAACAGCTTGAAAAGGCGCGGCTGGACATCATCAACGTTCAGGATTTGTCCGTCATCGACATGCTCACGCGTGCCATGAAAAGCTCGGCCGATCTGGCCGAAAAGGCGCTCAAGGATGGCGTGACGGGCGAGTTGCAAGCCCGGGCGGAAAACCTTGAGCATACTTACCAGATCAAGTGCGAGCCGATGGTGCGTTTCGGCAAGGCAGCCACCGAGATCGTGCAGGAAACCATCGCCAGAAAGACCGGCCTGCTCGTCGTCGGCGCCCATGGCGAGTATCCCAACAGCCATGAATATCTGGGCAATGTGCCGGGCAAGCTGCTCCAGGTCAGTCCCGCGCCCGTGCTGGTCGTGCGCAACAAGCCGGTACGCGCCTACGACAAAATCATGATCGCGATCGACTTTACGGAAATTTCGCGTTATCAGGCCTTGCAAGCACTCGAACTGGCGACGCCGAAAACGGAAATCGTGTTCATTCACGCCTATGAAGTTCCCAACGAAGGCATCATGCGCTATGCCAACGTATCGCAAGGATTGCTGCATGAATTCCGTTCCGACATCCGTATCAAGGCAGGCGCGGAAATGCAGGCGTTCATCGCCAGCCTGAAGATCACCAATCATGTGACATCGGTCATCCAGCTCGGCGTGCCGCATACCGTCATCAAGGAACACGTCCGTTCCAAAAATCCCGACCTGCTGGTCATGGGCAAGCTCGGACGCAGCCGGATCGAGGAATTCATCCTCGGCAGCACCTCGCGCAACACCATCTACGAAACCGACTGCGACATACTGGTGGTACCGCCGACAGCCGTCGCCGCACAAATGCAGGCTGCCATGTCGGGCAACTAACCGGCAAGCGACCGGCGGGCAGGGCGCAAAAAAACCGTCCACCCCGGCAGGGGCGGACGGCGGTTCGGATGCGGTCTGGTTTCAGCCCTTATTTCTTGCCGGGCCAGGCCACGACTTTCTGGCGTTGTTCTCCCAGCTTTTCGACACCGGCGACGACCACGTCGCCGGGTTTGAGGAACACTTGCGGATTGCGTGCCAGCCCCACACCGGGCGGCGTACCGGTCGCGATCACGTCTCCGGGAAGCAGCGTCATGAAATGCGACAGATAGCTGACGATTTTCGCCACCGTGAAAATCATCGTCTTCGTATTGCCGTGCTGCATCCGTTCCCCGTTGACATCCAGCCAGACTTCCAGATTCTGCGGATCGGGGATTTCATCGCGGGTGACGAGCCATGGACCGATCGGGCCGAAGGTGTCGCATCCCTTGCCCTTGTCCCATTGCGTGCCGCGTTCGATCTGGAATTCACGCTCGGACAAATCGTTGGCGACACAATAACCGGCGACGTAATCCAGTGCTTCCTCTTCCGTCACGTACTGCGCCTTTTTCCCGATGATGACGCCCAGCTCGATTTCCCAGTCCGACTTTTTCGAATCCTTCGGCAAAATGATATTGTCGTTCGCGCCGCACAGGCAGGTCACCGCCTTCATGAACACGATCGGCTCGCGCGGAATACGCATCTTCGCCTCGGCGGCATGCTCGATATAGTTGATGCCGATCGCGATATATTTGCCGACATGCGCGACCGGCACACCCAGACGCGGACGCCCCTTGACCAGCGGGAGCCTGTCGGTATTGAGTTTCGCCAGTTTCGCCAGCGCACGGTCGGAGAGCTGATCGGCCGTGAAATCATCTATCTTGCCCGACAGATCGCGCAATTTCCCCTCGGCATCGATCAGGCCGGGTTTTTCCTTGCCGGGTCTTCCGTAACGAACCAGTTTCATGATGTAGTCTCCTGAAAATTGACGTCGGTTTTGTCATTGCCATCGTGCAAAATCATACCGCCAAAGCCCGCATTTCCCAAACGCCGCCACTATCCGGCAAGACATCCGCAACGCTACCGGTTCGGGGCGGCGATGTCGCCCAGCGCGGCTTGCCAGCTTGAGAGTTTCGCCTCGAAAGTCCGGCTGGCATATGCGGGCGACGACGAGGGAAGCTGTATCGTCCGGTAGCCTGCCGCTTCCAGCCGCGGTGCGTACGCTCCCGCCACCTTGCCATTGAAACAGACTGTCTCCAGACGCGGGCAGGCGCTTTTGAGCTGGCCGAAATCGTTGGGAACGGCGTTTCTGATACGGGCGTCCAGACTGCCGATCCGGTCGCACATCGTAATCACATCCCACAGGCCGATACCGTGATGCAACAGGCGCGAAAGCCGTTCTTCATAGGGCAGGGCGGTCAAATCCTCGCCCAGCACGGCCGAGAGCAGCCGCCAGAACTGGTTGCGCGGATGGGCGTAATACTGGCGGGCCGCCAGCGATTCGCGTCCCGGAAAGCTGCCCAGAATCATCACGCGGATATCGGAAGACAGCACGGGGGCCAGCCCGTTCAGGGGAGCAAGCGGCATGGCGCATCGGCCGGAACCGGAAAACGTTTTTTCTGGCATCGTCAGGGTATGGTCGAAAGGTTGGCGGACACCGGCATTGTATCGGCAAATACCGCCATTGCCGAGAGGGAAGCGGCAGACGCGACCGTGAAAACATTGCGTTGCGACAAAACCGGAAAACAGGGGATTCCTATACTGAAAGCTCGACAACAAAACAAGATACAGGGCGGCATCATGCAAACCGGATACAGCGCGACGGAAACGGATTTTACCGGAGAAGAAAACGCGCGAAGAAACCGCAAACGCGCCGACATGGTCGATCGGGGCATCGACATGGCGCTCGGACAGGGCTTTGCCTCGGCGGAACGTTTCATGCAGGCGCATCCCGACAGTCCCGACATTCTGGCGGGCATTTTGCGCAGGCGGCTGGATCGCCACGGCAAAATGACGGATGAACAATCCGTGCCGGATACGGATCGCCTGTTGCCGTAGGGCGCAGGCACGACAGGGCAAAAGCACGGCGGATATGTCATACTGTCATTGCGGCATCCGCCGTCGACCTTTCCAGAAACGGCAATACCATGGATATACACTACAAAAGCGGCGCGACCTTTACGGTGGCCGAAATGATCGACCTTTACCGGCGTTCGACGCTGGGCAAGCGGCGGCCTCTGGACAGACCCGACATTTTCGGGCAAATGCGCGACAACGCCAATCTGGTCGTCACCGCATGGGACGGCGACAAACTCGTCGGCATCGCCCGCAGCCTCACCGACTTCGGCTACGTCACCTATCTGGCGGATCTCGCGGTGGACGAAGCCTACCAGCGACAGGGCATCGGCAAACGCCTGATCGAGGAAACGCGCGCCCGGATGGCGCCCACCTGCAAAATCGTGTTGCTGGCCGCGCCGCGCGCCAATGAATACTATCCGCAAATCGGCTTCGAACACAATCCGAGAGCCTGGGTACTCAAAGGCGAAGTCTCCTTTACCCCCGACTGAATTCGCCGGATACGGCAAATGGCGTTACCGGCTCTTTTTCTCGCTTGCGCAAAGAGGTAAGATGACAAAACGATCTGTTTATAGCGGGACAGACGTTACGCAAGAGGTAAAAAACATGATGAATTTCACTTATTACATCCCGACAAGGATTTTGTTCGGTACCGGAACGCTCGATCAGCTGCATGCCCAGCAGTTACCCGGCAAAAAAGCGCTGATCGTCACCACATCGGGCCAGTCCATCCGGAAATACGGCTATCTCGACCGCGTTGAAAAAGAACTGGCAAAAGCCGGCGTCGCGTCTGTCGTATTCGACAAGATAATGCCCAATCCGGTCGAACGCCATGTCATGGAAGGTGCGCAAATCGCACGGGAACAGGGTTGCGATTTCATCGTCGGTCTGGGTGGCGGCAGCAGTATCGATTCCGCCAAATCCATCGCACTGATGGCGACCAACGAAGGCACGTACTGGGACTACATCGCCGGCGGCAGCGGCAAGGCGAAAGCACCCGCACACCGTCCGTTGCCCGTCGTGGCCATCACCACCACCGCAGGTACCGGCACCGAAGCCGATCCGTGGACCGTCGTCACCCGTGAGGAAACCAACGAAAAAATCGGCTTCGGCTACGACGACACCTTTCCGGTACTCTCGATCGTCGATCCGGAACTGATGCTGACCGTCCCGCCTGCACTGACCGCTTTCCAGGGTTTCGACGCCCTGTTCCACAGCACCGAAGGCTATCTGGCGCAATGTGCCAATCCCGTCAGCGAGGCCTTGTCGCTCAAGGCCATCGAACTCATCGGCAAAAACCTTCCGGTCGCCGTGCGTGACGGCAAGAATCTGGCGGCACGCGAAGGCATGGCGATCGCCAGCACCATTTCCGGCATGGTCGAATCCATTTCGTCATGCCTGTCGGAACACTCGCTGGAACACGCCCTGTCGGCCTATCATCCCGAATTGCCGCACGGGGCAGGGCTTATCATGATCAGCCAGGCCTATTACACCCACTTCGCACAGGCGCACGCCTGCGACGCCAAAATGATCGACATGGCCCGTGCGCTGGGCAAGACCGATGCGACCCATCCGATGGATTTCGTCATCGCGCTGGTGCAGTTGCAAGCCGCCTGCGGCGTGGACAACCTCAAAATGTCCGATTACGGCATCCGTCGCGAAGACTTGCCCGCCATGGCGAAAAACGCCCGTGAAACCATGGGCGACCTGTTCCTGCTCGATCCGGTCATGCTCTCCGAAGCCGATTGCATCACCATCTACGAACACTCCTATCGCTAGAAGGAGCCGGGCAGGGCATATTTCCATCCCGTCACGTGCCCGACGGCGCGTGACGGATGCCTGCCGTTTTGCCCGCATACCGTCATTTTCCTTGCCGCGCCGGCCATATCTTGCCAGCCATATACCAACCGCAAGGCACATACCGTATCCGTCAGGGTATCATTTTTTGCCTTCCGGTCAGCGTGCTTTTCCCCGCCAGCCTCGCCATGCCGTCGTGCACGATTCAATGACAGCCTTTCGTACAGCCTTCCCCAGGGCAACGACATATCTGCGGAGCGCACACTGCCTTCCATCTGCCGTCGCAGCCCGCATATCCCATCATCCTGCCATGCCGCTACACGATGCCACGGCAATCGCATACACCGTCATCCACACGCCATAGCCCACGGGCGATATTCCGCAAGCCATATTCGCACCATGTCGCAGATGCCGTTTCTGTTTGCCATATCGTCACCTGTCCGCACGTCATCCCCGTCGGGTACACCGTCCATATTTTTTCGTGTCCATCGCCTGCCGCATACCGGTTCCGACAGCCGTTTGAAGACGGGCAACCGGTATCTCCCGTCTTTCCCCAAGAGCGTTCATGTCTTCGTCACCACCGGATGAATCCCATCGAACAGGGAAGAATCGGGGAGTGAAACAAAAAAATTAAATGATAATGATAGTCATTATCATTTAATTCGGTATAATACCGCCATCGAAAACACGCCACGCCGAAGCGGAAAGCAAGGAGTGGCCACAAGGCAGCGTTTGACCGATGGCAGTCGATACAATCAAATGGAACAGTCCGGCAGTGTTCAGGGCAGGCATGTCGCTGATATTGTGCGTGCTGGCCATCCTCTCGATACAAACCGGGGTACAGGATTTCAGCCTGTCGGGCTTCATCGCCGGGGAAGGGGCAGACCGCTTTATCGGTTTCATCAGCCGCATGCCGCGCACACTGGCGATCATCCTCACCGGTGCGGGACTCGCCATTTCCGGCATCATCATGCAAACCCTGACGAACAACAAATTCGTTTCGCCGACGACGGCCGGCACGCTCGCATGGTGCCGTTTCGGCGTGATGCTGGCGATATTGCTGACGGCAGGCGCACCGCCATGGTTGCGTCTGGGCGTTGCTTTCGCGGCATCGCTGGCCGGCACTTTCTGCTTCATCGCCCTGTTGCAAAACATCCGTTTCACCAACGTGTTCATGGTCCCGCTGGCGGGCATCATGCTCGGCAATGTCGTCAACGCGGTCACCATCTTCATCGCTTACCGCTATGACATCATCCAGAACATGCTGTCCTGGTTGCAAGGCAATTTCGCGCTTGTCGTTCGCGGCAATTACGAACTTTTGTATCTGGGGCTGCCCTGTCTGGTTCTGGCATGGTACTACGCCAACCGCTTCACCATCGCCGGCATGGGGGAGAGCATGGCCATCAGTCTGGGCGAAAATCCGCGCCGCACCATACTGCTCGGCCTGGCGATCGTCGCGCTGCTCACTTCGCTGATCGTCGTCACCGTCGGCAGCATCCCGTTCGTCGGGCTGGTCATCCCCAACATCATATCCATGATCCGTGGTGACAACCTCAGGGGAACGCTGCCCGAAACGGCACTGTCGGGGGCGGTTTTTCTGCTGGCATGCGATCTGGCCGGGCGTATCGTCATTTATCCCTATGAAGTCAATATCAGCGTCGTTTCCGGTATCGCCGGCAGCCTGCTGTTTCTGGTGATCCTGTTCAGGAGGAAACGCTGATGCGCGCCTTCGTTTCGCGTCCTGCCATATCCGGTACCGGCAAAATCGTCTGGCTGGCCATTCTGGCTGCTGCCGCCGCGTTCCTGTTCATCGCCGGCGGACTCGACGCGGACAATATCGGTTATTTCCTGCCGAAACGGCTGGCGAAAATACTTGCCATCGCCGTTTCGGCATGGTGCATCGGCTATACCGCCGTGACCTTCCAGACCATCACCTGCAACCGCATTCTCACCCCGTCCGTCATGGGGCTCGATACGCTGTACCTGTTCATCCAGACCGTCGTCATCTGCTTTTTCGGTTCCGGCAAGCTCGAAATGATGAGCGGATACGGCAATTTCTTGTTGTCGGTCGCCATCATGACCGGCGCAAGCGGTCTGCTGTTTTTGCTGCTGTTCGGCAAAATGCGGCGCAGCGTCTATTTTCTGCTGCTGGCCGGACTGGTCGCCGGCGCGCTTTTCCAGAGTCTGGCGACATTCATGCAAGTCATGATGGACCCCAACGAATTTCTGTTTTTGCAAGGCAAGATGTTCGCCAGCTTCAACAACATCAATACCGGCCTTCTGGGACTGTGCATCCTCATCTGTCTGGCCGTCATCGTCCTGACATGGCGCGACTGCCGGCAATACGACGTTCTGGCGCTTGGGCCGGAACAGGCCATCAGTCTGGGAATATCCTACCGGGCCGCCATCCTCAAAAGCCTGATCGTCACGGCGGTACTGGTCTCCGTTTCCACCGCGCTGACCGGGCCGGTCACTTTTCTGGGCATACTGGTGGCCAATCTCGCGCGCCAGCTTACCGGCTCATTCCGCCATAGCCGCATCATCGCCTGTTCCGTCCTGCTCGGTTGCCTGTTTCTGACGACGGGCCAATGGCTGACCGAACGGGTATTCCAGTTTTCCACCACCGTCAGTGTCATTATCAACTTCATCGGTGGCCTGTATTTCATCTTCCTGATACTCAAGGACGGCAAAACATGATCGCCACCGACTCCCTTTCCAAACAGTATGGCGGAAAAACCGTATTGTCCGACATCACACTGGAGCTGCCGCGCGGCAAGCTGGTCGCCTTCATCGGCGGCAACGGCGCGGGAAAAAGCACGCTGTTGTCGCTGATCGCCCGCACGCTGCCGCGTTCGGCAGGCAAGGTCATCATCGACGATATCGAACTGGCCGACTGGAACAACCGGGAACTCGCGAAAAAACTCTCTATCCTGCGTCAGACCAACGACATCGACATCCGGCTGACCGTGCGCGAACTCGTCGCTTTCGGGCGTTTTCCCTACACACGCGGACGGCTTGATGCCGGGGATGAACGGCAAATCGACAACGCACTGGCGTGCCTCGGACTGAAAGCGCTGCAAGAACGCTATCTGGACGAACTCTCCGGCGGCCAGCGGCAAATGGCGTTCATCGCCATGATCGTGGCACAGGACACCGAATACATCATGCTCGACGAACCGCTGAACAACCTCGACATGCGCCATTCGGTACACATCATGAACGTCTTGCGGCAACTCGTGGAGACGGCAGGAAAAACCGTTTTCGTCGTCATTCACGACATCAATTTCGTCGCCGCGCATGCCGACCACATCATCGCACTGAAAGACGGACAAATCGTCGCACAGGGCGATGTCAGGGACATCATCCGCACCGACGTACTCAGGCGCATCTATGGCATGGACATCCGCGTCATCGACATCGACGGTCGTCCGGTCTGTCTGTATTACAGCTGACAACGCTTTTTTTTCAACAACCGAAAAACCATCATGAAACAAAAACTTCTTTATGCCTTCGTATTCGCATTGACACTGGGCCTTATGGCCGCCTGCAGCAAACGGCAGGACGCTCCGCAAGCCACGCAGCCGGCCGCACAGCAAACCGCATCGGCACAAACCGCATCCACGCAAAACGGCAGCGGGTCGGTCGCCATCGCACATGAACTGGGCATGACAGTCGTTCCACTGCATCCGGCCAAAGTCGCCGTTTTCGACATGGGAACGCTCGACATCATCAATGTCATCGGCGCAAACGCGCAAATCGCAGTACCGGGCGATATCGTCACGTCATACCTGTCGCAATACAAAAACGACATCCGTATCGGCGGAATCAAGGAACCCGATATGGAAGGACTGTATAACTGGAAGCCGGACATCATCTTCATCAGCGGTCGCCAGAGAGCCTACTATCCCGAATTGTCCCGGATCGCGCCGACCGTCTATATGCAGACCGATCCGGAAAATTACCTGCGCGACATGGAAAAACACGTCACCGAACTGGGCAAGATTTTCGGACGCGAGGATGTCGCCCGTGAAAAGCTCGATGCACTGGCTGCCAAGGTCGATAAAGCGAAAGCCGCCGCGGCAGGTACCCGTGAAAAAGCGCTTGTCATCCTGACCAACGACGGCAGTATAAGCGCCTACGGCAAAGGCTCGCGCTTCGGCATGATCCACGACATCTTCGGTATTCCGGCGGCAGACGACACCATCAAACCCTCGCTGCACGGACAGGAAATCAGCTACGAATACATCGCGCGGGTCGATCCGGACATCCTCTACGTCGTGGACAGAACCGCCGTCATCGGCGGCACGAAATACGCCAACGCCACGCTGGACAACCCGCTTGTTGCCAGCACCCGCGCCGCCAGAAACGGCAAAATCGTCAACATGGACGCCGAAGCATGGTACCTGACAGCCGGTGGCCTGACCGCCACCGACAGAATGATCGACGATATCCTCACCGGACTGGGGAAATAAACCTGTGCTTCAAGCAGTCGTCAGGTAACATTCAGGCGGTCTCGTCACCATGTGTCAGGAAAAATCACGCCGAATGAATGAGCGCATATGAAAAGAAAGCGTCAATGTGATTTGACTTTGAAGGCTGGGTCGTCTTTGAATCGTGATACCAGATAATCCGATGCGTTGCCGGTCAGATGATTACTGTCGAAAGTCATGACGCTGGCTGGATCGTCGTTGGTCATGGTCAGACATCCATCCTTGTTGCACAACAGGCTGACAGGGGAAATATAGGACACATTCCATTGCTGGCACAAGGCGTAAAGATCCCTATCTATTTTTCTCAGACGTTCATAATCCTGAGGTTCGAGCGATTTGGCAAGCTGACCGGATTTCATATATTCGGAAGCAAGCAATGATGGAAGCTGTCCTTTCCAGAGCGGTAACGGACCGATGACAACGATATCAGCGATATTTTCGGTACGCAGTCGGGCAATGGATGTTTCCAGTTTTTTGTAAATATCCTTATATCCCGGAGCAGTCCAGAAAGCCGCCAGTATGACTTTTTGCGGTTTAATGTCCGCTAGTTCCTGAAAAATGAAATGATTGTTGTTCTTGCAACGGGGCTGTACAGACTTGTCGAATACAGGCGGGCATGCACTAGTCTGGCGCAGCACGATGTTATATCGCTCATCGAAATATTTGAGAATGCCATGGGCGATCGCTGTAGCATGAGAGTCTCCCCAGATTACCATGACAGGTTTGGACGGATTACTGATTTTCAGTCGGCATGACGAATAATCCGGTTTGTTGCTGGCGGAACTGTTGCATTCATAACTGTAAACCTCATTGGTTTCATAACGTAATCTTTGTACGTTGATAAGGCTTGAAACAGTTGCCGGAAACCTTGAAGGAAACCCGTCCCGGTTGTATGACAGCAGACCAGCAAAACCGAGAAGCAACATGACTGCGAAAAGTGAAACAGTTTTGATATTGCCATGTTTTCCGAAGCGCAAAGGGTTTTCGATGCATTTCGTGGTCAGCCAGGCCAGCAAAATGCCGATCGGGAAAGCCGTAACGCGCCACCACAGCGGCGGTTCTTCAGTCAGCACGATACGTGCTATCGAAAGCAGCGGCCAGTGCCAGAGATAAAGCGGGTAGCTGATCAGACCGAACCAGACCAGTACCTTGTTAGAAAGCACGAGTTTGTTGAACCAGCCGTCTTTCCCGGCGGCGATCAGCAATACAGTCGCCAGAACGGGAAACAGTGACCAGATACCGGGATAGTTTCTGGAACTGGTTTGTTTGATGAATACGATGGAAGCTACGAACAGTATGAATCCGGCACTGGACAGAATATGCCGGTAACGGAAAAAGCGGGTATAAATATCGGACGTTGTGTCGTTGGACGTAACACGATAAAACAGACCGGGTTTGAATGTCAGCTGGGCAGGGTGCAGGGAAACCCATGCGAGCATCGCTCCGCAAAGCAATTCCCAGAAACGGGTCTGCGGGGAAAAGAAATCTGCGACGGGATCGACATGGTAGAAGTACAGATTCAGGCCGAATGAAATAACTGCGAGAACAAGCGAAATGACCAGTAGATTGAAGCGTTTTTTCCAGAGCAGCCACAAGAGTAAAGGCCAGATGATGTAAAACTGTTCCTCGATACCGAGGCTCCAGAGATGCAAGAGCGGTTTCGTTTCGGCGGCATTGTCGAAATAACCGCTTTCGAACCAGAGCAGAAAATTGGAGATGAACCCTGCACCGCCGGCGACATGCTTGCTGAGCTGTGCAAATTCATTGCTGAGAAAAAAAAGCGATCCCTGAAAAAAATGATTGATGAACGGAAAACAAAATCCGAAAACAAGACATGCAAGCAAAACCGTAATCAGAACCGGATAAATCCGACGGATACGGCGGCTGTAAAAGTTCCAGAAACTGAAAGAGCCGCTTTCGAGCTGACTGAAGATGATCGAGGAAATCAGGAAACCTGAAATGACGAAAAAAATATCGACACCGACGAAGCCGCCGCGCATGGCTTTCGGAAAGGCATGAAAAATGAAAACGGCGAAGACCGCAAGCGCACGCAATCCATCGATATCCGGACGATACCCGGCCGATTGGGTGTGATGGTTTATGGTATTTGCGGCAGATTGGTTTGTAGGAGTCGAAGACATTACAGTCAGGAAAATACGTATGCAAGCGGCAGATTATATCAATTTTTCATGAAAAATTTGTCGCAGTACAAAACGACAAAGCCGGCGGAAGCCGGCTTTGAAAGAAACAAGGAAAGGAAACGAGGGAGATTACTTGATTTTGGTTTCCTTGTAAGGGACATGCTTGCGAGCCTTGGGATCGAACTTGATGATTTCGATCTTTTCAGGCGTAGTCCGCTTGTTTTTGGTCGTAGTATAGAAATGACCGGTACCCGCGGTGGATTCCAGTTTGATTTTTTCTCTGCCTGCTTTAGCCATAACAAAAACCTCTCAAAAAAAAGAACCGAAGACCGGCTTAGATTTTTTCGCCGCGAGCGCGAAGATCGGCGAGAACGGCATCGATACCGAGTTTGTCGATGACACGCAGACCGGCATTGGAAACGCGAAGCGAAACCCAGCGGTTTTCGGACTCGACGAAAAAGCGGCGGTAATGCAAATTGGGCATAAAGCGCCGTTTGGACTTGTTATTGGCATGAGAAACCGTATTACCGGACATGGGTTTTTTACCTGTGACCTGGCAAACGCGAGCCATAAGAACCTCCGAAATAAAAAAAGCGAAGGCTGCATTCTATATGAAAGGAAAACAAAAGACAAGAAAAAACAGTGACTTGTCAAAAACAAGTGTGTCTTATAATTTGAATATATGTCACAATTTAGGCGAAACAAGGCGCAAGATACTGTTTATCAAGCCTTTTTCGGGAAAAGGGAAGGTGTGTCAGCGGCTGCGGCGTTTCAGGCAACGCCAGATGATACTGAGCCAGTCGCCGCCGCGCAGCAACGGACGGCGGCTGAATACGTCGAAACCGGCCGTTTCGATACGTTCCAGCACACGCAGGCCGCCTTGTACGACAAGCCTGAGTTCCCAGCCGATACGTCCGGGCAGTTTTCCGGCCAGCGGCGCGCCGGAAAGCATCAGCTTGCGGGTACGACCGATTTCGAATGCCATGAGCGAACACCAGTTTTCCGTCACCTTGCTGTTGGCGATATCTTCAGGCGTGACGTTGAAACGGAGCATGTCCTCCATCGGGATATAGATACGGTTCTTGAGCCAGTCCAGCGCCACATCCTGCCAGAAGTTGATCAGCTGGAGCGCGGTGCAGATGGCATTGGACATCCGGCAGTTTTCATCGGTCGCCGCCTTGTACAGATGCAGCATCAGCAAGCCGACAGGATTGGCGGAACGGCGGCAGTAATCGAGCAGATCGGTATAGGTATTGTAACGGGTGACGGAAATATCCTGCCGGAAAGCCGAAAGCAGGTTCCTGAACGGTTCTATCGGCAGATTGAAGTCGCGGATCACGCCGGAAAGGGAAACGAACAGGCTGTTTTCCGGCGTCTCGCTGTGTTCGATCCGGTCGAGTTCCCTGTTGTAAAACGCCAGTGCGGCCAGCCTTTCATGCGGCGTCAGATCACCCTCGTCGGCGATATCGTCGGCAGAACGCGCGAAACGATAAATCGTCTCCACCGGCTGCCGCAAGTGCGGCGGCAGGAGAATGGATGCGACGGGGAAATTTTCGTAATGTTCGACTGCCATGGCATGCCGGATGCTGATATAAAGCACTTATGGTAAAACAAAAAGTGCGGATATTGAAATCAGACGGTGGCGCGAGACGGAATTTGTTTATTGAAATCAGTCGCTTCCGTTTAACGAACGGAAATGGCGCCATCTTGAAAGCGAAAGAATATCAGTAGGTTGACGTGCGCATTTCATTCAACATGTCAGGCATGTCGCTCAGGCTTGCAAAAAAACGACACCCCATGCGGGACAAGACGATCACCGGGCGATGAAACGCAAAAGGCCGGCGATGCCGGCCTGTCGTGCACTGTACTGACAGACGCTTACTGAAGCGTATCGGGAGCAGGCGAGGGAACGAGCGGCGCGGAACAGAACGCCTTGAGCGCACGCAAATCGCCGGCTGCGGCTTCGGTATTGTCCGGGCTGACCATGGCTGCGGCTTCCATAATATCCGCATCGCTGCTTTCAAAGGTAATCATGAAAGATTCACCGTCCTTGGTGATGATGAAAGCGCCCAGAATCTTGCCGTTGGACATCCGGAAAACCGGAGGCAAGTTGTATTTCTTTTCAAAATCCCCAAAAGCTTTGTCGATTTCTTTTTCGTTCATGGATGAATTTCCGTCAGGAATGAAAAAAATGGTTGTGTCGATGCCAGGCGAACCGGTCTTTTCGCGACCGGCGCCACAGTTCATGCTGTCGTGCCGATTACAGGATCATGAACCCTTCGGGACGGTAATAACCGGCCTCCTTGAGTTTGGCGACCTGTTCATCAGACAGCGGGAATTTTTCCTGTTTCTCGAAAATCCGGAAGTCGCAACCGACTTCCTCGACGATCTGGAGCGTGAAGACGATATCGGAACCATCGATCTGGAAGCTGAAGGCTTCTTCCGGCAGTTCAAAACCCAGGGATTCCATGAATGCTCTCGGTACCGTATTGTCGTACATGTTGTCGGATTCGCTCATTTCTAACCTTTCAGTGCCAGTGACCGGATACGGACAGCCGTCGCCGGTGAAAAATCCGTATTGTAACCAATTCAGGCGAGGATGCTCCACTTTTTGCCATCGCATCCGGCCGTCGTGACGGAGTGAAAGCGACCGGAGCGCCAGAAAAGTCCCGACACAGACGGACAGAATGCCTCAGGCGGTCGCAATGACAGAAAAGCACCCGGAAAAAAGATGCACCGTCGCAGTGCAAAAAAAGAACTTCCACTGAAGAAAAGTGCCGTTTTTCGCACGGAAACGGATCGTTTTCTGACGGGAACTGTCGCTAAAAAATCGTCCTTTGCACGAAATCGTGCGAAACGGCATGAAAAAACGCAATAACCGGTATCTGTTCGCCACGAACGTGTTGACTTACGGTACTATTATACCGAGAGAGATGCGATGGAATTTCCAGTGCGCCGGAGAGCGGGCGAAATATCCCGACAGCGCGATGAAACGCAGCCGGAATGCACATCAATGCCAGGAGTCACAATGGGAACAAACGAATCTTTGAAAGCGCCGGGAGACCTACCGCTACAGGAAACAGACAAAACGAAAACAGCCTGCATGCAGAATGAATGCCCCGAAGTCGCGGAAAGCAACGAATACTTCGAGCAATACAAGATGCAGGAACCGGGAATCCGTTCCGTCAAGGCATGGTCCGACTTTTACGATACCGAAGACCTGCTGGACGTCTATCTGGAAAAACAGGGCTACCCCTTCCAGGCACATCCGGAGATCACGGACACTGCGGAAAGCAACGAATACTTCGAACAGTACAAAATGCAGGAACAGGGCATCCGCTCGGTTCAGGCATGGTCCGACTTTTACGATACCGAAGACCTGCTGGACTTCTATCTGGAAAAACAGGGGTATCCGACCAACTAGCCAAAAGACGCAACCTGAAATCCTGGCAGGTGCGCAATGCAGTACGACACACAGGAAACCGGAATATCATTGACCGGGGGCTTGATGAAAAAACCTCTCGCAAGAGAGGTTTTTTCATGCCTGCTGCACCGCCGGCATGACAACGGCTTCATATGCCATGAAGGGGCAAGGCAAACAGGAAAGGCGTATGCCGGACGGCATGACCTGAAACGGCAAAGAAAAGACAGGCAAAGAAGGGGAAGCAATCGTGAAGCGGAAAAACATGGTGCGAGGGAGGGGACTCGAACCCCTACACCGCAATGGCGTCAGGACCTAAACCTGGTGCGTCTACCAATTTCGCCACCCTCGCATTTGTTCGGAGCACGCAATTTTACTGCATTTTGTCCGGTTTGGGATGGCCTGCGCCATCGCATCGAACCGAACGCGACCGCCTGCTGCCCATTCAACCGATCCACCGCAGCCATCCGCCGCACGCAGGAAAAACGCCTCATGTTGCAAAAAAGGCAACAATCCGAAGCGGCAATGGGAACGAAGCGAATGAGAGACACAAAAAAGGCGACGGCACGCATGAAGCAGGCTATAATGGCGGCATCATCGCGGGGGTAGCTCAATGGTAGAGCAGAAGCTTCCCAAGCTTACGACGCGGGTTCGATTCCCGTCCTCCGCTCCAACCTTCCTTCCAGATCGGCCATGTCAGGCCGGAAAATTCATTTAAAAACAATCGTTTGGACTGCCTTGTTGCGTGAAGCGGTGTGGTCTGGCATGACAATCAGGCTTGTGAAGTATCCGGCGTATATGCAGACATGAAAGGATCTTTTGGTACAGCGGCGTTTTTTCCGTCAATACGGCATGAGCCGAACATGCAAACGATGAGGATAATGGAGTGCGGACTAATAAGGGAAAAACAGGCGGCGGGGTGGCATATGGCACGGCTTATGCTTGTCATTGGGTGCCATGTCCGGCAAAGCGGGTGTGGTATGTTTCTTTCCCCTTGACAGGCTGGGCCGGAATTTTTCCGGCCCTTTTTTTCGACCTGTGGGTGCGGGATCGGCTGCTCAGTATTCGGACTTCCAGTCGGTTCCCTGTTTCCAGCGGGATTCCCAGTGCTGCAAATAGCGTTTCGCGATGTCCGGACGGTTCCAGACCACGATCACGTTTTCGCTGTTGTTTTTCGCGGCGGACTTGCTGTAATTGAAACTGCCTGTTTCGACGTGCTTGCCGTCCACGATGATGTATTTGTCGTGATGGATACGGTAGGCCGATACGGTACGCAGGGGGATATCGGCATTGACGGCCAGGTTCATGGCCGCCTTGCTGGCCTGGGAGCGGTTGCCTTTTTCATCGACGATGATGCGGACGTCCACGCCCCGTTTTTTGGCGGCGAGCAGGCTTTTCATGACGGCAGGGGATGTGAACGAATAGGCGGCCAGTCGCAGGTTCTCCCGCGAGGCATCGATCACTTTCAGAATCAGGGCTTCCGCACCGTCGTCCGGCGAAAAGGCGGCTTCGATGACGGTCTGGGCACGAAGCTGTGCCGAAAAGCACAGAATCAGGGCAAACAGGAAAAATTGCTGGATCCGTTTCATGGATGGACGATCTCCCTTAAAAAATGAATGGGACCGATATTATATTTCAGGAGCGTGCCGGTCCATGAAAAACGGGATGCTTCCCGCACGCATCATCCGGTGCCTGTATTTCCGTTCATGCGGAAAATAGCGGGAAACGATAAGGCTTTTTCGTGGGCACCTTGAAAAAACGGTGTCGAACGGGGCGGGCGTATGAGATGACCGTCAAAATACGGGCCGAATCGGGAAAAATCGCCAGCTTGACCACCGTCCGGCAGCTTGCCTTGAACATGGCGTCATGCAGGCGGAAAGAAAGTCCGGCAGGAAAACAGGCGGACTGCGGTGGCCGCAAGCGGGTGAAAAACGGCGGACGGAAAGCGGGAAACCGATGGCAGGAAATGGACTGCGATGGAACGAGGGGGGGAATACATCCGCTCAAACCACGGCCGTGAGTTCCAGGCGCTGTTTTTCCAGTATCCGGATGAGCTCGTCGCGCAGGGCATAAAGCCGGTCGATCACAAGGCGTACCTTGTCGGCACGTTCATGCAGGCCGCGCGAGCGCAACTTTTCCTCGCGCTGCATCAGCCCGTTGATCGACTGGACCAGCGCATGGATGCTGATTTCCAGTCCTTCCAGAATGGTGGATTGTTCAGTCATTATAGTGAAAGTTTCCGTCAGGATCGTTTTCCTGTGATTGTTCCGTGGCCATGGCCCAGATGGCGTCGTCGAGTATCTTTTCCATCAGATCGAAAACCTCGTCCCGGTTGCCAGCCAGCAGGGCGGTAGCCACCTCGCCGAGATCATGTCCGTTCGAATGTCGCAACAAGGCATCGCCGATACCCTCGGCGATTTCCGGGCTGTTTCCCGCAGAATTGCGGATGATTTCGTAATGAATGTTGACGAGTCTGTCCTGCATACCGCACCGTTTCGCAAATTATGTCCGGATGACCTGTACCGTTCCGGATGAAGCGGAAAATCTGGAACCGGAAGTTACAGGATTGAAAGCGAATGTTACAGTAAAAAAATTTTTTCTACAACGAAAAGTTGCAATACGGCAGGATTTCACGAAAATGCGGAACGGCGCGCGGAGTACACGCGCATACCGCAGGATGTCGTGAGCGGAAAACCGGTGTCAGTGTTCCTTTTTTTCGATGGATTCCCAGAGAATTTCGATATAACGGTTGATCAGGGAAAGCTGTTCATCGGAAAACTGGCTGAATTGTTCGCGGGTGATGGAAAAAGGCCAGTCGTCGCAGGCATGTATCCGGTCGCCGACCAGATATTCGGCATGTTCTTCCTCGACAGACGGGTAATGGACGCTTGCCGTTGCCGAAATGCCGAACTGGAGATAGGCCGGCGATACGCCGAGTACATCGGCCAGTTTGTTCAGTGTCGTGCCGCGGGGAAGATTTTTCGCTTTTTCCCATTTTTGCACGGCCTGCGGCGTCACGCCGATTTTACGTGCCAGTTCGGACTGGCTGATATTCATGCTGTGACGGCAGTTCTCGATTCTTTTGGCGATTTTTTCCATGCAAAAGACAAACAGGAGTTCGTGCAATAAAGATTGAAAACGGCCATATTGTATTACCAAACCGCACTCATCCGTCAAAATAAAATCATCCGTCGCCAGTCATGCAGGAAAGATTTCCCGCAAAGCGTCCCGGTCCCGTATCGTTTCACGAAGCGTCATGGCGGAAATTGCCGTATCATGCGCGTGCCGGTGTCGCCGGATCAGTGCGCCGGGGCAGTCCCTGTCTTGCCGGACGGTTGGTGTTCTTCGGCCGGCCGGATGACGGTGCCGTCCAGTATGGCGGGATTGAACGTATGATCGATCCGGTCCATCCAGTCCGCATGCAGCCTGAACATGAATTCGATCCGGATATTGCCGGAAGCGGGTACCGTTCGGACCGGGATGATGATGACCGCTTTCGACATGGGAGGGACATTCCGGTAAAAAGGCGGCGTGTTGTATGCGCCCTGGCGAAAAGCCAGCACGCCCAGATCGGACGCCGTCTTGTTGTTGACTTCATAGTTGAGCAACAGGCTGTTCTGGTTGAGTTGCGGCCATATGCGCTTGAGGCTGTCGGGTATGGACACGTCGCTGTAATCGGATTTTTTCCGGATACCCAGCAGCCGGACGGGGAACTCGTTGTCGCTGTAACTCTTGCGAAGATCGGATTCCTGATAAGCATCGAGATTGCCCCATCCCTGATTGCTGATACCGGAAAGATTGCGTTCGTCGAGCTTGTCGGTGACGTAGTCGATGATTTGTCCCGTATAGTAAAAAATCGGGCAGATACCGATCAGCAAACTGATGATGAGTGCGCTGACGCCGTAATTGAACGGAATGTCATGCGGCGACTTGCAGATTTTGCCGGTGGTTTCGTTGGACGAGACCGACAGGATTTTCGACGAATCGAAAAAACCGCTTCTGATCTGGAGCAGCAGGTTGACTTCCTGCTTTTTGTGAATGCGCATGATATGGATGACGTGATTGACCAGTATCACGTCGGTCAGGCTCGATGCGACGATGTTGGCCTGCACGGACGGATCGAGTTCGACACGGACATTTTCCTCGACCTGGTTGCCGCGGTTGGAAATGACGATCTGATAGACAGGATATTGACTGTCATCCGTATGGTTCTGGAACAGGACCGGTGCGCTCGCATAAAGCTGGCGGATATGGTAAAGCCAGGCGATCATGGAAGACACCAGCACGATCACCGTGCCGACAGCGATTTCTTCGATAATGTTGATAAGCATGGGCCAACTTGCAGTCAAAGGGAAATACCGCTTCCCGCATATCGCCATACAGGCTGCAAGAGCCTGTGTCCCGAGTGCCGGTCGCCATCGACCGGCAATATTTCATTTTGCCAACAAAACACAAGAAAAAACAATAGTATCAGCCAATATGTCGCCTGTGGCGCCGTGCAAGTGTCCGTTTTTTTACGCCACTTCCCGCAAGCGGTCGGCAAGGCCGGAATGTCTGGCGGAATCGGTTTGCAAACTTTGTTCAAGCACATTGGCGCCGGCCATGACCGTCATCGTATCCCTGGCACGGGTGATGCCGGTATAAACCAGCTCGCGGCACAGTACGCGGTAAAACTGTTCCGGAAAGAGCAGGGCGACCTCATCGAACTCCGATCCCTGCGACTGGTGAACCGTCATGGCGAACGAGGTTTCATATATGCCCAGACGGGATGGCGAGACGCTGCGGAACGTCTTGTCGTCTTTCATGAACCATACCGCCAGATTGCCGGTACCGTCCGGCAGCGCGATACCGACATCGCCGTTGAACAGACGCAAGGCATAATCGTTTCGCCGGATCATGACCGGTTTTCCGGCGAACCATCCCGAACCGTCACCGGAAGCGGACGATACGGTTTTGGCCATCGCCGCGGCGATCTGGCGGTTGATTTCGCCGACGCCGAAAGGCCCCTCGCGCACGGCGCACAGGATACGGAAACGGTTGAATGTGGCGAAAACCTTTGCGATGTCATGGGGAGCGGTTTTGACGCATTCGAAATAAGGCGAATACCGCTCCAGCAGAAAACCGGTACAGGAAGCGGCGAGCCCAGGATCGTCCATATCCCGCCAGCAGACCGAAGGATATTGCCCGGTACAAAGCCGATGCAAGGCTTGCTGCGTGCGGCGTTCCCGGATATCCGAAGCCAGCAGCCCGATGCCGGAATCGGCATTGAAGCGGTAATTGCGCGTCAGCCATACGACACTGTCGGCCAGCGGGGCGGTCTGCGATGCCGTCGATGGCGACTCCGGCAGGGCCGATGATCCGGCCAGCGCCGCCAGATCGTTCATGCAATCCTGCGAAAAAACACGGTGCGCGCTCAGCTCGGCGAATACCGAACCCGCTTCCACAGCGGCCAGCTGATCCTTGTCGCCCAGCAATATCACTCGCGCACCGGCGGGAACGGCATCGAACAATCGCGCGGCCATCGCCAGATCGAGCATCGAGGCTTCGTCGATAACCAGCGTATCCAGCGGCAGCGGATTGTCCGCATGATAACGGACCGAAGTCCCGTCGGCTGTCATGCCCAGCAGGCGGTGGATGGTTTGCGCCTGTTGCGGAATCAGCGGCCGCAATTCGGGCGGCAGGCCGCCCAGACGATCCCTGATCGCTTCCAGCATGCGGGCGGCCGCCTTGCCTGTGGGCGCGGCCAGCATGATCCGGTTGTCTCTGTCGGTATGCAAAATGCAGGCCAGCAGCGATGCCACCGTGGTCGTTTTGCCCGTTCCAGGCCCGCCCGAGACGATCAGAAGCTGTTGCCGCAATGCAAGTGCCACCGCGATTTTCTGCCAGTCGGGTTCGTTGGTGTCCGAGCTGGAGAAAAGTTCATTGAAAAGCGCAAGCAGGGATTTCGTATCGACGGTGCGAACCGCGCGCATCGTCGCCAGCCGCTGCGCCAGCGTGCGTTCATAATCGAAATAGCGGTGCAGATACAGGCGGTCGCCCCCGTCGAGAACGAGCGGCGCACTGCCCGGCGCATCCGAAGGGGCGACCATGCCGGAGGCCAGCAGCGAGGCACGCAATGCATCGCGATCATCCATTCCGTCGGAAGCGAGCGCCGCCAGCGGCAGGCAGGTATCGCCTGAGGAGACCGCCAGACTGGTGTGATAGGCCGCCCTTTCCAGCAGGGTGCGGGTGGCGCGGTCAAGCGTGCCGCCGCGTTCCGCCATGGTTTCGCATGCCCAGTCCAGCACATGCCGCGCGAAAGCTTTCGCAAGCGTTTGTTCCGGTGTTTCCAGAGAAGCGGTATCCATCATGCCGTTATCCCCCCGTCAGACGGCTGTGCCGGCATGAGCGACCGGTCAATCGCCGTAATCAGTTCCCGGTCTGGCCGGGTGAAAAAGACGCCCGAAGGCGAGCCGTCCGTGTTTTTCCAGTCCGGACGGACGCCGCGGACGAACAGGTAATAGACGCCGCCGAAATGGCGGTCATAGTCGTAATCGTCGATCCTCGACGACAGATAGCGATGGAGCGCGACGGTATAAAGCAGATATTGCCAGTGATAACCGTGTTCATCCATCGCGGCCGACAGGCTTTTCACGTCATAATCTTCCGGACGGTATCCCAGATGGTTTGACTTCCAGTCCAGCAGCCAGAACTTGCCGTTCGCCTCGAACACCAGATCGATGACCCCGTTCAGATAGGCCGTCATGTCGTTGAAAGCCAGTTGCGGCATATTGCGGGAGACATCTTTCGCCAGCCGGTTCATCCGTCCGGCCGACAGCCGCGCGGAAGACAGGCAAAACGGCCATTCCACCAGCTTGTGCGCATTGTCGAGCGTATCCAGTCTGAAATTTTCGTGCAGCGGTGTTTCCAGCACGTTTTCCAGCATCTTCGACGCCATCGCACCGAATGTGGCGTCGTCATCGGCAAGCGGCGGTTCCGACTTTTGCGGAAAGAGCGACAGGGCGGTTTTCACGGCGGCATCCCAGGTCGTTTTGTCGGTGAAATCGGCGTGTTCGAATACCGCATGCAGACAGCTGCCGGCATAAGTGCCTTTCGGAAACATGAGGATATCGTCGGGAGCCGTCATGACGGCATCGTCCGCCCGGTACGTTCGGGGCGTCTCTTCCGCGACATATTCATCATGGTCGCCGCCCTCCGTTTCACCGGTCGCGTTGCGCATGAGACCGCTGAAACTGTTCATCCGCCAGTCGGCCGCCAGATACCTGTCGAACGTTCTGGCCGAAAGGGCGGGAATTTCCCGGTTGACATCGTCTGCGGAAATGAACGCCTCATCAGGCAGCGCGGTGACGGAAATATCCGCATGGTTTTCCAGCGCCATCCAGTCCGCCATGATTTGCGTCTCGGGCAGCGGCAAACCGCTGTTTTTCGGCGGATTTATCCAGTCTTCGGGAGCGACACCGTCACCTGCGACCAGCCAGTTCAGCAGGCTGCGGCGCGATTCGGTTTTGTTGTGAGGACTTTTATAGCAGCCCGCCACCAGATAACAGCGGTAAATCGCACGGGTGAGCGCGACATAAATGAGGCGCATGTCCTCGGCGGAAGAAAGCCTGTCGTTGCTTTGGGCAAACGGAGCTTTCTCGTCTTTTGAAAGCGGGCGCAAATCAATGATCCGTCGTCGGGTATCGCCGTCATAGTATTCCAGACCGATTTTGCCGGGTGAATTGTTCTGTGTGCGGTTAAGCCAGATGAACGGGCAAAAAACGAACGGGAATTGCAGTCCCTTGGCACGGTGTATCGTCATGACCTGCACCAGATTGCTGTCCGTTTCCAGACGCAACTCCTCATCCTCGGCGCTGTATCCGTTTTCACGGTGCGTCACATACCATTCCATGAGTGCTTCGGGCGTCGGATACGTTTCGCTTTCGCGATGGATGAACTCGAACAGATGCATCAGATTGGTCATGCGCCGTTCCCCGTCGGGAAACGCCAGCAGGCGGCAGGGGATATCCTCGCGGTTCATGAACCAGCGCAAGGCATATCCCGCGCCGTGATCCAGCCATGCCTTGCGATATTCGGCAAACCGTTCGATGATGGGCGAGAGCTTCGTTTCGTCGTCGGCGGTGGCCTCGATATCCGTCGAATCCATTCCCATCATCTCGGTCGCCAGCGCCGCCATCAAAAGCGGTTCATCGTCCGGTGCGAGCATCGCGGAAAGAATGCATTCCAGCTCATCGGCTTCCCGCGAGTCGAACACATTGTCTTTCGACAGGGAAACGCTGCCGACGCCATGGCGGGCAAGCGCCTCGCAAACCTGTGCCGCCTGACGGTGGCTGCGGACCAGTACGGCGATATCGCCCGCCGCGACCGGCCTGTCGCCGATCAGGCACGTCCCGTTCACGCCACCCCTGACCAGCCGTGCGATTTCGTTGGCGACAGCCTCGAGAGAACGCGCGAAAGCGTCCTGCCAGTGCATCGGTTCGTCGTTTTCGCAAGGCAGCATCCAGACATGAAAAGCCGCCGGGTTCGCACCGTCGTCACGCAGGGCGGCTATCGTATGCTCGGCATATGAAGCCGGCGCGAAATCCAGTCCGTCCTGCATGAAAACCCGCCGGTTCAGCCCGAACAGCGTATTGCAGGCGTTTATCAGCCCGGGAACCGAACGGTAATTGTTCACCAGCGTATAACGCGCGCCGGTTTGTTCCCGTGCCGCCAGATACGTGAACAGATCGGCGTTGCGGAAACTGTAAATGGCCTGTTTCGGATCGCCGACCATGAATACCGGGGCATCCTGCCGGTGATAAATCGTCGAGAAAATCGCATACTGGAGCGGGTCGGTATCCTGAAATTCGTCGATCAGCGCGGCGGGAAAACGCTTGCCGATGGCATCGGCCAGCCAGTGCATGTCCGGATCGTGCAGGGCGTCGTACAAATTCGAGAGCATGTCGTCGAACGCGATCGTGCGGCGCTGGCGTTTTTTCGCTTTCAGGTTTTCGGGTGCCTCATCCAGAAAACACCGCATCAATCCATAGCGTGCAGCCTCGAGCTGTGCTTGCAATTCGCGGCAACACGCATCCAGTGTATCGGCAAGATCGAAAAACGGATGTACCGGCGTCTGCCGGTTTTTCTTCGTCTGGTTCTGAAGCAGCGTTGTCGTCATTATGGCAATGCTGTCGTCGTGAGCGAGCATGAACAGGCAATCGTTTGCGGCGAACAGACGCTCATATTCACGGAACGCCTTGCCGATACGGGGAAGTTTCGTATTCGGGTATTTCAGCGTTTCATTGCGGCAACTTTCCTCAAGCAGCGCCCGGACAGTCTCTTTTTCGGCCTGCCAGCAACGGGACGCTGCCGCATACGCCGCTTCAAGCTGCGAGAGAGCCGTCTCGATGGCTTGCGACTGGACATCCGTCGATTGCACATCCGGCCAGCGCAAATCGGCCAGCGGTTTTTTCATGCGTTGCCGCAACAGCGATTCCAGCGTGTCCGGCGAAAAGCCGGAAGTCTGGATCGAGCGCGACAGGGCCGGCGGAAGATCGCCGCCGGCGACATATGCACGCCAGAAATCATTGACCGTTTCGCGTACCAGCTCGGAATCGTCCGATTCGGCATTCACCGAAAACGCCTGACCCGACGAAAACGCCGACAGCGACAGCGCACGCTGGCAAAAACTGTGGATCGTGAAAACCGCTGCCTGATCGAACGACTGGAACGCCAGCTTCAGTTGTCCGGCGATTTCCTTGTGCGACTGGCCGTTTGCCATGCACCGTTGCAGCAGCTCCGTGACGAAGGCATTGTCTGTATCCGATGCATCCGTTGCCAGAGAAGCCAGCGTATCGGCGATGCGGTCGCGGATACGCTGGCGCAATTCGTCGGTCGCCGCCTGTGTGAACGTCACCACCAGAATCTGGCTGACTTCCAGCTTCTTTTCCAGCAACAGGCGCAGATACAGATTGCAGATATTCCATGTCTTGCCGGTACCGGCGGAAGCCTCGATGATCGAACGGCGATCCAGCGGACAGTTCAGTATGTCGAATTGAGTTGCCACCGTCATGCGTTTTCTCCCTTGCAGCGAGTGAACAGCGCGCCGAAAACCCGATTGGCCAGATCGGAAAAGGCCTCGTCGGCAAGCGGATCGGCATTGCCGCGCATCGCCAGCCGGTTGTACAAATCGTCGCTTTCGCCCTCATAACCGGCATAGGACGGCTCCCATTTGGCTTTTGCCTTGTCCATCTGCCCGCCGCTTTCCACAAAGGTCCATGAAGTATTCGGGAAAAAGGGCAGCGGTTTCGACAGTCCGGCACGGTAAATCGCCAACAGGTCCGACAAGAGCTCACGTGCATTGTCGACAGGGCCGACAGGCAGCGTCCCGTCCGTGAAATGCCAGATGGAACGGCAATTCACCCCGTCCGGTGCGCAGGCGTTCAGAAACAGGTGTTCGATCCACCAGGGCAGGCAGGCCCAGTGCGTTTTCGGGCGGTACCGGTAGCGTACCAGCCCGTTTCGGCGCAAATCGGTCAACGAACCGGAAAGCCGCCAGCGTTCCCCGGCGATCGTGAAATCCAGCGTCCGGGTCACAGGCGGCAGGATTCCGGAAGCCAGATCGGCCGACAGGGTGGAAGCGAAAGCGGACATCGCCCTGAGTTCGCCCTCGATGCAGTCCGAGCCGATGCGACCTGAGGGGAATTCGTTGCCGGACAGGGAGGCACGGCGAATGGCCTCATCGGACTGACCGGCAAGATACATCGGCAAAATACGGTCGGCCAGCATCCGGCTTGCCGACCGGTCGGGCACCAGCGGTTCGTCGGCAGGCAATTCCTCATCCGGCGACGGAAAGCGGATATTGAGCCGCTGGCGCAGCAGATAACGGTTCGGATGGCTGAAAAAACGGGTCAGCTCATACAGCGATACCTCGCGCCATGTTTCGTCCGGCGCGGAAATGCCGGTGAAAAAGCGTTCTCCCGCTTCGCGGACAGGTGCGTCACCGTCAGCATCTTCAGGTGATAAAACAGATGAAAAACCGATTGCATCCTGTTCTTTTTCAAGTGCTTTTTCATACCGGTTTTGCAGTGCGCGACACAAGTCGCTCCGGAAACTCGACAGGGTCACGCCCGAAGAACCATCGAAATACCGGCCGGAAAACGGCTGAAGCGGATGCTCGGTCACGAGCCGCTTGCGGGCGGCATCGATATCGTCCTTTTTACTGGAACTTGCCAGTGCACGCGAAAGCACGTCGAGCAGTTCGGCGATCAGGATCGAGGGGGGTTTTTCCGAGTCGTCCCGGATGCTTCTGCCGGTATAGCTCAGGTAAAGGCTCTTGCGTGCCGAGAGCAGCAGATCGAGAAACACGTTCTTGTCCGTGTCTCGCGGGATACGGTCGGTCGGACAGGGCGAGAGCGCGATCAGGTCGAATTCGTCCGGCCGGTTGTCCGCCGGATAGGCGCCGTCGTTCAGGCCGATGGCGAAAATATGGTCATACGGCAAATTGCGCAGGCTGTGCATCGGCGCGAACACCACGACGCCCGCCGGGACGCTGCCTTGTCCCGCGCCTTCGAGCGCCTTTTCCAGCGCGGCCATCGCGATATCATGCGAAAAAGCGAAAGTCTCCGAGGCGAACGCCATCGTTTCGCACAAATCGGTGATCCGCGAACGGATTTCGCGGTCGCTGTCGAGCAAGGCCGGTGTCACCGTCACGAAGGTGTCGAGTACGTCCAGCCAGCACTGTTGCCAGCCATGCGGGGTTTTCACGTCGTCGAGATCGTGCCGCAAGCGGTCGAGCGCCTCAATGAAGCGCCACAATTGCCCAAGTCCCGCCGATTCCAGCCCCAGCCCGTGACCGGCGGGCAGACGATCCGCTACCGGCGACTGCATTCCGTCAGGCAACGCGTAGGCGAGAAAGAGGCGGTGCAACCCGTCACGGAAAGTGTGTTTTTCGTCCGAAGGCACATTGAAAGCGGCCTTGTGTTCCCCGTCGAGCGCCCAGCAGATACCGGCATCGTCGAGCCAGCGGCGCAGCAGCGTCCTGTCGCCGTCGAATCCGAAAGTCGCGCCGACTTCCGGCAACATCAGCACATCCATCACAGCGGAGGCCGTGCAGCGCGAAGTGGCCAGCGCAAGGATGTCGAGCAGGGCGCGCGCCACCGGATTGAGACGGTTGCTGCATCGTCCGGTGATGACGTAGGGAATCTGCACGCCCGAACCGTTGTGCCGGAAAACGGCGTCGATCATCGGGGCGGCCGTATCCAGATCGGGCGTGACGACGAGCATGTCGGAAGGCGAGGGCGCATCGCCGGACGCGAAACGGCGCAAAAGCTGGTCGTGCAGAATCTCGATTTCCCGCGTCAGCGAATGCGCCACGTGGATTTCCAGACTGTCGTCCGTTCCGTATGCCGACTGTGAAGCGTCTTTCCATTCCTGCAAGTCCAGCATGGCGTCCTGAATCCGTGCCAGCAGGGGATTGTTCGAATCCGGCCGGCAGGCGTTCACGAAACCGTCGTTTTCCGTTTCCAGCGCGTCCAGCTTCGACATCATCAAGCCAAGCGAGGCGCAACACTGTTTGCCCCAGGAGGCCAGAAGCGGGTTGATGGTTTCGTGGTGTTGTACCTGATCGCGGCTTTCCAGTCGGGCCATCCGGCGCTCGTCGACGATATCGAACCAGTATTCGCGGCATGGATTCATGACATACAACTCGATATCGGTATGTCGTCCCAGTTCGCGCAATATCCTGATATAGGGCGGCGCGACGGTCGGCTCGCAGAAAAGATGCAGGCGTTCCGGCAGCAGGCCGATGACTTTTTCATCGTCGGAGACGAGCATGGCCAGAAGTGCTGTGATCGTGCCGCTTTCGTCCGCGCCGGTCTCGCTGACGATACGCGCCCACAAGTCGGCCTGCCATGCCTGATCCGCCTGCGCGGCGGCTTCCTGCGTGCCGATGTCGGCCATCTTGCCTTTCGCCCAGCTCTCAAGCCATTGCGTACGGTAAACGCCATACCGGTCGAACAGGGTGGCGATACGGCAGGCAAGCTCAAAGCGCATGGCGTCGTCGCAGCGTTCGAGATAGGCGGACAGCCTCGGATGGGCACTGACGAACGTTTCGTCGCCAAGCAGGCGCAAAATCCGCCATGACAACACGTCCGGCGAAAAAGACGACTTGCCGCCCGATCCGGCAGCCTTTCCGGCCAGTTCCCAGAGCCATTGCGCCAGAAAGGCGAACGAGACATTGGCGCAAACGCCATGCCGGTCGGCGATCGCCAGCATCAGCTTGCGCTTGATCGCCGCGCTCGGCACGATGACCTGTATTGGCGTGAATACCGGAGCGGGGTGCGACGCCAGCTTGTCGCACAGTTTTTCCTGCAATACTTCAAAACGGTTGGACTGGTTCAGATACAGCATGCCATCGCGCCTTGTCGGAAACGTTGGTGCCGTTGCGGCACGGACAGTGACGAAACCGGCGGATGCCGGAAAACGCGTCACGCGAAACGGTCTTTATTGTACAACCGGACGCAGGATGCCTAGTATGTGTTTTGCATACAGGCACACCGATACAACACCTTGTTGCACGACATCGTCGCCACGATCGCGAAACCGCATGCCGAAAGCGGTTGCATCCCGTACTGGATGCCAGTGAATGGCAAAAATATACGATAAAAGCGCAAAAATATACTATTGTGGTCGCCGTGCAAATGATAAGGTTACGCCATTTCATAAAGACGGCACGGCGCACCCGCCATCGTGCCGTCAGTTTCGGATCATTTACGCAAGAACATGTTCGCCATCGCCAATATCGTCCTTCCGGTTTTCGCGCTGATCGTCGCAGGCTATATCCTGCGCCGTCGCAACATATTGAGTCTGAACGCCAGTACCGAACTGAACCGCTATGTCGTCTGGCTCGCGCTGCCTGCCCTGATGATCGACGTCATGGTCAACAGCTCATGGTCGGAGCTGTACCAGCCCGAATTTTTCTATGCTTTCGAACTGGGCGTTTTCATCATCTTTTTCGCCGTACTCGTGCTGCACTGGCTCAAAACGAAAAATCTGGTTTCGGCCGCCATCGACGCGACATCGGCATCCTATGCCAATACCGGATACATCGGCCTGCCGCTGTGTGCGCTGACCTTCGGCGCGGACAAACTCGGTCCCGCCATGGTCGCCGCCATCCTGACCGTCTCGGCCAACTTCGCCGTCTCCATCATCTTCATCGAAGCCGGTTCGCAAACGGGCAAGAGCCTGTTCGTCACCTTCAGAAACGTCGGTATTTCCCTGTGCAAGAACCCCCTGATCGTCGCGCCGGTACTGGCGGGACTTTTTTGCGCCACCGGCCTGCAACTTCCCTACGGGGTTGCGCAGTCCATCAAGCTCTTGGGCGCTTCCGCCAGCCCCTGCGCGCTGGTCGCAACAGGGCTGTTTCTTGCACAGCGTCAGGAAAGCGCCAGTCCAGCTGTCGCCATCTGGCTGGTCGTCCTCAAGCTCGTCGCACAGCCGTTGATCGCCTGGTATTTCGCGTTTTGCGTGTTCGACATGCCGCCGCTCTGGGCGCATTCCGCCGTCATCCTCTCGGCGCTGCCCACCGGCACAGGCCCTTTCATGCTCGCCGAACTCTACGGCAGGGGCGGTGGAATCGCTTCACGGACGATCTTTCTCTCCACCGTGCTGGGTATCGTGACCCTGTCCGTCTGCCTGACGCTCCTTTAGGCGCGCCAGATAGTCCTTGCGGAACTATATGGTAAAGTAAAACGGTTAGATAACAAAATTATAATTTTTTGTATCTATCAGTCTAGTTGTAGAAAAAGTGTACAGAGTTTTAAGTTATGGTATTGAAGATAGAATTTAATTTATATTTAAATGATAAATAAAAGAAAGCAATTTATGTTTAATAGGTTTATTAAAGTGGCTTCTGATCTTGTGACAACACATGATCAAATACGAGCAGGTTTTTTAAGTATTGCATTAGAAAAAAATAGGGTAAGTGATCCATATGTAAAGAATGCACTGGCTTTTAAAACAATGGTTCAGGGGACAAATGATCCAGAAGATTTTTTGAATATGCCGAAAATAAGACCTTTTTTGCTTACTGCTTCTGGTCTTTCTGATAAAGCGATGCAGCATTTGAGAGATAATGATCAAACTGCAGCAATTAAAGAGCTTATAGAAAAATTCTTAAAGCCAGCAGGTGAGAACTATGTGGATGAAGTGATTTATCGTTATTTGTTAATAAAAGGGGATGCTGTTGGTGGAGTAATGCGAAATCGGATAGGAGTTATTGGTCAAGAAAAGCTGATTCGCGCAATTCTTTCCTGTATAAATGTGAGAGGTATTAATTATAGTTGGATGAAAAATAATAAACAACATAACTGGTTGTACGGGGAAAATAATGATATAGATATAGAAAAGGAGATAAAAGCACTTCATTGGATGAACAAAAATGGTTCGCGTATTTTAATATTCAATATGAAGGTTCCAGTAGTAAAAAAGAATATTGACATCTGTCTGTTTGATGGTAAATCTGAAGAATTTAATCGCGGCAAAATTGTTCAGAAGATTAATAAAGCAATTATGTTTGGTGAATTGAAGGGCGGGATTGATCCGGCGGGCGCAGATGAACATTGGAAAACAGCAAATACCGCTTTGGATAGAATTAGAGAAAGCTTTAATAAAGTTAATCATCCTGTAATGACTTCTTTTGTGGGAGCAGCTATTGAAAATAGCATGGCAGTGGAAATTTTTAGTCAGTTGCAAAATAAAAAACTGACTAATGCTGCAAATTTGACCAATAGTAACCAGCTTACAGAATATTGCAACTGGCTGCTAGATATTTGATGTATAAGAGGCTTGCGTTATGGAACAGCTTTCTTTTATTAAACCAACAATCAAGCCATTTATTGTTGATTCATTTTCTGCAAATGGTTTTGCTCCTGATAATGAACGAAAAAAACTTGAAAAAAAATTTTCGGAATGCTTGGTGGTGACGGAAAAATTTAACAGACAAAGTGTAAGTTATCAGTTAAGCAAAAAAGATGTGCTTCATAGTTGGTTAAAATACAAAGAAGGATTTTCTGCTAATCTTGTTAATGTGCTGTTGGATGAAATGGGGGCATGTCCTGGTGATTGGGTGATGGATCCATTTATGGGTTCTGGAACCACAGCTCTTGTATGTCAAATGCGAGGTATTAACAGTATTGGATATGATATTATGCCAATTTCTGCTTTATCCATTAAAGCGAAAGCTGCAGTACTGAAGTATGATCTCAATGAAATTAACAATATGATAAGAAATATTTCAGAAATGACGGTTCCTTTGGATTATAAAAAAAAGACGCCATATATTGATATTACACGTGATGCCTATCCTTGTAAAAACGAAAGGTTTTTAGCATATATATATGATTGGATTGAACATTCAAAATATACTAAAGAAGCAAAAAATTTGCTTACACTTTGTATTGTTAATTCACTGGAGAGATGTAGTTATACCATTAAGTCTGGGCAGTATCTTGGTTGGGATAGTAGATCAAAAAAAATACGTGAAGCAAACGAAATAAGAAAAATTAGTGGAAAGAAACTATTTCCAAAAAAATATGTTAGGGAAGAAATTCTTGATTCAAAGTTAACTATACTTGATGAATTAGCTCATGTATTTGAAGATATTAAGGTAATTCAAAAAAATGGAATGGATAAAGTACAGGCTGAAATTGATTTTGTGCCTAGTAACGTTTTATATGAACTTCCCTTGCTTGATGATTGCAAAATTAAAGGGGTGATTACATCACCTCCATATTGTAATAGATATGATTACACAAGGATTTATGCGCTTGAACTTGTTTATCTTGGTTTAAAAGAACAAGATGTGAAAAAAATGCGTCAGTGTCTATTATCCTGTACAGTAGAAAATAAATCTAAGCTCGATGAGTTGAGAGATTATTATTTTTCAATTGGTCAAATAAACCGTTTTGATTATATTTATTCTATTATTAAAGAAAATGAGGTTTTTTCGGAGATAATGACAGCTTTGTTTATGAGAAAGGAAAGTGGTGATCTAAATAATAATGGTGTAATTCGCATGGTAGAAGGTTATTTTACGGAATTGGCCTTCATTTATGCTGAACTTTATCGCGTTTGTAAATCGGGTGCGATGGTGGCATTTGTAAATGATAATGTTCGATATGCTGGTGAGGTTATTCCTGTTGATTTTTTGAGCTCTTTGTTTGCGGAACAATTTGGTTTTAAGATAAAAACAATATATACATTAAAACAGCAAAAGGGGAACAGTAGTCAACAGATGGCAAAATATGGGAGGGTTCCTTTGAGAAAAAGCGTTACTGTTTGGGTTAAAGAGTAATAATTGAATTGATGTGGTGAAAAGGAAAACTTTGTTGAGGCTGCAATATAAAGGTGTCAAAATAATTTTTGATTTACTTGTATTTTATTCAAATCTAATAAAATGTGGTAGATTTTTTTGACAATTTTTGATTTGAGTTTAACAAAGAATTATTTTGATTAGATAGTGATTGTATTGTTAAATATTTTGATATTATTTTATTTTGTTTGTTGTTTAGATTGTGGTTAAATTTTGAAATTTTTAGTATTTTGTTATTTGAGTCTTAATTTAAAAATATGTTTGAATTTTGCGGAGTGCAATTAAATTTGCTTGATTGAAAAATTCAAAAAACTATTTTTATTTTGAGAAATTTTGGAAATATATTGCAATATTATTTGCTGGGATTGTTAGTATTTATCATAGACTGTGTTGCTAGATTGATAAAATTCTCAAATGATTGAGAATTGTCTAGCATAAAAAAGATACGCCTGCCGTTTCCCGAAGTGGTAACGTATGCGCTGTTTCGTGAATCAGCCGTCCTCAAACCATGAACACCGTTTTTTACCGCATCACCGTTTGCGAAAACATCCGCATGGCCTTTTCATGCGCGGTGGCGGTGCGCCTGCGCCATATGCGAGGTCTCTCGGCAAGGCAGGGGGCATAAGCGATGGACTTGAGACAATTCACGGGACATGCCGCCATGTTCGGCGCCAATGCCATGTGGGGTATCATGTCGCCCGTCTCCAAGATGGTCATGGCAGGCAGCATCATCTCCCCCATGGTCGTGACCGATTGCCGCGTGCTGGGCGCAGCCGTCCTGTTCTGGATACTGTCGCTTTTCATGAAAAAAGACCCGGTCGCCCCCAAAGACCTGCTGCTTTTGCTGCTCGCTTCGCAATGCGCCATCGTGTTCAACCAGGGATCGTTCGTCTTCGGTGTGAGCCTGACTTCGCCGATCGACGCCTCGATCATCACGACAAGCCTGCCGATCCTGACCCTCGTCATTTCGGCCTTTTACCTCAAGGAACCGGTCACCATCCGGAAAATCATCGGCATCATCTTCGGTGCGACAGGCGCGCTGCTGCTGGTGCTCGGCGGCGCGAAGGGCGGCGGCAACGGCAGCAATATCTGGGGCGACTTGCTCATTTTCGCGGCACAGCTGAGCTTTTCGATCTACCTCGTCTTTTTCCGCGGCCTGATCGCACGGTATTCGCCTGTCACCATCATGAAATGGATGTTCACCGGTTCTTCGCTCAGCCTCTTGCCGTTCACCTTCGGCGATTTGCTCGCCATCGACTGGACGGCGCTTCAGTGGCGCTATCTCGCCGGCATCGCCTTCATCGTCGGCTGCGGCACGTTTTTGAGCTATCTGCTCGTGTCGGTCGGACAAAAACGCCTGCGCCCGACCATCGTCAGCATCTACAACTACATCCAGCCCATGGCGGCCAGCGTCGTCGCCATCATGTGGGGAATGGATACCTTCACCCTGATGAAAACCGTCGCCGTCGCCTTCGTGTTCACCGGTGTTTTTCTGGTCACGCAAAACAGAAACCGTACGCTGGCGGAAAAAGCCATCGAAAAAAACCGCCAGTCTTGAGAGGCCTTGCAGGACGCCGCCTGCACAGGTTTTTCCGCACTTTTCCGGGATGTCGGCAGGCAGGGAATGCCAGCCGGATAACAGCCTGTTTTAACGCGGAATAATTGGAATTTTTCCGAAAAAAAAGGTACAGTATGGCAATACAGGCCACAAATGATCCCCCGCCATGCGCCATTACCGGATTGTCCCGTTTCCTGCAGGCACGCTGACGCTTCTGGAAGAAGACGGGTATATCGTCGGTATTCGCACAACAGGCGAGCCGCCCCCTGCGGCACAGGACAGGCAAACGCCCGTACTGGCCCGCGCGGCAGCGCAACTGGACGCCTATTTCGAAGGCAGCCTCAAAACCTTCGATCTGCCGTTGAGACTTTCCGGCACACCGTTCCAGATGGCGGTCTGGAATGCCCTGAAAACGATTCCTTATGGTGAGACACGCAGCTATGGCGATATCGCACGCGTGATCGGACATCCGAAGGCATACCGTGCCGTCGGCATGGCCAACCACCGAAATCCCGTCGCCATCGTCATTCCCTGCCACCGTGTCATCGGTTCCGATGGCACGCTGACCGGCTATGGCGGCGGATTGCCGCTGAAAGCATGGCTGCTCTCACAGGAACGTATCCACGCGCAAGAAGAAGGAGGCTGTATATGCCTGAGAAACTGACGGAAGAACAGTTACAGGCGCTGGCGGTACGTTTCGGACTGGAAACCGCGGTACTGCAATCGCTTGCCGAGACGGCAAGCGAGACGGACGCTTTCCTGCCGGACGGACGGGCCAGCCTGTTTTTCGAAGGGCACCTGTTTTACCGCAATCTGGAAAAAGCCGGCATTTCCCCCGACACATGCCGCGCCGGCAACGAGAACATTCTCTTTCGGGAACCCACCATCCGTTACGACGAGGGTGGGGCCGGCGAATACGCACGGCTGGACAAGGCACGCGCCATCCATCCGGAAGCGGCGCTGATGTCCGCATCCTACGGCATGTTCCAGATTCCGGGCGAACGGTATGCCGATTGCGGTTTCGACAGTGTCGAAGCGTTCGTCTCGGCACAGAACGAAAGCGTATGCCGCCAGCTGGAAACCCTGTGCACCCTGCTGAAAACACAAGGTGCCATTCCGCTGTTGTGCGTGCACGACTGGCCGGCTTTTTCTCGCCGTTATACCGGGACATCCCTCGCGCCGGACGACCTGGCATGGAAAATGGGGCAGGCCTATTACCGCCATACCGTGCGCAGCGGCAACCGGCCCGGATACCGCTAGCCGTGTCGCAGTGCGTTTCTTGCGATTGAACCGGAATATTCCGGCCGGGATCGTCTGGGCCGATTCAGGCAAGCGTTCGTTTTGTCCAATAAAATAATTTTCGAAAAAACATCCATTCATTCATCAGCTTGCATGTAAAAATTCATGCAATATCTTATCATGCAAAAAACGCATGCCTTGTCTTTCCATCCATTTGCTTTCCGATAAATCATTACTCTTGGGCTAATGATTTTGACAACAACTTGATTGATCGGAACCTGCCGTTTTTTTAAGCTGACACCATCGAACGTCAAACCCGACGCCATCGAACGTCAAACGAAAGGAGACATTCCATGTTGCAACGAAGCATCCCGCCGGGGAAATGGGACACCCGGCGGCAGGAAAAAAACCGGCGGATAGACCGTCTGGGAATCGCCGGCAAAGTATTGCCGCGCGACGATCTTCCCGCCATGCTGGAAAAACTCATCGCCCCGGGCGACCGTGTCGTACTGGAAGGCAACAACCAGAAACAGGCCGATTTTCTCGCCCGCATGCTTGCGCAGGCGAATCCGGAGAAACTGCACGACTTGCACATGATCATGCCGAGCGTCAGTCTGCCGGAACATCTCGACCTGTTCGAAAAAGGGATCGCCCGCAAAATCGACTTTTCCTATTCCGGCGCGCAAAGCCTGCGCATGTCGCAGCTGCTGGAAGACGGCATGCTCGAAGTCGGCGCCATCCATACCTATATCGAACTGTATTCGCGCCTGTTCGTCGATCTGATACCCAATGTCGCGCTGATCGCCGCCTACAAGGCCGACAAAAATGGCAACCTCTATACCGGCCCGAGTACCGAAGACACCCCGGCGATCGCCGAAGCCGCCGCCTTCAAGAACGGCATCGTCATCGCGCAGGTCAACGAACTTGTCGACAGCGAGGCCGACTTGCCGCGTGTGGATATTCCCGGTTCATGGGTCGATTTCGTCGTACCGGCGGACAAGCCGTTTTTCATCGAACCGCTGTTCACCCGTGACCCGCGCCTGATCAAACCGGTTCATATCCTCATGGCGATGATGGCCATCAAGGGTATCTATGCACGGCATCAGGTGCAATCGCTCAATCACGGTATCGGATTCAACACCGCCGCCATCGAACTGTTGTTGCCGACCTATGGTGAACAACTCGACCTGAAAGGGAAAATCTGCAAGAACTGGACACTGAACCCGCATCCGACGCTCATTCCCGCCATTGAATCGGGCTGGGTCGAAACCGTCCACTGCTTCGGCGGGGAACTTGGCATGGAAGACTATATCGCCGCACGTCCGGACGTATTTTTCACCGGTTCCGACGGTTCCATGCGCTCGAACCGGGCGTTTTGCCAGATGGCAGGACAGTACGCCGTCGATATGTTCATCGGCTCGACCTTGCAGCTTGACGGCGCTGCCAATTCCTCGACCGTCACGAAAGGGCGGGTATCGGGCTTCGGCGGCGCACCGAACATGGGGCACGATCCGCACGGACGCCGCCACGCCACACCGGCCTGGCTGGACATGATGGAAGACGACGACTTGCTCGGCAGGGGCAAAAAACTTGTCGTGCAGATGGTCGAAACCTACCAGTCCGGCGCCAGCCCGACATTCGTCGAAAGTCTGGATGCCGTATCGGTCGCCCGAGAATCCGGCATGCCGCTCGCACCGGTCATGATTTACGGCGACGACGTCACCCATGTACTGACGGAAGAAGGCATCGCTTATCTGTACCGCGCACAGTCGCTTGAAGAACGCAAGCAGATGGTGGCCGCCGTTGCGGGCATCACCGAAATCGGCATGGCCGCCGACGCCAAGACCGTCCGGCGCTTGCGCAGCGAAAACAAGGTCGCCTTCCCCGAAGATCTGGGGATCGCCAGAACCGACGCCAAACGCTCGCTGCTGGCCGCCGGCAGCATTGCAGAACTCGTCGAATGGTCGGGCGGCCTGTACAACCCGCCGGCACGTTTCAGGAGCTGGTAATGGCTTGCACGATCGGACAACGCACGCCGCAGGCCGAAGCCGCCGCCTACGCACTGGCGCGCCATGCCGTCACGGCACTGCTCGACGAAGCGCGGCTGACCCCGAAACCCGGGCTGGTCGATATGCGCGGCAGCGGCAACCATGACGATATGGACCTGTCCATGCTGGAGGCTTCCGCCGAAAGTCTGGAAACCGCCTTTTTCGACATGGCGCTTGCCGGCTGGGGACGTATGCCGGATGCGGCATTGCGCCGGCAGATCGGCGCCATCGGCCGGGAAGGGGAACGGGTCATGATGAAAACCACCGGCGGCGTCAACACCCACCGCGGCGCGATCTGGGCGCTGGGACTCATGGTCACGGCCTGCGCCATGCACGAAGGTCAGGCCTTCACGCATGACATCTGCGGGAAGGCCGCCTCGCTGGCGAAAATCGGCGACGAAGCCTGTCCGAAGCGTTTTTCCAAGGGCAAATACGTCACGGCACGCTACAAGGTACCGGGCGCACTGGAAGAAGCGCAAGGCGGTTTTCCGCATGTCACCCGACTGGCCTTGCCGCAACTGGCGGCCAGCCGCCATCGCGGCAGCCTGGAACCGGAAGCGCGAATCGACGCCCTGCTGGCCGTCATGACCTCGCTGACCGACACCTGTGTCCTCTCGCGGGGCGGCATGCCGGCGCTTGCCGCCATGCAGAAAGGCGCGCGCGCCGTGCTCGACATGGGGGGTATCGGTACCGAAGCGGGCAAAAGGGCGTTCGCACGGCTCGAGGACGTCATGCGCGAAACCCGTGCCTCACCGGGCGGGGCGGCCGACTTGCTGGCGGCGACACTGTTTCTCGACCGTGCAGCCATCCAATAACAGGAGACAAGAACATGCAAAACATCACACTCAAATATCCCGGCCGCGCAGCGGCCGGAAAAAAAGCGCTCGCCGGTGTCGTCGGTTCGGGCGACATGGAAGCGCTGTTCGAACCGGATACCGCAGACAGGCTCGACGTATCTATCATTACATCCACAGACGGCAGCGCCGCACGCTGGGAACGGCTGTTTGCCAGACTCTCGGATGCCGCCCCCTTGCCGGCAGGCCGTCTGGTCATCCACGATTTCGGCGCGACACCCGGTGTCGCCCGTTTGAGAATCGAACAGGTTTTCGAGGAGGCACGCCATGAATGACACCCGTTTTATCGAATTGTCTGCTCGTGAACGGGAAAAAGGATTGCTGGACGCCGGTACGTTCCGCGAACTGCTTGGCCCGTTCGACTACATCATGTCGCCCTGGCTCCCGCCGCAGGGCATCGTTCCCCAGGCCGACGACGGCATGGTCGTCGCCAAAGGCACGATAGACGGAAAACCCGCTGTCGTCATCGCCATCGAAGGCACCTTCCAGGGCGGCAGCATGGGCGAAGTCTCCGGCGCGAAAATGGCGGCGGCGCTCGAAATGGCGGCCGAAGACAATCGCAAGGGCATTCCGACACAGGCCATCCTCTGTCTGGAAACTGGCGGCGTCCGCCTTCAGGAAGCCAATCTGGGGCTGGCGGCCATCGCCGACATCCATGCCGCCATCGTCGATTTGCGCCGTTATGTCCCGGTCATCGGCATCATCGCAGGAACCGTCGGCTGTTTCGGCGGCATGTCCATCGCGGCAGCCCTGTGCAGCTATCTGATCGTCACCCGCGAAGCCCGGCTCGGTCTCAATGGCCCGCAAGTCATCGAACAGGAAGCCGGTATCGAGGAATACGACTCGCGCAACCGTCCCTTCATCTGGAGCCTGACCGGCGGAGAAGCGCGTTACCGTACCGGGTTCGTCGATGCACTCGTCGATGATTCGCTTGCCGCTGTCAGAAAAGCCGCTACCGACTGTATCGCCATGGGACGTCCGGCATCCCTCAGATGCGAACGCTATGACGACTATCTGGAAAAACTCAACGCTTTCGATACCCGCGAACAGGCCAGCGCGGAACGTGCGGCCGCATTGTTTGGAAAAGGAGAACGCTCATGAAAAACGGAAACGATACCCGTGAAAAGGGCAGGGGGGAAATCTGGTTCGATCTGCTGGCGGGCGATTTCGCGCAGCGTACGGGACAATGCCCGTCGGTCAAGGTCGCCGACGGTGAACTCGACGGCTATCCGGTACGGGCGATCGCCGTCATCCCCGACCCGGACAACCGTTATCCCCGCGCGGCCAAAGGCGAAGTCGGCCTGCTCGAGGGCTGGACGCTCGGCAAGATGGTTGCCGAAGCGGTACAGGCGGACAAGGACAATGCCGAAAAACGCGCCATCCTCGCCATCATCGACGTTCCCAGCCAGGCATACGGCAGACGGGAAGAAGCCTTCGGCATCCATCTGGCGCTGGCAGCCGCGGCAGGCGCATACGCCACGGCACGCCTTGCGGGGCATCCGGTCATCGGACTGATCGTCGGCAAAGCCATGTCCGGCGCGTTTCTGGCGCATGGCTATCAGGCCAACCGCCTGATCGCCATCAACGACCCCGGCGTCATGATCCACGCCATGGGCAAGGCATCCGCCGCGCGCATCACCCTGCGCAGCGTCGAGGCACTGGAAAAACTGGCGTCCACCATCCCGCCGATGGCCTACGACATCACCAACTACCGCACGCTCGGCCTGTTGGAAGACCTGATCGACGTCGCCGATCCGGCCAGACCCGACGATGCGGAAGTCGCAACCATCCGGACAGCCGTCATCCGTGCCATCGCCAGTGCACGCAAGGGAGATGTCTCGCTGACGAACCGGCTGGGTTCGCCCAACCGCGCCAGCACCTCGCAGGTACGCGAAGCCATGCGCAGCCAGTGGCAGGACACGGCATCATGAAATCCGCCGGCCAGCTGTTGCGGGAACACGGCGGGCGGCACGGCTGCCGGCCCCACGATCTGATCCGGGTGAACGGTGCGGATGCCTTGCAATCCGCCGCACCGTTGCCGGACTGGGTCGGCGACGCATGGCATCCGGGACTGCCGCTGGTGGTACGGCGCGATTTTTCCGCGGATGGCCTGATACCGGCCGGCATACGCGGCAATACCCGTGCCGAAAGGGCCGCCGTCTGGGTCGCTCCGGATTCGGTCATCGAAACCGTCACGCCCGAGGCGCTGGTCGATGATGCCGGAAAACTGGCGGCTTCGCCTTTTGCCGGTACACGGCCGGTACAGGCGCTTCTTCGGCTGGTGCGTCAGGCGATACCCTGGCGCTGGGGCGTCACCGGCAGCTGCGGTTATGCGCTGGCGACCGGCAAGGCCGTCATGCATGCCGACAGCGATCTGGATATTCTGGTTCGTTGCCCGGAACCGGCGAAACCGGCGGATTTCGCCGGACTGGCCGGCATCATGGCATCGTTGCCATGCCGCACAGACGTCCAGATCGAAACCCCGGCAGGTGCATTCGCACTGAAAGAATGGCTGCGCGAGTGCCGGAACAATCCGCGCGGGCGCGTCCTGCTCAAAACGGATTTCGGGCCGGTACTGACGGACGATCCATGGCAACCGGAATAAACGACGAGAAAGGCATCCCATGAACAAAATCCTTTTCACCTTTCCGGGACAGGGCGCACAGATTCCCGGCATGCTGCACGAACTCGACAGACAGGGAGAACACGGACAGCTTCTCAGACAGGCAAGCGACATTCTCGGCGAGGACGTCATGACGCTGGATACGCCGCAAGCGCTCGAACGCACCCGCGCCGTCCAGTTGTGCATCCTGATCGCGGGCGTGGCCAGCGCGTCATGGCTCATTGCGCGAAAAGCCGTTCCCGACTTCGTCTCGGGACTGTCCATCGGCGCGTTTCCGGCGGCGGTCGTCTCCGGTGCGCTGGATTTCGCCGATGCCTTGCGGCTTGTGTCCCTGCGTGGCGAACTGATGGAAAAAGCCGCGCCCGCCGGATACGGATTGTGCGCCATCGGCGGCTTGCCGGAACGGACGGTGCAGACGCTCGTCGATGCCGTTTGCGCACCGGCATCTCCCGTCTATCTCGCCAATATCAACGCATCCGACCAGTTCGTCATCGCCGGTTCCGACGATGCCATGAAAAAAGTGCTGGACATGGCGCGGGAAAAGGGCGCGACGAAGACCGACCGGCTCGCGGTGGCCGTTCCGTCCCATTGCCCGCTGCTTGCAGACGCGGCGCGTTTCTTGCATGACGCTATCGGTCAGGTCACGTTCAGACGTCCGGCCATCGCCTACCTGAGCGGCAGCACCGGCAGGGTATTGTGGCAGCCGCAACGCATCGCGGACGATCTCGCCTTCAACATGGCGCGTCCGGTACGCTGGGCGGATGCCATGCAGGCAGCCTGCGAACGGGGCGTGCGGCTGGCCATCGAAATGCCGCCGGGTTCGGTATTGACGGGACTGGCCAAACGGGTGCTTGCCGACGGCGAAGCCCTGTCATGCCAGCAACAGGGCATGGCAGGTGCACTGGCGCTGGCATTGCGCCGGAAGGCGAACTGAACGGATCGGACCTGCCGTCAGTCTTGCGGCGGGTGCGCCAGCATCCGCGCCTCGGCGACCAGCGAGAGGATATCCGGATCGCGCTCGCGGTTTTTCGGAAACACGAGCGCGATCGTCTGGTGTTTGCGGTAACGTTCCGCCAGTTCGATCAGACGCACCGAGTTTTCGAATACCTTGCCGATACGATGCGGCACCAGCGAACAGCCGACACCGGCCTGTACCATGTTCATCAGGGAAAAAATATCGTTGAGGCGTGTCACGACGACCGGCCTGAAACCGGCTTCGCGGAAAGCGTCGTCGAAACGCTGGGCGGTGGCGAATCCCTCGTTCATCGTCACGAACTTTTCATGTCGCAAATCGGCCAGATCGGCGGGTTCTGTCACCTTGTCCGCCATCGACAGCGGCACTGCCAGATAAAAGGTATCCTCGAACAGCGGCAGGGTTTCCAGCCCGGCCATCTCCACACGTTCGCCGGGCAGCGAAACCAGAATGGCATCGAGCAGGCCGTCGGCAAGCTGGAGCAGCAATTCGCGGCTGGAATTCATCGACAAGTCGATTTCCATTTCCGGCCGTCTGCGCTTCAGCCCCATGATCAGGCGCGGAACGGTACCCGTCGTCAGCGAATACAGGCACCCCAGTTTCATGCGTCCGCTGCCGTAACCCGCGGCCTTGCGCGTCGCCTCGATCGCGCGGCGCAATACGATCAGCATTTCATCGGCATAATGCGCCAGCGTCTGCGCGGCGGGCAACGGCTTGAGATTGCGCCCGTCCTGCGCGAAAAGCGGGCATCTCAGGACTTCTTCCAGCGAATGCAGGGCACGATGCACGCTGACTCCGCTGATACCCAGCGTTTCGGCGGTGCGTGCGATATTGCGTTTATCCATGAAAGCCAGAAAAATCTCCAGCTTGCGAATCGTCAGTTCGGAATCGATCATGTTTTTTGTTGAAAAGCCGACGGCGCACGTCGGAAACCGGACAACCATTTTCCCTGTACAGGGCGTGCTTGTCCATCCCCGGTACACGACCGGGGACTGGCACAGCGACGCGCTGTCACACTACAATATACAAAAAACGAACAGGACAGGAAAATGGCTATTCTGATTGTCGAAACAGGGATGCCCCCCGGCGATATCCCCCAGCGGTGCGGATCGACCGCACAATGGTTTCTCGACGCCCTGAACGAAATCGGCAAGCGTGGGGACATCGTTCGTCCCTACCTCGGTGAGGCGCTGCCGGTTCCGACATCCGTATCAGGCGCCATCATCACCGGTTCATGGAGCATGGTGACGGACCACGAGGAATGGAGCGAGAAAACGGCGGAATGGATCCGGCAGGCGCTGGTATTCGACATCCCGCTGTTCGGCGTGTGTTACGGCCACCAGCTGATGGCCTACGCGCTGGGCGGTGAAGTCGGCGAAAACCCGGAAGGCGGCGAAAAAGGCACCTTCACCATCACGCTCACCGAAAAAGGGCGAAACAATCTTTTGCTTGATGGCTTTCCGCTCCAGTTTCCGGCCTATCTTTTCCATGAACAAAGCGTGCTGACGCCGCCGTCCGGCTGCGATGTGCTGGGGTTCTCGGAAAAAGATCCGTACCAGATATTACGCTACGGCAACAGCGCTTTTTCCGTGCAGTTCCATCCGGAATTCACGGCCGACATTCTCAGGGCAGCCTGTGAAAACGGGAAAGTCATACCGCATGACGGTACCGTCGCCAACGAAACCGTCTGGCCGCGGCGACTGTTGCACAACTTCTGCCGTATCGTCGAAGACATCGGCTGAAAAGGCATGAAAAAACGCACGGCAGTGGCTGCGACCGGGCTGCGTGCCGTGCGTAACGTCCTGAAAAAGACCGTCAGCGTGCCTTGACGTAATCCCCCGCGAGCGTCTTGCCGCCGGAACAGAAAAGCGCAAGATCCTCGCTGTCGCCCGCATTCGAAGTGGAAACGTTCATCACATCCGGTACATCCGAGCGGATCACCAGCGTACTGTTCATGCCGGGATTGGCGCTTTGCAAGGGAATCTCGATCTGGTCGTTGATGATTTTGCCATGGGCGTTGAACGTACAGCCTTCCTCGATACCGTCGGCCGAAATATCGACCGTGACACCGTCCTGCGCCGTTCCCGCGATCGTCAGCACACCGGCATAACCGTTTGCCGCCGCATCGCCGGAGAGACGGTAGCGCCCCGCGAAATCGGATGCAACCCTGGGCCTGACCTTCGTGAGCGTATAGGCCCCGGCATCGGCAGCGATCTTGCCGGCGCTGTCCGTCATGACGATGGCATCAGGCGAGCTGACACGGTAATACTGTGTCTGAAGGGGCAGGGAAACCGTCACGATACCCTGATCCATCGTCCAGCCGCCCCCTTGCGACAGGGACGATACATCGCCTTGCGAAAAAAGCTGGGTTTCGATGGCGGAGCCGTCCTGGCGGAACGTAATCGCCGTTCGGATGGGGGAACAATCCTTGCAAGGGAGCGTACCGACATACATGCCTTGCGGCGGCGTTTGTTGCGGTTCGGACTGGTGGCAGGCGGACAGGGCGGCCGCCATGCACAGGCCTGTCAGAAAAAGCGGAAATCGTTTCATGCTGTCTCCGGAGTGAAAAGAAAAGAAATTGCCGGCATCGGACCGGCCGGTACCGCAAGACTAGCGCGGCGGGACAGTACGGAACTGATCCATGTCAGAAAACGGGAAAATAACGCGGAAACTGGAAAAAACGGAAAGCCTGCCGTCGGAAAAAGCGTGAAACGGAAGCTATTTCTTGCGGAATTTGCGGTGTTCCATGACTGTGCCGATCAGTTCGACGGAATCGATGTGGGAGCGGATGACGGGGTAATCCTCGTTCAGCGGCAACAGTTCGAAAAGCATGCGGTGTGAGGAATCCAGCCCTTTCGGACGATATTTCCTGACGACGACCTTGCCTTTTTCACCGTTTCTGGCAACGACGAAATCACCGGGTTCCGGCTTGACGGACGGGTCGATCACGATCCAGTCGCCTTCCTCGAAATCCGGCATCATGGCCGCATTCTCGATTTTCATGGCAAACGAGCGGGGCGACAGGGAAAGATGGGTGAACAGGCATGCCTGCTGTTCGCTGAACTGGACAGGATTGCGCGATGAACTGTTGAAACCGAAAACCTGTTCGTCCGAAATCATGGGAATCTGGTTGATCTTGCCCAGCTGGGAATGCGGAATCTGGAGGGTATTCAGGGACATTTGTCCTTTTCCGGTTTCCAGCCAGGAAGCGGAACATCCGATCATTTCCTGCGCCTTCAGAATGCCCTGTTTGGAAATTCCCCTGGCTTGCCAGTTATGGACGGTTTGCGGCGAAACGTTGAGCAGACGCGCCAGCTCTGACTGGCCGTGCACGCGTTTCATCACTCTGGCCGCTTCGTATAGTCGTTTCATTTGTTCATGCATACCATGCATTTTCCAGAATTAACCCGATCTGTGTTATACGATATGTTCAAGTACGCAATCAACACGATGTTCAATGTTTTTGCGCCTGATACCGGAAGAAAGTGACAATGAGAATGAAAACCGTTTTTCCTTCCGGAAAAACCTTGTCGCCGACAGTTTTTTTCAAACGTTTTCCTGTCTTTTTGATAAAAAAATCAGCTTCAGGTTCCCGATACCGGCTTCCCGGCTTTCAGCAAGCAATCTTTATGTCGGACTGTGTATATAATGAACCCGCTTGTACACTATTAAACTTTTGAATAGTAAAGTCGGCATCTGTTACATTTTGTTACATTTTTGATGCCACAGACGGGAAAGGTCTTCTCACAAAGGCTGAAAAATACGATGGAAATAACGGAAAACAATGTTTTTCGCGAAACGAAAGGATAGGGAAAAAGCCTTTTGTAACAGTCTGACGATCTGTTACAATGCCTCACCGTTGCCCGGGTGGTGAAATTGGTAGACACAAGAGACTTAAAATCTCTCGCCAGAAATGGCGTACCGGTTCGATTCCGGTCTCGGGCACCAACGTTTTCCGCTGCGTTTCTCACGGACCCCTTCCATTGCCGGAAGGGCCGCATGCGCGGTGAATGCGCATGCCGGTACCGCAGGAGGCTGCCTGTTTCCGCTTTCCGTACGGGTGGCAGTGCCATACCCGCTGGCGTTACGGTGGCTGTATCCGCAACGTGCGGCATAAAAGCCGGAACCGTGCCTGCGATATAATGCCCGTTTTCTTCATACGCAAAGCCACCCATGTCATCCGTTTCCTTCCAGTGGCCGCCCAGCCTGGCCGGCATGTCCGTTACCGAAACCGTCTATTGCAAAACATCTGCCGATCCGCGCAAGGCGCTGGTGTACCGCCCGGCCGGAAAAGGGCCGTTTCCCGCGCTGGTCTGCGTGCATGGCGGGGCATGGGTGTCGGGCGACCGTTTCGCGACATCCGGATTTGCCGAACTGGTGGCCGCCACCGGCATCGTCGTCATGGCGATCGACACCCGGCTGGCACCTCGCCACCCGTATCCCGCCGCCGTCGAGGACGTGAACTGCGCCGTGCGCTGGCTCAAGGCCCATGCCGGACAATATGACATCGATGCCGGAAACGTCGGCGCGCTCGGCGTGTCAAGTGGCGGTTATCTGGTATTGCTTGCGTCGCTGTGCCCCGGCAAGTCGCCATTCGGCGGCGAAACGCCTGAAGAGATGCAGCCGGGAAAAGCAGCGGATGCCGCCATGGCATTTGTCGTGACCTGTTCGGGTGTCCTCGATCCGGTGGCGCGCTACCGCATGGCGCAGGAAAACGGCATGACCGACATCATGGCATGCCATCACGCCTTTTTCGGTACTGTATCCGCCATGGAAGCGGCGTCTGTCTCCAGCGTGCTCAAGAGCGGCATATGCACGGGCTTGCCGAAAGCCCTGTTCTTTCAGGGAAGCGACGATATCCGCCTGCCGAAAGATACGGCCTTGCGCATGGCGCGGCTCTGGCACGAATACGGCGGACAGGCGCAAGCCGTCATCGGCGAGGGCGAAGGGCATTCCGTCGGGACATGGCGGATGCCCGCGCTGGCCGACATGCTTGAAAAAATACAGGCGCTGGCATACGGAACGAAATAGGGCGCATACCTGCCGGTTACAGCATTTTTTCGCGCTCAATCGCCATACCGGATTCATCCGGCGGTTGCCGTTTCCGCTGCGGTTCCGATATGATGCAAAACAATCGTATTGTCTGAACAGTCCGAAAGGAGAAAACCATCATGCCGTCGCAAACAGGAAAAACGGAAATTGTCGTCTTGACAGACGATACTATCGCGCAGGACGGGTTGATGGCCGAGCATGGCGTTTCCATTCTCGTAACGCTGCCAAACGGACGGCGCTGGCTTGTCGATACCGGGACGACAGACATCTATCAGGAAAACGCACGCAGGCTGGGCATCCGTCTGGACGGTCTGGCAGGTATCGCGATCACCCACGGGCATGACGACCATACCGGCGGTCTGACATTTTATTCGCGTCTGGCAGGCAAGCCGCCGGTTTACGGGCATCCCTACATCTGGCACAAGTCTTACCAGATCCGTCCCGGCAAACCGGTGCGGATTACCGGCATGCCGTATCTGGCAAGACGTGACGCCGCGCCGTCGTTCCATCCGGTCAACGGCATGGCCCGTCTGGATGACGATCTTTACTTTTTTACCGATATTCCAAGAGCGCCGGGCAGCTTCGCCCCCGTTGCCGGCAATTTTTTCAATGAAGACGGCACAGGTCCGGTGCCGCTGATCGACGATGCCTCGCTCGTCGTACGCACGTCGCGCGGCATGGTCGTGATCGTCGGGTGCGGTCATGCCGGTTATACCAACATCATCGCGGCCATCCATGAAGCCTTTCCGCAAGACAGGTTGCTGGCCGTCATCGGCGGGTTGCATCTGCTCAATGCGCCGGCAAACGTGCTGGCCGATGCCATCGATTGCACGAAACGGATCATGGCGGACGGTTTCTTTTTCTGCTGCGGCCACTGTACCGGCGAAAATGTCTTGCGCTACTTCGGCGAAACACTGGGCGAGCGTGCCGTCAGGTCCATGGGAGCGGGCAGGTCGCTCGTTTTCTGAACGACATGGCGTGCGAAAGCACGCCGGCGTCGGCCAAAAGGCATCGCTTGCCCGGACGATATCCGTTTCACGGTTTCGTCAGGTCATGTGAGGCATTTGTCACGGGCGCAGGCCGAAACGTTTATGTCACGTTAAACACCCGGCGGAAAACCGCCATTGTGTCTCGAAATTGCATCCGTGTACGCTATCCCCGCTGGACAATAGCGGTAACTGCGGGTACCCTAAAATCATGAAGCTACCGGCATGCCAGCCGCCTGTAACGACACAGTGACGCAGGCATGAACCGGGCAGGCCGGTACCGGTAACCCGTATTGCCAGTCGGGCGGGAGAAGGCGTTTTCCGCCCAGTCCAAAACCAGTATGGAGATGAGCCTATGCGTACCATGAAAGCGGCAGTATTCGTCAAACCCGGCCGGATCGTTCTGGATGAGAAACCGGTTCCCAGTGTCGGTCCCGGCGAGGCACTGGTCAAAATCACGACGACCACCATCTGCGGTACCGATGTCCATATCCTGAAAGGGGAATATCCGGTCAAACCCGGCCTCATCATCGGGCATGAACCTGTCGGCATCATCGAGGAACTCGGCGTCGGCGTGACCGGTTACCGTGTCGGCCAGCGCGTCATCGTCGGTGCGATCACTCCTTGCGGACAGTGCTACGCCTGTCTGGACAATCATCCGTCCCAATGCGGCGGCCATGGTGCCTACGGCTGGAAACCGATCGGCGGATGGAAGTTCGGCAATACCATCGACGGCTGTCAGGCGGAATATTTGCTGGTGCCCGATGCGATGGCCAATCTGGAACCGATTCCGGACGATTTGACCGATGAACAGGTATTGATGTGTCCGGACATCATGAGTACCGGTTTTTCCGGTGCGGAAAGCGGGCGCGTCAAGATCGGCGACACGGTCGTGGTTTTCGCCCAGGGACCGATCGGCCTGTGCGCGACAGCAGGCGCGCGGCTGCGGGGGGCGACACGCATCATCGCCGTGGACGGCATTCCGGAACGGCTGGCGATCTCGAAACGGATGGGCGCGGACATCACGATCAATTTCCGCGAAAAAAATCCGGTCGACGAAATCATGAAAATCACCGACGGCAAGGGCGTGGATGTCGCGATCGAGGCGCTGGGTACCCAGCAGACCTTCGAAAGTTGCCTTCGTGTGCTCAAGCCGGGTGGCGTGCTTTCCAGCCTCGGCGTCTATTCCGGCCAGCTCACGGTACCGGGCGATGCGTTCGCATCCGGTCTGGCCGATCAGGCCATCATCACGACACTGTGTCCGGGGGGCAAGGAACGCATGCGCCGTTTGCTCAATGTTGTGGCCAGCGGACGTGTCGATCTGAAACCGCTGGTGACCCACCGTTTCAAACTCGACCAGATCGAGGAAGCCTACGACCTGTTCGCCAATGCCCGTGACGGCGTGCTGAAAATCGCCATCACGCCCTGACGGACGCCTGAAAAAACACATGATACAGCCGGGTGGCACGCGTCATCCGGCTGTTTTTGTCCGGAACAGGCGATCGTGGGGGACAGGCCGCCCGGTTTCCGGCAGGGAAAGCGAATCTTTCGGGTGAATTGCCGGCGCATCCCGTTGTATAACGACGAGGCATTCGGCGAAAAGCAAAGGCAGAAAACCTGATCCTGCGTCAGGCGCGGAGAGCGAAAAAAGTCCTTTGGCAAGCGGTGGATGACGGCGAAAACTTCGCCGGGCTAGCGTCTGCGACTGCCGCCCATATAGTTTCTGGAACGGTTGAAATCGCGATATGCGCGGTTTTGCCGGTGTTGCAACTGTTCCTGTTGCCGTTCCAGCCGGTCGTGGTCGCGTTGCAGGCGCGTGTGTTCCCGTTCGATATCGTATTGGGGCGAGCGCATATTCTGGTAATGATACGTATTTTTCGTGCGTTGATGTCCATAGTCTTGGGTGTCTGCCAGCGCGGTACCGGACAGCAGGCAGGACACACCGGCGACGAGGATGGCGGCGAGGCAACGGAAACGGTTCATCGTTTTCTCCGGTTTCATATGTCAGGGCAGGATACTCCGCTTTGCGCGAAACGGTCAAACGGACCGCGCAACCGGTCATGGCGCGGCAAGACAAGAATCGTATGGCAAACGGCAGGGAAAAGGGGGGCAAGCCGGACTGGCAAGTCAGTGAACGGCAATCGAACCGGTGCGCTCGCATGCATGGAACGGATGAACAACGGGTGAAGATCGGTGTAGACACGTTCCCTGCAACCGGGCGACACAAACCGTCCGGGAGTGATGACGGCGGATGCAGGCAAGTCGGCCTGACGTGCGATGGTACGGCACCTTACCAGCCGTGGTGACGTCCCCCGCGGTAATGAGGACGGTCGCCGTTGCGATACGCCTGTTCGCGATAGCGCTGCAATTCTTCCCGTTCGGACTCGTTCAGGGCACGGTCGCGATCGGAACGGTCTGTTTCGCGGCGGGCGTCGCTGTAACGGTATCCCGGACCGCCGGCACAATAACCCGGTCCGTCGCAATGGTCGTAATAGTCACGGCAATGGGCATTCGCCTGCAAGGGAGAAACAAGCGCGAAACCGGTCAACGCCGCGGCAGCGACCAGAAAACGGCTTCTGGACAATATCATGGCATTCTCCGTTTGGTTATCAACACGATATCAAGATACTTGAAAATCATGGATTTATCAAACATGTTTCCGCAAGGCGACATTTGCCGGCAGACAAGTGATGCATGAAAGTTTGCGGCGCCGCAGGAAAAGGGAGCGGAGCTGGTGACGGCATCGCGGAACTGTCATGACACGGGAATTGTTGTTACACTTTCCCGATCGAATGCAAAAAGGGATGCGCATGAAAAAATGGTTTGTCCGCTATGCAATGACCTGCTCACGGTACACGCAGTACGACGGGCGATCGTCACGCGGGGATATGTGGAATTTCATTCTGGTCACGATGCTGGCCGAACTGGTCGCATACATGCTGGGCGGCAACCTGCTTGTGGCGGTCGTCCATATCATCGCCATGATCGTGATGGCTGCGCTGGCGGTACGGCGGTTTCACGACATCGGCGCATCCGGCTGGTATCTTCTCACCCTGTTCATACCGGTCGTCAATCTGTGCGCGCTGTTCGTTTTGCTCTGTTTCAAGAGCGAACCCGGCATCAACCGGTACGGAGCGCCGCCAGGCGACGATGATGGCAAGGGGCCTACCGCACAGGCGGCATGACTTTCAGTGGTCGCTCCAGCGCTTGAGCGTCGGGAAAAAAGCCCTCATGAGCTGGCGCGCCTCGTCCCGCGTGATGCCTTCCTGCAGGGCCAGATGCGGAGCGCAGTGTTCGATCATCTGGTCCATCGTCATGTCGGAAGTGAAGCGGCCGTGGTTGTAACAATAGCTGCAATAATAGGCATTGGTCGTGCCGTTTGCGTTCTTGCCGTAAACAATATCCCGATCCGACATCGGCATGCCACACGACTGGCAGCGTTTCGCATTTTCCATGATCATCCATCCTTTCGTCAGTCGATATATGCTCCATCCAGCGTTTCGTATCCGGAAACACATGGATCCCGCAGGCATGCCCGGCAAGAGCGGTCCAGCCTTCCATTCTTTCGTTATATCACATTTCCGGCGGAATGCGCCAGAACGGGGACAGTGGTGAAGTGTCCCTGCGCATTCGCTATAATGATCTTTTACCCAACGATCGTTTTGTCATGTCTCATTCTCCCGAACTTCTGCTGCCGGCGGGCTCTGTCGAAAAAATGCGCGCCGCTTTCGATTTCGGCGCCGATGCCGTCTATGCCGGGCAGCCCCGGTACAGCCTCAGGGCGAGGAACAATGCGTTTTACACGCTCGATGCGCTGAAAGCGGGAATCGACGAAGCGCATCGCCGCGGCAAAAAGTTTTATGTCGCCAGCAACATCTATGCGCACAACGCCAAACTCAAAACCTATCTGGCGGACATGGAACCGGTCATCGGCATGAAACCCGACGCACTGATCATGGCAGACCCCGGCCTTATCATGCTGGTGCGCGACCGCTGGCCCGATGTACCGATCCATCTTTCCGTACAGGCCAATGCGATCAACTGGGCGGACGTGAAATTCTGGGAACGCATGGGACTGACCCGCGTCATTCTCTCGCGTGAGCTGTCGCTGGACGAAATCGCGGAAATCCGCCAGAAATGCCCCGACATGGAGCTGGAAGTGTTCGTGCACGGCGCGCTGTGCGTGGCCTATTCGGGGCGATGCCTCCTGTCGGGCTACTTCAACCACCGCGATTCCAATCAGGGGACATGCACCAATTCCTGCCGCTGGCGCTACCGTATCGCCAATGCCGAAGAAGATGCCACAGGCGACATCCTGCCGGTCGATATGGCGAAAATCATGGCTTCTGCCGACGCCGCACCGGCCGCGCTGGGCGGCATGCCGCGTCATCCGGCCGCCGACAGGGTCTATCTCATCGAGGAAGGCAAGCGGGCGGGACAGCTCATGCCCATCATGGAAGACGAACACGGCACCTACATCATGAATTCCAAAGACTTGCGCGCCATCGAACATATCGGGCGGCTTGTCGAAATCGGCGTCGATTCGCTCAAGATCGAGGGACGCACCAAATCCATCTACTATGTCGTGCGCACCGCACAGGCCTACCGGCAAGCCATCGACGACGCCGTGGCGGGCAGACCGTTCGACACGCGCCTGCTGGGCGCCTTGCAGGGGCTGGCCAACCGTGGCTATACCGACGGATTCTACCAGCGCCACCATACGCAGGAATACCAGAACTACATCACCGGCGCATCCGAGCTGCACAACAGCCACTATGTCGGCGATGTCGTATCGGTCAAGGACGGCTGGGCGACCGTTCTGGTCAAAAACCGTTTCGCCGTCGGCGATACGCTGGAAATTTTCCATCCGGACGGCAATGCCGTCGTCGCGCTCGACAAAATGCGCGACGAAGAAGGGCAGGCCGTTTCCGTCGCGCCGGGCAGCGGCCACCGCGTGCGCATTCCGCTGGATGCGCGCTATGACGGCGCATTCATCGCACGCAGGCTCAACGGCACCGGGCAGGACGGGGAGCGCGCCGAATGAGACAAATCGTGCTGGATACCGAAACGACCGGTCTGTACGCCAACGATGGCGACCGGATCATCGAAATCGGTTGTGTGGAAATCATCAACCGCCGGGTCACGAAAAACCATTTTCATCAATACATCAACCCGGAGCGCGACTCGCACGAAGATGCCGTCGCCATTCACGGACTGACGACGGAATTTCTGTCCGACAAACCCAAATTCGCCGACATCGCTCAGGCGTTTTGCGACTACATCCGCGATGCCGAGCTCATCATCCATAACGCCCCCTTCGATCTGGGTTTTCTGAACGCCGAACTGGCGCGACTGGACATGCAGCCCGTCGAGGAAATCACGACGGGCGTCATCGACACACTGGTTCAGGCACGCGACATGTTTCCGGGGCGGCGCAACTCCCTGGACGCGCTGTGCGAACGCTTCGAAATCGACAATACCCACCGGACACTGCACGGGGCGTTGCTGGACTCGGAACTGCTTGCCGAAGTCTATCTGGCGATGACGCGGGGACAGGAAACGCTGGAAATCGAGAAACTGACGCTGGAGAGCGAGGAAGAACTGGCGAAAAGCCGCTCGCTGGCGTCGCGCAAGATACTGGTGCTGGCCCCGACGGACGAGGAACTGACCCGTCACGAAGCAGTGCTCGATGACATCGAAAAGGGAAACAAGGGTGCGACCTGCATCTGGCGCAAGGAACCCGAACCGGAAACGAAGGAAGACGATGTCGCCCCGACGCAGACGGCGTCATGAGCGTCATGAACCGGTGGCCTGACGCAACAGCCGGCGCAGATTGACATCCTTTTGCCAGCAGACATGTTCCTCATTGCTTGATGCCAGCCGCCGCATTTCATCGATACCGGTATCGAGCTGGCTTTTCAAAAGCCGTTCCGCCACCCCGGCATCGGGATGGATGCATCCGAAAAAATTGACGATGTCGCCGTACTGGATCAAAAGGCTGGGGAAATTCTCGATATCCAGGTCGCCCAGCAAATCGGCATGATCCTCGATATCGATCCACAAAAAGACGATATCCGGATACTTGCCCGCCAGTTTCTCGAAAGCCGGCCGCCAGCCGCGGCAGGCGCCGCACCAGTGGGCGCAGAAACAGGCGACGATCCATGAACTGTCCGTCAGGGTCTTTTCAAGGATTGGATAATCCGCTTCGTTCAACTGGGCAAATGGCATAATGGCTGCAAAGAAAACGGCAAGATGGACAAGGGTCTGTTATTCTAGCGTAAGCATGACGGCAAATGCATCATTTCACGACATTCCGGCAGACGATTGCGTCATGACACCTCAAGCCAGCCGGAGCCAGACAGGAGAAACGGCACTTGGAAAAACGTCCCTATCGCGGACGGTTCGCGCCATCGCCGACCGGAGCGCTGCATTTCGGTTCGCTGGTCGCGGCCGTCGGCAGCTATCTTGACGCCCGCGCAAACGGCGGCGAATGGATCGTTCGTATCGAAGACGTGGACACCACACGCTGCCATCCCGAATTTTCGGCCGCCATTCTGGAAACGCTCGCCGCTTTCGGATTCGAGTGGGACGGTCCCGTCGTTTTCCAGTCGCAGCGCACGGCGTATTACGAAGAGGCGTTTTCGTACCTGAAGCGAAAGGGACTCGTTTATGGATGCGCCTGTTCGCGCCGTGAAATCGCCGATTCCGCCATCGGCATCGACGGGGCGCATATCTATCCCGGTACCTGCCGCAACGGTCTGCCGCCCGGACGGCAGCCGCGCGCATGGCGTCTTGTCGTGCCGGATCGCGAAATCGTCTTCGAAGACGCCATACAGGGCGTGCAACGCCAGAATCTGGCGAAAGACGTCGGCGACTTCGTCCTCAGACGGGCCGATGGCCTGTTCGCCTACCAACTCGCCGTCGTCGCCGACGACATCGAACAGGGGATAAACCACGTCGTGCGGGGCGCCGATCTGCTCGCTTCCACGCCACGCCAGATATGGCTGTACGAATGTCTGGACGAAACGCCGCCGCATTATGCCCATTTGCCGCTGGCCGTCAATGCCGCCGGCGAAAAACTCTCGAAACAGACACGTGCCGCCCCGGTTTGCGCCGCCGAACCGCTCGCGCCGCTTGTCGCGGCCATGCGTTTTCTCAATCTTGATCCGGGAAAAAGCGAATGTTCCCTGAAAGAATTGTGGAACTGGGCGATAATGCACTGGTCTGTCGGAAATGTACCCGGAAAACAGGCTATCGAAAGTCCCGACCCAACCCAGCAGGAGAAACAACATGATCGTTAAAGACGAGGAAGGTATCAGGGAAATCCTGAAAAACAACCATGTCGTCGCCATCGTCGGCTATTCCACCAACGAGGAAAAGGGCGCGCATTATGTCCCGAAGTTCCTCAAGAAACACGGCTACCAGATCGTACCGGTCAATCCGAACATCACCGAAGGACTGGGCGAAAAAGCCTATGCGTCCCTCAGGGACATTCCGTTTCCGGTCGATATCGTGGACTGTTTCCGCCGCCCGGACGCCATGCCGGAAATCGCGCGTGACGCCGTGGCCATCGGTGCGAAAGTCCTGTGGATGCAAAAAGGCATCGAATGCGATGAAGCGGCCGAAATCTGTTCCTGTGCCGACCTGAAAGTCGTATCCGACCGCTGCATGCTGGAACAATATACGGAACTGTTTCTGAAATAGACGCGGCTCCGTCGCAACCGCATAACGCCGACCGGTACGCCATGCTGCAGGGCATGGCGTGCGCCGCGGCATGGAAAAAGGGAAAACATGTCTGAAAACTACGCCGCCGTCCGCGATCCGGACGCCATCCGGGACATCCTGGAGGATACGAAAACCGTCGCCGTCGTCGGCTATTCCGACGATCCGGGCAGGGCGGCCCATTATGTCGCCCGGTATCTGCAGGAAGCGGGATACCGGGTCATTCCCGTCAATCCGTCACTCACGCAGGGACTCGGCGAGACCTGCTACCCGTCGCTGAAAGCCATCCCGAAAGATATCCGTATCGATATGGTCGATTGCTTCCGCCGCCCGGAATTCATTCCGGAAATCGCACGCGAGGCTGTCGCCATCGGCGCCAAAGTCCTGTGGATGCAGTCCGGCATCACCAGTGAACAGGCACGGAAAATCGCCGGCAAAGCCGGTATGACCGTCGTCGAAAACCGCTGCACCATGCGGGAACACAAGTGCTTGTTTTGAGCGAATAGTCCGCAAAAACACCTGTTGCCGCCGTGTGATTCGACGTATTGTGCCGAGGGAAATGGCGTGGAAGCCGGTGCAGAAACCGGCATCCGGACAAAAATGGCGATACCACCTTGCACGGTGCCGAATTCCGGAACCGGGTACACAAGCCGTCGAGGGAAATGGGACAAGGCAAGGCGATATCCTGACAGGAAATGTCAGGATACCATCAGGACAGCGATCATCTTTCTGAATCGTTTGTGCATTTGTGCCATGTCTTTTGATAGCCGGCCTGTCCTTTCTTGCCATAGCACCAGCCATTGTTTTTCAGGACAGCGACAAGTTTGTCTCTGGAGATGCATGCTTCTTGTGTTTCTGGTTTGTCACCGCTCCATCCACGACAAAATCCATTTAGCGTATCTTCGGCGGACAGGATGTTTTGTGCATCCTTGTCCGAAAGCTGTCCGGCGAAAGCCGGAACCGAAGCGAAAAGCAGCGCAGCGCAAATGATTTTTTTCATGACCCGAACCCTTCGATGTGAGGTACCTGCCGTTTGTTTCGTCAAGTATAAGCTATCCGATTTCCGGTATAACGACCGACAGATTGCAGGAGGTATCCCGGATATTGTCTTCCGGGAAGTAGATCATGATGATCTGCCACGATTGCCGATCATGCCTGTGAACCGTCACGGCAGGCACAGGCGGCGAACGCCGGACTGAAGCAGTCCCGGAAGGTCAGGTATCGATATGACCGTTTACAGCATCACGCCGACACATTTGCGATACCCTGTCATTTCCTGATAAATCACACGAAATATATTTTTTAACTTATTGATTCAAAACAAATAGACAGGATGACTTTTTTGAGTTTACATGCTGCAATGACAGATGGGGCAGAAGGCATCCAGCACAGGAAACCCTGTTCGCTTGCCAAATAGTCCGATTTCGGATAATCTCTGTTCGGATTTTTTGACGGGCGCAAGGCAAATCATACCGATGGTAACCGACGACATTTTTTATCAGCACTTCATGCTGATGCAGCAGGAAAACCGCATTTATGCGACATGGTGCAAAAAGCACGGTATTTCCTATTTGTGGATGATCGTGCTGGATACCCTGTTGCGGGTGGAACATATCGAACCGGCCATGCTGGCCGATCGTCTCTCGATTCCGCGACAGCGCATGACCAGCCTGCTGGACCAGCTGGAAAAAAACGGTCTGATCCGGCGCGAAGCCCATCCGGCGGACCGGCGGCGCACCCGTCTGTACCTGACGGAAAAGGGCAGGGAAACCATCGACGGCATTCTCGAAAAGCTTTCTGTGCACGAACAGGCGGTGACCGAGGACATCTCGCGCGAGGAAATCGCGACATTCAACCGGATTTACGCACAAATCGTCGAAAAACTGCAAAAGAGGCTGGCAGATGAATCCTGAACAGGCAACGGTCGTCACACAACCGGCGCAGGCCGAAGGCACGCGCGGACACGGGCATGCCACGCGGTTCGTCTTTCTGGCGCTGGGGCTGGCGATTTCCGCATGGGCGATGCTGGTTCCCTATGCCAAGGCGCGGCTTGCCGTCGATGAAGCCGTACTGGGGATGCTGCTGTTGCTGATCGGTACCGGCGCATTGTTGTCGATGCCTTTTGCAGGCTGGCTTACAGGGCGTTTCGGTTGCCGCAAGACGCTGGTGGTATCCACCACGCTCTTTATGATGGCGCTCGTCATGCTCGCCTGCGTCTCGTCGCCCTGGCTGTTCGGTATCGCCCTGTTTCTGTTCGGTGCATCGTCCGGCGTCGTGGACGTCGCCATGAATATCCAGGCCATTCTGGTCGAAAAAGAGCGCAACCGGAGCATGATGTCAGGCTTTCATGGTATGTACAGCGTCGGCGGATTTTTCGGCGCGGTCGTGATTTCGCTCCTGCTCAACGCCGGACTGTCTCCGCTGGTCGCAACGGCAGCGCTGGCGGTGACGCTGACCGTGCTGCTTGTCGCCGTATTCGCGCGCTATCTGTTTCCCTACGGCAATCAGGGAAAAAGCCGTTCCTTTTTCGTGCTGCCCAGAGGCAGCATCCTGTTGCTGGGCGTTCTGTGCGCCATCATGTACATGGGTGACGGCGTCGTGCTGGACTGGGGCGCGCTGTTCATGACGACGACCAAGGCTGTCGCCCCCGATACGGCGGGGCTTTCATTCGCCGTCTTTTCCGTCGCCATTTCCACGGGACGCCTTTTCGGAGATCGTCTTGTCGAATGGCTGGGCGCGGGAAAAGTCATGCTGGCCAGCAGCATTCTGGCGGCGGCGGGTTTTCTGTTCGTCATGGCGGCTCCCTCGACCGTGACGGCTTTCGCGGGCTTCGTCGTCGTCGGGCTGGGCGCTTCCAACATCATTCCGATCCTGTTTTCGATCGCATCCCACCAGAAAATCATGCCGGTCAATCTGGCGATTTCCTCGGTGACGACACTGGGCTATCTGGGGTTGCTGATGGGCCCGCCGATCATGGGATTCATCGCCCATGCCAGCAGCCTGTATGCCGTATTCGGCATCGTGGCAGGACTGATGATTTTCGTGGGCATCGCCTCGCGTGGCCTGCACAAGCTCTGAAGACAACGGCGGACATGCCGGACTATTCGCCAGCCGGCCGCCTCGCGGTACAATAGCGGCATGTCCAAGATAATTGCCATTGATACCTCGTCCGATATTGCATCGGTCGCCATCCTGAATGGAGAAAACCTGCATTCCTCGGCCAGCGAAGGCTTTTCCAGCCACTCCATGACGGTACTGCCCATGTTGCAGGAACTGCTGGCACGCGAAAACCTGACGGTAGCCACCTGCGACGCCATCGCTTTCGGTTGCGGTCCCGGTTCTTTCACCGGCTTGCGCACGGCCTGCGGCATCGCGCAGGGATTGTCCCTGGCGACTTCGCTGCCCGTCGTTCCGGTCGTCACGCTGGAAGCCATGGCGCAAACCTGCCGCGAGCGTACCGGCGCTTCCGATGTGCTGGCGATGATCGACGCACGCATGCATGAAGTATACTGGGCGCAATACCGCCATGAAAACGGGCGCTGGCTCGCCGTTACCGAACCGTCCCTGCGCGCCGCTTCCCAAATCATGCCGCAGGGCGAACCGGTACTGTGCGGCAACGGCATCACCGCCTATGCCGACGAACTGCCGGAGCAGGCAGGGGATTTGCCGCGATACCCGGATATCTACCCGCATGCCGAAGCGATCGCCCGGCTGGCGCACGCGCGCTTTTTGCGAGGCGAGACCGTAAAGGCTTCCGCCATCGAACCCCTGTATCTGCGCAACAAGGTCGCCCTGAAAACGTCCGAACGACTGGCATTGAAGGAAAAAACGGCATGAACGCCCCTGAAAAGACGTCCGCGTCATCCGGAGCCGTAAAGCCGGAACCGGCAGAAGAAATACTGACTTTCCGTCCGATGGTCTTTCATGACCTGCACGAAGTCTATTACATCGAACAAAGCGTTTTTTCCTATCACTGGACTTACCAGAACTTCCAGAGTTCGGTCGCCAACGAAAACATCGGTGTGGTGCTGCGCAACGCCGCCGGAAAAATGGTCGGCTATTTCGTGTGCATGGAAGTGCTGGATGAAATGCACCTGCTGAAAATCGCCGTCGCGGGCGACATGCATGGGAAAGGCTATGGCCGCATCCTCATGGACAAGGCCGTCGCGCTGGCGCGCGAGCGTGAGATGGCGTTCATGTTTCTCGAAGTGCGCCCGAGCAATACACCCGCCGTCGCGCTGTACAAAAATACCGGATTCAAAACCGTCGGGGTACGCAAGGGCTATTACGCCGACAATCATGAAGACGCGCTGGTGATGAGACTGGATTTATGAGCGGAATGGACGAACAGACACGGACGCGCTATCTAAAGGCCATGGGAATCACCCGCTGGACGCTGCGCGTGGACGATCCGGGCACCGTGGAGCCGGAAGAAACACCCATGCCCGCCCGGGCGTCTGCCGTTTCCGTTCCTGCGCCCGAACGGATGGCGCAGTCTCCCGAACACACCGTATCCATGGTGAAGTCGCCGGAAATCCTGCCGGATAGCGTCGTGCCGCCTGACGTCTTGCAGGACATGCCACCCGAAGCGGGGCGGGTGACAAGCCCGCAGGGTGGTGACAGCTGGGAAATCCTTCTGGAAGACATCGGCGCTTGCCGGCGCTGCGACCTGTGCAAGACACGCAACCGCATCGTACCGGGAACGGGCGACCGGCATGCAGACTGGCTTTTCATCGGGGAAGGACCCGGGCGACAGGAAAACCTGCAGGGCGAACCTTTTGTCGGTCGTGCGGGCAAGCTGCTCGACGCCATGATGGCGGCCATGCGGATCAAACGCGGCGACAACGTCTATATCGCCAATATCGTCAAATGCCGCGCCAGCGACGGTGCGGACAAGGACAGACAGCCGACCGAAGAAGAAGCGGCGACCTGCATGCCGTATCTGGAAAGACAAATCGCCCTGATTCGTCCGGCCATCATTGTCGCACTCGGCAAGACCGCTGCCGTCGCACTGCTCAATACCGACCGGGAAGTGTCACTGGCTTCGCTGAGGAACCGCGAACATGTCTATCGTCTGGGCGACATGCGCATTCCGCTTGTCGTGACATACCATCCATCCTATCTGTTGCGCACGCCGGGCGGCAAAAAACAGGCATGGCAGGATCTGTGCAGCGCCATGGAGATTTACGGACGCGAAAAAGGCGCGCCGTCCGGTATCAGTCGCGCGGCTTCGTGACGAACGCCAGTTTCGCGATACCGGCGCGCTGTGCCGCCGCCATGACGCGCACGACATGTTCGTAATCGGTCTTGCGGTCGCCATATAGCCGGATTTCCGGCTGCGGCTCGGATTGTGCCGCTTCCGCCAGCGCTTCTTCCAGCGCCGCTTCACCGATTGCCTGGCCATTCCAGTAAACGATCCCGTCCTGCGCGACCGTCAGGGAAACCGCCTTCGTTTCCGTCTGGGTGCGTACCGCCTGCGTTTGCGGCAGTTCCACCCCGACCGAATGGGTCAACACCGGCACCGTCAGAATGAAAATCACGAGCAACACCAGCATGACATCCACCATGGGCGTCACATTGATGTCGCTGGCGACATCGTCCCGATCGTCGAATTTGCCGCCGAAGGCCATGTCAGTTTCCTTCCTTGTCGTCGCGCATGCCGGAACCGGCTGGCAGACCGGTCAAAAACCAGCCGTACAGCTGGCGGGCGAAACGGTTGAGTTCGGCGGAGAAATACCGGTTGATCCGCAACAGCGCGTTGTATCCGAGCAATGCCGGAATGGCGACGGCCAGCCCCAGCGCCGTCATGACCAGCGATTCGCCGACCGGTCCGGCGATCCTGTCGATGGAAGCCTCGCCGGAAATCCCGATGGCGACCAGCGCATGGTAAATTCCCCAGACAGTCCCGAACAGACCGACGAACGGCGCCGTCGCGCCGATGGAAGCCAGCACGGTCAGACCACCTTGCATGCGTGCCATACTGTCGTCGATGGCGCCACGCAGGTTTTCGGTCAGCCATTCGGAAAAACCGATGTTTTTCGCCAGCTTTTCAGGATTTTTCGTATAGTGTCCGGCGGCATGACGCCCCTGTATCGCCAGATCGTGAAATGCATTGCCTTGCGGCGGCGTATCGAGCAACGCCAGCCCCTTGTCGAAAGCGGGCGCGTTCCAGAAAGCCGATACCTGTTTGGCGATACCGTACAAGCGCCATGCCCGCCGCAGGCGAATGACGATGATCGCCCATGACAGTACCGACATGACCAGAAGCACGAACGCCACGAAGCGGATCACCCATCCGCCCTGATACCACAGGGCCACTATGCCGTAAGGATTGTTTTCCATTTGATACATCCTGTCTGTTGCCTCAATCGTTCAACGAAAACCGTATGGGTTGCGTGTACCGGATGGCGACCGGTTTGCCGTGCCGTTTCGCCGGAGCGTAACGCCAGCGCCGGACGGTTTTCAGCGCCGACTCATCCAGCCTGCGGAATCCGCTGGACTTCTTGATACTGACTTCGCCGACCGTACCATCCGCCAGAATATACACCGACAGCACGACCAGACCTTCTTCACCCATCCTGCGGGAAATGGCAGGGTAGGGCGGTTTCGGATTGGAAAAGCCCGATCCGTCAGGTCCGGAAAATCCGTTTCCGCTCCCGCTGCCATGCCCGGAGCCTCCCGTACCGCTTCCGTTCCCGTTGCCTGAAAGCTCGTTGCCGCCTTTTCCCGTACCGCCGGATGTCGCCTGAAGCCCGGCCCCCCCGGCGACGTTTTTATCCGTCGCTGTCGTGGCGGCGTCATGCGACTGCGTGACCGAAGACGCGACCGAAGGGGATGTCTGTGAAACGGCAGTCCGGTTCGCCATGGCGCGTTCGGCACGGGACGGAAGCGGTTTTTTCACCATCGCGGTTTTTGGCGCAGAAGCCGCCTTGCCCTGATCGTGCGTCGTCTTGCCGCGCTCTTTGTGGCCGGGTAGGCCGTCGCCCGCGCGTCCTGCCGCACCGCCACCGGTTCCGCCGGAACCGGATACCAGCACGCCCGCGATCGGCGGCGTCATCTCAGGCGGATCGGTCACGCTGCCGCAAAGCAGCCAGCAAACCGGCAAGACATGCGCGAGCACCACCAGCGCCAGACACAGCCATTCCGCCCGCGACAGGGCGGGCCGCGGAGACGGACGGGAAACGGCGTTACCGGTATGGTTCATGAAAACGTGGCATCCGGCCGCACAGGCGGCCCATGGTTTGCGTAGCGGGTATTGTAGCCGTGAACGCAGCCAAATCCTATATGCCGGAAAAGAGGGGATGGGCACCGTGCAGCAAATCAATACACAACGCTTGAATAAATGACAGGCGACGGCAATCGCCGTTATGATGGTTCCTGCTCGATGTCAGTACCGGATACCACATTGCGGCGATACCGTAAGGAATGGTACGAGCGGCGGCATGTCTTGCAAACGGTTTATCGAAAGGACGGCGACATGAAAACTTCGGCATGGCAAACAGACGGCAAAAAAGCATCGGAAATCATCCGCGAAAAAATACGGCAGGCGGGCGGACAGATCGAAGTCATCTCTTTCAACCGGAAATGCCGGTATGACATCACGGCAACGGGGGACAGTTTCACCTGTCCGGTATTACCAAGGGCATTCAGGTTTGAAGTGTTCGATGTCATCGTTTCGTTGCTGCAAAGGCTTGGCGGAAAGGCGAAAAAAGGGTCGGGACGAAAACGCGTCGGCCATGAAAAATGTTCCGGCGATACGGTCGTCGGCGCCATCGCGCTGGAATATCTGGGCAAACAGGAAGGCGAGTGGGCCTACGATCCGGTTTTTGTGCTGGCATCCGTTCTCGATTGGGCGGGCATCGCCGCCAATGAATGGGGAAGAATCCGGCTCTTGCCCTGACGGTACGCCAGTCGTCGGGCGTGTCGGGATAGGCGGTCATGACGCCTTGCCGCTTGCCAGAAACGGGGCGGCAAGAGTATAAAGGCAGTTTTCCGTAAAACCGACCAGAAACCGTGACTGACAACATGAAAGCGGCGACGAATTCCAGGGTGTTTTTGCTGATGGCCATGGGCATGATGTCCGCCTTCGGCCCGTTCGTGACGGACTTTTATTTGCCGGGGTTGCCCGCGCTGGCCGCAAGCTTCGGTACGACGACGTCGTGGGTTCAGATGAGTCTGACGTCCAGCATGATCGGACTGGCCGGCGGTCAGCTCCTGATAGGCCCGGCAAGCGACCGTTACGGAAGAAGGATGCCCCTGATGCTGTCGATGGCATTGTTCATCCTCTCGACACTGGCCTGCCTTTTCGCATGGAATATCGAATCGTTCGTCTTTTTCCGGATATTCCAGGGCATCGCCGGAGCGGGCGGGGTGGTCATTTCCAAATCGGTCGCCGCCGACCTCTATCAGGGCAAGGCACTCAACGACTTCTTTTCCCTGCTCATGGTCATCAACGGACTGGCGCCCATCGTCGCGCCGGTTCTGGGCGGTTTCATCATGCGCTATACCGACTGGGAAGGCATCTTCATCATCCTGCTGGCCGTCGGTGTCATCCTGTTCGCCGTCAGCGTGCGTTTCCGTGAATCCCTGCCGCCCGAGCAGCGCATTCCGGGCAGCGTGTGGCGTTCTTTCGGCAAATTCGTCCCGATCATCCGCAACGGCAGCTTCATGCACTATGTCTGGATACAGACGTTTTCCATGGGCGTCTTTTTCACCTATATCGCTTCATCGCCGTTTTTGATACAGGAACATTTCCGTCTCGATGCCTTTGCATACAGCCTGTGCTTCGCCATCAATGCATCCGGCATGATCGTCGGCAGCCGGATCACGCCCCGTTTTTCCGACGTGTTTTCCGCGCTCAAAACCGGTGTGTATGGCCTGTGTATCGCCAGCGGCCTGTTCGTCGCCGTCCTCTTTGCCGGCGGGCTGTTTTACGTGATGGAAGCGCTCCTGTTCATCATGATGGTCTTTCTCGGCATGATTTTGCCGACATCGACATCGCTCGCCCTGACGCTGGAACGCAAAAACGCCGGCGGTGCGTCTGCCGTGATCGGCTTTTTCCTGTTCATCTTCGGCGCGATCGTATCCCCCATGACCGGATTCGGGCCGATGATCCTGTCCATCAGCGTCATGACCCTGTTATGTTGTCTGCTGGCTTTCGTTTTCCTGCGCATCGCCGCAAGACGCGCACGGCAGAATCGGGAAGAGAAGGCATAAAGCACGCCACGCAACCGGCAAGGCGTTTCCATCCGGCAGCGATAAACCGGCCAGATCATGAAAAACGGGACGCATCGCGTCCCGTCCGCATATCGACTGCCGAAACGAATCAGTGCCGCTTGTCCTCGCCGATCAGATGCAGGGAATCCTCGACTTTCTGGTTGCGGTTGTGCCAGTTGATGACCAGCAGCATCATGCATGAGACGAAGCTGCCGAAAATGACGATCACGGCATTGACCGACAAATCCAGTGATACCAGCAGGGAATACACGCCCAGCATGGTCAGGATCGAGAGGTTTTCGTTGAAATTCTGGACAGCGATCGAATGGCCGGCGGAAAGCAGCACATGGCCACGATGTTGCAGCAAGGCGTTCATCGGTACCACGAAGAATCCGGCCAGCGCGCCGACGAGAACCAGCAGCGGATAGGCGAGATAGACCGAATGGACCAGCGTCATGATCATGACGACCATCCCCATGGCCACGCCCAGCGGCATGACTTTCAGCGACTGGCGCAGCTTGATGAATTTGGCGGCGGATACGGCGCCGCAAGCGATGCCGACGGCGACGATCCCCTGAAGGAAAGCGGCCTTGTCCAGCGTCAGGCCGAGAGAATGTTGCGCCCATTTGAGCACGATGAACTGGAGCGTCGCGCCGGCCCCCCAGAACAGGGTGGTGACGGCCAGCGAAATCTGGCCCAGCTTGTCATGCCAGAGCGTTGTGAAGCTGTGATAGAAGTTTCTGACCAACAGGATGGGGTTGATCGGCTGCTTGGCATACCGTGCGCCGGTATCGGGAATCCGCAGGTTGAACAGCGCGGCCAGAATGTAAACCCCCATGATGACGACCAGCGCCGCCGCGGCAGGGGAACCGGCGAAGGTCATATGGTCCAGCAGGAAGGCCGATACATGCTTGTTGATGAGCGCGCCGCCCAGAACGGTCCCCAGCACGATCGAGCTGACCGTCAGCCCCTCGATCCATCCGTTGGCGATGACCAGTTTTTCAGCAGGCAAAAGTTCCGTCAGGATACCGTACTTGGCCGGGGAATAGGCGGCGGCTCCCAGACCGACGATCGCATAGGCGAAAAGGGGATGGACACCGGCGAAAATCAGGCTGCAACCGCAAAACTTGATGGTATTGGTGATGAACATCACCTTGCCTTTGGGCAAGGAATCGGCGAAAGCGCCGACGAAAGCGGCAAGACCGACATAGGACATCACGAAAAAGAGCCTTAGCAGGGGCGTCATCCAGGGGGCGGCATTCATTTGCGCCAGAAGGGCGATGGCAACGATCAGCAGGGCATTGTCGGCCAGAGAAGAAAAGAATTCCGCGGCCATGACGGAATAAAAGCCTCGATTCATGGTGGTCCTGTCCGTTCATTCAAGAAGTGAAAAGTTTACTCCATCAGACCCGTTTCATGCAGTTTTTTTACTGTGGGAAATGATCTGTTCGACATGAATTCGTCCATCTTTTCCGGTAACGAGGCGTTTGGGGAGATACGATTGCTTCAAGGCATGCAAGGGGGGTAAGATGTAAGTTTGTCGTACGGTTTGCCCGATGGGGCGAGCCTTTTTGTCTGCCGTCCGCACCGGACGGTTTTTTATGGAACGGATTTCATGACCAGACCGCTAGTTGCCAATATCGATATCGCTGCCATGCAGCATAATCTTTCCGTCGTCAGAAACACCGTGCCACGGGCGAAAATCTGGGCAGTCGTCAAGGCAAATGCCTATGGCCACGGCCTGGAACGTTCCGTGCGCGCCTTTTCGGATGCCGACGGATTCGCACTGATCGAAATCGAGTCGGCCATCCATTTGCGTGAAATGGGCTGGAAAAAACCGATTTTGCTGCTGGAAGGCTTTTTTTATGCGCACGAGCTGCCCATTCTGGCACGCTACAACATCGCTTTCGCCGTCCATTGCGACGAACAGATCGAGATGCTTGAAAAATCGCATCTGGAAATGCCGGTCGATGTGCATCTGAAAATGAATACCGGCATGAACCGTCTGGGCTTTTTGCCGTCCGAATACGGCAATGCATTGAAGCGGCTCAAGCAGATTCCCAATGTCCGCGACATTTCCTACATGACCCATTTCGCCAATTCCGAAACGAAAGACCATCCGGCGTTGTCGGTCGAGGAACAGTTAAGGCGTTTCGATTCCGCCACGCAGGGACTGAAAGGGGATCGCAACCTGTCCAATTCGGGTGCCATCCTGCTGCATCCCGATATCCGGACGGACTGGGTACGCCCCGGCATCATGCTCTACGGTGGCTCTCCCGGCGGCAAAACCGCAGCCGAATACGGTCTGAAACCGGCCATGACCCTAAAGAGCGAAATCATCCAGATCCAGTATATCCGTGAAGGCGAAAGCATCGGATACGGCAGCATTTTCACGGCGACGTCGCCCATGACCATCGGTGTGGTGGCCTGCGGTTATGCCGACGGCTATCCGCGCATGGCACCGGAAGGCACGCCGGTCATCGTCGACGGTATCCGGACACGGCTGGTCGGACGGGTCTCCATGGATATGATCACCGTCGATCTGACGCCGGTCGCCAATGCCCATGTCGGCAGCGAAGTCACGCTCTGGGGCAACGATCTGCCGATCGACGAGGTGGCGGAAGCCGCAGGAACCGTCGGATACGAACTCATGTGCGCGCTGTCGCTGCGTCCCCGCATCGTGGAATGCTGGTAGGGAAGCGTACGGTATGGCGAAAGCGAAGATCCAGTACACCTGTTCCGAATGCGGCGGCGTCAGCAGCAAATGGGCGGGAAAATGCCCGTCCTGCGGGCAATGGAACACGCTTGTCGAAACGGTGGCCGAACCGGTTTCCGCCAACCGCTTTTCCGCGAACCGGCAAGGGTTCGCGCAGACCGCACCGGTCATGTCGCTGGCCGATATCCATGCCGTCGAAGTGCCGCGCTTTCATTCCGGCATCGGTGAATTCGACCGGGTGCTGGGCGGCGGGCTGGTGCCGGGCGGTGTCGTCCTGATCGGCGGCGACCCGGGTATCGGCAAATCGACCTTGCTGTTGCAGACGCTGGTCAATCTGGCCTATGAAAAAAACGTCCTCTACGTCAGCGGCGAGGAATCCGGCGCACAAGTGGCGCTGCGTGCCAGACGGCTGGGACTGGTCGCGCCGAACCTGCAACTCCAGGCCGAAATCCAGCTTGAGAAAATCCTCGGCACGCTCGCCGAACGCAAACCCGATGTGGCGGTCATCGATTCCATCCAGACCCTGTATTCCGACGCCCTGACATCCGCGCCGGGTTCCGTGGCGCAGGTCAGGGAATGCGCGGCCCAGCTGACCCGTTTCGCGAAACAGTCCGGTACGACGGTCATCATGGTCGGACATGTGACGAAAGAAGGCGCGCTGGCCGGCCCGCGCGTGCTGGAACACATGGTCGATACCGTCCTGTATTTCGAGGGCGACACCCATTCCAGTTTCCGGCTGATCCGCGCATTCAAAAACCGCTTCGGTGCCGTCAACGAACTGGGCGTTTTCGCCATGACGGAAAAGGGACTGAAGGGCGTATCCAACCCGTCCGCGCTCTTTCTGTCGCAACACGAACGACAGATCGCCGGTTCATGCGTCATGGCGACGCTGGAAGGCATGCGTCCCCTGCTGGTCGAAATCCAGGCGCTTGTCGACAATTCGCCGACACCGAACGCAAGGCGGCTTTCCGTCGGGCTGGAACAGAACCGGCTGGCGATGCTGCTGGCGGTCATGCACCGGCATGCCAATATCGCCGCATACGACCAGGATGTGTTCATCAATGCCGTCGGCGGGGTACGTATCAGTGAACCGGCCGCCGATCTGGCGGTATTGATGGCGATTCATTCATCCTTGCGCAACAAGCCGTTGCCGCGCGGACTGGTCGTGTTCGGGGAAGTCGGCCTGGCCGGTGAAATCCGTCCGGCGCCGAGAGGGCAGGACCGCTTGCGCGAAGCCGTCAAGCTGGGATTTTCCATCGCCATGATTCCGAAATCCAATGTCCCGAAACAGCCTTTCGAGGGGTTGACCGTCATCGGCGTGGAACGTATCGACGAAGCTTTCGACAAAATCAGGGAATGGTAGAGCATACCCCATAGCCATGACCGCACTTTCGGTTTTTCGGTGTACGGCGCGCGCCTGTTGTCTTAAAAATCATCATTATAAACAACAGGTTTTAATCTATTTCAAGAAACAGGATGAGGTTTTTCGCGTTTTGTTTCATGACATATCTCATCGTCGCATGCACCATTCGTTTATGGCGATCCCGTATCCTGTTTCAATCCGGAATATCGCGACGAAACCTGAACCACTGTTGTGAAAGTCACGTCGCAATGTGCGGGCGACACCGGACAACGGCGTGCCGCCCGGATACTTCCTTTCAATGCCCGACAGAAGTTGCGGCCTTGACATAGTCGCCTGCCAGCGTACCGCCGCCACCACAAAAATACATTAAATCATAGCGTTGGTCGAATTTTGAAGAAAATACATTAAGTCCGTTCCCGTCTGGCAAGGGACGTATCACCATCACGGCATCCAGTGCGGGATTCAGGTCTTTGAGGTTGACTTCTATCTGGTCGTTCACGATATGGCCCTCGCCGTGGAAATCGCAACCTTTGGCTTTTCCGCCTGTTTTGGTGATCGTGACGGAGACTTTGCCGTTTTCAGACGGTGCGATCACAAGGCTTTGCCGGTAAGCGCCTCTGGCGGCATTTCCCTGATGGTAGGTTCCCGCGAAATCCGTAACGGACAGCGGGGTGGCCTTGTTGAAAACATAGTCCTCGCGTATCCCGTCGCCATCGCCTGCCAGCGCGATACGGTTCCCCGGCAATGTGATGAAAGACAGCGTTTCCGTATCGGGTACCGGACCGCTTGAAACGGTCGTGACGTCAAGGCGTCCGTTCCGGTACGTCCAGTGACCGTAATCCGTTTCCGACGTGTCGTCCGAATCCAGATACAGGCGCGTGACCGCCGCGGTATGGTCGGGTTCGATACTGACATGTGTAACGATACCCGGGCAATCGGCACAGGGAAGCGTCGCACGATACATGCCCGTGCAGGCCGCAGGCTGCTGCGTATCGGCTTGTTTCGTGTCATGGTGTGTGGCGCAGGATGCCAGCGACAATCCCAACAGGGCCATGGCGGCAGTTTTGAAGAAATTCGCTGTTGTCATGGTGATTCTCCATCGGTTTGCGGTTCGGCAGGCGGGATCCGGTATTGAGGACAATGCCGGTCACGCCATGCATAAAAACATGAACATAGCATGAATCCCGAAAACCGGCAGACGGCGGCGGGAAAAGGAAATTCGCCGGACATTTCGCCCGGCAGGGTGGTGAGATCGCGTGAAAAATTCAGTCCGCGTCTTCAAGAAAGGCCATGATCGCCTGTATGCCGCACGATACGGCCGATTCCAGCGTACCGGGATAGGCGGGATGCAGATAATCGCCAGCCAGAAACAGGCCACGGCCATCCTGACGGATGGCAGGCACCGTACGGTCGGGGAGGCAGGCAAGCGTCGCCGCCTTTTCCATGATGACCCGTCCCCACAGGGGATGCAAAAAAGCGTCGTTACCGAAACAGCGGGCAAGCTGGCGCGCCGTATCGGCGATAAACCTGTCGCTTCGGACATCCGCCAGCGCATGCGCCGCGCTGACGATGACGGCGAACAATCCTTGCTGCTCCGGCATGATTTGCCCGCGGTCGAAAACGTATTGCCCCCATTCGTCGCGCTCGCTGTCGTCAAGCAGTGCGAAAAAAGGCTTACCGAGCGTCAGTGATGGCGGATATTTCAGATAGACCGTCACGATCGGCGAAGGTGCAGGCAATGGCGCAGGTTCTGCCGCACCGAACCCGGCCAGCAGACGCCATGCGACAGTCGGTGGTGTCGCCAGCACGATGGCGTCGAAACGGCTTTGTGGCGCCGCGTCTGTCGTCCATGACTTACCGTCATGCACGATGCGGCGAACCGTTGTGCCGAAACGGAATTCACTGCCGCGATCCTGGCAATACCGGATCGCGGGTTCGGGGAAAAGGGCGGAAAGATCGGTTGCCGGAAGCAGCATGTCGGAATCGGCACGGCGCTTGCCGATGCTGTCTTGCAAGACCCGCATGAAAACACGGGCGGACGCCTGTTCAGGCGGCGTGTTCAGCGCGGCCAGACACAATGGACGCCAGAGCAGGGCATAGAGCTTTGGAGATTGGCGGAACTGTTCCAGCAGCCGGATGAGCGGCCGGTCTTCCCCGATATCCCAGCGAATGGCGCGGCATATCGTGAAAAAACGCGCCAGTGCCAGTTTGTCTTCCCAGTCCAGCCCCTTCGCCCCGAACAGTCCTGCCAGCAAATTGAGCGGTGCCGGCCATCGCGGGACTTCGAATTGCAGCAACGGCGGAACCGGCGGGTAGTGCATTTGCAGCGGCAGCGACACGAGTGCCGTATCCGGATCGACACCGACTTCGCGCATCATCTCCAGCGTTTTGCGGTATGCGCCGAGCAGGATATGCTGGCCGTTGTCGAGCGCCATGCCTTCCAGCACCGTTTTCCTGGCGCGTCCGCCGGCAAGGTGCGACGCCTCGAATACCGTGACATGGCATCCCTCTCTCACGGCGGTGACGGCGGCTGCGCAACCGGCCCATCCCGCTCCGACGATGGCGATCCGTTTATTCATGCAGCCACGCTTTCCATGCCAGCCAGAGTTTTTTCCCTTTCGTGAGCGAAACGCGCCGCGTCAGGACCGGAAAACCGCAGCGGACGATTTCCAGCAACAGTTCGCGATAGATCGACGCCATCATGATGCCGGGTTTTTGCGCGGGCCTGTCCTCCTCGGGCAAAAGCGAGAACGCCTTGTCGTACAAGGCCAGCGCACGATCGGCCTGAAAACGCATCAGTCCGGTGAAAGCCGCGCCGCCATCCTGTCTTGCCAAATCGGTTTCCGTCACGCCGAAGCGCGCCATTTCATCGGCGGGCAAATAAATCCGTCCGATCGCCAGATCTTCCCCGACATCGCGGATGATGTTGGTCAGCTGGAACGCCAGTCCGAGCTTTTCGGCATAAAGCAGCGTTTCGGGACGGCTTGCCCCGAAGATTTTCGCGGCAAGAATGCCCACCGCACCGGCGACATGCCAGCAATAGCGTGCCAGTTCGTCGAAGGTACTGTAACGATGACGGTCCAGATCCATTTCCATGCCGTCGATGATCGCCATGAAATGCGCCTGTTCCAGCGAACAGGAAGCGAGATGGGGCAAGAGCGCACGGGTAATCGGATGATCGGGATGACCGGCATACAGATCGGTGATTTCACGCCGCCAACCCGCGAGCTTGTAGCGTGCCGATTCCGGAGGCAGCGCCCGGTCATCGACGATATCGTCCACTTCACGGCAAAAGGCATACAGGGCCGTGATGGCTTTTCGGCGTGCAGGCGGCAAAAAACGGAAACAGGCATAAAAACTCGAACCGCTGCCGGCCGCCTTGTGCTGGCAATACTGGTCTGGCAACATAGGCTGTGTCTGATCGGAACAAGCCATTATCCCGCAAAACTTCCGTGCTTCCAAACGCGGAACCTTACCGGTATGGGGAAGGCGCCTTCATCGGGGCTTTCGCCCGGATTTGCGGATGCCGTGCGCGCTGTGGACATGCGAACAGGTCTCGTCATGCCGCGAAAACACGCCGGGTTCCTGTCCTGACAGGGCATTGAGAATCCCGCAGCTGGCTGCGTCTTTCGCCTCATGGCAACGCTCGCGCAAGGCCTTGAGCTGTTTCTCCAGTTTTTCCAGATCACGTATCCGCTCGCAGACATGGCCGATATGCGCATCGAGCAGGGCATTGACGCGGTCGCAACTTTCATCCGGCTTGTCCTTGAAATGCAGCAGGATACGGATTTCCTCGAGCGTCATGTCCAGCGAACGGCAATGCCGGATGAACAGCAACCGTTCGGCATGATCATCCGTATAAATCCGGTAATTGCCCTGCGTGCGTGCGACGTCCGGCAACAATCCCTCTTTTTCGTAATAGCGTACCGTTTCGACGGGCAGTCCCGCCTTTTCGGCAAGTTCACCGATTTTCATGACATACTTTTTTGGAAAAACAGACAAAAACCATGGTTTTCACCTATTGTAACCGCTTGACCCTGAAGTCACTCCATGGTTTTCAATAAACAAAACGGGAGAAAAAGCCATGACTGACGGAAATTTCGACGCACATGGCCATTCGCACGGATGCTGCGGACATGGGCATGAAGAAAAATCCGGGTGTCGCCATGGCAAAAACCATGCACACCCCCATGATGACCATGGACATGATGACCATGGCGGACACGATCGTGCCCATCATCACCATCCCCATTCGCACGATGACGCTTGCTGTTGCGCCCATTCGCCGGCCATGCCGCGGCAAGACGACGTCAGCTGGCCGCCGGATTATGCCGTATTGCATATCATGGACATGGATTGCGCCGTCGAGGAAAACGACATCCGCCGGATTCTCTCGGGTATCGGCGGCATCCGCCATCTGGAATGCAGCCTCCCGCGCAGACAGCTGGCGATCGATGCAGACGAGGAAACGGTCTCGCTGTGTCTCGCTACCATCCAAAAGGCCGGATATCGCGCCGAGCGTATCCGCCCCGGCATGGAAAACACCGCAGAACCGGCGGACAAGAAACGGATGTGGCGTCTCGGAACGGCGCTGGGTATCGCATTGGTCGTGGAAATCATGCATCTGCTTGGCCCGGACACACGTTCCGTCATGCTCTCCGGCATGGCCATGTCTGCTGTCGCCATCTGGCTTTCCGGACTGGATACCTACCGAAAAGGCATCGCCGCGATAGCACGACGGCAGCTCAATATCAACGCCCTGATGACCGTCGCCGTCACCGGTGCGTTCGTGATCGGGCAATGGCCCGAGGCGGCAATGGTCATGGCGCTTTATGCCGTCGCCGAACTGATCGAGGCCCGTTCGGCGGACAGGGCACGCCATGCGATACAACGCCTGTTCGATCTGACACCGCCTGTGGCCGACGTCCTCAGAAAAGACGGCAGCTGGGTATCCATGCCGGTGGACGCCATCGAAAACGACATGACGGTTCGCGTGCGTCCCGGAGAACGCATCGCGCTTGACGGCATCGTCACCACCGGACACAGCACTGTTGACCAGTCACCTGTCACCGGCGAGAGCATTCCGGTGGACAAGCGCAGGGGAGACACCGTTTTCGCCGGAACGATCAACGAAAGCGGCACGCTGGCTTTCCGCGTGACGGCAGCATCTTCCGATACCGTCGTTGCCCGTATCATCCGGATGGTCGAAGAGGCGCAGGAAAAACGCGCCCCCATCCAGCGCTTCGTCGATCGTTTCGCGGCGATATATACCCCGCTGGTTTTCCTGTTCGCCCTGGGCGTCGCCGTCCTGTCGCCACTGTTTTTCGGCTGGACATGGCTGCATGCCGCCTACAAGGCGCTGGTCATGCTGGTGATCGCCTGTCCGTGCGCACTCGTGATCGCCACGCCGGTGACGATCGTCAGCGCACTGGCCGCCGCGGCCCGTCGCGGCATTCTCATCAAGGGCGGCATCCATCTGGAGCAGGCACGCCATCTCGACATCGTGGCGCTGGACAAGACCGGCACCGTCACCGAAGGCAAACCACGCCTTGTGGATACGGTCATTCTGGCGAATCGTGTCCCGCGCGATACCGTTTTCGACAGGGCGGCGGCACTGGCGGGCAATTCCAACCATCCGGTTTCCAAGGCGATCGCCTTCGGGCTGGGCCGGAAAATGACCGCCGTTTCCGACTTTGCCGACATGCCGGGCAAAGGCGTGCGCGGCGTCATCGACGGATGCGCGCTGATACTGGGCAACCACCGCCTGATCGAGGAAGCGGGACTGTGTACACCGGACGTACATGCGCTGCTGCTCCAACACGAAAGACAGGGGCATACGGTGACGATACTGGCCGACAAGGAAGGCGTACTGGCCATCTTCACCGTTGCCGACACCATCCGTGATACGGCACGCGAGGCGCTGGCCATGCTCAGACGGCAAAAAATCGCCACCGCGATGCTCACGGGCGACAACCAGACGACCGCACAAGGCATCGCCCGCGAAGCGGGAATCGAGACCGTCTTCGGAAACCTCTTGCCTGACGGCAAGCAAAAAGCCGTTCTGGCATGGCGCAAACAGGGCAGAAAGGTCGCCATGATCGGCGACGGCATCAACGATGCGCCGGCACTGGCCCATGCCGATATCGGCATCGCCATGGGCAATGCGGGAACGGACATCGCCATGGAAGCGGCCGATGTGGTCATCATGAACGACGACTTGCGGCGGGTGGCACAGCTGATCTCGCTCTCGAAAACCACCTATATCATTCTCTGGCAAAACATCCTGATCGCACTGGGGATCAAGCTCGTGTTTTTTGCGCTGGCGCTGGCAGGTTCCGCCACGATGTGGATGGCGGTTTTCGCCGACGTGGGCGCAAGCCTGCTGGTCTTGCTCAACGGTTTGCGTGTCCTGCGAAAATGACGACGGTCGCGTGTGGTACGGCGTAAAATAGTCAGCCCGTTCACCCAGCCATTTTTTCGCAAACGCTATGCTTTCCTATCTCCCGCTCATTTTCGGTGCGCTTTCGATCGTTTTGTTGCTGATTCTCCTTTTCAGGTCGCGGCCATGGCAGGCAGGCGAAACTTCCGAAATCCTGCGACAGCAGACGGAAAACGCCATTCGCAATGCCGCCGAACGCACCGAACGGCAAATGCGGGAACAGATCCAGCTCAGTGCACAGGGGACACGACAAGAACTGGCCAGTGCGCTTTCCCGCTTCCAGCATGGTCTGACCCAGCAGATGACCCAGATTTCCACCCTGCAAAACGACCAGATGCGGACGTTTTCCGAACAGCTCGCGCGCCTGACGGCAGACAATGCCCGACAGGCCGGCGCCGCCCGGCAGGAACAGGCCGAAGCCATCAAACGCTTTGCCGATACCCTGCAACAGACCCTGACGGCGCTGACGGAATCGAACGCGAAACGCATGAACGAAATACGTACCGTGCTGGAAGAAAAAATCCGCGACTTGCAGACAGACAATGCGAAAAAACTGGAAGAAATGCGCCAGACCGTCGACGAAAAACTGCATGCCACACTGGAACAGCGTCTGGGCGAATCGTTCCGGCTCGTCTCAGAACGCCTTGAAAAAGTCCATCAGGGACTGGGCGAGATGCACCGGCTGGCGATGGGCGTGGGCGATCTGAAACGGGTGCTGACCAATGTGAAAACGCGGGGGACATGGGGTGAAGTCCAGCTGGAAATGCTCCTGGAACAGCTCATGACACCGGGGCAATATGCCCGCAACGTGGAAACGGTACCCGGTTCCGGCGCCATCGTCGAATTCGCCATCCGTCTGCCGGGCAGGGGAGACGAAACCGCACCGGTCTGGTTGCCCATCGACGCGAAATTCCCGAAAGAACAGTATGAACGGCTGGTCGAGGCATCCGAAGCGGCCGATGCCGAGGGCGTCGCACAGGCAGGAAAAGAACTCGAACGTGCCATCCGGCTTCAGGCGAAAACCATTGCGGACAAATATCTCGCGCCGCCGCATACCACCGACTTCGCGCTCATGTTTTTGCCGACGGAAGGACTTTACGCCGAAGTCATGCGCCGCCCCGGACTGGCCGACGACTTGCAGCGAACCTGCCGGATCAGCATCGCCGGACCTTCCACGCTCTCGGCACTGCTCAACAGCCTGCAAATGGGCTTCAGGACACTGGCGCTGGAAAAACGTTCATCCGAAGTGTGGGACATTCTGGGCGCGGTCAAAACCGAATTCGGCAAATTCGGCACCGTACTGGAAGCCACGCGCAAAACGCTGGAACGTGCAGCGAGAAGTATCGACGACGCACAGGTACGTACCCGCCAGATGAGCCGCAAGCTCAAGAAAATCGAGGCATTGCCCGAAGAACGTGCCCAGGAATTGCTGGGAATGACGAAATTGCCAGACGAAACAGCTGCTGACAATGAATGAATCCGGACCAGTATTCCCGTTTTCAGGCGTTTCCGTCTTTTCGTGATGGCGTATTTCGCCGGCATGACCATGACTGTATGCCAGCACTGGCAAGGAAAATCCCTGAGTACCGCCACTGGGCAGAATCATTTGCGCAATAGCGGCATGAAAGCGGTGACTGGAAAAAGCCCTTTCTGAAAACCGAACCGGAAAATCAGGCAAATACGGAAGCGGAATGGAACGGTCTCATTCTGCACAGCCATATTTTTTTTCAAACAAATCCTTGTTCACGTCACCCCATGCAATCATGGCATCGATTATCGGAATGAGGGTACTCCCCAATTCCGTAAGGGCATATTCGGAACGGGGTGGGGACTCCGGATAAATGGTTCTTGAAACCAGCCCATCCTCGACTAGTTCTTTCAACTGGAGATCAAGCACACGCGGCGTAGCGTCCGGAAATATCTTGTGAATTTCGCTGGGACGGAGTGTCTTGTGGCGCAATTCATCCAGAATACAGGATTTCCATTTTGAATTCAGCAGGCTTATCGTCAATCTCAACGGACATTCCAGATCGACGGGTGTTTTTCTCTGATACATGATCCAAAATAAAACCGGTTGTTTTCATGCAGGACATATACGGAAAAAATTTTCGGTATATGAATAATTTTTCGGTGATTGTGTTAGAAAAACATAACACGTAACATAATCAGCGTCAATGAATTATATAAAGGGCATTATTATGAGAGCAAGTATCGGGGAATACCGTGCAGTTGAAGAAGCGGCCATGAAATTCGTCAAAAGCGTCGCTGAAGGTGACAGTCGTTACGCAAAAGAACTGTTTGTCGATGACGCTGTTTTGTTTGGTTATCTGGATGGAAAACCGGAACATGGCAGCATCGAACAGTTTTACAAAAATGTGGATACCGTGGACGCAGGAAAGGATTTCAGGGCGCGCATCGATATCGTCGATATCGAGGAAACGCTTGCGGTGGTAAAGGTGCTGGAAGAAAAATGGGGCGGACGCATTGATTTTACCGATTATCTTTTGTTGATGAAGATAGACGGAAAATGGAAATGCGTTGCAAAAGCCTATAACCAGAATTCCAATACGATTCAAAACGGGAAATAATATCCGTAACCGAAAAATCCTGACCGTAAAGTTTTACCGTGCATTACCGTTTTACGATAATGCACGGCATGTTTTCCAGACAGATTGAAAATCATGCGCTTGTTGAAAAATGCACGTCATTCGTAATTTGCCATACCGCAAAACAAACGGAGATAAAAATTCCGAAACGATATATTCATAAAAAACATCGGGTTTTTTTCAATGGCATCCCACCGGACGGTTAATTTGTTGGCGAGAAACGGACGGACATTTTCGTATTTCGCCAATAGCGGAATATACCGCCGTCATCACACAACTTTTCATACCCTGCGCTCCTGACACGTGCCATAATATTCCGGACATGGACATTTCCCGTGTACATTGCCTGCCGATGACATGGTATATCCAAAACAATGCATGCTTGTTCATGTGGCAGGCATTTCCATACAGGCATCCTGTACCGGTTTTACAGTACACGGCAAAACTGTCTGATGACTAGTTGACAGGGACTGTATCTCATGCCGATTCCATTACCGGATAACCGCTCATCTGATATTTTGCTCATCCGCAACTACTGTTCCCACGCGATTTCACGCAGCGGCGACGAAGGCGAACTTTTCGCCAATATCTGCGCCATCATCGTCCGACACAGTCGTATCCGAATGGCTTGCACCGGTTTCGCAAACCCGTCGGAAAACCTGATCCGTTTTGACAACAAAAGCGGAGAAGAAATTGATTTTCCAGAAAAAATGTCGCTATCGACAACGGCGGGACATCCGGATGCTGAAAGCGTTGCCGTAAAAGCGTTTTCAACGGGAAAGGCATTCTGGAACCGTGATTTCGGAAGCGACCCGGTATCGGCATGGTGGCCGGAAAATGCATCGAATGAAATTTCCCTGCGTTCGCTGGCGGCATTGCCACTGCACGAAAACGGGAAAACCATCGGTGTATTTCTGCTGGCGTCGGCCGAACCGGATGCCTTCGATCCGGCATTACGCGGACTGCTGGCTGAAATCGCGGACGACATGGATTTTGCGGTCGCCAACTTTCGCCGCGAACAGATACGCATGAATGCCGAACGCGAATTGCGCCGCCTGTATGTCGAAAGCAGTGTCACGGAAAGCGAAATCCGCCGTCTCAACCAGCTCTATACCACAATGGGGTACTGCAACCAGGCTATTGCCCGCTGCAAGACACAGGACGAACTGTTCGGCGAAATCTGCCGCATCGCCGTACAGTACGACACCATCGACATCGCATGGATCGGTGTCATGGACCGTGCACAGCATCTTATACCCGTCGCCATGGAAGGGGCATCGCCCGAAATCATCGCGAAAATCGGCGAAATGATGACGACACACATCATCCGGCAAGCCGTTCGGGATGACAGACCGGTCTGGATACAGGATTGTGCGGGCGATCCGGCATGTGATTGCGATGCCATCATGCCCCGCTGGCAGTGTCTTGCCGATGAACAGCCTATCTGCGCCATTGCCTGCCTGCCGTTGCACAAGAATGGTGAAATCGCCGGCATGCTGGTCTTGCATGCCTTCAAGGCCGGTGCATTCGATATCGTGGTGCAAAAGCTGCTGAAAGAACTGACGGCCGGCATCGATTTCGCGCTGGACAATTATGTCCGCAATGAAAAATTGCAACTTTCGGCGGACATGTTCACCCAGAGCAACGAAGGCATGATGCTGCTTGATGACGCATGTCGCATCGTCATGGTCAATCAGGCGTTCACACGGATCACCGGATACGACCGCGCCGAAGTGATGGGCTGCAATCCGCGGATTCTCTCGTCGGGACGGCACGACAGGGCGTTTTACGAAGCCATGTGGAACGAAATCCGGGAAAAAGGATGCTGGCAGGGCGAAATCTGGAACATGCACAAAAACGGCACCAGCTATCCCGAATGGCTTTCCATCCAGGCCATGTATGATCCCTCTGGCAAGCTGACCCATTACATCGGCCTGTTCAGCGACATGACCGAACGAAAAAAGGCGCAAGACCAGATCCAGTGGCTGGCGCATTTCGATGCCCTGACAGGCTTGCCGAACCGGACACTGTTGCATGAACGGTGCCGACAGGCCATCAGTCTGGCGCAACGCAGCCGGAAACCGCTGGCGTTGATGTTCGTCGATCTCGACGGATTCAAACAGGTCAACGATACGCTCGGCCACAAGGCAGGCGACGAATTGCTCAGGCTTTTCGCAGCACGTCTTGAAGGCGTGGTGCGCGACCAGGATACCGTTTCGCGGCAGGGCGGTGATGAATTCGTCCTGGTATTGCCCGATACGGATACCAGCGGCGCGGCGCACATCGCCGGCAAACTGCTGGCTATCGCGTCAGAACCCTATCGTATCGATGAACAGGAACTGAACCTGTCCGCCTCGATCGGCATCGCCATGTATCCGTATGATGGAACGGACTTCGAGACGCTTTCCTGTTGCGCCGATACCGCCATGTACCGTGTCAAACAGAACGGTCGTGCCCATTTCCGATTCTTCACGACGGAAATGCAGGCCAGCTCGACCCGTACGCATCTTATCGGCGGCGCCTTGCAAAATGCACTGGAAGACAACGGGTTTTCGCTGTTGTACCAGCCGATTCTTTCGCTGGAAAACCGCACCGTTACCGGGTTCGAAGCCCTGTTGCACTGGGAGCATCCCCAACTCGGCACGATCGCTCCCGACGAATTTTTGCGTATCGCCGAATCGAACGGGCAAATCATGGCCATCGGCCAATGGGTGATCAGGACAGCGATAGGGCAGCTCAGGGCATGGCATGAAGCCGGAGAAGATGCCGTGACCATCTCGGTCAACCTTTCGGCCATTCCGTTTCACGACCGCAATTTGCCGAAACGTATCGCACAATGGCTCAGTGAAGCGGGCGTTCCGCCGGAAAGACTGGTACTGGAAATGCCGGAAACCGTCGTGATGGAAAAACCGCATGACGCCATCGGCGCCGTCGATGCGTTCCATGCCGCCGGAATGAAAGTCGCCATCGACCGTTTCGGCACAGGTTATTCCTCCATCGCCATCCTGAGGCGACTGGGGGCATACAGTCTCAAGATCGACCCGTCGTGCATCAGGGAAGTCACGGTGGACGACGAAGCAGCCACCATCGTGCGTGCCATGATCTCGCTGGCTGGTGCGCTGGGTATCCGTACCGTGGCCGAGGGTGTCGAAACAGCCGGTCAGATGCGCTTTCTCGAGCAGGCGGGATGCAAAGCCATTCAGGGAAACCTTGTTTCAGATGCACTCGATGCCGGTGCCGCAAGCGAATTTCTGGAACGAAACCGCGCACGGCAAGGCGTGAAAAGCCGCACGATGACGGAAAAACGATGACAGATCAGGGCAGAACCTTGCCGGGATTCATCAGATTGTCCGGATCGAACGCCTGCTTGACGAGCCGCATCATCCGCATTTCCACCTCGCTTTTGTAGGCAGCGTTCCTGTCGTGCTTCAATGCGCCCAGCCCGTGTTCGGCGGAAATGGCGCCATGCAACCGGATGACGTTGTCATAGACGATCCGGTTGACTTCGCCCTGCATCCGCAAAAAGTCGTCGTCCGCCACGCCTTCGGGCGCGCCGACGTTATAGTGCAGGCTGCCGTCGCCGAGATGGCCGAACGTCACCATCCGGCACCCAGGAAAACGGTACTGGAGCTGCCTGTCCGTCGTTTCGATAAATTCGGCGAACAGCGAAGTCGGAACGGCAATATCGTGTTTGATGTTTTTGCCTTCGCGGGATTGTGCGGCGGAAATGTTTTCACGCAATGCCCACATCGATTTCGATTGCGAAAGCGTCTGCGCCAGGGCGGCATCGCAAATCACGGCGTCTTCCATCGCATACTGGAGCAGTTTTTCGAAACGGCTGGCGACATGTTCTTCCGGTTCGGTACTGGAAAGTTCCATCAGGACATAATAGTCCTGCATGAGCGGCAGGGGAGACGACAGTTCCGGAAAATGCCGGGTGACCAGTTCCAGACTGTAACGCGACATCAGTTCGAACGTGGTCAGTACACCGTCGGCGAACTGCTGTGCGATGGACAAAAGACGCAACGCGTCGGCAGGCGTATCCAGCGCGACAAAGGCGGTTTGTCGCGTTCTCGGACGGGGAAACAGTTTCAGAACCGCCGCCGTGATGATGCCCAGCGTTCCTTCCGAGCCGATGAACAGATCCCGCAGATCGTAGCCGGTATTGTTCTTGCGGAGTTTGTACAGACCGTCCCATATCGCGCCGTCTGGCAGGACGACTTCCAGCCCAAGGCACAATTCGCGGGCCGTACCGTAGCGCAAGACGGCGGTACCGCCGGCATTGGCTGCCAGATTGCCGCCGATCATGCAAGAACCTGACGAGGCCAGCGACAGCGGAAACATCCTGTCGGCATCCTGCGCCGCCTTGTGGATATCGTCCAGCAGGCAACCCGCCTCGACGGTCATGGTATTGTTGGCCAGATCGGTTTCCCGTATCCGTTTCATGCGTGCCAGCGAAATCACGACCGCTTTCCCTGAGGTATCCGGTACGCTGCCCAGCACCAGCCCGGTATTGCCTCCCTGAGGCACGATGGGTATCCCGTGACGGCGGCAAAGTCTGACGATATCGGCGACTTCCTGCGTATTGCCGGGTTGCACGACGGCCAGCGCCTTTCCCGCAAACCGTTTACGGTAGTCGGTCACATAAAAATCCATTCTGGCCGGATCGCTGATGACATGGGCGCTGCCAAGCCGCTTTTTGCACAATTCGATAAAGGATGGCTGTGTCATGATGAAAACCGTTCCGTGAAATCCGCAACGGCAACCTGTCGGTGACCGCAACGTCCCGCACCGTCGCGCCGATTGCCGGATTGCAGCGCAAAATCAATATTCGGCCGGGAAACACATGATAAAACAATTTTGTCCGGTTGCCTGCCGGAGACGGTTTCATTTTAAAATGTTTTCATGAACACACCCGATTTCACCCCCGGCGCATGGCGCAAGGTACAGGATATTTTCCGTCACCTCGACCGCAAACGCATCAAGAACTTCCTCAAGTACTGCTATGCGAAAGTGGAAGCGGACAACCTCACCGACGTCGCGGGCAATATCAGCTTCACCATCATCCTGAGTCTGGTGCCGATACTGGCGATCATGCTGGCGGTTTTCACCCGTTTCCCGGCATTCGGTTCCCTGCGGAAGACGCTGGAAACCTATTTCGCCCAGGGCCTGATTCCCGGCAACATCGCCCAGACCATCCTGGACTATCTCGGCACATTCGCCGCCAATGCGGCCAACGTCTCCATCATCGGCGCGCTGGCGTTGCTGTTCACGACGCTGACGACCATTTCCACAATCGAGAGCGCTTTCAACCGTATCTGGCATATCCTCACGCCACGCCCGTTGCTGACCCGTATCGTCCTGTATCTCGCCATCGCCTTGCTTGCGCCGCCGTTGCTGGGCATCTCCATTTACCTGACGACTTATCTGGTGCTGTCACGTCACGGACTGATCGGCTGGCTGCCGTTTCTCAACGGCATATCCTCGCCGCTGATCGCCGTCATCTGGACGACAACCGCCTTTACGCTGCTATACCGCGTATTGCCCAACCGGCTTGTCCTCTGGAAAGACGCGCTGTCCGGCGGGCTGTTCGCCGCCATCGCGTTTGAAATCGCTATCCGGGTTTTCGCGTTTTTCATCGTGAATTTCAGCTCTTACGAAAAAATCTACGGTGCGCTGGCGGCATTCCCGATCTTCATGTTGTGGGTCTATATCAGTTCGCTCATCATGCTGCTGGGCGCCATGCTCACGGCAGCGCTTCCGGAAATCCGCAGCGGCCACTGGGAAACCGTGCAGCATCCCGGCAGCCGGTTTTCGGATGCCCTGAAAATCATCGGTATCATGTACCCTGAGGGAACGGTACGCAACCTCTCGCGTATCGAACTGGAACGACGTACACGGCTGGGAACCGCGGAAGTCGAATCCTGTCTCAAGACACTGGAAAATCTGGGATGGGCAGTACCGTTCGATCCTCCCATGTTCCATACGGTTCCGCTGGGCAGACGCACCCTGAAGACATGGCGATGGCTCGGAGACGCAGACCATATCACCGTCGCGGACGTCTTCAGACACTTCGTTTTCACGGCAAGCCGGGATGTCCCCATTTCGCTCGAGGTGGAAAAAGCGGTCGGCGGCATACTGGATATGACGCTGGCGGAATATTTCAGCCATCCCGGCGCCGTTCCGGTACATGCCGGCCATACGGAAAAACGCCCCTGATTGCCTGAAAACAGTACTTTCACCGGCTGTTTTCCGGACATTCCCCACCCGGGACGGGCAGTTTGGCCTGCAAAAGCGGCGTTCTTTTCCCGTTTCTTGACGCATGTGCGGAAAAAAAGGCTTTATGCGGTGTTATCTTAATAGGATGCAAACTTTCTACAGACGACAAAGCCGGGCGACACAATGGCGATAGACGAAACACAGCACAAAAAGGAAGACCGGCAAATCGGCGCATGGACGCCATTCCGTCACGGCGTATTCCGCATGCTATGGATCGCGATTTTGTTCGTGAACATCGCGTCATGGATGCAGGACGTCGGGGCAGGGTGGCTGATGACATCGCTCGCGCCGACGCCGGTAATGGTCTCGCTCGTGCAGGCGGCGACGAGCACGCCGTTTTTCCTGCTTGCCATCCCCGCAGGCGCCATGGCCGACATCGTCGATCGTCGCCGTTTTCTGATCGGTACACAGGTCTGGATGGCATGCTGTGCCGGATTGCTGGGGATATTGACCCTGACCGGCGTGACCGGCTCCTTTCTTTTGCTGCTCTTTACCTTCTGTCTGGGCGTGGGTATCGCCATGATGATGCCGGCATGGGGCGCGATCATTCCCGAACTCGTCCCGCGTGAAGAATTGCAGTCCGCAGTCGCACTGAACAGCATCGCCATCAACGTCGCACGCTCCATCGGCCCGGCCATCGCGGGCACCATCGTGGCGGCGGCCGGTTCCGGCGCCGTATTCATGGCCAACGCCTGCTTCTACACCATCGTGCTCTTCCTGATTTTCCGCTGGAAGCGCAACGTTCCGCAAAGCACGCTTCCCGCCGAACATCTTATCAGTGCCGTCCGTACCGGATTGCGCTTCGCACGCCATTCACAGGCGCTGCGAGCCGTCATGGTACGCGGATGCTGTTTCTTCATTTTCGCCAGCGCCTCATGGGCATTGATGCCGCTGATCGTCCGGCAGGAACTCAAAAGCGGGCCGAGCACCTACGGTCTGCTGCTTGCCTGCATCGGCGTCGGTGCGATCACGGGCGCCATCCTGATGCCCCGCCTGATCCGTCGCGTCACACGTGACACCATCATCCGCTGTGCCTCGGCGCTTTATGGGCTGGCGATGCTGGCGCTGGCCATGTCCGATATCGTCGCCGCGGCATGTGCCGCCATGCTCGTGATCGGACTTTCCTGGATGATGACAGCCTCGGCCCTGATGACTGCCGCACAGATTTCGCTTCCCGGGTGGGTCAGGGCACGCGGACTGGCTTTTTTCTGGATCGTATTCACCGGCGGCATGGCCGGCGGCAGCGTCATCTGGGGACAAGTGGCCGGCCTGCTCAATATCCCGACGGCACTCATCATCGCCTCGATTTGCCTGTATATCGGTATCGCGGTTTCATGGCGGTTTTATGTCGGTCTGCATGACAAGGCCGATCTGACGACCCTGTCATCCGACTGGGCAGGACCTGTACCGCGCAATATCGAAATGCACGAAGGACCGATCATGGTCACCATCGAGTACCTGATCCGTCCGGAAGATGCCGACGATTTCATCGCAGCCATGACCCGGCTGCGTGACATCCGCCAGCGTAACGGCGCGATGATGTGGAACCTGTTCAACGACATGACCCGTCCGGGCATCATGGTCGAATCCTATCTCATCGAATCCATGCTGGAAATGCTGCGCCAGCGCGAACGCATGACCGTCTCCGACCTCGAAGTCCGCGAAAAGGCACGTGCCTTCCATCAGGGCAGCTCGCCGCCGAAAGTCAACCGGCTGCTCTCGGCTATCGGACACCGGCGGATTTTCGAGTAGCAAAAGGCTTCAGGCTCACGCGATACCGAACCCGATCACCAGTTCATAAGTCACCGGCAAACCTTCCGTTTCCCGCAAGGCTTCATAACGTTGCTGTACCGTTTGCCATGCCGTCTTGCCCATCATGGCACGCCGCTTTCCGGCAGAATAACCCGCACCGATCCCCCGAACCGATTCCAGGGCGGAACGGACATCCGGGTAATGCATCCGGTGGGTTTCGTGAATGACGTGAACATCGGTGAAACCGGCTTTCAGCAAGCAGTTTCGCTGTTCGTCAGGAGAAGAAAACGACAGCACGCGGCGGGACGTATCGACACCATCGAAGGCATGGGCGATTTCGCAAAGCGTACCAGGCGCCAGCGTCGAGAAATACAAAATGCCGTCCTGAGCCAATACGCGGTGCAATTCGCGGAAAACGGTTTGCGGATGGCACCATTGCAATGCCAGACTGCTCCAGACGAAATCGAACGTTCCGTCATCGAAGGTCATGGCTTCCAGGTCGCCGCAGACGGCGTAAAATCCCTTTTGACGCATGCGTTCGACCATTTCGCCAGACAGATCGCAACCGGTCAGACGGGCATCGGGCCAGAAACTGCGGAGACACTGTGCGCCGAAACCGGTTCCGCATCCCCCGTCGAGGATGTTTTCCGGGGAAAACCCGCGCGGCAACCATTCGGGCAACAGGCACAACATCCGCTCGCAAACCCGCCGCTGGAACAGCGCCAGCGAGTCATAGGCGTCGGCTGCACGGCCAAACGCTTCGCAAATCCGTTTTTTTTCCATCATGCCTGTTCCATAAAGGCCGTCATCAGTGCCGCGCACCGCTGCGGTTCGGAGAGAAACGGCGCATGCGCCACATCCGGCAACAGGGCAAGGGAAGCGTCCGGCAGATTCTTTTCCAGCCAGCGTGCCGCATCCGGCGGCATCAACGGATCGTTTTCGCCATGTATGAGCAGGGTTTTTTGCCAGATGGACGGAACCAGCATGCGAAAATCGGCATGATCAAGAAAATCCAGCCCGGCGTCGAGTACAGCGACAGGGGGTATCTCCAGCCGCGAGAGCCGGCGGACGATTTCGCGCCCGTGACTGTCTGCACGGTTGAATAACGAAACGAAGCGACGCATCGTCGTTTTCGGATCGGATCGTACCCCTTGTCTGAACGTATCGCCCGTATCGCGCGGCATACCGAACGCCCAATCAGCTTTCGCGGCGAAACACGGTGTTCCACCGAACAACACCAGTCTTTCAACCTTGTCGGGATAGCGGGCGGCGGCCTGCAACGCCAGAATCGCACCCATCGACCAGCCGCACAGCACGACCGGACCCGAAACGGACGCCATCATGGTATCCGCCCAGCAGGCAAGGGGATCGCCGCCTGGCAGGGCAGTCGCGCCATACCCCGGCAAGGGGATGGCATCGTAATGTACCTCATTCGGCATGAGCTCACGCAACTCGCCGATCAGCGTATCCCATACCGTTGGGGACATGCCCCAACCGTGCCAGAAAACCAGTGACGTCATGCCAGTTCCTTCAATGCCTGTACCAGAGTGTCCACCTGTTCTTCCGTATGGGCGGCGGACAATGAAATCCGCAAACGCGCGCTGCCGACAGGAACCGTCGGCGGCCTGATCGCCGGAACCCAGATACCGCGGTCACGCAAGCCTTCCGACACTTTCAGCACGGCATCGTTTTCCCCGATGACGACAGGCTGGATGGCGGTGAACGAAGGCAACAATCTCCAGCGGGAACCCGACAGACCGTTTTGCAGGCGGGTGATGAGCTTTTGAAGATGGCTTCTCCGATCGTCGCCGTTGGCGATCAGTTCCAGCGAGGCGCAAATCGCGCTTGCCAGTACCGGACTGCTGGCCGTCGTGAAAATATAGGAACGGGAACGCTGCATCAGCCATTCGATCACGGTATCGGAACCGGCGATGAAAGCGCCCGACACCCCGGCGGCTTTCCCCAGTGTGCCGATATAGACCAGACGCGGCGAAAAGGGCAGTCCCGCATGATCGAGCGAGCCGCGTCCGTTCCGTCCCAGTACGCCGAAACCATGCGCATCGTCGATCACCAGCCAGGCATCGTAACGTTCGGCCAGTTCGGCAAGTTTTTCCAGCGGCGCCAGATCGCCGTCCATGCTGAACACGGCGTCGGAAAGAATCAGTTTTCGTTTCGCCGTGCTGGCGGAAAGCAGTCTTTCGAGGTGCGCCATATCGTTATGCGCATAGCGCCGGTGTTCAGCACGGGAAAGCTGGACCGCGTCGATCAGCGAAGCGTGGTTGAGCCTGTCGGCAAACACGGCGTCACCGCGTCCGACCAGTGTGGGAACGACTCCGATATTGGCCATGTAGCCGGTACTGTAAAAAAGGGCGCGTTCCGCACCGACAAACGCAGCCAGTGCCTTTTCCAGCTCCTCATGCGGCTGCATATGTCCGCTGACCACGTGCGAGCCGCCTGAACCCGTTCCCCAGCGTCGTACCGAGGATGCCACCGCTTCCATCAGTGCGGGGTGAGAGGCCAGCCCCAGATAGTCGTTGCTGCAAAAAGCCAAAAACGGCTTGCCATCGATCACGGCATAAGGCCCGCAGGCGGATTCCAGTGTCCTGCGCCGGCGCAACAGATTGTCGCTTGCCAGCGATTGAAGCTGGCACGTCAGTTCTTCCCAGATCATTTCCGTTTTCCAAAGCCGGATGCCTTGCGCATCCGTTCAGCGAATCACCCGCTCATGCAGGACGGGAGGCTCATCATTATACAGTTCTACCAATGTCGATGCGCGCGTTCCGTAGTCATCCGACTCGATGCATACCGACGAGAGGAGTTTTTCCCATTCATAGGAAACACCGGTATGCGGCAAGAGCCTGTCCGGCGCTTTCGTCGTATCCGAAAGCATTTCGAAATAGGCTTCTTCCGGCGCGTTGATCCCCAGAAGCGAGGCGAACTGGGCGCGGGTACGGACGACCTTCGGCCAGGGATCGTCGAGCAGGGCGTTGGACAGTCCGTAAATGCCGGGCTTGAGCGGCATGCCGTTTTTCGGATTCATCATGCCGAAATTGGAATACCAGATCATGGTATCGCCGTCGCCCACCAGCAAATTGAACCCGTTGTAGTGGTAAGACTCGTGCCTGATTTCGCGGATATATTCTTCCGGCGTCAGATTCGACGCCAGATAATTGCTGACCAGCAAACCGCGTGTCGGCGCGTTTTCCTTCATCAGATGCGGCGCACGTACATTGGTCAGCGCCGCAAACCGGTTGCCTCGCCCGTTTTTGCCATGCGCCACCCCCAGCCAGGTACCGCCGCCTTCCAGATCGCGTCCGGCGTAAATCTGGGGATGATCCTGCCAGCGGTGGGCGGGAATGGCGGGGCGTGCATAAAATTCGTCCCGATTGGACGCGGCGATCAGGGGAGTGCCGGGCTTGACATGCCAGGCAAAGACAATGAGACACATGCGAAACAGATTCTCCGGAAAAGCAACCGACAAAAGATTCCAGCCGGACGCTGAAAAACCGTTTTTTATTTTAAAACAAAATGGATTTTCAGGTTTTTCACGCCCGTTTTCGCATAGTCCATGATTTTCAGGGCAATTTTCTTTCATCACCGCCCAGCTCGTCCGCACGGTCTATCCAGCCGCCGCCCAGCGCCTTGTATAACCCGGCCAGCGAAGTGAGCGATGTCGCCTTGAGTTGCGCCAGCGAAAGCTGTTCAGGAAACAGCGACTGTTCCGCCTGCAGGACAACCGAATAGGCCGAATAGCCTTCCTTGTACTGAAGCCGTGCCAGTCTGGCATAGTCGTCGAGCTGCCCGACAAGCAGGGTTTCATGTGAGAGTTGCCGTTTGCTTTCCTGCATGAGCGACAAGGCATTGTCCACATCGGCGAACGCCGATTGCACGACTGATTCGTATTTCGCGAGAGCGGCGCGTTGTCCGGCCTCAGCCTGTTCGACCTGGGAACGGATCGCGCCCCCCTGAAACAGCGGTAGACTGACGACACCGCCGAAATTCCAGACTTTCGCATGACCGCCCCACAGGTTGTTCAGCGATTCGCTGGACGTACCGAATGCGCCGGTCAGTGAAATCGTCGGGAAATACTGCGCGCGTGCCGCACCGATCATGGCATTGGCAGCGATCAGATCCTGTTCCGCCCCCAGAATGTCCGGACGTCGCAGCAAAAGGTTCGATGGCAAATCCGCCGGTACCGCAGGCTCCCTGAGTTTGTCGAGCGTCAGTCCCCGCATGACGGGCCCCGGATTGCGTCCCATGAGGATATTGAGCGCGTTTTCCGTCGCCGCGATACTGTGACGTATCGGCGGTATCCTGCTTTGCGCCGTTTCATACTGCGAAGCGGCCTGCGCCACCGTCATTTGCGACGTAACGCCATATTTGAACTGCAACTGCGCGATCCGCAAGGCTTCGGCATAGTTATCGGAAGTGCTTTGCGCGATTTTCAGCTGTTCGTCCAGCGCCAGCAAATTGATATAGTTTGTGACGACATCGGCGACGACGGAGAGCAACACGCCACGCCGCGCCTGTTCCATCGAACGTGCATCCGCTTCGGCCGACTCGGTCAGCCGACGGATTCTCCCCCAGAAATCCAGTTCCCAGCTTGCCGAAAGGGTGGCCTGCCTGTTGTTCTGGGGATTGGGAACGCCGATGACCGGTTCAGCATCCCTTTCCGAAAGCCGCTCGCGTGTCGTCCGGGCATCCACTCCGACTTGCGGAAACAGTTCCGAACGTGCCTGCATGATGGCGGCTGCCGCTTTTTCCGAATTGGCCAGCGCCGCTTTCAGGTTGCGGTTGTTGCGCACGGCCTGCAAGACCATGCCGTTCAATACCGGATCACCGAAACTTTCCCACCATCGCGAATCCAGTGCTGTCGGCAAGGCATCGTCGGTCAATGGCCGGTAAGCGTCCGGCACGGCGATATCCGGACGATGATAGTCCGGTCCCATCACGCAGCCTCCAAGAACCGCGGCAAGCAGCAAGACCGGTACGAACCTTTCCGTCTTCATGGCGTTCCCCCCTGTGATTTGTTTTCGTCCGGTTTGTTGTCTCCGGTTTGCGTGCCGTTAGGTGGCATCAGGGTGACAGGGGACGTTTCGACTTTTTGCGAACGGGACGCGAAATATTGCCTGATCCTGCGCGCGAAGCGGATGAACGTATCGAAAAAGAGCGGCACGAACAGCAATGCCAGCGTGGAAACACCGATCATGCCGCCGATGATGCCGGTACCGATCGAATGACGCGAATTGGCGCCCGCACCGGTCGCCAGTGCCAGCGGGATGACCCCGCCGATAAAAGCAAGCGAGGTCATGATGATCGGACGCAGACGAATTTTTCCGGCATCGACTGCGGCCTGTGCCGGTGTCGTCGCGGGATTTTCCGAAAGCCTGACGGCGAACTCGACGATCAAGATAGCGTTTTTCGCCGCCAGACCGACCATGACCAGCAAGCCGATCTGGAAATACACATCGTTGTCCAGCCCGCGCAACCATGTCGCCAGCAACGAGCCGATTACCCCGAAGGGTACCGCCATCAACACCACGGCTGGCAATATCCAGCTTTCATACTGTGCCGCGAGAATCAGAAACACGAACAGTACGCCGAAAACAAACACGATCATCGAGGATGTACCGGATTTCTGTTCTTCATAGGCGACACCCGACCAGCCGGTGGTATAGGAACGCGGCATCGTTTCCGCCGCGATCGACGCGATCACGTCCATGGCTTCGCCGGAAGAATAGCCGGGCGCGGCATTGCCGGTGATTCTGGCTGCCGGAAACCCGTTGAAATGGGAAATCAGGTCGGGACCGGTGGTATAGGACGTCGTCACCACCGATGAAAGCGGTACCATCTGTCCCTTCGCATTGCGGGTGTAAAGCCGCGTAATATCGTCCGGTGTGGTTCTGAATGCCGGCTCGGCCTGCATGATGACATACCAGACCTTGGAAAACTGGGTGAACTGGCTGACGATCGACGAACCGAACAGGGTTTGCAACGTACCATAGACATCGTTCATATCCAGCCCGAGAAGTTGCGCGCGGTCACGATCGACGGAAACCGCCAGCTGCTGCGAACCGGCACGAAACGTCGAATTGACGCCTGTGAGCTCGGGACGTGTCCGCGCCTTCGCCACAATCCGGTCGATCACATCCTGCAACTGTTCGGGTGTATCCGTCCCGGTACTCTGTACCCAGAATTCGAATCCACCCGTGGTGCCCAGTCCGGGAATCGGCGGCGGCAGAATCGGCAGGATTTCCGCCTCCTGAACGGATCGCGCCTGTTGGCCGAGCCGTGCCATGATCGCACCTGCACTTTGCGTTTGTTCCGTTTCACTGTCTTTATACCGTTCGTCGAACGGATCGAGCGCCATGAAAAAGGTTCCCGCCGAATTGCGGTACCCGTTATCCAGCAACGAAAAGCCAGAAATGCCGACACGTGTCCGGATACCCGGCAAACCTTCCGCGATCGACGAAACCTTTTCCATGACGGCTTTCGTGCGTCCCAGACTGGACGAGTCCGGCAAAATCACCGCAGTAATCAGATATCCCTGGTCTTCCTGCGGCACGAAACTCGTCGGCAAGCGCTCGAACAGCACGACGATGGCGGCGACCATGACCGCGATACAGGCAAAGGAGCGCATGCCGTGCCGGATGATAGCGGCACACGCCTTGCCGTAACGCTGCGTGAGCGACTCGAAACGGCGGTTGAACCAGGCGAACGGCCCACGTTCCGGCGGCGGGGAATATGTCAGCCAGCAACCGCACAGGGCCGGTGTGAGCGTCAGCGCGACAAAACCGGAAATCGCCACCGATACGGCGATCGTGATGGCGAACTGCTTGTAGAGCTGTCCTGTCGTCCCCGGCACGAATGCCGCAGGAACGAAGACGCAAACCAGCACCAGAACCGTCGCGATGATCGGGCTGACGAGTTCGCCCATCGCACGCATGGTCGCTTCCTTGCGCTGCATGGTACCTTTTTCCATGTTCCGTTCGACGTTTTCGACGACTACGATCGCATCATCGACGACCAGCCCGATGGCCAGCACCAGCCCGAAAAGCGTCAGCATGTTGATCGTGAATCCCAGCAGGTACATGCCGGCGAATGTCCCCAGCAATGACACGACGATGGCCGATGTGGCGATGAGCGTCGCCCGGTATTGCTGCAAAAACCCGTAAATGACGCCCACTACGATAAATATGGCGACAATCAGTGTCTTGATGACTTCCTGAATCGAAATCCGGACGAAATCGGTCGTATCCACCGCGATGACATAATCGATTCCTTCTGGAAACCCCGATTTGAGCGTTTCCAGCTCTGCGCGGATGGCTTTCGAGACATCCAGCGCGTTCGCACCGGGTTGCTGGACGATCTGGATAAAGGTGGCCGACTGGCCGTTCATTTGCGTATCGACCAGATATGATTGTTTTCCCATCGCGGCACGCCCGATATCCTTCATCCGCACGATGGCGCTGCCGTCGTTGTCGGCACGGATAATCATGTTCTCGTAACCCGAAGCATCCTGAAAGGGAGAAGCCGTGACGGCAGGGTAGGTCAGCTGCGTATCCGGCAACGACGGTTCCCCGCCGACCTGACCGGCGGAAAACAGCTTGTTTTGCATAGCGACGGCATTGGCGACATCGCTTGCCGTCACACCCAGCGAAGCCATCCTGTCCGGATCAAGCCACAAGCGCATGGCCTGATCGGCAGAACCGATAATCGAGGCCTGTCCCGCACCCGGAACCCGCTTGATCGCGTCAAGTACATGAACATTGGCATAATTGGAGACATATTCCTCGTCGAAACGCGCCGGGTCGCCATAAATGCCGACGAGCATGAGCATCGAGGACGACGCCTTGGCGACATCAACGCCGTTTTGCGTCACGGCATCCGGCAACTGCGTCATCGCCAGACTGACACGGTTTTGGACCTGTACCTGTGCGATATCCGGATCGGTTCCGATATTGAAATAGACCGTCAGCGAAAGCTGGCCGGACGATGAAGACGACGAGGACATATACAGCATGTTGTCGATACCGTTGATCTGGCTTTCCAGCGGAGCTGCCACCGATTCCGCCAGCGTCGCCGCGTCCGCACCCGGATACTGCGCCGTCACCGTAATCTGCACCGGACTCATGTCCGGATACTGCTCCACAGGCAGCCTTGCCAGCGAAACGGCGCCGGCGATGCAGATAATCAGCGATACGACAATGGCAAAGACCGGACGTTTGATGAAAAATGCGGAAAACATCGTCATCCCCTCATCGCCGGAGCCGGCGTATCTTGTTTGTCTGTATCGCCGGGCAATGTCACGGTACCGGAGCTGTCGTTGAAGCTTTCGCCAGCACGGCTGTCAGGCACGGCCGGCGAACCGGCAGGCGAGGGCATGTCTGCCGTTACATTGACGGCAATGCCGTTCGACAGCGACTGAACACCGTCGACGACGACCTGTTCGCCGTCATGCAATCCCTGGCGGATGACCCAATCCGTACCGGACATTTCTCCGACGATGACCGGACGGTATTGTGCCTTGCCGTCCCTGATGACCCAGACGAAATGACCTTTCGCACCTTGCTGTACCGCTTTTTGCGGAATCGCGACCGCATCGGGACGAACGGCACCCGTCAGGCGGACCCTGACGAACTGGTTCGGTTTCAGCACGCCTTCGGGATTGTCCAGACTGGCACGCAGCTGGCTCGTTCCGGTCGCAGCATCGTAATCGGGCGACGCGAACACGATTTTTCCTCGATGCGGAAAAACCGTTCCGTCCGGCAAAATCACCTCGACGACAAAGCTTCCATCCACCGGGACTTTCAGCTGTCCGTCCCGAACCTGCTTTTGCATATCGAGCACACTGTTTTCCGACAGGCTGAAATTCACCCACATGGGAGTCATGACATAAACGGTCGTCAGCTGGCTGTTGATGGCATTGACATAGCTCCCTTCTGAAACGGCAGCCGCGCCGGCCATTCCTTCGACAGGGGAACGGATCGTGGTATAGGAAAGATTCAGTTTCGCCGCGTCAAGCTGCGCCCTGGCCTGATGCATGGCAGCCTGTGTCGTCAGAAACTGTCCGCGCGCATTGTCCAGATCCTTTCTTGACAATGCATTGAGTTCGACGAGCGGTTTGATCCGGTCGAGATTGGCTTTTGCCGTGGCATGTGCCGCCGTACTGGAATCCAGCGCCGCCCGTGCTTCATCGAGCTGTACCTGAAAAGGTCGCGGATCGATCGTGAACAGGACTTGCCCGTTCTTGACCATGCCGCCTTCCTGATACAGGCGCTTTTGCAAGAATCCGTTGACCCTGGCCTGGATATTGACCTTGTGTGAACTGGCGGTTTGCGCCACGTATTCCATCGTGACCGGCAAATCGGCGCTCCTGACCGTCATGGTCGTGACTTCCGGTCTTTCCATTACGGCATCGTCCTGCCGTTTTCCGCATCCCGACAACAGCAGCGACAACACCATCGCCACCACCATACCGGTCACCCGTACCTGATTTTCCACCCGATTCTCCTGACAATTGCCGTTTCATGGAACCTTGCATGTGCCGTTTCTTCACAAACCGGCACAACACTGGCACCACCATAGCCCAAGGGGGGACATGCACCTTTTACTTAAATCAGAACACGACACGATTTGCCGGCATGCCGGCAAAAGATTGCCTGGCATCAAGAGCATGTCGCATATCAGTGAAATAAGAGGAAAAAGGGCAAGTGAGGCATCGTTTGCTGACTTCACGTACAATGAACAGCATATCCTTCGCGGAAAACCGTCCGAAAGCCAGCAACAGGAAACCATATGATCGCAAACGTTTTGACAATCGCCGGAACCGACCCGAGCGGCGGCGCCGGCATATCCGCCGACCTGAAAACCTTTTCGGCGCTGGGTACCTACGGCATGGCCGCCATTACGGCCGTCGTGGCGCAAAACACGCAAGGCGTCCGGTCTTTCCGGACACTGGAACCGGCTTTCGTCGCCGAACAGATCGACGCCGTTTTCGATGATGTCGAGGTGGCTGCCGTCAAGATCGGCATGGTCGCCACCGCCGCGATCGCCGAAGCGATCGCCGATACACTGGAAAAACATCCCGCCTGTCCGGTCGTACTCGATCCCGTCATGGTCGCCAAAAGCGGGGATATCCTGCTCAAGCCCGATGCGATCGCCGCCATCCGCGACAGGCTGGTACCGATGGCGACCATCATCACGCCGAATTTGCCCGAAGCGGCCGTCCTGCTCGACAGGGATGCGCCCGATACGCTCGCAGGCATGCGGGCAATGCTGCCGCCACTGCACGCACTCGGTGCGCGATGGATCATGCTAAAGGGCGGCAGCCTGCCGGAAACCGCTTCGAAAGACAGTGCCGATTTTCTGTCAGGAGAAGGGAAGGTCATCCCGCTGAGCGCACCGCGGATCCGTACGAACAATCTCCACGGCACGGGATGCACGCTCTCGGCCGCCATCGCCGCGCTGATGACACGCATGCCGTTACCAGAAAGCGTCGCTGCCGCCAAACAATACCTGACCGGCGCACTGCAAGCATCGGCATCCTTGAATGTCGGGCACGGGCATGGCCCGGTCCATCATTTCCATTCGTGCTGGAAATGATTCTGCCAACATCCTGAAGCGGCGGTATGCGTCGCCTCGGTGATTTCCGTTCAGATGGCAGGCTTGCTGACCCAGGAAACGGCAGGGCCGTCCGCTGAAAGCGCATGGACGGCGACACCGTTTTCCTGCGTATCCAGATTCATGACCGCCAGAAAATCCGTCCGCCCGCCGTCACGCCGTGCGGACTGAAGCACCACCCCGCAGGGATTGCCGCCTCTGTCGATCAGATCGGCGCCGGCAGGAATGTCAACATCTCCGGATGTGACATAACCGTGGAACAGCTTGCGTTTGACAGCCCCGCGGAACTGGCTGCGCGCAATCACTTCCTGTCCGGGATAACAGCCTTTCGTGAACGAAAGCCCGCCGGCTTCTTCCAGATTGACCATCTGCGGAACGAAACGGTCTTGTACCGCCAGCGTGATGTCCGGCACACCCGCTTCGATATCGCCCAGCGTCCAGCCATCCGCGCCGCAAACCGGCAATTCGGAGGCGAGTGCGTCATACATCGCCTGATAGCGCAAGGCCGAAACGGCCAGCAGGTAGCGGGGCGCACCGAAAGCATCGGCCATGCGTACCAGCACACCGTTTTCGTTTTCGGTCTTGCCGTACACGACGTCAGGCAAGTCGGGGAACCATCGCGAAAGCGACGCGGCGGCACGTTTGCCACCGATGCCGGCCAGCCGGACATTGCCACGTTCATCGGACAGGACAACCTTCGCGCGCAAAATATAAATCTGAAGCCGTTTTTTCAGCGCGTCGAGTATATCGGCCGGCAGGCTCATCCAGACCTTGCCGGCGGATTTCCATACACAAAAACGTGCCAGCATGCGGCCTTGCGGGGTGCAATACGCGGCCAGACGGGCGCTTTTTCCATCAAGATGTTCGATGTCGTTGCTGAGCTGGCCGTGGATGAAACGCACGGCATCTTCGCCTTCCAGCGAGAGCAGGCCGGTCTGATCCATCGGAATGACATAACCGGATGCCAGCATATCCGGCGAGCAGGAAAGGCGTGTCGGGTTCATGGTTTCCATAAAAACTGTTTTCGTATCAATGGAAGTCGAGTATATTCTCTTTTTCCCTTTCATGATGATCTTTGTCAAACCGTCCCGATCCGACCGTTTTGCATGAAACAGTCTGCCAAAAGAAAAATCCTCATCGCCGTCGCCATGGCGATAGCGGCCGTCTCCCTTGCCGTCATCGCGCTGTTTTGCTGGGCACACATGCCCGTATTCGGGCAGGGAAAACCGATCGATTTCGAAATCGCTCCCGGTGCGACGGTCAAAAGCGTGACGACGCAACTTGCCAAACAGGATGTTCCGCTCAACGAGACGATGTTCATCATGCTGGTACGCCTCACCGGCAACAGTACGGCATTGCGTGCCGGACCGTATGAACTCAAGGCAGGCGAAACACCGGCCAGACTGCTGGAAAAAATCACCAAAGGGATTTTCGCCATGGAGTCGCTGACCATCATCGAAGGCTGGAATTTCCGCCAGATGCGTCAGGCCGTCGCGCGGCATCCCGCCCTGAAACACGAAACGGCCGGATTGTCCGAACGCGAACTCCTGAAAAAACTCGGTATCGACCACCGTGCCGGCGAAGGGCTGTTCTTCCCGGACACGTATCTGTTCCGCCGTGGGGCAGAAGACATGCAGATTTACCGGCAAGCCCACGAGGCCATGATGATGCGGCTCAATGCCCTCTGGGAAGAACGCGACCCGGCATTGCCCTACAAGACGCCTTATGAAGCGCTGGTCATGGCCTCGATCATCGAAAAGGAAACCGCACATCCGGGCGACAGGGACATGATTTCCGGCGTATTCGCCAACCGTCTGAAAATCGGCATGAAACTCCAGACCGATCCGACCGTGATCTACGGCATGGGAGAACGGTACAAGGGAAAAATCCGCAAAATCGACTTGCGGACCGACACGCCCTACAATACCTATACCCGGTACGGCTTGCCGCCGACACCGATCGCGTTGCCGGGCGGTGAATCGCTGGAAGCCGCTTTTTATCCGGCGGAAACCGATGCGCTGTATTTCGTGGCACGCGGCGACGGAACCAGCCATTTTTCCCGGAGTCTCGACGAACATAACCGGGCAGTTGACAAGTACATCCGATGAATCCGAACGAACATCATCCATTGACAGGCCGTTTCCTGACATTCGAGGGAATCGACGGCGCAGGCAAATCGACCCATATCGACTATGTCACCGAACTGTTGCGCGAGCGTGATCTCACGGTCGTCGTCACCCGCGAACCGGGCGGCACACCCCTTGGCGAAAAACTGCGCGAACTGCTGTTGCATACACCCATGCACGCTGAAACGGAAGCGCTGCTGATGTTCGCCGCCAGACGCGAGCATATCGAACAAGTCATCGAACCGGCATTGCGCCGCGGCGACTGGGTACTCTCCGACCGTTTCACGGACGCTTCCTTTGCCTATCAGGGCGGGGGACGCATGCTTGACATCACCAGACTCGAAGCGCTGGAACGCTGGGTGCATCCGCACCTGCAACCGGATATGACCTTGCTGTTCGATGTCTCGCCGGAAACGGCCGCCGAACGTCTCAAGGCTGTGCGCTCCCCTGACAAGTTCGAAAGGGAAAAGGCTGTTTTTTTCAATCGTGTGCGGCAAGCCTATCTCGACCGTGCCAAAGCCTTTCCCGACCGCTTCAGGATCATTGACAGTTCCCGACCGATCGCGGAAATCCGCGATACGATCCACAGCCTGATCGATACCCTGAAATGAAGTGGCACGATAAAGCTAAACCGGAATATCAAGAAAACAGCGCAATAATATGAAAATATGGAAAATCTTGTTTATCCATGGCATCTTGAAAACTGGCGCCACCTGTTAAGGACCGAGCCGAAACTGCCGCATGCGCTGTTGTTTTACGGCCCGTCAGGCACCGGTATCGACACATTCGCCGAAACATTCGCCAAGGCCTTGCTGTGCGAAAAACGCCCTGAAAGCGGCGATCCATGCAATGCCTGCGAATCCTGCCACTGGTTCGATTTGCATACCCATCCCGACTACCGCATGGTAATGCCCGAAGCGCTGGAAATCGCGCGCGGTATCGAACCGTCCGGCGATTCGGCTTCCGGTGAGGAAGAGGCACCCGTTGCGAAAGGTTCGCGAGAACCGTCCCGAAAAATCGGGATCGACCGTATCCGTGCGCTGGCGGATTTCATCAATATTTCCACCCATCGTGGCGGACGACGTATCGTTTTCATCTGTCCGGCGGAAGCCATGACGTCCGAATCCTCGAACGCACTGTTGAAAATGCTGGAAGAACCGCCACCGCAAACGCTGTTCATTCTGCTTGCGCACCATCTGGACGCCTTGTTGCCGACGATCGTGTCGCGGTGCTTCAAGACGGCTTTTTCCATGCCGGACCGAGATCTGGCATGCAGCTGGCTGACGCAACAGGGCGTTGCCGACGCGCAAAACTGGCTGGCACAGGAAGGCGGCGCACCTGTCGATGCGCTGCACCAGGCACAGCAGGGCGGTCGAGAAGAAATGACCCGCCTGCTCGATACTCTCTCCGCACCGGACGATACGGCACTGCTTGCCGCTGCCGAAAAACTCCAGAAAGTCCCGATGGGTGACATCATCACCTGGTACCAGCGCTGGCTGTGCGACGTGCTTTCGCTGCGGCTGGCCGGACATATCCGCTATTACCCGGGATACCGCAGTCAACTGGAAAAGGTGGCGGCCCGCGCCGACAGCCTGCAACTTGCCGAAGCCGTCCGCGAAAGCGGCCAGCGCAAACGGGTAGCGGATCACCCGCTGGTGGCGCGTCTGGCGATAGAAGACATGCTCCTTGAATACCGGAAAATTTTCTCACGGTAGGCAGCGAATTTCTGTAAAATACCGGCCTGCTTTCAACCCAATCCGATTTGCACGATCATGTACGTCGATTCACATTGCCACATTCATCTGCGTGAACTGGCACAGCGCCAGGACGAAGTATTGCGTAACATGGCAGCCAACAAGGTCAGCCATGCCCTGTGTGTGACCATCAGTCTTGCGGATTTTCCGGCTGCGCTGGCGCTGGCCGAAAAGCACGACAACATCCACACGACCGTCGGGGTTCACCCCAATCCTGACCCGAAGGACGTCGGTGAAATCGACATCGACAAACTGGTGGAACTGGCACGTCATCCGAAAGTCGTCGCCATCGGCGAAACCGGACTGGACTACTATCGCGTAAAACCGCGCCAGAAATGGCAATGGGACCGATTCCGTGCGCAAATCCGCGCTTCCCGCAAGGTCGGCAAACCGCTGGTCATCCATACCCGCCAGGCCGCGGAAGATACTATTCAGGTACTTCAGGAAGAAGGGGCAGGGCTGGACAAGGGCGGTTTCGGCGGCATCATGCATTGTTTTTCCGAAACCATGCCGATCGCGAAAGCCGCGCTGGATATGGGTTTTTACATTTCTTTCTCGGGCGTTCTGACCTATCCGGCATCCAAAAACCTGCGTTCGCTTGCCCGCCTGATTCCACTGGACCGCGTCCTGATCGAAACCGATTGTCCATGGCTCACGCCACAACCCTGGCGCGGCAAGACCAATGAACCGGCATTCGTCACCGAAGTCGCCAAACAGCTTGCCATGGTCAAAGGCATGTCCGTCGAACGTATCGCGCGGCATACCGCCGAAAATTATTTCAGGCTTTTCGGCCTTGAAAATACCCTCGCCAAGGATTGAAAAAACGCCGCAGAAACTTCCTTTCATAAAACGGTTTCTTTTGCATCACGACCGCATTTCGGTTTTTTTGAACGATATTTGAAAAAAAACTACCCCTTTTAAAAAAAGGGGAGTAGAATTACTTTCAACGTGAGCACCAACGGTACTTTAAACCGGAAGGCATATGTAAAAGAGGTGCATATTCATCACCAACAAACCAGAGAGATGTAAGGAATTTATTATGAAAAACTCTTCCATGATTCTGAGAACCCTGTTCATCGTTATCGCCGGTGTTGTCATCACCACACTGTGGGTTCAGGCAGTCTGATCATCATGCCTTATCAGGGAAGGAGATTGCATCGGCAATCTCCGTTTTCCTTTCAATAAAAAAATACTTGCAAATCATTCTGTTACAAACGCTTCTTAAAGCGTTTGTTTTTGTTTTTCCGTCTTGCTTTTTTACATGGAATAATCGGTTCCGCGATTTTCATGCAAAAAGCATTTATTCCCCCCCCGTCTTTGCGAATACCTGTAAAAACAGGTATTTTTTTCTGAAAAAAACGTTTTTCCTTTTTTCAGGTTTTATTGAAACCTTTTATAAAACCGTCAGAAAATACCGATTTTTCCGATAATCCGTGAAAGATTTATTTTATTTACGATTATATAAACGACATTCACTGTCAGCAAATATCTTTCACCATCAATGGATCAAATATCCAGAAACAAAAAAAGCATCCGGAACGATTTACATGTAAATATATTCATCATTATCCGGAAAATGGAAAGGATATTTTCCGCGGATGGTTTGCCATAATCCGGACGATATGATGCCAGGCGAAACGGGAACATCCTGTGCGCCGTTTCGCCTGGCCGACGGTACCATGCAAAAATCCATCCGTTGCAGGAATGACGCACCGCATCTCGACAGGGATGAAATTTGCCGCATAATACGCGCAACGACCGAACTATCATTTGCCCCACCATGACGATATCCATCACACTGCGCCGATTTGCCTTCCGTTTCTTTTCGTGTCTGCTGCTCATGTCGTGCTGCCTGTCGGCTGCACAGGCCGGATCCTTCGATGACTGGTTCATCGCCGTCAAAAACGACCAGCCCGGAAAGGTAAAGGACTTGCTGCGACGCGGATTCAACCCCAATGCCGTCGAACCGGAAAGAGGCGACACCGGGCTGATCCTGGCAATGCGCGAAAATTCGATGGGAGTCATGGAAGTCTTGCTGGCCGACAGCAGAACCCATATCGACGCGGAAGCGTTCAATGGCGACAATGCCCTGATGATCGCGTGTTACAACGGCAACGAAAAAGCCGTCAAAGCCCTTCTGGACAAAGGGGCAAAGGTCAACAAGAACGGCTGGGCGCCTTTGCATTATGCCGCCGCCAGCGGCAACAACCGGATTGTCCAGATGCTGCTGGACAAGGATGCTTTCATCGATGCCGTATCACCCAACGCCACGACGCCGATCATGATGGCCGCGCGGGGAGGGCATATCTATACCGTCAAGCTGCTGCACGACAATGGCGCGGATGCCACGATGAAAAACCAGCGCGGTTACTCGGCCATGGACTTCGCAAGGGAAAACAAGAATACCGATATCGCCACCGGTCTGGAATACCGTATCAAAAAAGAAGCGGCACTGGCAAAACGCAAGAACGTCATGCCGAAGTTTCCTTTCTGATGCCTACTTTCTGATGCACCTCAGGCCGTAGTGGCGGTGGGACGTTTTCTGAACGGCGTCAGAACCGTCGGCATGGCTTTCGGGAAGGTCGCCGGATAGTCGGAATTGAAATGCAATCCGCGACTTTCCTTGCGCAGCAGGGCACTTTCCACGATCATCGAGGCCACGTCGACCAGGTTGCGCAATTCCAGCAAGTTGTTGCTGATGATGAAATTGGCGTAATACTCGTCGATTTCCTCACGCAACAGATGAATCCGGCGCTGGGCACGTTCCAGTCGCTTCGTTGTCCTGACGATACCGACATAATTCCACATGAACCTGCGCAGTTCATCCCAATTGTGTGAAATGACGACTTCCTCGTTGGCATTGGAAACACGGCTTTCGTCCCATTGCGGCAATTCATGGAACGGTTCCTGCGGCAGGCTGGCGATATGTTCCGCCGCCGTCTTGCCGATGACCAGACATTCCAGCAGTGAATTGCTGGCGAGACGATTCGCGCCATGCAGGCCGGTGCATGCCGTTTCACCGACGGCATAAAGATTTCTGATATCCGTACGTCCCAGGGTATCGGTGACCACGCCGCCACAAGTGAAATGCGTCGCCGGAACGACAGGAATCGGTTCTTTCGTGATATCGATCCCCAGTTCCATGCAACGCGCATAAATCGTCGGGAAGTGTTCCTTGAGAAATTCCGGACTCTGGTGGCTGATGTCGAGATGGACATAATCCAGACCGCGTTTTTTCATCTCGAAGTCGATGGAACGCGCCACGATATCGCGCGGCGCCAGTTCGGCACGCGGATCGTGTTCCGGCATGAAGCGCATGCCGGCATCGGCTCCCGCATCCGGCGGCAGTTTCAAAAGGCCACCTTCGCCGCGGACCGATTCGGAAATCAGAAACGACTTGGCATACGGGTGATACAGGCAGGTCGGGTGGAACTGCACGAATTCCATGTTGGAAACCCGGCAACCCGCACGCCATGCCATGGCCACACCGTCACCGGTCGATGTGTCCGGATTGGTCGTATATAGATAAACCTTGCCGGCGCCACCCGTCGCCAGCACGGTATGACGTGCCGCGAAGGTATGCACCTTGCCTTCTTCCTCGTTCAATACATAAAGCCCGTAACATTCGACAGGCTGACGGTTTTCCGAGAGTTTTTCCGACGTGATCAGATCCACGGCGAAATGGTTCTCGAAAAGATGGATATTCGGACGGCTGCGGATGATTTTTTCCAGCGTCTGCTGGACGACATGACCTGTAGCATCGGCGGCATGGATGATCCGCCGTTCGCTGTGACCGCCTTCGCGCGTGAGGTGATAACCGGTCTGTGTGGACTTGTCCCTGGAGAAGGGAACGCCCTGATTGATCAGCCAGTCGATGGCTTCACTGCCATGTTCGACAATGAAACGGGTGGCGACTTCATCGCACAATCCCGCACCTGCCGTCAGGGTATCCTTGACATGTTTTTCGATACTGTCCAGTGCCGGATCGAGTACGGCGGCAATCCCGCCCTGTGCAAAATTGCTCGCGCTTTCCCACAAGGTTCGTTTGCAGATCAGCGCGATACGGTACGTTTCGGGAAGACGCAAGGCAACGGACAGACCCGCCAGTCCACTGCCGACAATAACGACATCGAAATTCATGACTTTTTACCGGAACAATTATTGTTTCTGAAACGAACACTATATTCCATTGAACGCGTTTCGTCATGTTTTTTGCACCGGCTTGTACCGTCCGAAGTCCATTTTGGTACATATCGGCGCACGAAGACGTGCCTTTGCCGGTACGGTATTGGCAAAGGCACAACAATCCGCCTGCACAAGAGGGCATTTCCTGCGGTTTCCGACAAAAGCGGTTCCGCCAGACACTGCGCAAACGTACAATGAAAACCGTTATGCAGGAGCCGGCCGGCAAGGCATCGATGCCTTGCTGCCGGTCATATCGATATAGAAAAGAACGACAATCGATCAAGCCAGGTGCGCGAATCGCCTGATATCCGGCCAGGCCGGACCTGACAAAAGGAGGAGTCATGAAAAAACTGGGATTTATCGGCATGGGCAATATGGCGTCGGCCATTCTTCTGGGCGCCGTCAGGTCGGGTTTTCTCAAGGGTGAAGAAACCGTCGCCTACGATCTGAACGGCTTCAAGCTCGACAGCATGAACAAGGCATGCGGCATGGCCAGGGCCGCATCCACGGAAGAAGTCATCGCCGACAGCGAAATCGTGTTGCTTGCCGTCAAGCCGAAAGCCGTCGAAAACATTCTGGCCGAACAGCGTGAACGCCTGAAAGGCAAAACCCTGCTGTCGATCGCCGCAGGATGGCAATACAGCCGACTGCGCCGACTGCTCGATACTTCGACGCACATATGCGCCATCATGCCCAATACCCCGGCGCTGGTCGGCGAGGGCATGACCATCATCGAAGCCACCAACGATCTGTCGCAAAAAGAGCTGATCTTCACCCGCCGCCTGTTCGGCTCGCTGGGCCAGGTCGAGGAACTTTCCAGCGAAATGATGGCGGTCGGCGGCACGCTCTCCGGATGTGCCCCCGCATGGATATTCATGGTCATCGAGGCGCTGGCGGACGGTGCCGTCTATTACGGTCTGCCGAGAGACATCGCCTACAAACTGGCCAGCCAGACCGTACTGGGTTCCGGCAAGATGGTTCGTGACACCAAAACCCATCCCGGCAAACTCAAAGATGATGTCTGTTCTCCGGGCGGCATCACCATTCGTGGCGTCAAGGCGCTCGAGGCGGGCGGTCTGCGTATCGCGATGATGAACGCCATGGAAGCCGCATTCAAAAAACCGGACTGAAAAGCATACAAGCCGCTTTTCCGGTCCATACCTCTTGCGACGACAAAAAGACGGTACCCGAACGGTATCGTCTTTTTGTATATGCCTGAAACTGTACCGGCATCATGCCGTCATGGAATTTGTCCCTCAGATCGCGATCAGGGAAAAGCGCGGCCCGGTTCGGCATGCTCGACCATGATCTGTACGGACGTTCGCCCGTTGTATTCATTGGCGTCAAGCCGGTATGCCAGCAATACCCGCTCGGGCAGACGTTCGGGGTTGCCGAAACGGATCGCGTTGTAATGGCGGCCATTGCGTTCCAGCTGCAATTTCAGATGCTTTTCTTTCAGCACCCGCTGGTTGCGTACCGTGAATTCATCGCAAAAGAGGGGAGGCGGAAAACCATGTCCCCAGACTTGCGCATCCAGCATATCGATGAACGGCAGTGTGAAACAATCATCGTCGAGCGAACCGTCCGTCTCGATCTGTCGTTCGAGTTGTGTTTGCGTCAACCATCCGCGCGCCACTTCCTCGAACGCCTCCGAAAACGTCGCGAATCCGTCCGGTTTGAGCGTCAGACCGGCCGCCATGGCATGTCCGCCGAACTGGACGATCAGGCCAGGGTGGCGCTTGGCGACCAGATCGAGCGCATCACGCAGATGAAATTCCGGAATCGAGCGGCCGGAGCCCTTGAGCATCCCGTCCTTTCCGACGGCGAACGCCATTGTCGGCCGGAAATATTTTTCCTTGATCCGTGAAGCCAGAATGCCGACGATTCCCTGATGCCAGTCCGCAGACTGCACACAGATCGTCGCCCGGTCTTCCGGATGGATGTGCGCGATCTGTTCACGGGCATCCAGTCGCATGTCCGCCTCGATTTCACGCCGTTCAATATTGATCCGGTTCAGTTCTCCGGCCATCGCCAGCGCACGATCGAAATCATCGGCCAGCAGGCATTCGATACCCAGCGACATATCCGAGAGCCGTCCTGCCGCATTCAGGCGCGGACCGAGGGCGAAACCGAGATCGAAGGGGGAAGCCTTGCGGTAATCGCGTCCGGAAACACGGAAAAGCGCTGAAATACCGGGCTGCATGTTGCCGCTCCGGATACGGCGCAAACCCTGCGCCACCAGAATCCGGTTGTTGGCATCAAGTCGCACGACATCGGCGAAAGTCCCCAGCGCCACCAGATCCAGCAGAGAATCCAGACGGGGTTGCGTCCGTTCGTCGAATACATGACGTGAACGCAATTCCGAACGCAGGGCCATCAAGACATAAAACATGACGCCCACACCCGCCAGATGCTTGCTGGGAAAAGAACATCCCGGCTGGTTCGGATTGACGACGATACAATGCTGCGGCAAACGTTCGCCGGGCAAATGGTGATCCGTCACCAGAACTTCCATTCCCAGCGCGACTGCGCGCTCGATACCTTCCAGACTGGCGATACCGTTATCGACGGTGACCAGTACATCCGTTCCGTGATTTTCACGAGCCATATCGACGATGGCAGGGGTCAGCCCGTAACCGTTGTCGAAACGGTTCGGCACCATATAATCGGCACGCGCTCCCATCAGGCGCAGGCCCCGAAGCGCCAGCGCACAGGCTGTCGCGCCATCGCAATCGTAATCGGCGATTACAGTGATTTTCTTGCCTGCAGCAATGGTATCGGCCAGAAAAGCCGCCGCCTCGCCAATGCAGGACAACTGTTCCGGATGAATCATGCCCGACAATCCCGTGGACAACTGTGCCGCATCCGTAATGCCGCGCGAGGCGAAAATTCTGGCCAGCACAGGATGGATACCGGCATCGCACAAATGCCGGAAAGCGGGTGCAGGACAGGAACGGACAACGATTCGGGTCATGAGAGGACAAAAACGCATACCGCCTGATTTGACCGGTGGCGATATTGATACCATAAAAGGAAAATTCTCGCACTTTTCAGCAAATTCGGGAATATCCGCGACGATTTGTTTTTCATTTTCATATGGATACCGACCTTGCCCGGCATGCCGTGAAACCGGTCCGAACGTCCATGGCATGCGCTGCGACAAAAGACGATACCGCCCGCATGTGACGACGGCGCAAATATGTGGCAAACTGTCTGGTCTTGCCGGGAGTCACACGTTGAAACTATTTTCCAATCTGCCGTTCGAATGGCTTGTCGGCCTGCGTTACATCCGTTCCGGAAAACGCAGCGGCCGGAACCGCTTCATCTCCTTCATCTCGCTCATCTCGATGGCCGGTATCGCGCTGGGCGTCGCCGCGCTCATCATCGTCTTGTCCGTCATGAACGGTTTCCAGAAAGAAGTGCGCGACCGGATGCTGTCGGTTCTGCCGCATATCGAAGTACAGGACGTCTACGGCTCGCTGCCTGACTGGCAAAGAACCGCCGCCCGCGTCCGTGAACATCCAGACGTGACCGGTACCGCCCCCTATGTGATCGGACAGGCGCTCGTCACCCGCAACGACATCATGCGTGGCGTCGTCGTGCGTGGCATCGTGCCATCGGAAGAACCCAACGTTTCCGATATCGCCCGCCAGTTCCGCTACGGCAAGCTCGGCGACCTGCAACCCGGCACCTTCAACATCGCCATCGGCAAGGAACTGGCCCGCGTCCTGCGCATCGGTCCGGGCGACAAACTGACCGTCATCGTCCCGCAAGGGCAGGTGACCCCGGCCGGCGTTTTGCCGCGTCTGAAACAGTTCACCGTCACTGGCGTATTCGAAGCAGGGCATTTTGAATTCGATTCTTCTTTCGCATTCGTCAACATGGAAGATGCCATGCGCATGTTCCGTACGGTATCTCCAACTGGATTACGTGTACAAATCAACGACATGCAGGAAGCTCCTCAGGTAGGACGTGAACTTTCTCTCATGCTATCCGGCGACGACGTCATCGTCCGCGACTGGTCGAAACAGAACCGCAACTGGTTCGCAGCCGTCCAGACCGAGAAAAAAATGATGTTCATCATCCTCATGCTCATCATCGCCGTGGCGACTTTCAATCTCGTCTCGACGCTGGTCATGACCGTCACCGAAAAACAGGCCGACATCGCCATATTGCGCACACTGGGCGCCTCGCCGCGTTCCATCATGAAAATCTTCATGATACAGGGGGCGCTCGCCGGTATTTTCGGTACCCTGATCGGTGCCGGATTCGGCATACTCGTGGCCGTCAACATCGACGTCATCGTTCCATTCATCGAACGCCTGTTCGGCTTCCAGTTCCTGCCCAAGGACATCTACCTCATCAGTTCGCTGCCGTCCGACTTGCGCTGGACGGACGTGCTGGTCATCGGCGGATCGTCCGTCATTCTGTCTTTCCTGGCTACGCTGTACCCGAGCTGGAGCGCGGCCAAGGTCAATCCTGCGGAGGCGCTGCGCTATGAATGAACCCGTCTTGTCCTGCGAAGGACTGTGCAAAACCTTCCGGCAGGGCAGTTATACCGTCGAAGTCCTCTCGGATATCCATTTCTCCGTCTCCGAAGGCCAGCGCATTGCCATCGTCGGCGCTTCTGGCTCCGGCAAATCGACGCTTTTGCACCTGCTGGGCGGTCTGGACACACCGACTGCCGGTTCGGTAAACCTGTTGGGCAAAAACCTCGCCGACCTCAACGAAACGCAACGTGGCGAACTGCGCAACCGCGCACTGGGCTTTGTTTACCAGTTCCATCACCTCTTGCCTGAATTTTCGGCACTGGACAATGTCGCCATGCCGCTGATGATTCGCCGCGAAAAACGGGAAAAGGCGCATGCAACGGCCATCGCCATGCTCGCGCGTGTCGGACTGGAAAACCGTGCCATCCACGTCCCGGGCGAACTCTCGGGCGGCGAACGGCAACGGGTCGCGCTGGCGCGTGCGCTGGTGACGCATCCATCCTGCGTTCTGGCCGACGAGCCGACAGGCAACCTTGACCGGGAAACGGCACAACAGATTTTCGATCTGATGATGGAACTTTCCGTCACACTCAAAACCGCATTCGTTATCGTCACGCATGACAACGAACTGGCCAGCCGCTGCGACAGGATTTACCGCATGTCGGGAAAAGGCCTGCAAAAAGTGGCGGAATAGGTTACAGTATTTTCGTTTCCAGTCACCGGTCGTCGCCATGTGGATAGATACGCATTGCCATCTCGATGCCCCGGAATTTGCGGGCAATGAACGGCGAATCGCCGCCGAAGCGGCGAAAGAGGGCATTTGCCACATCGTGATTCCCTCGATAGACCGTCCGGGATTCGCCAGAGTGACCGAACTGGCCCATACCTGCGCCAACTGTTCCTGTGCACTGGGCATCCATCCGCTCTATGTCGCCGGCAGCGATGAAAACGACTTGCGCATACTCGACGAGATCCTGCAAAAAGACCGTGCCGATCCGCATCTCGTGGCAATTGGGGAAATCGGGCTGGATTTTTACCTTCCCGAACTGACGCGTTCGCCCTTGCGCGAAAAACAGGAATTTTTCTTTGTCGAACAACTGAAAATGGCGAAAAAACACGGATTGCCCGTGTTGCTGCATACCCGCCGCGCCGTCGATACCGTCCTGAAATACCTCAGACGCCATGACATCCACAGCGGCATCGCCCACGCTTTCAGCGGCAGTCTGCAACAGGCGCAAGCCTTCATCGACCTGGGATTCAAACTCAGCTTTTGCGGCACATCCACCCACGAACGCGCCCGGCAACTCCGCCAACTTGTCGCTACCTTGCCGATCGATACCATCGTCGTTGAAACCGATTCCCCCGATTTGCCCCCGGCATGGAAAAACCGCAAGGAAAACAGTCCGCTGGAACTGCCGCGTATCGGAGAAACCCTTGCCGCACTCCGTGGCATTACGGCTGACGAACTGGCAGAACACACCCGCCGCAACGCCATCACAGCCATTCCGAAACTGGCGCAACGGCTTGCAATATAAATGTACAGCGCCATCACCGGTTTCATCCTCGGCATCGCCGGCCTGCAACAGCAAGCCGCATTGCCCGGAAAAACCGTCCTGCTGATCCTGTCGTCGCTGGCCGTCGCATTCCTCGTTCTTTCCTTCGTCCCTGTGCTCAAACAGCGCTTCGAACCGGCCGTCATGCTCGCGCGCGCACTGGCAGGATGTTGCGCCGGCATCGTCTGGGCATCCGCTCTCGCGTACGTCACCCTGTCTGAAAACCTGCCGCCATCGCTTGAAAACCGCCCGATCACCGTTACCGGCACTATCGCCGACCTGCCACAAGCAACAGAAAACGGCATACGTTTCCCCTTTCATGTCGAACGGGCTTTCTGCGAAAACAAACCCGTCACGATACCGGAAAACATCTTGCTTCACTGGCGAAACACACCGGGAACAGCCGGTGGCGAAAATACCCATCGACTCATGCCGGGACAGAAATGGCGGTTCGACGTCCGTCTGAAACGCCCACATGGTCACGCCAATCCGGGCGGCTTCGATTATGAATACCAGCTTTTCGCCAAAAAAATCCGCGCCACCGGTCATATCGACAACAAACAGGCGACACACAATACCCTGATCGAACCGTTTGTATGGAGCCCGATGCACGTCATCGACGCATTACGCTTTCATATCCGTGAGCGGATCGCCGGCGCATTGCAGGAAGATGCCTATGCCGGCGTCATCATCGCGCTTGTCATCGGCGACCAGAACGCCATATCCCGCGCCGACTGGAAACTGTTCAGCCAGACCGGCATTTCCCATCTCGTCGCCATATCGGGCTTGCATATCACACTTGTGGCAGGACTTTTCGCCGTCCTGACCGGCGCCCTGTGGCGACGCTCCTTTTTCACGAATATCCCGCTGCCGCTCATGCTGCCTGCACAAAAAGCCGCCGCGATCGCCGGTCTTGTCATGGCGCTGATCTATGTGGCGCTGGCCGGCTTCGGCGTCCCGGCACGACGCACACTATGTATGCTTGCCATCGTCGCAGCTGCCCTGTGGAGCGGACGGCAAATCCGCATTTCCCGCGTCCTGCTCGCCGCGGCAGGACTGGTATTGCTCACGGATCCGCCAGCCGTCATGAAACCCGGATTCTGGCTTTCATTCGGTGCCGTCGGCATCATCCTGTACACAACCGTCGGCAGGGTACATCCCGTCACACAGAATACCTCACGACTGCGAAAATGGCTGCACGGTCTCATCGCCGCAGCCAGAACACAATGGGCCGTCACCGCAGGCCTCGTACCGCTGACCATGCTGTTTTTCGGACACATATCCCTCATCGGTCCCGCCGCCAATGCCATTGCCATCCCTGTCGTCACGCTGCTGGTCACGCCGCTGTCGCTCATCGGAAGCATCCTGCCCGAACCGCTTTGCACATACATCCTCAAAACCGCCCATCTCGCTTTCGAGTGGCTCGCCGTTTTCCTCGACTGGCTGGCATCCTTTTCCTTCGCCGTCTGGCATGCGCCATCGCCACCGCTTTACCTCATCGCATTCGCAATCGCCGGAACCTTGTGGATGCTTGCCCCGAAAGGCTGGCCGCTGCGCGCTCTGGGCATCCTGTGCTGGCTCCCCCTGTTTCTGGGTGCCCCCGAACACCCCGAAAAAGGGGAAATGCATGTCACCGTACTCGATGTCGGGCAGGGGGGCGCCGTACTCGTCGAAACACAACACCACCGACTGCTGTTCGATACCGGGCCATCGTATTCCTATGCATCGGATGCGGCAGGGCATATCATCCTGCCCTATCTCCAGACACGCGGCATCCGCGAACTGGACACCATCGTTGTCTCGCACGGTGACGACGACCATGCCGGCGGCCTGCTGGCGATCACACGAGTCATGCCTGCAAAAGATATCCTCACATCCATGTCACCCGACAAACTGCTGGTCAAGGTATTGCCGACACATCGCCCGTGTCTGGCCGGACAACACTGGGAATGGGATGGCATCCGCTTCGATGTTCTCTATCCATCCAGTGATGATTACCTTGAAAAATCATCGAAAACCAACAGTTTAAGTTGTGTTCTTAAAGTATCGAACGAATATCGTTCCGTGCTGTTGACCGGTGATATCGAGGGCAGGGAAGAGCGGGAACTTGTCGCGCGTTACGGAGAAACGCTGCATGCCGACATACTGGCCGTCCCGCACCACGGCAGTGCGACATCATCGACATGGCCATTTCTCCTGGCTGTTTCCCCGGAAATCGCCATATTCCAGACCGGCTACCTAAACCGCTATGGACATCCGAATCCGCGCATCACCGAACGTTACGACATCATGAAAACGTACCTTTACCGGAGCGACCGGGACGGCGCCATTCTCATGAAAATCGGACCGGGAATCGAGACCGTCACACAGCGTTCGGAAAACGCGCGTTACTGGCATACGCCATAACACGCACAAGCCGCAACCCCGTCAGTTCTGCATACCGTTCGCCATCACCATCCTGACAAAACATCATTTGCAAAAAACTTTGAAATACAATAAATTGTAAAACAAACCGAAAGTAAATTGATAAATATCGCACAGCATCCTCAACACTTTCCGGAACCGATATCGACGACATGACGCCTCATCGGACACACCTTTTGCACGGCTGGCTGCGCAAAGCATACATGTACCGGGCAGGGGACCTCGGGCAATGAATTAAATTGCCATGACATCATCACTTTTAAGTTATAATTTGGATTTCCTGCTACGTGCCTAGAGCACCTTCTGTAATGACCAAATTCGTATTCGTCACGGGCGGTGTCGTTTCATCCCTGGGTAAGGGTATCGCCGCCGCATCGCTTGCCGCCATCCTCGAATCGCGCGGCCTTAAAGTCACCATGATCAAGCTGGACCCATATATCAATGTGGACCCCGGCACGATGAGTCCGTTCCAGCACGGCGAAGTCTTCGTCACCGACGACGGCGCGGAAACCGACCTGGATCTGGGCCATTATGAACGTTTCATTTCCACCCGGATGCACAAGGTGAACAACTTCACCACCGGGCAGATTTATGAATCCGTCATCCGCAAGGAGCGGCGTGGGGAATATCTGGGCAAGACCGTCCAGGTCATCCCGCATATCACCAACGAAATCCAGAATTTCATTCACCGTGGCGCGAAAGGTTACGAAGTCGCGCTGGTCGAAATCGGCGGTACCGTCGGCGATATCGAATCCTTGCCGTTTCTGGAAGCCGCACGCCAGCTGAGCCTGCGTGCGGAAAAGAACTCGACGGTATTCATCCATCTGACGCTCGTTCCGTACATCGCTTCGGCAGGTGAGCTGAAAACGAAACCGACCCAGCACAGTGTCCAGAAGTTGCGTGAAATCGGGATTTACCCGGACGCGCTGCTGTGCCGTGCCGACCGGCCGATTCCCGAAGACGAACGGGCCAAGATTTCCCTGTTTTCCAACGTCCGTGAAGACGCCGTCATTTCCGTATGGGATGCCGACACCATCTACAAGATTCCGCAAATGCTCCACGATCAGGGGCTTGATGCCATCGTCTGCGACAAGCTGGGACTGAACCCGCCTCCCGCCGATCTGTCCATGTGGAACAAGCTGGTCTATGCCCTCGAACATCCCGAAACGGAAGTCTCGATCTGCATGGTCGGCAAATATGTCGATCTGACCGAATCGTACAAATCGCTTATCGAAGCAATCCGCCATGCCGGCATCCATACAGGCTGCAAGGTCAACATCGATTTCCTCGACTCGGAAGAAATCGAGGCAAAAGGTACGGCGCACCTGTCGAAATACGACGCCATCCTCGTGCCGGGCGGCTTCGGCAAGCGCGGCGTGGAAGGCAAGATCGCCACGGCGCAATACGCCCGCGAACACAAGGTTCCCTATCTGGGCATCTGTCTGGGCATGCAGGTCGCCCTGATCGAATTCGCCCGGCATGTCGCCGGCCTGACGCACGCCAATTCGACGGAATTCGATCCGGACACCGATCAGCCGGTCGTCGCCCTGATCACCGAATGGCACAACCGCAGCGGCGAACTGGAGCATCGTGACGAAAACTCCGATCTGGGCGGCACCATGCGTCTGGGTGCGCAGACCTGTGCCGTCGAACCCGGTACGCTGGCATCCGAAATTTACGGCAATGTCGTCACCGAACGCCATCGCCACCGTTACGAAGCCAACAACCTGTATCTGGAACGCCTCAAGGAGGCAGGTCTTGTCGTCTCGGCCATGACGCCGACCGAAAAATTGTGCGAAATCATGGAATTGCCGAGAACCGGCAAACATGCGCACCCATGGTTCATCGGTGTGCAGTATCATCCTGAATTCAAATCGACGCCACGTGACGGCCATCCGCTCTTTACGGCCTTCATCAAGGCGGCGATCGCCAACAGACAGGCAAAAGAAGCCAAAGGACAAAAAGCATGAAACTTTGCGGTGTTGACATCGGACTCGACAAACCGTTTTTCCTGATCGCCGGGCCATGCGTGATCGAATCGCGCCAGCTGGCGATCGACACGGCTGGTGCCCTCAAGGAAATGACCGGCGCGCTGGGCATTCCGTTCATCTACAAGTCATCCTACGACAAGGCCAACCGTTCCTCGTCCTCGTCGTTTCGCGGACTCGGTATGGAAAAGGGGCTCGACATACTGGCCGACGTCAAAAAACAGTTTGATGTTCCGGTTCTGACCGACGTCCATACCGAAGCCGAAGTCGGTCCGGTTTCCGAAGTCGTCGATGTCTTGCAGACACCGGCGTTTTTGTGCAGGCAGACCGACTTCATCCAGGCATGCGCCCGCAGCGGCAAACCCGTCAACATCAAAAAAGGACAGTTTCTCGCCCCCGGCGACATGATCAATGTCGTCAGAAAAGCACGTGAAGCCGCTCGTGAGGCAGGTGTTGCCGAAGACAATTTCACCGTATGCGAACGGGGCGCATCGTTCGGCTACAACAATCTGGTTTCCGACATGCGTTCCCTGGCCATCATGCGCCAGACGGGGTGTCCTGTCGTATTCGACGCGACGCATTCCGTCCAGCTGCCCGGCGGACTGGGCGATGCATCCGGTGGCCAGCGCGAATTCGTCCCTGTGCTGGCACGTGCCGCACTGGCGGTCGGCGTTGCCGGCCTGTTCATGGAAACGCACCCGAATCCAGCCGAAGCCAAGTCGGATGGACCCAATGCCGTCCCGCTGGCCCGCATGAAAGACTTGCTCGAACAGCTTGTCGTACTGGACAAGGCCGTCAAGCAGGCGGGCATGCCGGAATTCGGTTTCTGAGAACAAAATACAAAAGATACTAGTTAGTTTGGGAGACATATATTTATGAGCGCTATCGTTGACCTCATCGGACGCGAAATCCTCGATTCCCGCGGCAACCCGACCGTCGAATGCGACGTCCTTCTGGAATCGGGCGTCATGGGACGGGCAGCCGTTCCATCAGGTGCATCCACCGGATCGCGCGAAGCCATTGAACTGCGTGACGGCGATGCCAGCCGTTACAACGGCAAGGGCGTAAGAAAAGCCATCGAACACATCAATACGGAAATCGCCGAAGCGATCATCGGGCTGGACGCCAGCGAACAGGCGTTTCTGGACCGCACCCTGATCGATCTGGACGGTACCGAAAACAAAAGCCGTCTCGGCGCCAACGCCATGCTGGCCGTCTCCATGGCCGTGGCCAAGGCCGCCGCCGAAGAAGCCGGTTTGCCGCTGTACCGTTACTTCGGCGGTTCCGGCATCATGCAGTTGCCGGTTCCGATGATGAACATCATCAACGGCGGCGCCCATGCCGACAACAATCTCAACATCCAGGAATTCATGATCATTCCTGTCGGCGCCAGCTCTTTCTCGGCGGCACTCCAGTGCGGTGCGGAAATTTTCCACACCCTGAAAAAAATCCTTCAGGAAAAAGGCCTGACCACATCGGTCGGCGACGAAGGTGGTTTCGCTCCATCGGTCGCCCATCATGAAGAAGCCATCCAACTCATCATCACGGCCATCGAAAAAGCCGGCTATGTACCCGGAACCGATGTCTGTATCGGTCTGGACTGCGCCGCCAGCGAATTCTACAAGGACGGCAAATATCACCTGACCGGTGAAGGGCTGGTACTCTCGGCAGAAGAATTCACCCATCTGCTCGAAACATGGTGCGACAAATATCCGATCCTTTCGATTGAAGACGCCATGTCCGAAGACGACTGGGAAGGCTGGGCATACCTGACCGAAAAACTCGGCAAACGCGTCCAGCTCGTCGGTGACGATCTGTTCGTGACCAACACCCGCATCCTGCGTGAAGGCATCCAGAAAGGCGTGGCCAATTCGATCCTCATCAAGATCAACCAGATCGGTACCCTGACCGAAACCTTCGCCGCCATCGAAATGGCGAAACGCGCCGGTTATACCGCAGTCGTATCCCACCGTTCCGGTGAAACGGAAGATTCGACCATCGCAGACATCGCCGTCGGAACCAATGCCTTGCAGATCAAGACCGGATCGCTGTCACGTTCCGACCGGATCGCCAAATACAACCAGCTTCTCCGTATCGAGGAAGATCTGGGCGAAGTCGCAAGCTATCCGGGACGAAGCGCTTTTTACAATCTCAAATAACCGTTCGGGCCGGTCATTTGCTGATAACCGGCCCGATTTCCAGTAACCGGTATATTTTCCGATACTGCGCCGACCATCATGCGACTGATTACCATTGCGCTGGCCGTTTTGCTGGTTCTGATCCAGTATCCGCTCTGGCTGGGGAAGGGCGGATGGCTGCGTGTATGGGAATTGCACCGTCAGCTTGAAGCCGTTCAGGAAAAAAACGAGGAACAAAAACTGAAAAACGCCAGACTGGCATCCGAAGTCCGCTCACTGAGCGAAGGCACGGAAGCCATCGAGGAACGTGCACGCAGCGAACTGTCCATGATCCGGAAAGGGGAAATCTTCATTCAGCTTCTGGAAGATACGGATGAGGCACAAAAAACAACACCTATCCCTGAAACACAACTGGAAAGCGACAAAAATTCCCACAACGATTAGAAATACGCTATAATTTAAAAATCGACTTGACGCAGTCAAGACGCCATTCAAAAAATGGCAAATTAAAAAAACTTGACAGCATCAAATGAATTGAATATAATTTTTTTCTCAATTCCTCGATAGCTCAGTCGGTAGAGCGACGGACTGTTAATCCGCAGGTCCCTGGTTCGAGCCCAGGTCGAGGAGCCAGAATACTGGGGGTTACGTGAAAACGTAACCCCTTTTTCTTTATGCGGAAAAAGGGAAATCCTGTCTGACAGGCCATTCTGGTGCCGGATATTTTTCTTACCGAAAAAATATTGTTTCGCAGAAAAAACGCTCAGGCAACTCGGTATATAATAAGCGGCATTCGATACATGACAGACATTGTCCTGTTCCACCTTAACGCACCAAAGGATGAAGATGAAAAACGAAATCGAAATGTACGTCGTGGAAGGTCACAAGGCCTGTGATCTGGCCTGCCAGTTTCTGGAATCCAGAGGTATTCCTTTCAAGAAAATCGTCGTCGGCGTCAATATGAACCTGGCTGTCGAAATGTGGGCACGTTCCGGCTGCCATACATTGCCGCAGATTTTCATCGGATACGACCATGTCGGTGGCCTTCCGGAATTGCTGGATATGGCCGAAAGCGGCGAACTGGACAAACGTCTGGGAAAATAAATACACGGCGTCCGTAATGCCGCAGGCATGGCGAAAGCCACCCGGCAAAACCGGACAAACCTGAAAGGGTAACGGAAGTTACCCTTTTTTATGCGTTTTTTGCCCATCCTGATACACCGTTTTGCCAGCTAACCGTCAGACCGGCATTTGCCGTCCGGCGATGTCATCCGGATATCGGACCGTTCGCACAACCGGCGAAAGGTCTTGTGCGGCATTGCGTAAAACCTGGTATCCGGCCGTTTCCGGAAAAACTTCCCGTCGCCATTGCAGACTCGTATTTTGATACTTTCATGAAATTCGTCGCCATTGCCTTGCCTGTGCTGCTGGCTGCCGCCGCCGGACTGGCCGGATGCAACCAGACATCCGAAAAACCTGCCGTAACGCAAAACGTCACTCATACGCCCTTCGTTCAGCACCCGGAAAACGCTTTTTCAAAAAAACTCGATCTGTACACACAAGCCTATTATCTGCTGATGAACGGTCCGGACAGCCTGCAACCGGCATACAACACTTTTCATCTGGTCAGAAAAGCGAAATCCGCCGACGACATCCGTTTTTCGACATCCCGCTCGTTGAACAGGGGACTGGAACTTTTCGGGCAGGGGCTGGCTATCGAAGATGAAAACCTGGGCGATCTGGATGACGCGGTACGCAATGCATGGCAGGCCGGAAACAAGCTGAGACAGGACGAACAGGAACTGGAACCGTATTTCCGCAATCGCGAATACCGCAAAGACCATCTTGCCAAGGCCAGGGCATCGTACAACGCTATCCAGAATGACTACGAAGCCATGTTTTCCCACATGGCGAAAATCGAAACCTTGCTGCTTCAATACCGCAAGGAAGAATCTGTCCGACGAATGGACTTTTTCCGTGAAAAAGGCGACTGGCTGGGATACTACACAGAAGAAAGCATCCAGAATGCGCAAGACTTGCTGGCGTTGTTTGCCGAATCGGAAGAACCGCTGGACAGCACCACACTGTATGCCAGGGGTAACCAGCTCTTGCGCAGACTCGAAACCTCGCTGGCTGCCCAGCGCAAGGCATATGAAGAGGCCAGGGCATCCAGCAGAAAAAATACGGCCGCATCGCTTTCGGTATACCGTATCCTGACGAGCCTTGTCGGCAGTTACCGCGACCTTCGCCAGCACAAGAAAACCGGCGATCTGGCCGCCATGCACAAAAAATTCAACGACGCACTGATGGCGAACAGACGGAGAACAGGCAAACCGTACTGATACTGTACATCGCAGTCAGTATGCGCAGAACAACGACGCGCGGCCATACTGGCATAATCGGCACATTTCAGTTATCTTAATCCCGTCATCCCCATGAAATGCCGCCATGAAGCATTCTGTATTTCTCCGGCTTGCCATGCTGGCCATCGCGCCATTTGCCCTGTCCGGATGCTACTATGCGATTCCGACGATTGTCGAAGCCGTCAACCAGAACCGTCTGCAAAACGAATCGGACGGTGCGGTGGCGGAATCGGCCACCGGCGCACTGAAACTGGTGAACAAGGACGGTACCGCACGGACGGAAAAGCTCAACAACTGCATCACAGCCTACAACAGCATCATGGTCGGATCATGGAGCCTGTGGCCATCCTTTCATACCTTGCAAAACCATACTTTCAAGGCACAGTCAACCGACACCATTTCCTTCCCCATCGTCGATGGTCTTCCCAAAGGACTGATTTTGCTGAAAAAATGCCAGGCCAGCACCGATACATCAATGCCCGAACTGGATGAAGCCATCGCCGCCGCCGTCAAGGCGGGCGAAAAACTCCGTACCGATGAACAAACCAGTCTGCCATATTTTCGCAACCAGATGTACCGTCGCGACGACCTGGCCGGCGCGAAAAAAATCTTTCCGATCCTGCAACAGGACTACGACAACATGATCGCCGCGATGGATCGGCTCGGTACCATCCTGTTCGGCATGCAAAAAACGGAAACGGAAAAACGGATCACAGCCTACCGCAGCAGCAAAAGCATGATCGGATACTACACCGAAACCAGCCTGCTGCTCGCACAGGAACTCGTGACGCTGCTCAACCAGCCGCAACAAACAATCGCCATGAAGGCAAGTTGCACTCAATGCGATACGCTGGTTATGCAAATGGAAAGCGCGCTGGAAACGCAGCAAAAAATTCTGGACAAGGCCTATCCTCAGCGTGACAAAAACAAGGGACTGGACAACATCCGCGAAAACCTGACCCGGATGATCGCCTGCTATCGCGATATGAAAACCGACAGGAAAGCCATATCGTTCAACCGCATGATGAAACGTTACAGCGACGCCATCGAAAGCTACAACCGGATCGTCCGGTATTCGCCGCTCGTCTGACCGGTTCCCGATACCGGAACCGGATCGCGACAGACTGCGACAGGATACAAAAACACCCGAAAACGACAGACAGCAGGCCGCACTTTCCGGTATCATGAGGCATACCGGTATTGCCCGGTTCCATACTCAAACGCTCAATACCAGAAGGCATTTCATGACGACACCTTACGACAGTTTCATTGAATGGTTCGGCAAGCTGCCGCTCAAATACCGGCAGGATCTGGCATCGGAAATCGCTTCGCTGTTGCCGGGTATGGATGTCAATCCGTACCATCGCAAATTTCTCGATGATTTTTCCGCACAACTTGAGGCTATCCGAAAAAAAGGGCATCGCGAGGAATACGGTCTGATCTTGTGCCTGAAGACGCTCACCGAACATATCGTCACCGAAAAAAACAGGGACAACAGCGGTTGGGAAAAAGAAAAAGCAGAGCTTGACGAAATGGTCAAAATGACGGGAAGCTGCTCCATGGCGACCCATGCATCAGAACTTGCCATGCAATACAGTCAATGGAAAGCCATCGGCGACATGTGGCAGGAACTGGCAAACAGCACCCTGACGCCACAAGTCATCGAAAACTGGCGGCAATCCGTATCGCCATCGACGCACATTCTCTGACAAAACGAATACTTGCGGTGTTTCCCGTGTCCTTGCCCGACAAAAAGGGCAGGGCATCGTTCCTTTCCCCAAACATACACAATCGCCGTAAACAAACGATATCGCCTTTTCAGGGGCGGCACCGATCAAGCCGCCATTTCGTCATCGTTTATCCCCGTCAGAACCGTCATACACTTCCTGATTCTCCAAACCAATTTCCGTTTTCCGGAAAAACAGTCATCACAAGCCAAATTCCCCCGAATTTATTTTACATGTCAAATTGTTGTTTGAGAACAATAATCATTTCTTATATTTAATGATAATTGTTCTCATTTAGAGACTTTCTCTCTATAATTGCCTCCAGCATGCGCATGCGAGCAACTGTTCTTTAACAATTCATTTTGAGGATTTATTCACAATGAATAAAACATTACTCGCGTCTTTAATGGCAATGGGGATTGCCGGTATGGCGCATGCACAGACCAATGTCACCATCTACGGTACAGTCGATACCGGTTTCATCAAGGAAAGCGGATCGGATGTCCGGATGGGGAGCAACGACGACAGTCTGATCGGCGTGCGCGGCACCGAAGAACTGGGTTCCAGCGTGAAAGCGACATTCCAGCTTGAACGCCGCTTCGACCTGAACAATGGGGTGAAATTCTCCGGCAACAATGCGCTGGATATCCTTCAGGGGGCTGACCCCAACGGGGAAAACGGTGTTGAATGGCAGGGTGCCGCCAATGTGGGCTTGCAAAGCGAAAGCATGGGGGCCATCCGTTTGGGGCGTGTCAATGACGTCGCCATCGAAAACTTCGGCGATATCGATCCGTTTGCCGTAACCGGTGTCGGTTCCGCTCTGGTCGGATACAACATTCTGTATTCCGAACAGTTGGCAAACACCGTCCGCTACGACAGTCCGACATGGGCCGGTTTCGGCATCAATCTGAGTTATACGCTCGGACAGGATACGCACGGTAGCCAGAACTGGTATCACAACAACGGGAACGACGGCTTCGGTATCGGCATGAAATACGATGGCGGGGCGCTGATGCTGACCGCCAACTACGACAGGCTGGCCGACTCGGACAATTCCTGGCTCTGGAACATCGGCGGTGCATATACGTACGAAGGCTTCACAGTATCCGCAGGTTATCAGGACACGACGATCAAACGGGCCGCCGCCAGTATCCTGCTGGACAATTACGGCATGGAAATCGGCCAGAAAGACTGGCTGATCGGTCTGCAATACAACACCGGTCCGCATACCGTCAAATTCTCGTACAACCGTGGTGAGCTCGAAAGCCACGGAGATTATGACGGCAAGGTCAACAAGTATGCTGTCGGGTATACCTACGACCTTTCCAAACGGACTTCCCTGTATGCCATGGCATCCTATACCGACAGTGACAACGAAGCGGTCGGCGAAATCTACAACAGCAATGGGGTTGCTGACGATTCCGTCACCGGTGTCCAGATCGGTATCACCCACAACTTCTGACTTCCCTTCAGAGCGGTGGCAAAACGGGTTGCCGGCTATTGCCGGCAGCCCGTTTTTCATATCCTGTCCATCAGGCACGGCGGGGCCATGCGTGTATTATAACGTAACTGTTTTTATCTCGCCGGCGACCCCGTTTCCGGCCATCGGCCACAAGCGAACCGCGAAAAACGGTATGCATGGCATATCTGTCCGTCCCCCCATGCACGGTACACTATCTTTCCCGGCATGCCATCATATGCCGCGCCATACGATTTGATTTCATCCGCATATCGACAATCCAATTCATAAAAATCACTTTCAATCAAGATATTACAACGATTTTTTCATGTCATTTCATTAAAACGGAAATGTCAGTTCGTATTCCTGGAAAGCCTCCGTATATCCCCGACAGGGAAAGCTTTGCCTGTCTGTCGACAAACGATGATGTTAAGATAAAAGCATTGCGCCATCAGGAGCGGACATGCATTGTACAATCGAAATATTCGGGCAAGGTCGCTGGCAACCCTGCTGTCTGGTCGAAACGGACACGCCGGAAAAAGGAAAAACATCGCCATCCAGACTGACATATCTTCCCGACTACATCAAAACGGGAACACTTCCGGTTTCGCGCCATTATCCCGTCCGTCCGGAACCTTACCTGTTGCCGCACTGGCCATCGTTCCTGTTCGATCTGATTCCGGATGGAGAAGGGCGCGACTATCTGCTCTATGAACACCACTTGCCCGATACCGCTGCCGTCAACTGGCAAATCATGCTGCTGGGTGCAATCGATCCCGTCGGCAACCTGCGGATCGCCGAAGCCTATGAAGCCTATAAACGACACCTTGCCGATCGTGCACCGGTATGGGTCAATCGTGGCTTCACGCTTAAGGAAATACTGGAGCGCAGCGAGGATTTCGTCGAATATCTCGAGGAACACGGCATGCTTTCCGCCGGTACGACCAGCCTCCAGGGCAAAACGCCCAAATTCCTGATGACACGCGACAAAAACGGTCTGTGGTATGCCGATGCCGCGCTGCCTGACGAACGTGCAGCCGGTCATTTTCTGCTGAAGCTTTCGTCCGGACGCAATCTGGCCGACTGGAAGGTACTGGAAAACGAGGCGGGATATTTCCGCGTGGCGCATGAGATGGGCATCACCGTTTCCCGTTTGCCGACCTGGCAAAGCGACATGCTGTTCATCCCGCGGTTCGACCGCGAAGTTTCCGGAAACCACGTCATCCGGCATGCGACGGAAAGTCTGGTATCCCTGTGCGGCATCGCCGACGAAACCGTCATGCCGAGCCAGAATACCGTACTGGATACGCTGCGGCATTTCACAAGCGACCCGGCAGGCACCACGCTGGAATACGTCAAACGCGATATGCTCAATGTCGCGCTGGGCAATACGGACAATCATCCGCACAATACCGCGATTCTCTCATCCGGCAAACAGACCGGACTGGCGCCGCTTTACGATTTTTCGCCATCCCACCTCATGACCGACGATATCGCACGCTCGCTGGAATGGGTCGATGAAAGAGGGGAAATTCTCGATGACTGGGGAGAAATCATCCGGCGAATCGCGATACCCGAAGCGGAGCGGGAGTATTTCGACAAGGGCATTCGGGATTTCACCGAAAAACTTGCGGGACTGGAAGACCGCATGAAAAACGCAGGTATCGACGACGATATCATCGACGCACGTTATTACAGCATTGCCAATTTGCGTGCACAGCTCAACAGCCGTTCATGACGACTGGAAACGCGCCTTGAGCATGGCGATTTCATCGGCATAACCCGGCAATTCGTTGGGTGTTTCCAGACAAAACGGCAAATGGCGCAGGCACGGATGATTCACCAGCCGTACCAGCGCATCCATACCGATCGTGCCTTCCCCGATTTTCGCATGGCGGTCCTTGCGACTGCCAAAAGGTGTCATGCTGTCGTTGAGATGAATGGCATGCAGGCGCGAAAGCCCGATGACCTTGTCGAAAGTTTCAAGCACGTCATCCAGCCGGTCGACGATGTCGTAGCCGACCGCCCAGACATGGCAGGTATCCAGACAAACGCCTGTTTTCGGATGGTTGCCGCACAAATCGAGAATGTCGCGGATTTCCTCGAAACGTCCGCCGATTTCGCTGCCGCGTCCCGACATCGTCTCAAGAAGAATCATCGTTTCCGGTTCCGTTTCCAGCACCCGTCGGAGCAGGGCGGCCGTCAGCGCGATGCCTTCCTGGACTCCCTGGCCGACATGACTGCCGGGATGGAAGTTGTAAAGGGCGTCAGGCAAAAGCGAAAGCCTTTTCAGGTCGTCACACATCGTTTCGCAGGCGAACTCCCGCAACCGTTCATCCCTTGCACAGGGATTGAGGGTATAGGGGGCATGCGCGATGACCGGAGCGAAACCGTTTTCCGTCATCAGCGTACGCAATGCGGCAAAATCATCGGGATCGATTTCCCGTGCGGAACCGCCGCGGGGATTGCGCGTGAAAAACTGGAACGTCGTCGCACCGATCGACAGCGCATCCTGTCCCATCCGGTACATTCCCTTCGAAACCGACAAATGGCATCCTATACTGAACATGCTTCCTCCGAAGCGCCGTCAACCGAACCGGTCAGACCAGTCCCTCAAGCAAAACGACATCGACCCATTCTCCGGCCCGAACGGTTCCGCCTTCTTCTGGCAACACGACGATGGCGTTCGCCTCGGCCATGGAACGCAATATTCCCGAACCCTGTTCTCCTGTCGTTCGCACCGTCAGATTGCCGTCGGCATTCTGGCTCAATACCCCGCGCTGGAACTCGGTTCTGCCGACACGCTTGGAAAAATTCGTCGCCGCCTGCGCCCTGACCGTCAGCAACGGAGCGGGCAGTGCACCCATCATATGCATGAGCGCATCACGCACGAAAAAGTAGAAAGACACCATCACCGCAACCGGATTGCCCGGCAAACCGAACAGACAGGCATGATCGCCACCGGCATGAATCCTGCCGAATGCCATCGGACGGCCGGGCCGCATTTTCACCGACCAGAAAACGACATCGCCCATCGACGCCATAACCTGTTTCGTATAATCGGCCACACCGACCGATACACCGCCCGATGTAACGATGGCATCGGCATTGCGACAGGCATTTTGCAACGCCTTTTCCAGTTCTGCCCGATCGTCACCGATGATTCCCATATCCAGCACCTCGCATCCCAGCCGTTCCATCAATCCGGCCAGTACAGTACGGTTGCTGTCGTACACCGCGCCGGTATCGAGTTCCATCCCGGCGGTCCGCAATTCGTCTCCCGTCGAAAAAAGGGCGACCCGAACCTTCCGGCGTACAGCCACATCAGGCAGTCCCGCCGATGCCAGCAAACCGAGATGGGCGGGGCGCAAAACCGTCCCTTCAGCCAGAACCGTCGCCCCCTCACGCAAATTTTCGCCTGCCTTGCGGATATTGTCGCCGCATGTCACCGTACCGGCCGGAATGACCACATGCGTTTCATCCTCGGCCATTTCGACATGTTCCTGCTGAACTACCGTATCGCATCCTCCCGGAACGGGGGCACCCGTCATGATCCGGATACATTCGCCATCGCCGATATCTCCACGATAAGGATGTCCGGCATAGGCATAACCGACCACATCCAGCGCCAGCGGCCCGGACAAATTCGCATCCCGCGCGCAAAAAGCGAACCCGTCCATCGCCGCATTGTCGAAACCGGGTACCGAAACCGGAGAGACGACATCTTCGGCCAGCACACGCCCCAGTGCATAACGCAAGGGCAAGCGTTCGATACCCGATACCGGCGTGACGAAGCCTGCGATCAGGTCATGCGCCATTTTCACGGAAATCGCATCGGGATTGTAAGAGGGCAGGGACGCGGTCAGTTCCGCCATCGTCATCAATGATCCATTCATACCGCACCATCCTGTCTGTCGCCTGACATTCCCTGCAACCACGCCAGCTCATCCGGCGTGTTGACATTCTCGAAACCGTGACGTTCGTTGAAACAGGCCGTCGCGACTTTCCGTGTCGCATACCATTGTTCGATCTTTCGTCCGCCCCGTGCCATAAAATTTTCCAGATCCGTTGCCAGCGACGCTTTCATCAGACAAAATGCCGGTTGCACCCGGCAATATTCATCATCCTTGGAAACCGCCACCGCCAGATCGGCCTGTTTTTCTTCCAGCGAACGATGCAAATCCTCGACCAGCCGTGACGGCAAAAAAGGCGCATCGCACGGCGCCGTCACCAGATACAGTGTCTTGCAATGACGAAGCCCCGTCAGAAAACCCGCCAGCGGGCCGGACCAGTCCAGCGGTTCGTCGGAACAGACCGGATAACCGAAAGCGGCATAAGCCGACTGATTCCGGTTGGCGTTGACGATCAGGGTACTGACCTGGGGGCGCAACCGGTCGATCACATGCGCGACCAGCGGTTTTCCGTCCAGAAGCTGCAATCCCTTGTCCGCGGATCCCATTCTTTTGCCCTGACCACCGGCGAGAATGACACCGGTCACGTCATCATACAGGCACGAATCGGGCATATCCGTCAATCCCGAAAGCATCCACACCATCACTATCCTCCAATATAGGACATTTCGATTTTCCGTTCCGTCGGCGGCAATCCCTGTCCGCGCAACTCGGAATAGCGATTGTCACGCTGCCGCCACAAAGCCGCCATCGCTGCTGCCAGTTCTATATCCGACGTGCCGTTCCTGAGCAATTGCCTCATATCGAAACCTTCCGTCGCAAACAGGCATTTGTAGAGTTTGCCGTCGGTGGAAAGACGCAAGCGGGTACAATCCCGGCAAAAGGCCTGTGTCACACTCGCGATCACACCGATTTCACCACCGCCGTCACGATAACGCCAGCGTGAAGCCGTCTCGCCACGGTAATGCGGTTCGACAGGTTCCAGCGGCATTTCCGCATGAATGGTCTGAACGATCCTTGCGGCGGGCACAACCTGCCGGTTCGTCCAGTCGTTTGATGAACCGACATCCATATATTCGATAAAGCGGACGATGACCGGTGTATTCCTGAAATGGCGTGCCAGCGGCAATATCTCGCTTTCGTTCATGCCTTTTTTGACTACCGTATTGACCTTGACCGGCGAAAAACCGGCTGCGAGCGCCGCCTCGATTCCGTTCATGACATCGGACACGCCGACCCCGACATCGTTCATCTTCATGAAAACGGCATCGTCCAGCGCATCAAGCGATACCGTAATGCGGCGCAACCCGGCATCGAAAAGGGTACGCGCCTTTTTCGCCAGCAACGACCCGTTCGTCGTCAGCGTCACATCGACCGGACAACCATCCGGCGTTTCAAGCTGCGAGAGCATCCCGACCAGCCGCTCGATATGCCGCCGCAACAACGGCTCGCCGCCGGTCAAACGGATTTTTTCCACGCCCATCGATACAAGCAGCCGTGAAAGTCTGGCGACTTCTTCAAAGGAAAGCATCCCGGAATGGGGGATGAAACGGAAATCCTTGCCGAATACCTGTTTCGGCATGCAATAGACACAACGGAAATTGCAACGGTCCGTGACGGAAATGCGCAGATCGCGCAGGGGACGCCCCAGCCTGTCCGGCACCATATCGCCGGATACGGATTGCCGTACCGGATGCGGCACGTCATTGGGCTGGACAATCGGACTGGACATGAATGAAAGCACCCGGAAACGACACAAATTCCAAAGATACCACGAACTGCCGTTTGTTTCATGACCCTGCACGCCGTCCCGAGCAAAGCCGGACTACCGGTTCGGTCAGTAAACCATCAGGACGATGTACACACGCGCTCCCGTCACGAAACCGGAAAGGATGCATCTTCCCGTGCACATCCTTTGCCGAATGTCATCACGGCCGCCACTGTCCTGCCTATGCTGAAAGGGCAGTATCAAAAAACTCCTTTTCACCTCTTTCTTTGACTGGAAAATCATGACTAAAAAACCTACCATCATTCTCGTGCACGGCGCATGGTCCGACGCCTGTCACTGGGAAAACGTCATTCTCGGACTGTATGCCCGTGGCTATAAAGTACGTGCCGTCGAAAATTCGCTCAAATCGCTCGACGAGGACATCGACAATACCATCCGCATGATCGGACACCAGCAGGAACCCGTTTTGCTGGTCGGTCACGACTACGGCGGTGCCGTCATCACCCGCGCGGGCAATGAAGACAACGTCGTCGGCCTTGTCTATTGCGCCGCCTATTCGCTTGACGAAAGCGAAACCATCAACGACGTACTCACCTACCGCGATCCTTCGCCCAGCGCCATGAATTTCACCGAAACGCTGGACGACTACATCTGGATCAAGTACGACAAATTCAAGGAAAGCTATTGCCATGATCTCGGCGACAGCCAGGCCTATGTCATGAGCGTCACGCAAAAACCGATCCATGCCAGCACCATGAACAATCCATCCGGTGAAGCGGCATGGAAAAAACTCCCTTGCTGGTACCAGATTTCATCAGCCGACCGGATCATTCCCGTCGAAACCCAGCAGTGGCTGGCGAACAGGATGGCAGCCCGAAAAACCGTCACCCTTGATTCGAGCCATGCGTCCATCGTCTCTCATGCCGACGATATCGTCGCATTGATCGACGAAGCCGCGAAATCACTCGGCTGACAACGACAATATCTCCGCAGACAAAAACGCCTTTTTCCGGCAACGGAAAAGGGCGTTTTCTTTCGTACGATTCATGGGGACGAATACATGTCATCCGTTTCTGGACATGAAAAAACCGCGTTTGAAACGCGGTTTTTTCATGATATGCCGTATCAGGAGGGCTTGCGGGTATCCACCTGAATCAGCGGACCTTCATCGACCACGACCGGCGGTTTTCTCCGGCGAACGGGCCGCTTGACCGTTTCGTCCTGCGGCTGGCTTTCCCGAACCTGTTTCATCTTGTCCGGATCGGTCACCGCCATTGTCAAACCGGCTTCGGCCAGCATCTTTTCCAGTGCGGAAACCGGATCGTCGGCAACGGCAGGCGCCTTGTCTTCCTGCGTTTCGGCGTCCCCGGCAACCGGTACTTCCGGCGCTTCGGCAGCGGCAGCCGGTTCGGCATCCGATACCTTGACGACGTTTTCTTCCGCTACGGTTTCACCTGAGGCAGACGTTTCCGTTACGGTAGCCGTTCCGGCTGCGGGAGCCTGTTCCAGTTCGGGAGCGGCATTCGTTTCGACCGTTACCGTTTCCACCACGACGGCTTCCGTTTCGATCACGACCGGTTTCGCCTCGACTGCCACGACTTCGGCTTCCGCAACGGTATCGGCCTGAACCGTTTCGACTTCGGCATGAATCTGAACTGTATGGACATCCTGCACCGTGTCATTGTCCGCAGCAACGTTCGGTTCTTTTGCGACTGCGTTCACGACATCGGCATCCGCTGCCGTATCCGCAGCGGCTTCGCGGCGGCGTCTCGAATGCGAACGGCGACCTTCACGACGGTGTGGAACCGCATTGTCGTCCACATTGCTGCCATCCTGTACCGTACCGGCCGTTTCCGCGACACGGGCTTCTTCATTTCCTGCTTCCTGTACCGGCACGGAAACCGCTTCGGCAACCATGACTTCGGTTTCGACCGGCATTTCGGTCTGTTCGGCAGACGTATCCGTCTGATTGTCGCGGCGGTTGCGTCCACGTCCGCCACGGCGACGGCGACGGCGCGTTTCTTCTTCGGTACCTGCCGGACGTTCGGACGAGGCGGCTTCCGCCGATGTTTTCGTTTCCGTCGAAACGACCTGTACCGCTTCGGAAACAGGAACCAGCGCTGTCATCACCGGCTTGGCGACAGCGGTCGTCGTCGGTACGGATGTTTCCTGTTTTACGGATTCTTCCTCGTTCTTCAACGGCTTGCGTTCGTCACGCTGGCGTTCGGCCTTTTCGCCACGGGTACGGCGCTGGCGGGCAGGTTTCTGTGCAGCCTGTACACTTTCATCCTGTTCGGATGCAGCATCGGCAGCCGGTTGCGTTGTACGGTTCTTGTCATCGCGGGTTTCTCCGCGGCGGCCACGGCCACGGGAGCGATCCTGGTTCCTGCCTCTGCGGCTACCTTTGGCCGACTGTTTTTCTTCCTGTTCTTCTTCCTTGGGCGCTTCATCCTTGCCGATACCCAAAAAGCCCAGAAGCCGGTCGAAAAAGCCTTTTTCCGCAACAGCGGCCTGTGCCGGTACAGGGGCCGGCGTGTGATCGACGACCGGAGCAGGCATGCCTTCGGGAATATTCTTGACCTTGGCTTCCTGCGGCGGCTTGGACGGTTCTTTCTGGCGTTTGGAAAAACTCATGTCCACATCGGACTGTTCCGCCAGCTTGTAGCTGACTTCCGGCTCTTCCAGACGGGGATCGTCATGCTTGATCCGTTCGAGCTTGTAATGCGGCGTTTCCAGATACTTGTTCGGAATCAGGACGATCTTGACCTTGTGACGAGACTCGACTTTCATGATTTCGCCGCGTTTTTCGTTCAGCAGGAAAGCGGCGACATCGACCGGAATCTGGACATGGATGACGGCAGAACTTTCCTTCATCGATTCTTCCTCGATGATACGCAATACCTGCAAGGCGGACGATTCCGTATCGCGAATATGGCCGGTACCGTTGCATCGCGGACAAGTGATATGGCTGCCTTCGGACAGGGAAGGGCGCAGTCGCTGGCGCGACAGTTCCATCAGACCGAAACGGGAAATCTTGTCCATCTGGACACGCGCCCGGTCATAATGCAATGCTTCTTTCAGACGTGCCTCGATTTCACGCCGGTTCTTCGGCGATTCCATATCGATGAAGTCGATCACGATCAGGCCGCCCAGATCGCGCAAACGCAACTGGCGTGCGACTTCCTCGGCCGCTTCGCAGTTGGTCGTGAACGCCGTCGTTTCGATATCGGTGCCGCGCGTAGAACGGGCCGAGTTGACGTCAATGGCAACCAGCGCTTCAGTATGGTCGATGACGATGGAACCGCCGGAAGGCAGCGAGACCACGCGGGAATAGGCCGATTCGATCTGGTGTTCGATCTGGAAACGGGAGAAAAGCGGAACACCGTCACGATAGCGTTTGACACGGTTGGCCATGTCCGGCATGACATAACTCATGAACTGGTGTGCCTGTTCGTAGATTTCGTCCGTATCGATCAGGATTTCGCCGATATCCGGCTGGAAATAGTCGCGGATGGCGCGGATGACCAGAGACGATTCATGATAAATCAGGAACGCACCCGGTGCGGAAGAACCGGCGCTTTCGATCGCGTTCCACAGCTGGAGCAGATAATTCAGGTCCCACTGCAATTCTTCGACGGTCCTGCCGATACCGGCAGTACGGGCGATGATGGACATGCCGGGCGGCACATCAAGCTTGTCCATCGTTTCGCGCAATTCCTGGCGCTCTTCACCTTCGACGCGACGCGAGACACCACCACCACGCGGATTGTTCGGCATCAGAACCAGATAACGGCCGGCCAGCGAAATGAAAGTGGTCAGCGCAGCACCCTTGTTGCCGCGCTCTTCCTTTTCGACCTGGACCATGATTTCCTGTCCTTCGGCCAGCGCGTCCTTGATTGTGGCGTTTCTGACATCGACACCTTCGCGGAACAGGGAACGCGATACTTCCTTGAAAGGCAGAAAACCGTGCCGGTCTTCACCGTAATTGACGAAACAGGCTTCAAGGGAAGGTTCGATCCTGGTGATGACCGCCTTGTAGATATTGGATTTGTGCAGTTCCCGGGCATTGGATTCGATATCGATATCGATCAGTTTCTGCCCGTCGACAATCGCCACGCGCAATTCTTCCTGCTGCGTCGCATTGAACAACATACGTTTCATAAAATACACTCCGTGGCCTTTCGCAAGGCCGATATTCTGTAATTGGAACGCCTGGGGGGACGTTACCGAAAATCAATCGGGTGTACGCATGGAATGGACAGGATGGAAAGCGGGCCGTGCAACGGCCAAAAGGGCGCAAGCGAGCGCGCCGTCCTGCGGACGGGGATGAGTTCGATCTGTTTCAGGATTGGCGATTACGCCTGTAATCAGCATCTCAAATAAGACAGCCCACACGTTGAAAACGGCAAATCAGAACCAAACAACAAAATTCCGGTTATCAAACACATCACTGGACAAGCAGCGAACCATTTCTGCTTGTCCTTCAAATCCTTTGCATCCAGACGCAAATCCTCATTCCGTTACCTTGTCCGGCCTGCGCTACGGCGCCGGCCTGGAATACGACGGAAGGTGCGTACACATCTTTTCCACTGAATTTGTTTCAAACAGGGCCAATGGAAGCCACAACTGTGTAGAATGCTTGTTTTATCATACACAGACAAGCCGGGAAAACGCCGGCCAGTGCAGGATTATATAGATAAATGAACCCGACTCATAGAGGAAAAGTCAGCAAAGACATTAAAAAACAGGTCGATAATGAGGCACTTTCGCCGATGGGACAGGTTCAGCTCGTCACCGCGACGGAAAACGACGAAGGTCAGCGCATCGACAACTACCTGTTTAAAGCATTCAAGGGCGTGCCGAAAAGTCACGTTTACCGCGTTCTGCGTTCCGGCCAGGTACGCGTCAACCGAAAGCGTGTCGATCAGACCTACCGGCTGGTGGCAGGCGATGTCATCCGCATCCCGCCCGTCAAGACCGCACAGCGCGATACTCCACGCATACCGGATGCCCGCTTCGACATTCTCTACGAAGACGACAGCATTCTGGTCATCAACAAACCGGCAGGCGTCGCCGTGCATGGCGGTTCCGGCGTTTCATTCGGTGTGATCGAACAGCTGCGCGCCACGCGGCCGGATGCCCGCTTTCTGGAACTCGTCCACCGGCTGGACAAGGAAACATCCGGCATTCTGGTACTGGCAAAAAAACGTTCCGCGCTGACGAAACTGCATGAACAGATACGCGAGGGCAGTGTGGACAAGCGTTATCAGGCACTCGTTCACGGCGACTGGAAAAACAAACGGCAACATGTCCGCTTGCCTCTGCTCAAGTACCATACTGCGGAAGGCGAGCGGCGGGTAAGGGTCGATCCCGCAGGTCAGGAAGCGCATACCGTTTTCAATGTCCTGAAGCATTACCCGGATTTCACCCTGCTCGAAGCGGAACTGAAAACCGGACGTACCCACCAGATCCGGGTACATCTCGCGTCGTCCGGACACGTCATCGCCGGAGATGAAAAATACGGCGACTTCGAACTGAACCGGCAACTGCAAAAAGGCAGAAGAGGTGAAAACGCTCTCAAACGCATGTTCCTGCATGCCTACCGGATCACCTTCATTCATCCCGATACCGGAAAACCCATGACGATCACTGCACCATTGCCCAGGGAATGCAGCGGTTACCTGAACGCACTCGAAGCCGGAAGCGACAAGGATTCCTAAAAAAAGTTGGGGTAAAATGCGCTCAGTGCCGCGCCATGCCGGATTGCGCGATGAATAATCCGGCCATGTTTCCCATAAACGACCGCCATGCAAAAACACACTTTCAACCTGATCGTTTTCGATTGGGACGGTACCCTGATGGACAGCACAGCCGCCATCGTCAAAAGCCTTCAGGATGCCGCACTCGATCTGGGATTGCCCATACCGGGCAGACAAGAGGCATCCCATGTCATCGGACTTGGTCTGAAAGAGGCGCTGGAGACTGTCTTGCCGGATCTGCCGGCGAGATACTATCCGGAGCTGGTTGCGCGCTATCGTATCCATTTTCTGGAAAACAGCCGGAAAACCATGCTTTTCGACGGCGTGAAAGCCATGCTCGACGATCTGAAAAAACAGGGGCACCTGCTGGCTGTCGCAACCGGCAAGAGCAGGGCGGGGCTGAACCACGCTTTTGCGGAAACCGGATTGCAAGGCATCTTCGATGCCAGTCGGACCGCCGACGAGACATGGTCCAAACCGCATCCGGCCATGCTGCTCGAATTGACCGAACAACTGGGCGAGCCGATGAGCAGCACGGTCATGATCGGCGATACGACACATGATTTGCAAATGGCCATCAATGCCGGCGCCGCCGGAATCGCCGTCCGGTATGGCGCCCATCCGGTCGATGAGCTCAAGCGCCTCAATCCGCTTTATACCGCCGAATCAGTCACCGATCTTCACCAGTGGCTGAACCGGCATGCATAAACCTTATCTGATATGAAACGGGACTGTCATGAATGAAAACGGCTGGGAACGCGATGTTCTCGAAAAACTGATGTTCCAGACCCTGAAAGAACAGCGGGCACGCCGCCGCTGGGGGATTTTTTTCAAGCTGACCACGATCGTTCTGGTCATTTTCGCCATTGTTTCCATCCGCAACCTGTCGTTTACCGAAGGTGATGGCGCACCGGTACAGCAGCATACCGCCCTGATCGAAATTAACGGCACCATCGAACCCAACGGAAACGCTTCCGCCGCCAACATCATCAAGGCACTGGACAAGGCATATGAAGAACCGATGGCAACCGGCGTCATCCTCAAGATCAACAGTCCGGGCGGAAGTCCGGTACAGGCCGGCATGATTTATGACGAAATCCGTCGCCTGCGCCAGATCTATCCCGACAAGCCGCTGTACGTCGTCGTCGAGGAACTGTGCGCGTCCGGCGGTTACTATGTCGCTGCGGCGGCCGACAAGATCTACGTGGACAAGGCCAGCATCGTCGGTTCGATCGGCGTCATGATCAACGGCTTCGGCGTAACAGGACTGATGGACAAACTCGGTATCGAACGCCGTCTGCTCACAGCCGGCGAATACAAGGGTTTTCTTGACCCGTTCAGCCCACAGACACCCCAGCAGGTGAAATACGCCCAATCCATGCTGAACCAGATTCACCAGCAATTCATCGATGTCGTGCGTACCGGACGGGGAGACCGCCTGAAAGAAAACAGCGAAATTTTCAGCGGACTGGTCTTTCTGGGGCCTGAAGCCATCCGGCTAGGACTCGCCGACGAGCTGGGCACTGTGGAAAGCGTCGCCCGCGACGTCATCGCGGCACCGGAAATCGTCGATTATACCGAACAGGAAAAACTGGCGGACCGCGTCCTGAAAAAATTCGGCGCATCTGTCGGCTACGGCGCAGCCAGGGCAGGTCTGGACTGGAATCCGGTATCCGTACAATGACACCAGCAAAACGTCCGGCCAATCCGCAAAATGCTGACGCCGGACATTTAGCAATTGCATCATTACCTGTTACTATAAGGAAATCGGTGCGAGGTGAAAGCCCGAAAGATGGTCATGTCTGATTTTGCCTTCTCATGGAGATCGTGGCGTGTCGATGAACATATTTTCCGGAATACTGGCCAGTGCGGCAGCCATATGGCTGGTGCTGACTCCGGCTGTGGCAGAAAATACCGACATGCAGCAGACTGACCAGAGCGAACTTTCACCGCGGCAACAGCAAGCCATCCGGAACGCCTTTTCGGGATTGCACTCGAAAGCGGAACAGAAAATGGCCATGCAAATGAGCGACGCCCAGAAAGTGGCGGAAACCATGTGCCGCCCGATCGCACTGGAATATTTCAGGGAACGCTATGAGACAGCCGACCGCGTTTTCCTTGGTACCGGCGGTGAAGGCAGTCTCACCCTTCACGGAAACAGCAGACTGACCGGAACAGGGCAGGTCAGGGAAGGTTTCAACTGGCATTATTTCACCTTCGACTGTCATCTCAACCCGGCCACAGGTTACGCCACATCGTTTTCGGCGAACCTGACGAAAACGGAAAGTTTCCGGCGGCACCCCCTGTAACCGGACATGTCAGGAAATAGGAATATCATGCGAAAACACGATATTGCGGGCGTAATGGCCATCATATGCGGACTGGCGTTTTCAGCCGGCGCGGCCATGGCGGAAACAGCCGAACCCCCGCTGAATCCGGCCGATGCGCCTTCCGAATACCGCAAGGACAGCGCGGTCATCGACATCAACCTGTTACGCAAGCGGATCATGGAAACGCCACGGCAAGTCAATATCTGGATCGACAACACCTACGGCTTCCAGTTCATCTATCCTGCACATATCAAACCGGAACGGAAATTCACAGCCGATTCTTTCCAGAACGGCAACTGGAGCTGGTTCGGTGAAAAAGACCAGGGACACCCGCTGGTTTCGCTGGCACTGCCCGGCACCCAGCAAAAAACCACGATCGCCGAGGTCCGGATCGGTGTCAGTGACGATCCGGACACCGTCGCACAGTGTCGCAAGCTGCCTGAAAGCGCAGCACAAGACAGCCTCAAAACATTCCGTCACCGCGGCACGCTTTACACTTTCTTCAGCGGCGGCAAAACGGAAACGAACCGCTCAATTGCCGTACAAGCCTACCGCACCGTTCACCACAACCACTGTTATTCCATCGAACTGATGGCTTATGGCACCAAACCGGATACGCTCACACCGCCGGACTACGGTGCCATGAATCCGGACGAAGCCATGAACCGTCTGACCAGCCTCTGGCGACAGATGGACTTCCAGTGGCTGCCTGAAACGTCCTTGAGCCAGCCATGACCGCCTTGCTCATCGCCCTGATACTGCTGGCACTGCTGCTAATCATCAGCCAGCTTTTCCGCCTTCTCCGACGACATGGAGAAAACCTGCAAGAAGACAGCCGCACGCTTGCACTTCAGGAACACGTCGCGCGGATGTTGCAGACACTGAATCTCGACCGTGCCGACAAACTCATGATCGTTGCACATCCCGATGACGAAACCATCTGGGGAGGCGGGCATCTGCTCCAGGACAAGGGGCGCTATCTTGTCGTTTGCATCACAGCCGGAACCGACCCGGTCAGGGACGATGAATTGCGCAATGCCATGGCCATATGCGACGCCCAGTATCTCCAGCTCGGCTTTCCTGACCTTGACGCCATGAACAAACAGGATCGCTGGAAAACCGTCGGTATCGACATCCGTGCAACGCTTGCCAATATCATGACCGCCAAGGCCTGGGAAACCATCGTCACACACAACCCGCGGGGAGAATACGGACACCGCCACCACAAAATGACGAGCCGTTTCGTCACATCCATCTTCAAAAGAAAAATCCGGCATGGCGAACTGTATTACTTCGGTGTCTATTACAAACCGCGCCACAGCAAAAAACTCGGTCGTCACCAGCCTTTGCCAGACGACATCGTCGCTGTCAAGACCGGAAAAATGCTACCGGTCTATGCCAGCCAATCAGGACCGCGCAAGTCTTATGAACACATGTTCCGGTACGAAGACTGGCTCAGACATGACCGCTGGAACGGTTTTGTCATCCTGCTGCGAAGCCGCAATATCATTCCGTAACTTCCTTGGCCAGCCTACGCGTCTTCATACCATCCGATGCCCCCATACTTCATGCCGTTCGACGGCAAGTTCCGTCGCTTCGATGGGCGGAAAAGATCGTATCATGTCTGACTCTCGTCCTCGCCTGAACAATACCTGTTAGCTTTCATCGGAAAGCGGGGCAGGTAACAGCGTTTCGGCATACCGGCCCGAACTGCCGTTCCCGTTACACCGTCATTCTTACCAGATCGGCAATTCATACAAAGAAAATATAAATTGCAAACAAAAAAAGTATTTTTTATATAGATAATGGCGCGCTAGACTATCAACAAACAGTCGAAGCATTTTGCTTTTCCGAAAAGAAAGAAAAATCATGAACGTCATTATCACATTCATCAAAAACTGGACGTTGCCGCTTGCCATCGTCGTCGGCGCGATCGGTTTTCCCTTATGGAGACATTTCGGTGCACTGGTGCCTTATTTCATTTTCACCATGCTGCTTTTGACATTTTGCAAAATGCCGTTTTCCAGCCTGCGTTTCCGCCCGCTGCACTGGTTACAAGTCGTACTGCAAATCGGTGGCGCGATCGTCGTCTATTTCATCCTCAAACCGGTAAACACATTGTTTGCCGAAGCGGCCATGGTCTGCATCATGACGCCGACAGGCACCGCCGCGGCCGTCATCACGCAAAAACTGGGCGGCAATCCCGGCAGTCTGACCAGTTACATGGTGCTGTCGAATCTGGCGACAGCGATTGCCGCACCGCTGTTTTTCCCACTCATCCATCCCATGGAAAACGGCATCGGATTTATACCTGCCTTTTTCCTCATTTCGCAAAAAGTATTCCCCGTACTGGTCTTGCCGCTGCTGACCGCATGGTTTCTGAAACGATATGTCCCCGCCATCCAGACCAAACTGGCCCGCTGGCAGGAAGCCGCCTTTTACCTGTGGGGGGTTACGCTGATGATCGTGATCGGAAAAACCGTCCATACGCTCGTTAATGAACCGTCGGATCATATGACGGCCATCTGGCTCGGCGGCCTTGCCATGGCCGTTTGCTGTGTCCTGTTCACATTCGGTAAATGGCTTGGCGTTTTTTTCGGTGAACGCATCACCAGTGGACAGGCGCTCGGCCAGAAAAACGCCATTCTGGCCGCATGGTTGGCACAAACGTACCTCACCCCCATCGTCGCCGTCAGCGCCAGCGCCTATATCGTCTGGCAAAACCTGTTCAACGCCTGGCAGCTCTGGATGGAACGCAGAAAAACGGCCCCCTAAACCGGCGCAGGCCGGAAAAGGGCCGCCAGAGAGAAACAGTCGTCAGAAAAAGGCTCAGGATGTATCATTGCCCCTGTTTTCAACGAATGCAGCCAATTCCATGAACGGAGACCTGTTTTCACCACGGCAGCCAGACCTTTTCGATACCGGCCAGGTACAGCCACAGGCCGAAGCCCCCCGCAAGGAACGTCCGCCCATCCGTGATCGCCTCAGGCGTCTCATTGCCCAGACAGATGATTTCCGTCTGCTGGAACGTATTCCGGTAACGAAACCCGGACTGGTTTTACCATATGAACTGGCAAAAACCGTCGGAGACGAACGACCCATCGTATTTCTGGATACGGAAACCACCGGACTGTCTGCCGACTCGGACGTCATTATCGAACTCGGCCTTGTTCGTGCATCGTATTCGCCCTCCGCGAAAAAACTTGTCTCCATCGACCGTATCGTCAGCGCCTACGAAGATCCGGGCAAACCGCTTTCGCCATTCATCACGGAACTGACCGGCATCACCGACGATATGGTGCGAGGCAAGCATATCGATGAAAAAACCGTCGCCAGCTGTCTGGAGAACGCATCCCTGATCGTGGCCCACAACGCCTCGTTCGACCGGCCGTTTTTCGAAAAACGCTTTACGGGCTTCGATGACATGAACTGGGCCTGCTCGCTGGAAGGCATCGACTGGAACCGGCTCGGTTTTTCACGCCGAAAGCTGGAAGACCTGTCGCTCAAATCCGGATATTTCTACGAAGCCCATCGCGCCACTATCGACTGTCTGGCACTGGCGTGGCTGCTGCATATCTATCCTGACGCGATGGCCGACCTGCTTGAACAGGCTGGCCGAAAAACCATTACCGTCCATGCGTTCGGCGCTCCCTTCGAAGTGCGCGATACACTGAAAACCCGCGGTTACCGCTGGCATGACGGGACATCAGGTGCCAACAGGCACTGGTGGAAAGAAATTCCCGAAACCGCACTCGAAGAAGAGAAAAATTTTCTGGACGAGCTGTACCCCAACGGTTCGGACCGTGCAGGTTTTGAAACAAGGACAGCTGCCGACCGTTTCAAACGCCGTTGACTTTCATGGCAGATTCCGTCTTTTGCAGCCATGCCCGGATCGCCTGATCCGCCCGGTCGCAACGGCTGCCGTACACCGCCAGTCCATCCAGTACCCGTACCCCCGGACAACACCGGCGGATATACGAGACACTGTCGCCCATTCCGCTGCCTTCATGTGTACAGAACGGAATCACCGTCTTGCCGGAAAAATCATATTTTTCCAGAAAGGTCAGCACCGGCATCGGCATCACGCCCCACCAGATCGGATACCCCAGATACACGATATCGTACCGTTCCACCGGACATGGTGGGCCCGACAGTTCAGGGCGTGCATTGTCTTGCAACTCTTTTTGCGCCAGTTCGGTCGTTTCATGATAATCGGCGGGGTAGGGATGCAAGGGTTCGATACGAAACAGTTCACCTCCTGTGATTTGCCGGATTTTTTTCGCGACGACCTGTGTATTGCCTTCCGCCAGATCGACAATGCGCCCGTCGCGATAGTTTTCCCCATCCCTTGAATAATACGCAATCAGTACGTTCGCCATAGTCACCTCCATCACGCTGTCTATATATATGGCACGATCCGTGAACAAGAATACCTGCCGGTGCGATGTAACGAAAGCAACGAAAATATCCGGTTATTGCCTGATCCTCTCTACCTTGAAACCAGGGAAAACCTGTTCAAACGTTCCCGTTTCAACTTCGGCGAAGCGTCTTCAGGATATTGAGGGAAGAGAGCAGAATGCCGCCGATAATCAGCACACCACCGGTGATCTGTGAAAACGAGACTTGTTCATGCAAAAAGACCACAGCTTCCAGACTGCTGAAGAGCGGAATACTGTAATAGACGATACCGGCCCGTGCCGCACCGATATATTCGACAGAACGGTTCCAGAGCAGATAACCCGTCAGTGTCGGAATCGCTGCAATATAAAGCATGATGAGCATCGTCATGCCGTCCGGCAGGACATAATCCGGACGGATGGCTGACACCGCCATCATGGGAGAGAGCGCCAGCACGCTGCAAACCAGCATCGCCATCATGAAAACCTTCTGGGGCAGGGCGGCAGGACGCCGCCTGACCAGCATACTGTATATCGCAAACAGAAACGCCGCCACCAGCATCCACAAATCACCCATCGTAAACGACAGATCGGCCAAATGACGCCAGTCACCATCCAGCACCAGCACGACAACGCCGGTCACGGCGACAGCCAGCCCGACAAACTGGAGCGGCGACAACCGTTCGCCCATGAACGTACATGCCAGAAATGCCATGAAAACCGGTGCCGTCGCCGCGATCAGCGACATATTGGTGGCATCCGTCGTATGTCCCGCTTCAAACATCAAAATACTGTATGCCGAAAATCCCAGAACCCCGGCAGGCAAGAGCCATTTCCAGTTATCGCATACCAGTGACCAGTGTGTCTTCAGGGCCGTCAGGCCGAAAGGCACCATACACAAAAACGTGAACAACCAGCGCCAGAACGCCAACTCGACCGGCGACAGACTCTCCGGCAATACCCTGACCAGGGGGAAAACGGTACTCCATAGCACAGTCGCCAGCAAAGCCAGCCAGTAACCCCGTGCCGTCTCGGAAAAACGCATCGGAAAAACAAACCCGGATATAAAGGAAATACCGCATGTTACACTACCTGTGCGACATACAGCGCATCCTTTTGCCATACCGCAGACCTTGCCTGTCCGTTTTCAGCCATTGACCAGTATGTTTGCCCGAAAACAAACCGGCAACGTAACGGCATTGGCACAATCAGGCCATCCATTACCCCAACGAAACGGCAGGTTCATCATGAAACCTTTCTCCCGATACCTCGCAAACATGCTGATCGTCGCCATCTCCTGTACCGCGACCATCCATGCAACGCCGGTTGCAGAAACGCACAAGCCACAGGAACAACTGATACGCTCCGTCATTCTCAGCCGTCACGGTGTACGCTCGCCTACCCAGGCTCCGGAAAAACTGGCTGCATGGGCCGACAAGCCATGGCCTGCCTGGCCAGTCGCTCCCGGCGAACTGACGCCACGCGGGTACGAACTGGTATTGGCACAATGGCGTGCGCTCAAACCGGAACTGTCAAAATACGCCCTGTTGCCGGAAAACGGATGCCCGGCACCGGAACACTATTCACTGATCGCCGACAAGGATCAGCGAACCGTCCGGACGGCCATGGCCATTTCCGAAGGACTTTTTCCGAACTGCGGTATCGAACCGGAACAGGGAAGCCGATATAACCGTTTGTTTCATCCCGATGCCACCGCATACAAACACCTCGACAGACAAGCTGCACTGGAAGAAGTCCGTGACAGGCTTCAGGCCCTTGAAAACGATCCTGCCATTACATCCGCACTTGACCGGATACAGGAAATCACCGGCTGTTGCAGCATACCTTCACAACAACGACAAAACATTCCGCTTGAAAAACTGGCGACCATGATTTCCATCAATACCGCCAATGCACGGTTCGCCATCACCGGAAAATGGCCGATCGCTTCCACACTGGCTGAAATCATGTTACTGGAATACGGGCAATGGCCCGGCAAGAATGCGGGATGGGGACAGGCCGATCAAACCGTTTTGCAAGAAATCGTCCCGCTGCATGACAGGATATTCGACGCGATCCACCGCACTCCCGCGCTGGCGAAAGCCGGCAACAGCGAGCTGTTGCGTCATATCCGGGATACCCTGCTGTCGGACACATCGCCTGCATTGTCCATACTCGTCGGACACGACACGAATATCGCCGGTATCGGCGGATTGCTGGATATAGGCTGGAATCTGCCGGGGCAGGGACCCAATTCCATCTTTCCGGGCAGTTTCATCCATTTCGGACTCTGGCAAAAAGCGGACGGCAGCCGTGAAGTCCGTATCGACTACCATGCACCGACCTATCTGACACTGCATACCGAACCGGCGCCTGTGGTCCTACCGGAATACGTACACGCAAGCAAACCGGCCTATACACCGGAAGTTTTTTCACAGACTGTCGACGACGCCTGTGCACCATAACCCTGCCACCGCATGAAATGCCCGGAAACGGTCATGCAAGGGCAGGGCATGCGGCCTAGATTTCGCGGGCATGCACCATATCGCTGCTGACGACGAAATTGCCGCCGCCAAGGTGGTGGATCGTATGCAGATCGCGGTTTTCCTTCGTGAAATTCCACAATCCGTCCCTGAAAATACGTTCGTCGGCCGCCGCGGAAACCACTTCGCCAAAACAGGTATCGTAACGTTCCTGTGGTCCGGGTTCCGGCAACAGACGGCACTCCATCCAGGCCACACATCCTTTTTCGATCACAGGAATATCGAGTTCCGGACTCTTTTCCACAGCAAGATTGAACTGCGTGAATTTGTCCATCTCGCGCCCCGAAACGCTGCCGACGGCATAAACCTGATTGACGATGGAAACCGTCGGTACACAAACCGCAAACACACCGCTTTCCTCGATCAGGGAACGGGTATAGGCATCCTTGTTGATGACAACGACCAGACGCGGCGGATCGAATTCCACAAGCGTCGACCACGCCGCGGTCATCACATTGCGCTTCTTGCCATCCTTGCTGCGGCTGGTGACCATAATCGTCGGACCATGATTGATCAGTCTGGTCGCATATTCAAGAGGTACAGGACGGAATCCACTCATTTTTTCATTCCTTTCAAAAGTCTTCGACAAAGAAGCGACGATCCCGGACGGAAAAACGGCATGCACATCTTCCTGCACGACACCGTTTCCAAAAACCACCCGTATCCGGTTACCGGCTTACAGCATGATAACATCGCAACGCCATCGCAAACGTATTCTTTCCGTACTTTTCCCTCTGAAAAACCTTCATCCAGTCGTCACATGCCATTCACGAAAACAGCAAGCGGGACTGTGCATACCAAAGATCGGAACGACACGGCAAAACGGAACGAATACCCCGAATCCCGCCACACAGATCCCGCATCATAAAAAGACAGGTACCATGCTCAACATCGCATACAGTGAAAAAATATCCGGTATGCGTCAACGCATTCGGGAAAAAACCGTTTTCCAAACAGCGGCTTTCAGCTTAAAATGCCGGTTTGACAACATCCATATCGTTTTCGACAACGATCATACAGAAAAGGAAACATAGCATGGCGCTTCTGCAACGCGGAAAAACAAAAGACGTGTACAGCCACGGCGACTACACGCTGGAACTGAAATTCACCGACCGGGTGACCCTCAACGATCAGGGCGAAGTCGATCCGGGCGGCAACAATGTATCCGACTCGCTGGCAACCGGTCAGGGGTTCGCATGCCTGTCCATGACCACCACCATTTTCAGTTATCTGGCAGCCAACGGCATCCCGACCCACATGGTTTCCTACGACCTGGACAACCTGTCGATGGTCGTCAGAAAAGCCGTTACCTTCAAGCCGGGTCTGGAATGGGTCTGCCGCTGGAGAGGAACCGGCAGTTTCATCCGTCGCTACAAAACCGTTCCGGGCGCACAGGACGGCATGATCTTTTCGTCGCCGGTTTATGAAATCACCATCAAGGACGACGCAGGCGGCGACCCGCTGATCGTTCCCGACTCGATCGTCGCACTGGGCATGATGTCCCGCGAAACCCTCAACGAACTGATCGAACTGAACGCACGTGCCATGGGCCTGATCCATGACCTGTTCAAACAGAAAGGCCTCGATCTCTGGGACATCAAGATCGAATGGGGCCGTGATGCCGAAACCGGCAAGCTCATGCTGATCGATGAAGTCAGTGCCAATGGCTGCCGTGCATACGACATGAGCGGCAAAAACAAGATCGCAGGTACGGCACTGTCGGACTGCTTCCGTGCCTGATATACCGCTATCGTATACCGCAAGGTACATCCCGAAACCGGCAAGCGACGCTTGCCGGTTTTTTGTTTCACCTCGGATTCCGGGCAAAAAAAAGACCGGACGATATCATCCGGTCACAACCATTCAATGGAAACTTTTTCTCTTCCGGAAAAAAGAACCCTACCTCCGGGATTGCATCATCCCGTCTTTGTCCGGAAAAAACCGTTCAGCCGGCTTCAGCCACACGAATACTGATCAGACGATCCAGTTTTGCATCGATCGTCTTGTGTGTATTGACCGCTTCATCCAGCGTGTACAACTCGTTATGCAACGACAGAACAGGGCAGGGAACAGGTGCACTGGCCGGAAGCACTTCACTCAATACATAGGTCGATTTGTGGCCATTGTTTTCTTTCCTGGAAAATTTGGCATATCCCAGCACTTCGGCATCGTTGCCACCGAACGCCAGATAAAACTCCGGCATGTTCGCCTCGTGGGAAAGTTTGACACGGGTCAGATAACCGACGTCATTTTTCGGAACACGCATAAAACGCATACGATATTTGGAAATGGCATCGCCGCAATCACGAACAAGCATATCTTCCAGCCGATGTCTGGTTTCATCGATTTCCTTGCGTTTCTTTTGCATGACATACAACTGGACGATCACAATACCACCGAAAATAAATACTGAGAGCGTCAAAAATACAAGCATCGTTTCCATTTTGAATGACTCCTCATATAAAGATTGGCTTAACGCACAAGATACTTCGGTTTTTTCTGTCATATCGTTCGATTAATTATTAATATAAAACGCTTGCTTTTTTTTGTTCATGATCTAAGGCATGTTTTTGAAAAATTGTTTGAAAGTAATATCCGTTTATGGTATGAAGCCGTGAAAAGGAAACGCACATGCGCCGGAGGTGCAAAATTCGCTCACCGTGCTATGCGACACACATTTTTCCGATGAAAGCATCGGCAGATCAGGACCATGGTCACCGCCTCGCAAGGCACCATGTCCAGCGCTCGCGTAGAATATGGATCAGTGCAAAACCGCAACCTGCGGAAAAGGTCGCGAGCTGTAACAGAGTTTTACAAAAGAAAAGTAGAGAAAAAGGACAATCCGCTCTACAATGAGCAGATTTTATTCATATCGCCCCCAGGGGACATACAGCCATTCCGTCAGCGGCTGCACTCCAGCATGCCGGTGAAGGTGCCGTCCGGATACGGCAACGCCAGGAACAATGTTTTAATCCAGTCTGCATACAACGTGGAACTTTTCACAATGATCGCTCACATATTGACTACCGCAAAAAGATTCGCACTCGGCTTCATGCTCGCACTGTGCACCTTTGCAACCGCCGCCACCGCGGCAAATACCGAAACGCCGATTCCCTCGTTCATCACACTGTGTTACCACAATGTGGTTCCCGCACTCGGAAACGGCATCCTCGACGACACCGCACCCGTCTCGCAGGAGGAGCTGAAAACCCACTTCGACTGGCTGAAAGAAAACGGCTACCACATCATCAGCGTCAAGGATGTCCTCAAGGCAAAAGAAACCGGAAAACCGCTGCCGCCAAAATCCGTACTGCTCTCGTTCGACGATGGTTACAGCAGCTTCTATGAAATCGTCTATCCGATGCTCAAATCCTACGGCTACACCGCCTTTCTGTCTCTTGAAACAGGCTGGCTGGAAACGCCGGAAGGCGAACTCGTCGAGTACGGCGGCCGGACCCGTCTCCCGCGTTCGGCGTTCCTGAACTGGCAACAAATCCGTGAAATGGCCGATTCCGGTATCGTCGAACTGGCATCGCATTCCCATAACCTGCATCGCGGACACCAGGGCAACCCGCAAGGCATCGAACTGCCTGCCGGCGCACACAGACTGTATGACGCAAAAACCGGCCAGTATGAAACCGTCGAAGCCTTCAAACAAAGAATTCACGACGACTGGAAAAAATCCTACGACATCATTTACAGCAAGACCGGACATCGTCCGCTCGTCGCCGTCTGGCCATACGGACGTTACAACCAGGTCGGTGTACAGGCTGCACAGGAAGCAGGTTACCCGCTGACCGCATCGCTGGCTTTCTTCTCCGACTGGCCGACCATTCCAAGACTCATGATGCATGAAGAAATCGATCTGCCGAGAATGATGCGCAAAGTCGAAGCAGGCGTCATGGGCGGCAGCACCGATTACCGCCGCCGCAACGCCATGGCAGACCTGCCTGTCGCCGATCTGCCTATCCAGCGCGTCATGCATGTCGATCTGGACATGATCTACGACGAAAACCCTGTACAGCGCCAGAAAAACACCTCGCTGCTGTTCGACCGCATCCAGGCGTCCGGCGCCAACGTCATCTATCTTCAGGCATTCGCCGATCCTGACGGCAATGGTACCGCAGACGAACTGTATTTCCCGAACCGCCATCTGCCCATGCGTTCGGACTTCTTCAACTATATTTCCTGGCAACTGGCCACACGATACAAATGTGAAGTCTATGCATGGCTGCCGATTCTCGGTTTCGACCTGAAAGACCGTCCGGTCGTTCAGGCCGTATCTCCTGACAAGAAAGTCTTTTACACCCGTCTGACGCCATTCGACGCCGACAACCGTCGTATCATCAACGAAATCTACGAAGATCTGGCAACCCATGCACCGATCATGGGCATCATCTTCCATGACGACGGCATCATCGGCGACTTCGAAGACGTCAGCCCGGCAGGAAAAGCATGGCTGAAAAGCATCGGCCTGCCTGATGACCCGGAACAGATCCGCAAGGACCCGAAACTCATGCACACCTTCACCCGTGCGAAGAGCAGGGCACTGATCGACTTTACCAAGGAACTGCAGGCCACCGTCGAAAAATGGCATCCGCCGGTCTTCACGTCCCGCAACATGTATGCGCCCGTCATCCTCACACCACAGGCAGAAGAATGGATGGCTCAGAACTTCGACGACTTCCTGACGACCTACGACTATACCGGGGTGGAAGCCATGCCTTACATGGAAGGTGCTGCCGACCATGCCGACCAGTGGATGCAAGACCTCATCGACAAGGTCGCACAACATCCGCTCGGACTGCGCAGAACGGTTTTCGAACTGCAGGCCAAGGACTGGCGTCCGGAAAATCTGAGACCGATGCCGAACGAAATCATGGTCAAACAGATGCAACAACTGCTCGAACACGGCGCCTATAATTTCGGTTACTATCCCGACGACCCTATCATCGGCCATCCGGATGTCCGTGCAATCGCCCCTTATTTTTCGGCACGCCACTGAGAACACAGAGAAAAGATAGAAATGTTTGACTCCTTGTTCGAATTGCTGTTCGATTTCGCCTTCTTTTATCCGTTGCTCATGTCATACCTGTGGATGACAGGGGCACTGCTGTACTACTACCGCTACGAAAGAGGGCAGCACTACACCGTTCCGCCGGAACTGCCTGAATACCCCTTCGTATCCATACTGGTACCGTGCTACAACGAATCGTCCAACGTCATCGAAACCTTCACGGCGCTGGCCGATCTGCATTACCCCAACTACGAAGTCCTCGCCATCAACGACGGCAGCTCCGACGATACCGGCGAACAACTTGAAGCCGTGGCGAAAACCATCCCCCGGATGCGGGTCGTCCAGCTCGCCACCAACCAGGGCAAGGCCGTCGCCCTCAAAGCCGGCGCGCTGGCTGCCAAAGGCGAATTTCTGGTCTGTATCGACGGCGACGCCATACTGGACCACTACGCCGTCACCTGGATCATGAGCCACTTCATCAACAACCCGCGTGTCGGCGCCGTAACCGGCAACCCGCGTATCCGCACCCGCAGCACGCTGCTGGGACGCATCCAGGTCGGCGAATTTTCCGCCATCGTCGGACTGCTCAAACGCGCACAACGGATATACGGACGCATCTTCACCATCTCCGGCGTCATCGGCGCCTACCGCCGCCGTGCGCTGCACAGCGTCGGCTACTGGAACGAACTGACCATCACCGAAGACATCGACATCAGCTGGCGATTGCAGGTCAAACACTGGGACATCCGCTTCGAACCGCACGCCCTGTGCTGGATCCTCATGCCTGAAACACTGGGCGGCCTGTTCAAACAGCGCCTGCGCTGGGCAGTCGGGGGAGGGGAAGCCTTCAAGAACTATTGCCACAATCTGTTCAACTGGAAAGCACGCCGTTTCTGGGGTATCTTCATCGAATATATACTGAGTGTCGCATGGAGCTACATACTCCTGCTGCTGACCGTCATATCCATCGTCAAACTGTTCATCAATCTGCCCGACACCTCGACAGAACAGCTATTCTCGCTCCCCTATACCGGACTGATACTGGGCGCGACCTGTCTGTTGCAATTCGCCGTCTGTTTCTTCATGGAACGCAAATACGATCGCGGACTCCTGAGCATCTACCTCGCCATCATCTGGTACCCGATTTTCTACTGGCTGCTGAACTGGATCGTTTCCATGATCGCCTTCCCGAAAGCCATGTTCTTCTCCAGCGGCAAAAAACGCGGACGGTGGCATACGACCGACAGGGGAATCAATTCCCGAAAAGAAGACAACGCAACATCCTGACACGTCCAAACGACTGACCAACCAAACGGAACACCAAGATGCAAACCGATCCAAAAGACCTGATAGTGTGCTATCGCGACCGTCAAACGGCGGGACAGCGCACACTGGGTGTCCTGCTGCACATCGTATTCTGGTGCATCATGCTGTACCTGATCGTCACCTTCATCGCCCTGTGCTGCCAGATGATCGACGACACCCTGTTCACCAGCATCATCGACAAAAAAGACTCATTGGCAATCAAGCACCTCATCACGCGCTTCTTTCCATGGATAGGCGGCTTCATATGCGTATTCCTGCTCTGGGCGCTCTACAACAAACTGCGCTTCAAAGGCGAACGCGACCGCCGCCAGACCCAGCCGCCGTCCATCACACTGGAAGAAACCGCCCAGACGACACTGCTTGGCATTGACGACATCCGCAAAATGCATCAGGCGAAAATCATGACCTGCATGTTCGATGATAACGGCAACATCGTCAGCGTACTCTGCGATACCGCAAACGAAACCGTCAGGGAAAAACAACCCGCAAACGCCGCCATCATCCACGAAAAAATCAGCGCATAACCCCCGAACCCGCCCCGTCCTGCCGCACGACAGGGCGGGGCATTTCCCTCCCCACAATCCCCCCAAACATCCCGTCCGGAACGGCACCTACCAAACACTGAACGGCCCAGCCAAACACGGTACTGCCACATCCGCACATCGCCGGCCAAACCGGCGAAACCTCCAGAAAAATCATGCCATTCGCAACATTGCCATTTTCCTCAAGGCAGCATAATTTGCTATATTGGTCAAATTGGTTACCTACGGAGCAAGCATGATGAATCTACTGTATGCATCATCCCGCGTCGCATTTGTCGCCATGATCCACGACCTCGGCAAACTCGCACAACGCGCAGACCAGGCAATCACGAAACAGCAAAAAGAAGCCCGTGCCACACAACTCATCGACAGATAAAAACATGTGTCGCAGCGGACTGCGCAGGCAACCAACCATCCGCAAACAAAACTTCGCATAATTTATATTATGTAAAATTACTGACGCATTTCACTAGACAGTATCTGGCACATCGTGCAAAAGTCCTCTATCCTCTATTGCATGACCGGAACAAACCCTACGTTTGAACGTTACTGCAATCATGGCAAAAAAAACTGTCAGGACAGAAAGAACCGCACCTGAATCGATCAGGATTCGCGGTGCGAGAGTCCATAACCTGAAAAATATTGATGTCGATATCCCGCTGAACCGGATCGTCGCCATCGCCGGCGTTTCCGGTTCCGGGAAATCGTCGCTGGCGCTGGGTGTCCTGTATGCCGAAGGATCGCGGCGCTATCTGGAAGCGCTTTCGACCTATACACGGCGGCGGATGACGCAGGCTGCCAGACCGCAAGTCGATGAGGTATTGTATGTACCGGCCGCGCTGGCATTGCGCCAGCGTCCGGGTATTCCCGGCATCCGCAGCACCTTCGGCACGGGAACCGAATTGCTCAACAGCCTTCGCCTGATGTTTTCGCGACTGGCCAACCATCGTTGTCCGAACGGGCATTATCTGGAACCCTCGCTGGCTGTCGCTGCCGGACAGGCGCTGCGCTGTCCTGAATGCGGTACATCGTTTTACGCGCCCTCGGCAGAAGAACTGGCTTTCAACAGTCAGGGCGCATGCCGTACCTGTGACGGGACGGGCATGATACGGACCGTCGATCTGGCGACACTCGTGCCGGACGACAGTCTCTCTATCGACGATGGTGCGGTCGCGCCATGGAATTCCCTGATGTGGTCGCTGATGACCGATGTCTGTCGTGCGATGGGCGTCCGTACCGACATACCGTTCCGCGACCTGACCGAACAAGAAAAAGAAATCGTCTATCACGGCCCTGCCGAGAAAAAACACATCCTTTACAAGGCCAAAAATTCCAATCAGGCCGGCGAACTGGACTTCACCTATTACAACGCGGTCTATACCGTCGAAAATGCCCTTGCCAAAGTCAAGGATGAAAAAGGGATGAAGCGAGTCGAGAAATTCCTGAAAGAATCCCCCTGCCCCGACTGTGGTGGAACACGACTGTCCAAAGCGGCCAGAATGCCGAAACTGTGCGGTATCTCTCTCGACGAAGTCTGCCGCATGACCCTCTCCGATCTGGTGAAATGGGTAGCGGCCGTCCCGGCCAGCCTGCCGGAAACCATGCAGCCGATGGCGGAAAGCATTTGCGGGGCATTCGACACAACGGCAAAACGTCTGCTTGATCTGGGATTGGGTTATCTGACGCTGGACCGTGCCGCGTCCACGCTTTCCACAGGCGAACGGCAACGCATGCAACTGGCACGTGCCGTCCGCAACCGGACAACCGGTGTGCTTTATGTACTGGATGAACCATCCATCGGGCTGCATCCATCCAACATCACCGGACTGACCGGCGTCATGCAGGATTTGATAGCCGACGGCAACTCCGTCATACTGGTCGATCACGACACACAGATTCTCTCCGAAGCGGACTGGCTGATCGAAATGGGACCGGATGCCGGAGCGTCGGGCGGCCATGTCATTGCAGAGGGAAAAATCGCCGACATCGCCGACAATCCCGTTTCACGGATAGCTCCCTTCCTTTCCGGAAAAAACCGTATCCACATGCGCAAGACGGACATGTCCGCCCTCTTCTCTTCCGGAAAACTTCACCTTGCGACAACAGCTATCCATACCGTCAAACCCGCTGAAGTCGATATTCCAAAAGGCAAACTGACCGTCGTGACCGGCGTTTCCGGCTCCGGCAAAACCACGCTGATTCTGGAAAGCCTTGTGCCGGCACTCTCGGCCTTTATCCATGGAGAAAACCTGCCGGAACACGTCCTGTCGATAGACGCACCGGGTATCAGACAGGTCAAACTGATCGACGCCACACCGATCGGCATCAATGTGCGCTCCACCGTCGCGACCTATGCCAACGTCCATGACGAACTCAGAAAAGTATTCGCGAAAACACCGGCAGCAAAAGAACAAGGCTACAAGGCAGGCGATTTTTCCTACAACACCGGAAAACTGCGCTGTTCCGTCTGCGACGGCACCGGTATCATCAGTCTGGACGTACAATTCCTGCCTGACGTGGACATCCCCTGCCCCGCATGCCGCGGCTCGCGGTTTTCGAAAACCGCCGGACAAATCCGCTACGAAAATCGCTCCGGACAAGCCTATTCGATGCCCGAACTCATGGACATGGACATCCGGACGGCACTGACTGCCTGCAAGGATCTGAAAATCGTCAGCCAGCGACTGGACGTATTGCGGCAACTCGGACTTGGCTATCTGACGCTCGGAGAAGAAACCCCCGCCCTTTCCGGCGGAGAAGCACAGCGCCTGAAACTGGCCAGTGAAATGGGCAAGGCGCAAAACGACACCGTATTCGTATTCGACGAACCCACGATCGGCCTTCACCCGCTGGATGTCCAGACCCTGCTGGACGTATTCGCGACGCTGATCGAAAACGGCGCCACCGTCATCGTCATCGAACACGACCTCGATCTCATACGAAATGCTGACTACATCATCGACATGGGACCGGGCGGTGGCTCAGACGGCGGGAAAATCGTCGCCGCCGGAACGCCATCCGAAATCGCAGCCAATCCGCACAGCGTCACCGGGAAATATCTCGCCCGGAAAACCACGATTTGAACATCGGTGAACCGTATGAAAACCCGTTTGTTTTCATACGGTTATTTTCCTTTATCCGAGCGCAACGCAGCGATGATACGCGCTTTTTCGTTATCTCCCTTTGTCGAAAGACGAAGCAGCGGAATCGAACATTTCCGGAAAATCCGGTTTTTCAATTCATCCCGTTGTCTCTGGCTCATATCGGAGTGATGAAAGCGGTAACCGTCCACCTCGATCGCAAGAACCGGCTTGTGTGTCAGCTTCTTCCAGATCAGGAAATCCAGATGCGACAGCGGATTCCGGACAAACTCTGATTCTTCGGCATCCAGTTTGTCATGGCGGCGTATCAGGCGATTGAGCGGGATATGCATGGATACCTGCAAATCACCGAATGCCGGAAATTCCTGCCATATATCCTCCAGCAAGCCATAAAGAAGATTTTCGGAATCGTATTCCGAAACACGGGTATGTCTGGCCAGAAATTCCTTGCGTATATCGGTATATTGATGATAGAGAAAATCAAAAATCGAAACGACGGAACCGTTATGGTCCGGTCCACCCTGGTAATTGATATATTCCAGCAAATTGGAAATATGGGTATTTTCCGGTATCTCGTTGCCCGTGATGACGATACAAAGTTTTTTCTTCGCTCTGGAAACGGCGACATTCAAAAGATCGGGGCTGTCGGCAAACGATGAAATCCGGCTTTCGGCCAGTGTCAAAATGATGGCATCTTTTTCCCTGCCCTGAAATTTGTGCACTGTATCTATTTCGACATCCGGATAATCGTGTTGCAAAACATCACGCAATGCATCGATCTGATTTCTGAACGGTGAAATAATACCGATACTGTCCGTTCCGGAAATCGAAGGCAATATCCTGGACTGTATCTCTTTGATTTCACGCAAATTGACATGAGATCGTCCCAGCGTATGCTGACCTGCCACGGTACGGAAAATTTCAAGGGGAACCATGCCATCGATCGGTTCGGTCATAATGAGCAATTGACCGTCATAAAACTGTTTGTTGCAAAAATCGATGATGGCCGGTACACAACGATAATGTTCCCGAAGTATGGTTTGCGGAATCTTCGGCAAAACGGCAAGAATCGAACTCAGAAAATTTTGCGCTGCGCAATGATATCCGTAAGGTACGCTGAATTTCCGGTAAATATCATCCAGTTCGATATGATCCTTGTCGGTGACCACATTGCGAAGCTGCATCTGATCACCGACGATAACGGCATTTTTCGCGGATGTCAGCGCCAGAAATCCGGTTTCGACAGAAACCTGCGACGCTTCATCCATAATCACATAATCATATTCGACATCCTGCCCCAGACAACGTGAAGAAAAAGCCGAACTCAGGACAATGGGATACCACTCAAGAAACGCACGCCAGTCCGAACGCATCGTAAACGAATCGAAGCGCAATCGTGATTTCTTATGATATTTCCGGAAAAGACGATCCTTCAACAACAACATCGAAACCGACTGGATACGCTTCATAATACCATCTGCCGACATGGCGGTATCGCTGTGGATACTGTCAAGTTCCGCCCTGATCGTCCTGATCTTTTCACGCAAAACGTTTTCTTTCAGATCATAAATGGCATGCTGGAGCAGCAATTCCTGCTCATGATCGGGCAAATGATGGAAACCGGGTGAACGAAACGTCCATAAACATTTGATTTTCCACAAAAATCCAGACAATCCGGAAGAAGCGGATTGCAAATTTTCCCGCACCTTTTTGCTTTTCCATAACCTTATCAGACGATCGAGCTGTTTTTCCTGATCGAACAGTTTCCATCTGATTTCAAAAGGAACATCAGGACGACGGCAATCCTTGCGGAAATAGGAGGCTTCCAGCAACAATTCCGACAAGGCGGTTTTTGTCTGTACCTCTTCCCTCTCCAGCCGGAAAATACGGTCCAGATTCGCACTCAGTACCGACAATTCATTTTCCAGTCCGGCTGCATATGCGAAATCCAGTCGCCAACCCGAAAAACCGTCCGGTAATCCGATATAACCCTGATTATCGAGAAACGCTTTCCGGTTATCGGCATTGCCAAGCGCCGCGACCAGAAAATCCAGCTGGCAGTCCGCCAGTTTATCCGCCACATTTTTCGTCGCCGAATTGTTGTTGGAAACCACCAGAGCGGTTTTGCCCTGCCATACCAGATTGGCAAGAATATTCAGAATCGTCTGGGTTTTCCCTGTACCTGGCGGCCCCTGAATTACACTGGCCCTCGATGCCAATGCATTTCGTATCGCCGTGCACTGGCTTTCATTCAGACCGAACGGATAAAGCACTGTTCCGACTTGCGCTCTTATATCCCGATATTCCGCTGGCGACAGATATTCCTTTGCGATAGCTGTATCGGGAATACAAACAATATCAGCATATTGCCCCTGAAGCAAAAGCTGTCCGTTTTCGTTTTTGAGTTTGCTTGCGCCGGCACTTGTCCTGAGATATTCAAAAACATCGGTCACCTTGCGGTCAGTCAACAAAAGATTGTCGACCGCCACGACTTCCGACTCGTCAAAAACAAACCACAATCCGCTTTCTGTTTCGGCATACCAGTATCCGGCCTTCGAATCACTCTCGCTTTCCCTGATGACATCATCGGAAAAATGGCACAAATAAGAAAATGCTTCTTTCGGCCAAAATGAATGTTTATTGAAATATTTTTTTGTCGGCTTCAGCACCTTGCTTGCCGGATCGTAAACTGCGGGCTTTTTAAACCATCTGATATTATCGGCACGATAAGTATAAGAACGGGATGGCGAATTGCCATAAGCACCGAATTCAACCCAGACTTTATTGCCCTTTCTGGCAATCGCCACAATATTGGCCGTCCTGTTCTGGCCTTTGACAAAAATCAGATTTTCACGAGGGAACATACCAGCGAAATCATTCATCCCGAACGGGGAAACCATCATCATCGCCTATTCTAGAATAATCCGGTACACGCAGACAGCACCCCCGTTGTTCATAACCGAAACGACGATTGTTTCCAACGACATCGATCAGACCAGGCGCCCCCCATGTTCTGCCATACCCGCCTGAAATTTATTCCTTTCATAACGGAAAAGACCATTGTTTGGCGGTAATATAAACAGTTTCTTCCCGAACACCGCCTCGATACGTACCAGGCCCACGTTTTCATGAAAATCCTTCACACTTCCGACTGGCACCTCGGCCGCTCGCTGTACGGCAGACAGCGTTATGACGAATTCGAAGCCTTTCTGGACTGGCTGTCCGAAACAATCTGGCGGAACGAAGTCAGCACCCTGCTGGTGTCTGGCGACATATTCGACAACAGCACCCCATCGACCCGTGCGCAGGAACTGTATTACCGTTTTCTGGGGCAAACCATCCGCTCGTCCTGCCGGCATATCGTCATCATCGCCGGCAATCACGACTCTCCCGCCTTTCTCGACGCACCGCAACAGCTGCTCAAGGCACTCGACATCCATGTCATCGGTCACGGCAACCATCCGCCGGAAGAAGAAGTTCTGGTACTGCATGATGAATACCGCAATCCCGAACTGATCGTCTGTGCCGTCCCCTATCTCCGTGATCGCGATATCCGGCCATCCGAAGCCGGTGAAAGCGCCGACCGGAAAGAAGAAAAGCTGCTCGAAGGCATCCGCACGCATTACGCAAACGTCACCGCGCTTGCCGAACAAAAGCGGCAGGAACTCGGCGGCGATATTCCCGTCGTGGCGATGGGGCATCTCTTCACCGCGGGTGGCCAGACAATTGACGGTGACGGTGTACGGGAACTGTACGTCGGTTCCATCGCCCACGTCACCGCCGGCATCTTCCCGGACAACCTGGACTATGTCGCGCTGGGGCATCTTCATGTACCGCAAACCGTCAATCACACCGACACCATCCGGTACAGCGGTTCCCCGCTTCCGATGGGCTTCGGTGAAGCACGGCAACAGAAAAGCGTTTGCCTCGTCGAATTTCAGGGAACCGTCCCGACGGTCCGTCCCCTCGGCGTCCCCGTATTCCAGCGACTGGAAAGCATCCACGGCGATCTGGATACCATCATGGCGCGCATCCGCGAACTGGCTGCGGAGGACGAAAACATCTGGCTGGAAGTCATCTACAAAGGCGCCGAAATCATCGGCGACTTGCGCGAGCAGCTGGAAAGCGCTGTCGAAGGCACCCGGCTGGACATCATCCGCGTCCGCGACCAGCGCATTATCGACCGTGTGCTGGAACGGACACAGCCGGAAGAAACACTGCATGACATGGACGTTTACGAAGTGTTTTCCCGCTGTCTGGATGCCCACGACATTCCACAGGAACAGCGTCCGGCACTGACCGCCACTTACCGCGAAGCGGTTTTCTCGCTGGAAAACGACGAACGACCCGCCACACAGAAAGACTGACCATGCGCATACTGCAAATACGTTTCAAAAACCTCAATTCGCTGGCGGGAGAATGGCTTATCGACCTGACCCATCCCTCATATACATCGGACGGAATTTTCACGATCACAGGACCGACCGGTGCAGGCAAAACCACCATACTCGATGCGATCTGCCTCGCCCTATACGGACGTACACCGAGACTTGAAATATCGCAAAAAGAAAACGGCATCATGTCCCGCCAGACCGGAGAATGCTTTGCCGAAGTCACATTTGAAACACCGGCCGGACACTACCGCTGCCACTGGAGCCACCGCCGCGCATACCAGAAAAGCGACGGCAATCTCCAGCAAGCCAGACATGAAATCGCCAACGCCGATACCGGCGAAATCATCGAATCCGGTATTCAGCGTACCGCCAGCACAATCGAATACCTTACCGGCATGAACTTCGACCGGTTCACACGCTCCATGCTGCTGGCGCAAGGCCGGTTCGACACCTTCCTGAAAGCCAGCCCGAGCGACCGCGCACCGATTCTCGAACAAATCACCGGAACCGGCATATACAGCGACATCTCCATCCGCGTACACGAATTGTCGCGCGCCGAAAGCGAAAAACTGAAACTGCTCACAGCCGAACTGGGAGCGATCACCCTGCTGGAACCGGAACAGGAAAACGCCTTGCAACAGGAACTGGCGACCCACAAGACAAAAGAAACCACGCTTGCCGGGCAGATAGCCGAAACGACCCAAGCCATCCAATGGCTGACCACGATTGAAAACCTGCAACGTGAAATCGGTGAACTGACCGATCAGGAAAACGCCCTGCAAAGAGCCATCGAAGCCTTCGGACCGGAACGCGAAAAACTGGAACACGCCACACGCGCCGCCACACTCGACGGCCAGTACGCGGCACTGCTGGCGATACGCAAACAGCAAGCTGACGACCGGCAAGCCCTCGAAACGGAAAAAACCGCCCTGCCCGGCCTGCAAGCCGCACTCACGCAACAGGCCCATGCACTTGAAACGGCCACGCAACTGACGCGCCAGCGCAAAGAAACCCGCCAGCAAATGCAACCGCTCTGGCAACAAGTCCGTGCGCTCGACCAGACACTGGATGGCCTGCAAAAACAGCTGGCCGACATCAACACGCAATACCAACAGGAAAAAGCGCACGCCGACACCGACCGGAACACGCTGTCCGAACAGACACAACACCTTGCCCGATACGACCGGACACTGGCGACCATCGACCGTTACCTCGTCGAACATGCCCGGGATGAGGCGCTTGCCACCGGCCTGCCCGCCATCGAAGAACAATCCAGACACCTGGACGCGATGGCACAGGACACCGCGCAAAAAGCCGCCGCAGAAAAAGCGGCGCGACAGGCATTGAAACAGGCGGAAACCGCCCTCGCCGAATGCCGGAAAGAAACCGGGAAAATCCGTCAGGAACAAACCCGCACCGCTTCTGCCCTCGAACAGGGAAAAAACGCGCTGGAAAAAATACTGGCAGGTCGCACATTGCGCGAATACCGGCTCGAAAAAGACCTGTTGAACGAAAAATTGCGCAACATCCAGCTCGTCGCCTCGCTGGCCGAACACCGTGCGCGCCTTCAGGACGGCAAAGCCTGTCCGCTGTGCGGCGCGCTGCACCACCCCTACACACAAGACACGATACCGGCACCGGACGAAACCACAGAAAAAATAGCCGCCATCGACCGGCTGATCACACAGGCCGAAACACAGGACACCGCCAACGCCCGACTGCAGGAAACAGCAAACCGGACGCGTGACGCCTTCAACGAAGCCGAAAAAAAAGAACTGACAGCATCGAGCCGGCAACAGGCAGCACAACAACGGCTGGACGAACGCACGCAGGAACTGGCAACCGCGCGCGAAGAACAGGAAACATACCGCAACGCTCTGTCGGCGCGGCTTCAGACACTCGGAACCGATACAACGCCGGAAACGGATATCCCCGGACGCATCGACACATTGCGAAAACGTCTGGCGGCATGGAACACACAAACCGCGCAAAAAACGACCGTCGAAAAACAGCGTGCCGACACGGACGGCGAAATCAAACGGCTTGCCGCCATCATCGAAACACGGCGCGAAACACTGCAAAACCTCATGCAAAAACGCCAGACCCTTCAGGAAGAATGGACTGCGAAACACGATACGCGCAACACCCTGTTCGGCGAACGCAAACCCGACGATGACGAAAAACGCCTGAACCGGCAAATCGACGAAGCCGAAACCGCCGAACAGCAAGCCAGAGAACGGCACGACACCGCCCACCAGCGATGGCAGGCCGCCGATACCCGTATCCAAACCCTGGAAAACGCCATCCGGCAACGCACCCCGGAGCTGGAAAAACAGGAAAACACTTTTGCCGAAGCCTGCCGGACAAAAGGTTTTCCCGAAGAAACTGCCTTCCTTGCCGCCAGACTGCGAGACGAAGAGCGCGCCGCACTGGCAGAAACCGCCAGCAATCTCGATAAACGTCTGACAGGGCTGACCGCCCGCAAAAAAGACCGCGAAGAACGACTGGCAGCCGAAACCGCGAAAGCCGTCACCCCGTTATCCCTGACGGAACTGCAACAGCAATCCGGCCAGCAAAACGAAGCCATGAAAACCCTGCGCGACACCATGGCAGACATCCGGCACACATTGCAAAACAACGCCGAAGCCAAAGAACGGTTCAGGGAAAAACAAACCGTCATCGAAGCACAAAAACAGGAATGCGCCCGATGGGAAAACCTGCATGCACTCATCGGCTCGTCAGACGGCAAAAAATACCGGAACTTCGCGCAGGGACTGACATTCGAACTCATGATCACCCATGCAAACCGGCAACTGCAAAAAATGACCGACCGGTACCTGCTCATCCGCAACCGCACCCAGCCGCTGGAACTGGACGTCATCGACAACTATCAGGCCGGAGAAATCCGCTCGACCCGCAATCTCTCCGGCGGCGAGAGCTTCATCATCAGCCTGTCGCTGGCACTGGGTCTGTCCGGCATGGCCAGCCGGAATGTCCGCGTCGATTCCCTGTTTCTTGACGAAGGCTTCGGCACGCTCGACGAAGCGGCGCTCGAAACCGCGCTGGATACACTGGCCGGCTTGCAGCAAAACGGCAAACTGATCGGCATCATCTCGCATGTCAGCGCACTGAAAGACCGGATCCGCACACAAATCCGGGTCATCCCCGGCAAGAACGGCAAAAGCAGAATCGAAGGCCCGGGATGCAGCCTGCAAAACGACACATAACAAGACAAACCTTGCGGCATGAGCGAAACCGCCATGCCGCATGACGGTCGTACACGATCAAAAACACACTGTCCGTTCGATAAAATATCCGCCACTTTCATGGAAAAGCAGCATCTTCTCCATCCTGTTTACCATGCAGAAAATCCTGCTCGCGTCCTTCCGTGTATCCCATGAAAGAAACGTCATGCTGGATGTATCCGCCGTGAAAACCACCGCCGGATCACCGGCATAAAATTCCCCCGTGAAATACCGCCACCATCCCGACACATGCCCCTCTCGTCCATCGAAATCGGACAAAAATACCGTTTACGAACTGCCGTACGGCACACTGCCCGGAAACACCCCGCAAAAGACCGCGACAAGCGAAAAATCCTGAATAGGCACCCTTCAGGCATTATGCCGTCGTCACACTTCATCAATTTTTAATATTGGCTTCACTTTTTTTCATCAGAAAAAACAGAACAATATTTCGGAAAAATTACTTTTACAAATCATGGAGTTATGTAATTACTTACAGTATCTCGATGCAAATCGTAACTTTGTTCGAAAAAAAGCGAATAAATATGTATAAAAAACTTTATTGAAGTCGATTCCCAATTGCTCAAAAATAAGGCTATCGACTTACAGGAAAACGCTCCGGGAAAAATTGCAGGATATCCGACATTCACCCCGTTAAAACCGTTTTCTGAAAAGACAAGTGCACTTATTGAACTATCAAAGGTGGTTATCATGTTTAATCCAGCCAAGTTCCAGAAAATCGATTCTTATGTATCAGCTCTGTGCATCGGTGCTTTGGCAAGCCTGTCGTTCTGGTTTCTGATCATCGGCTCCCTGCTGGGCATCGTATTCGGCCAACAGGACACAACACCGGCCGATCCGATCCATCCGGTTCATTATGTACAGTCCGGAACATATGATGCCGGGACATCTCATGGACTGCCATCCCTGTACGCAAGCCATACGCATACCGATACCCGACTGTCCTGACTCGTCCTTCCCGAATCAGGTTCCGTCCTTTGTGGCCTGCCTGATTCGGGACACAACCTACCCGTAACGCACCCGACAAAACCTCTCCATTCCGTTACGGCGCTTTCACCGGCTTTTTGCCGATTTCTCCATACCCAGCCGTACCGGCCAAACCGGCAGCCTGCCTGATCTCCTCGCCATGCCCGGCGACAGCCTTTCATACACCCCGCCTCTTCATCGCTTGTCCGCCCTCAACCCCGGGTGAACCTTCCTGAAAATCCCGCTTTTTCCATTCAGCCGATAGAATCAGGCAAGAATGATAAAGAATCGTGCCTATCCGTATCCTGCATGTTTTTCTATACTGGATTCTGATACAGGCCGATACGGACAATACAAACTGTCGGCCGCCAACGGCATAACCGCTCCGGCCGTCCGGAAGCTACCCGTCATGAAAATCGCACGCAACTTCAAACGCTTCGGCATAACAACCGCCCTGCTGCTCTGCCTTTTCACGGCAGGCAAGACCGTTTCCGCAAACGACATGCCGATTGCCGAAACGCCGGACACAGCCTCTGCCGTCACGAAAAAAGCCATGCGAAACAACGAAAAAGACCACTCAGCCATGAATGAAGAAATCACCATCAGAATCGGCCCCTCGACCTTTTCGGCGACCCTGTCCGACAACCCGACCGCACAGGCATTCCGGAAACTGCTGCCGCTGACCATCACGATGCAAGATCATGCCGGAAACGAGAAATTCCACACACTGGCAAATACCTTGCCGACCGATGCATCCCTGCCGGACAAAATCCGGACGGGTGACCTGATGTTATGGGGAAACGACTGCATCGTCCTGTTTTACAAAACCTTTTCCACCTCATACCGGTACACCCCCATCGGAAAAATCGGCAACCCGTCCGGGCTGGCCGAAGCACTCGGCCATACAGACGTAACCATTACCTTTCAATCCGCCAACCAGACATCCCCTTGAGCTTGCCATGAACCGAAAACGCCTTGCCAAAAACCTTATCATGGGCCTGTTGATCGCCATCGGCACCATGTCCGTCAACGCAACCCCTGTTCATACTGAAGGAAACACTATGGAAACACTGAATCTGACCAGTGCATGGGACAAGACTTTCCCGCAAAGCGACAAAGTAACGCACAGCAAAATCACTTTCACGAACCGTTATGGCATCACACTGGCCGCCGACCTGTACATCCCGAAAAACGCCAAAGGCAAACTGCCCGCCATCGCCGTCAGCGGCCCGTTCGGTGCCGTCAAGGAACAAGCCTCCGGCCTGTATGCCCAGACCATGGCTGAACGCGGTTTTCTGACCATCGCATTCGACCCATCCTACACCGGTGAAAGCGGCGGCACGCCCCGTTATGTCGCCTCGCCCGACATCAATACCGAAGACTTCAGCGCCGCCGTCGATTACCTGTCGCTGCGTGACGACGTCGATGCAGAACGCATCGGTATCATCGGCATCTGCGGCTGGGGTGGATTCGCCCTCAATGCCGCCGCAAACGACCCCCGTATCAAGGCAACCGTCGCATCCACCATGTACGACATGACCCGCGTCACCGCCAAAGGCTACTTCGACAGCATGGATGCAAACCAGCGCTATGCACTGCGCCAGCAACTCAACGCCCAGCGACTTGAAGACGCACGCAACGGCACCTATGCCCGTGCCGGCGGCGTAGTCGATCCGCTACCTGAGGATGCACCGCAATTCGTCAAGGACTACTACGCCTATTACAAGACACCGCGAGGCTACCATCCCCGCTCCCTCAACTCCAACCAGGGATGGAACACAACCTCTGCGCTCTCGTTTTTGAATATGCCGATTCTGGCGTACAGCGACGAAATCCGTAACCCCGTACTGATTATTCACGGTGAAAAAGCCCATTCCCGCTATTTCAGCGAAGACGCATTCAAAAAACTCAAGGGCGACAACAAGGAACTGATGATCATCCCCGGCGCGAACCATACCGATTTGTACGACCGCACCGACATCATCCCGTTCGACAAACTGGAAAACTTCTTCAAAACCAGCCTGAACTGACCCGCCAATCCCCCTTCATCCGGGAAAGCGTCCACAGGAACACGCTTTCCCGGACAAAAGCGGCACATACCGGAAACACAACAGCACATCCCGCAGTTTCCGGCCATACCCTATGCATCCCTCACACTGCTTGCCGGACAACTGCATAACCTGCCGGCAATACGGTAAACTGAAAACTTGCACCCCGCCGGAAAACCATCCCGAAATACCTGAATTCACGCCTGACACAAAACCCAGCATCCGGCGGAAAACCGCTTGCAAACAAAACAGGCACACGATACGTCAAAAAAATGCGGAAAATCCCCTCACTCCTTCTCTTGTCCCTGCTCGCCTTCCATGCAAACGCCGCCGAATTCTCGCAACCCGGACGACACTACGACGAACAGGGCGTCTATCAGGGCCGCATGGATACGAACGGTCGCATGTACGACCGGTCCGGACGCTATATCGGACGAAAAGACGCGAACGGGCGTCATTACGACAGTCAGGGACGCTATACCGGTCGCGAAGACACCAGCGGCAGACGCTACGACAACCAGGGACGCTACCTCGGACGAAAAGACACGAACGGACACCGCTACGACAGTCAGGGACGCTATACGGGGCGCGAAGACGCCAGCGGCAGACGCTACGACAGCCAGGGCCGCTACCGCGGCCGCACGTCCCGATGAGATGGAATCATCTCCTGCATGACACGTCGGGATTCAATCCGATACGAAAAAGCCGGCCGCTGCACAAGCTGGAATACCTTGGGCTTCAACCCGGTTTGACCTGATATTTCATGATTGGACAATCGGTAAAAAACGGACGATGGCAACCGGACATTTGCAGAATACATCCGAATTACAGGTTACAAGGCAGACAGCGGCAAAAATGAATCACCCCCGATACATGCGGCCAATCACTGTTTATCCTTAGCGAATTGACCGGAACAGATGGAAAATACGTGATTCCGGAACGGATTATACAAATCTCGCTCATTTCCAGAATCCAAAACAAAACATCAAAAAACCTTCAAGACAACACATGCCGATCATCGCGTTCCTTACAAGCAACAATTCCCTGCCCATTCTCCTGCCCTGATATTTTTCGAAAACTTCATTCCTGCGTTTTTCCGTATATCCGGGACGGCAATACAAGAAATGAAAAAACGGCGAGACGGGAAAATCCCATCCGGATGCCAGCACAACATAACCCGTATTTTGCCATCATCCTGCGCTTTTTCCTTTCCATGGAAAAACTCGCTGGCGACCCAAATATAACCGGTATATTTCAACACATTAACAATCTTTATCAATCAAATAGTTATAAATGATAGTTAATGTTGTTTTTCATGATTTGACATTGAATATGTCTTTCGATTTTCCCGAAAAAAAGCAAAAAACAGACAATGAAAACCGGTGACGGAAACAGTTCACGAATCAGTTACGGTTTCGGTGATTTCAGCCGGTCCGGAAAACGTTTCAATAATGCATATCTCAACGTTCGGTTCAAACATAACGATCGGCAATCCGTCTGGCAGGTTTCCCCATTAAACAGATATGCCATCCGGATTTTTCTGGATATTTCACCCGAAATATCCTGTTATTCCGTTTTCCACTCATATTTTTGACTGATCCTGTTTTTTCGGACGACTGTCAGAAAAATCCTGCTGAACGTTATCCCATACGGTTCTTTCTGAATTCACCGCCGGATATATGATATTTTCCATTAAGGTGATCGTTCTGTCCGATAGCCGCGACAACCGTCCGGATTGCACATCAAGGAAACAGGGCCAGCCGTTTCATGCCTGTCACGGAAATGCCCCGACAACTGATGCAAGGATATAAAATGGCGGATTGTTTTCCTGCGTGTCTGCCACCTGCAATGCGCCGCCTCGGACCGGAGCGGTTTCCCGGCATGTCGCAGCCAACCGTTTTCAATAAGTCTTGTATAAAGGAAATGAACAGCCGTAAAGCCGAATTGCTGATGGCCAGTGTGACGCTGGCATGGGGTTCTTCCTATCTTCTGATGAAGGTCGGGCTGGACGGCATCGGGCCGTACAACCTGATCGCCATGCGCTTCGGCATCGCTTTCATCGCCATGTCGCTCATGTTTTTTCCCCGCTTTCGCCAGTTGACGCTGCCGACACTGGCGAAAGGGCTGGTCATGGGCGTGATTCTGTTCCTCATTTTTTACGGCATGGTCAACGGGGTCAACCTGACGACAGCTTCGACGGCAGGATTTCTCACAAGTACGACAGTCGTCATCGTGCCGCTTCTGCAAAGCCTGATCGGCAAAACGCTGCCCTCGCGCAATATCGTGATCGCCATTCTGATTTCCATTACCGGACTGTTTTTGCTGACGGCAAAAGATGGCGTATCACTCGATGCCGGTGCGATTTACTGTCTCATCGGCGCATTCTTTTACGCGCTTTATATCATCGTGTTCGACAAACTCGCCAAAGGCAACGATGCATTGATAATCAGCATTATCCAGCTGGGCGTCGCTTCACTGATCGGTGCGGCTTTCATGCTGTTCTTCGAAGTACCGTCCCTGCCAGAGACACCGCTCCAGTGGGGCGCGATCATGGGACTGGGACTGATATGCAGCGCTTACGGTTTCGTGGTGCAGCCAATCGCCCAGCGTTATACCTCGGCTGAAAACATCGGGCTGATTTTTTCGCTGGAACCGGTATTCTCCGCCCTGCTTTCCTATATCTTTCTGCATGAAATTCTGGCACTGCGCGGTTATGTCGGTGCCGCGATGATTTTTGGCGCAGTCGTTTTCACGGAATTGTCGCGCAAACCGCCGAAGTAAGAGACTGCCGCTTCCGGCTTTCGCCTGTCCGCAAGCGTTTGCCGCAAACGACTTTCCATGCATGGGATGGCATTTTCAGGCAATTTATCGGGATTTCCATCTCTTTTTCACCGGCATTTTCCATGAAAAAATAATGCCGTCCGAACAACGGCCGCACACGCCGTCACAATACACAACACGAGGAAAAACACATGGATCTGAATACATTTCTGGAACATATGAAACAACGCCGTCCGGTTCCGGTACCGTCGGAATGGCAAGACTTCATGACAAAAACCAGTCAGGAAGCCCGACGCATCACAACTGAACTCAACGCTTCCTGTCATTCACCTGAAACCATCTGCGAACTGATGTCCCGGCTGACGGGCGTCCCTGTCGATCCCACTTTTCGCCTGTTTCCGCCGTTTTATACGGATTTCGGCAAGAACATCCGTTTCGGAAAAAACGTTTTCGTCAATTCCGGCTGCTGTTTTCAGGACCAGGGCGGTATTACAATCGGCGACGGCACCCTGATCGGCCACCAGGTAGTACTGGCGACGCTCAATCATGCGCTGGAACCTCAACAGCGTGCCACAACCCTGCCCGGACCGATCGTTATCGGAAAAAAAGTCTGGATCGGTGCGCATGCCACGATATTGCAGAATGTGACGATCGGCGACAATGCCGTCATCGCCGCAGGCGCTGTCGTAACGCGGGACGTACCGGCCAATACGGTTGTCGCCGGTGTCCCCGCAAAAGTGGTCAAAACCCTTTGACGCTATTCGCCCCCACAGACCGGCATCCACAACATTATCCCCTGACATCTATTCCGTAGAGAATCAGGCAAGAATGGAAAAGAAATGGGTATTCAGTACTTTTTATCGCGTTTTTATACTGGATGCACATGAAAATCCTTTCAAAACGGAGTGAAACCATGGAAAAACGCGAACTTGGAAAAAGCGGCCTGAAAGTGTCCGCACTGGGTCTGGGATGTATGGGAATGAGCATGGGATATGGTCCAGCCGCCGACATCGGTGAAATGGTCAATCTCATTCATGAAGCCGTCGATCTGGGTGTCGATTTTTTCGATACTGCCGAGGTTTACGGCCCGTTCACCAATGAAGAATTGCTCGGCAAGGCACTCTCGCCCATCCGTGACAAGGTCATCATCGCCACGAAATTCGGTTTCGCGCCCGATCCCGCCAATGGCGGTGCATGGACAGCAGTCAACAGCCGTCCGGAACATATCCGCGAAGTGGCAGAAGCTTCTCTCAAAAGACTCAATATCGATACGATCGACCTGTTTTACCAGCACCGTGTCGATCCGTCCGTACCGATCGAAGACGTCGCCGGAACGGTCGGCGACCTGATCGCAGAAGGCAAGGTACGGTATTTCGGTTTGTCCGAAGCCGGCGCCAATACCATCCGGCGCGCCCATGCCGTCTGTCCCGTCGCGGCACTGCAAAGCGAATATTCCCTGTGGTACCGCAAACCCGAAGAAGAAATCCTGCCGCTGCTGGAAGAACTGGGAATCGGTTTCGTACCTTTCAGCCCGTTGGGACAGGGGTTTCTGACCGGTGCCCTCAAGGCGGATGCCACGTTCGACAAAGGTTTCGATTTCCGCAAATTCTTCCCGCGCTTCTCCCCGGAAGCCCTGAAAGCGAACCAGCGGTTCGTCGAAAAACTCAAGGCACTGGCAAATGAAAGAGGCGCAACGCCCGCCCAGATCGCACTGGCATGGCTACTCGCGCAAAAACCCTGGATCGTACCGATTCCGGGAACGACGAAATCACACCGTCTGAAAGAAAATCTGGCATCGGTCGATGTCCGGCTTTCGGACGCCGATTTGCGGACCATCGGCGATTCTCTGGCCGAAATCGAAATTTACGGCGACCGCTTCCCCGAAAGCTACGAAAAGGGAACCGGCATCTGAAACCGATCCTGACGAAAACCGCTTGCCGGGCCTCCGATTCTCTTATCCGGATATTGGCTGGCCCGGCAACCTTTCCCATCCCCGGCAAAACGTCATCCACTTTCCGAGCGTCGGCGAAACGTACTTGTCCCGATGGTAACAAAGCGTAAACGGCCGAACGAAACGGCGTTCCGTATCCAGTACCACAAATTGCCCGGCATAAAACGGCTGTGCCAGAACGCGTTTTGAAACGAAAGTCACCCCCAGATTATTGCCGACACAGGCCAGAATCGTGTCGGGCGCATTCAGCGAGAGGAAAACAGACGGGTTACCCAGACAAGGAGCAAGATGATTGTCGAAAAACGCACGACTGCCTGAACCCGGTTCGCGCAACAGCCAGCGCTCACCGGCCAGTTCGGCAAACGAAACCGTTTTTTTGCCTGCCAGCCAGTGCGTTTTCGCTGCCAGCACAACCATTTCATCTTCCAGCCACGGCTCGCAGACAATCATGGGGTCCGTCAGCGGAGCTTCCACCAGTGCCATATCGATCTCGAAACGGCAAATCATCCCTTCGATAGCTTGCGAATTGCCGATTTCCGCACTGGGCAACCAGCCGTTTTCCCGATTGAACGCCGCAAACATATCCGGCAACAGATAGCTGCCGATGGTGCGTGTCGCACCTATGGCCAGTCGGGTATCTACGCCCTGCCGGCCGAAAAGCGCAGCGACGCCTTGCGAGCGCGCCAGCAATTCATCGGCCAGCGGCAGCAATTTTTCCCCTTCGCGGTTGAGATGCAAACGTGCATGCTGCCTGTCGAACACACAGACACCCAGCTGGCTTTCCAGCTCGGCCAGTGCCTGCGAAACCGCACCTTTCGTCATGAACAGTACATCCGCCGCACGGGTCATGGTTCCGTGCCGCGCGATGGCGACGAAAACCGAAAGCTGTTTTAGGGTAATCCTCATCGTTTGATTTTTCTAAACACAATGTCAAAAATTATTCGATTTTCCAAATGATACCCGATCATTACAATCAATGGCATGGAAAAACAATCAACGGAGTGCGACATGTTCAAATGGATACACACAAAAACACGCGAAATCCCGACACCGGTTGCCGGTCTTGCGCTGGGTATCGCCAGCATGGGATGGTGTCTTGAAAACCTCTTGCCACTCGACGGACGTGGACAAACCGCAGGAGCCGTCATCGCCGGTATTCTGCTGTGTATGCTGACAGTCCGGTTCATCTGCCACCCGGATACCTTGCACCGTGATCTCAAGCACCCGGTCGTCGGCAGTATCGTCCCGACATTCGCGATGGCGACCATGGTAGTTTCCAAAGCACTGGGACGGGTATTTCCGGTAACAGGCGAGATTCTGTGGTTTCTGGCTGTCGGCGTCCATCTGGTCGTACTGGCCCTGTTCATCTGGCACCGCGCCAGAGACTGGCAAATGAACCACATGGTACCCAGCTGGTTCGTGCCACCGGTCGGCATTGTCGTCGCCGATGTCACCTGCCCGGGAGCCGCCTATACGGAACTGGCGCTGATATTGCTGGCGATCGGCCTGACGAGCTACCTTGTCATGTTGCCACTGATGGTTTACCGCCTTGTATTCAGAAGCGAAGTACCTGATGCCGCCAAACCGACCATCGCTATCATGGCTGCACCTGCAAGCCTGTCGCTGGCAGGTTACCTGACAGTGGTCAAAGAACCGTCCCTGCTCGTCTGTGCGGTTCTGCTCGGTATCGCTCTGCTGATGACCCTGTTTACCTATATCGCACTGTTTCACCTGATGCGCCTGCCGTTCACGCCGGGTTACGCAGCCTTCACCTTCCCCATGGCGATCGGCGCGACAGCATTGTACAAGATGGCCCATCTGGTCGCGGGTTTTCCGCAAGCGACACAATACGCCGAACAGCTGCGTATGCTGGCAACAGGGGAAGCCGTCATCGCAGCACTGGTCATCGCCTACGTGTCCGCCCGGTTCTGCTACTATTATCTGTGGCCGCAAACCGTTCGCTTCCGCGTGAAAAGTCCGGCCCGCTAAGCTGTCATCGACCACGTGCCATCCGGGGTGATATTCGCACCGGATGGCACTAGAACGTCAGGACACGGTCACATTCCACCACCCATTCCGACAGGGCTTGCATCGTGGATTTTTCCGCACCTGCAAAATAGGGATGATTTCTGTATATGCCACAACGTGCCATACAGGTACCGCACACCCTGACGGCAACACCCTGCGCGATCAGATCTCGAAGCATCTGCGACAAATCCTGGTCATAATTTTCCGGCGGCCTGCAAATATCTCTCGCCATATCGACCGCGTCGTTCATCAGAAACAGACGGACATCATGTCCGTTTTTCCGTAATGTATTCGCCAGCCTGAGTCCGTTCCATGTGACATCGGTGGAATCATAGGGTTCGCGATTGAATACGATCAGTATTTTCATTTCCCTTTCCTTTCAAAAGCCATCCGCATACCGCCTGAATCGTCGGCACTCCCCTGTCACGACCATCCGCAACGTCGCCATCACGATCCGCGACACGAACATGATGATGAATACACAATACACATATGACGACTATGCCATACCTGACAATCAGCTTACAACAGCCGATTCAGCCGACGTGACAGGATGCCGTTTTATACCGGCTAGCGTGTCATATCATTCCGGTTCCAGTGCACACGGCACGATCCGCTTGATATACTGTCGGTATTCATGTTCCCCGGGAATACAATGACCGACAAACTCAAAGACAAAATCGAAAAATTTCTGACGATGTGTCGGAAATCGAAAGCGAAAACGGAACAGGACGACGACAATGCCATCAAGGTCGATACGATGACGGAAGACCTGCACAGCGAACTCGCTGCGGATGCAGTCGCCATTACCAGCAGCCTCATGGAACTCCAGCGCTTGTTGCCGCTGTCGCGCAAACTGGCCGATCTGGGTCGCCTGCTGGAAAGCCAGGGCAAGATCACCTTGCAAGCCGATGAAGCCTATGATGAAGCCGCACTGAAATTTTTCAGTGAATTGTATGGCGGAGGCATATCGCCTTCCAAAGCCTTGCACTGACATATCCATCCGGGACCTCCCCTGCTTTCCTTGTCTTTTCGCACCTGCCGGAAAACGGCATTTTCCGGCATGATATCTTTCCCTTTCATGCCCCTAGCTTTTCCAGCCGCTCCACAACGAACTGTCGCCATGCAAACCCCTTTCCCATATGGGTTTCCCCATCCATGAATCGGCACAAGTCCGGACCATCCACCAGTCATCCATGCCATAACCTGAAAACCTTCCGTTTCACGCCGATCTTTTGTCGGATTGAAAACGGCACCATCCGGTACTTGACAGGCACCAATGATATATATTTTAATATTATATCTTTTTATATATTATTCACCCCCAGCCAACCAACAGGAGAGCAGATGAATCCCTTGAAATTACTGGTTATCGGCGGTGTAGCCGCCGGAGCTTCTTTTGCCGCACGTGCCAGACGGCTCGATGAAAGCGCCGAAATCACGATGATCGAACGTGGCAACGACGTATCTTTCGCCAACTGTGGCCTGCCTTACCACGTGGGCGGCGAAATCACCGACCGCGATGTACTGGCTGTCCAGACACCTGCCTCGCTCAAGGCCATGCTCAATGTGAACGCACGTACCCGATGCGAAGCGATCCGTATCGACCGGCAAAACAAAAAAGTGCAGGTTCGCGATCTGTCGACCGGCCGGGAAGAATGGCTCTCCTACGACAAACTGATGCTTTCTCCGGGTGCGGCACCGCGCGTCCCCGCCATCGAAGGTGTGGACAATCCCCGGATTCATGTGCTGCGCAATCTCTCCGACATGGACCGCATCATCGCCGATACGGCTGCTGGCATGCAGGCCGTCGTCGTCGGCGCGGGTTTTATCGGTCTGGAAATGGCAGAACAGCTCCATCGCAAGGGACTGAAGGTGAAAATTGTCCAGAAAGGCCCGCACGTCCTTCCGCAAGTCGATGGCAGAATGGCCGTACCGCTGGAACGCGCACTGGCAAGCCATGGCATCGAACTGTTCACGAACGATGAAGTCGTGCGTTTTGAAAAAGGCGATGCATCGCTGGTTTGCCATCTGGCATCCGGCAAAACGCTTCCGGCCGACGTCGTCATCCTGTCTATCGGCATCGAACCGGAAAGCAAGCTGGCACGTGAAGCCGGCCTGAAGCTGGGCAAGCGTGGCCACATCGTCGTCAACGAATTCATGCAGACATCCGACCCGGATATCTATGCCGCCGGCGACGCTGTGGAAACCACCGACCGGGTTTTCGGAAAACCTGTCGCCATTGCACTGGGAGGCCCGGCCAACCGGCAGGGACGTGTCGCGGCCGACCACCTGTTTCTGGGCGACAAGGCACGTCCCTACCCGGGATCGCTCGGTACAGCCATCGTAAGAGTATTCGATGTCGCTGCCGGTTCGACCGGCTGGACCGAAAACCGCCTCAAGGCTTCCGGACTGCCGTATGCCGTCACGACCGTCAACGACGTTCACCATGCTTCCTACTATCCGGGTGCGCAAATGGTGACGCTGACCATTCTCTGGGATCCCGAAACGGGACGTCTGCTCGGTGCAGAAGCTGTCGGCATCGCCGGTGTGGACAAGCGGCTGGACGTACTGGCGACCGCCATCACCGCCAACATGACCATCGACGACATTTGCCACCTCGAACTGGCTTACGCGCCGCCATTCGGTTCCGCCAAGGATGTCATCAATATCGCCGGTTTCGCAGCCTGCAACCAGCGCGACGGTCTGGTCGATGTGACGACGGCATTGCCGTCCGATCCGTCAGTACAGGTCATCGACGTACGTGGCAAACCGGTTGCGCAAGCCAGTCCGGTACCCGGTTCGGTCAACATCCCGGTACCGTCTTTGCGAGACAACCTCGACAAGATCGATCGCAACCGTCCTGTCGTCACCGTTTGCGCACTGGGCAAAAACAGCTACTTCGCATCCCGCATCCTCAGGCAAAACGGCTTTAATGTCACCAGCCTTGCAGGCGGCTTGACAGCGCTGACCGAAAAACCCTGAAAAACCGGCAAGGCTGCCGGTACAACAAGATGGCCTGTCATTAAAAAAACGGCACGTTTTCCGTGTAGTCGGAAAACGTGCCGTTTTCATTACACATCATTCATCATGCGCCCCTGTCCGCAATACCGGATACCGCCTCTTTTTTATGATGAATATTATTTTATATTCATCATGTTACCAGATGATCTTCATGTTGTTTCATGGATTTTGCATACGAATCCGGTCATCCGTTCGCACCGTCACTGTAATCAGGAAAACATGATGTATCCAGAGATATTGCTGTTCTGATTATCCAGCATGTCGCCATCCATTCCCCTATCCCGCGCCATTGCCTTCATACAAACGACATGACCTTTCAATGCACTCGCGCGCAATCCATCTCACTTGCGATTCTTCGGATATCCCGATCATCCAACACTGTAGAAAACGGTTTAATAAAACACTTTATAATAATGATTTTATGAAATATTTATAAAACGTTGCAAAAACTCGTATTGCTGCATACCGCTCCGGTTGCCGCATATATCCATAAAATCCGACTATACGGCACCGCCATCCCTCGTAACCGGATGACGACACACATCAGACTTGCAATTCCCTGACCTTGTGTACATTGCGGGATGGCGGTTCCCCGAACAGGCGCTTGTATTCGCGATTGAATTGCGTCGGGCTTTCGTAACCGACAGCCAGACAGGCTCGCGAGGCATATTCGTTTTCGACCAGCATCAGCCGCTGTGCCTCATACAGACGCAAACGCTTCTGGTACTGCAAGGGAGACAGCGTGGTGATCTGCTTGAAATGGCGATGAAACGTAGAAGTCGCCATATTGACTTTTTTCGCTAATTCATCGACTTGCAACGGTTCCTTATAGTTTTTTCTCAACCATGAAACAGCCTGCGCGATACGGTTTCCCTGGGAACCGGCGGTATTGATCGCACGCAAAAAACGGCCTCTCGGTCCGGCCAGCAGGCGATAATGGATTTCCCTGACGATCATCGGAGCCAGCACCGGTATCTGTCCCGGATTGTCCAGCAATTCGGTCAACCTCAAAAAAGCGTCAAGCACATCCACCTCTATCCGCATGACGCACAAGCCTCTGGCTGTTTCGACACTACCCTGTGCCAGTTCAGGCTGTTCCATAAGCAGCTGGCCAATGATGTGCCGATCGATTTTCAGCGATACCCCCAGAAACGGTTTTTCCGGTGTGGCATCGAGAATGTAATTCTGGCTCGGCAAATCGACACTGTTTAACAGGCTGTCGTACTCATGGTAAAAATATTCCTCGCTGCCGACAACCGACCGTTTGTTTCCCTGAACGACGACACCGACTGCCGGTTCGTAAAAACAGTTCTCGCACGATTCGCCTTCATCGAACCTGAACAGGGAAAACCCCGCGATCTGTGTCTGGTACTCACCCTGTTCCGGCAACCACTTGAGCAGCTTTCCCCGAATAAGACGGTTTTTTTCCTGCAAAATACTCTGGCTGTTTTCCGGCATGATTTCCTCCCCTTCCGCAATCATTGCGCTTGTTCTCTGCATGATAGGTCGTCCTTGTCCGATTTTGCACAAACAGAGAGAATCAGGCAAGAACAGGATAGTTTCATATCTTAAATTTCAGTCTGTTGAAAATTAAGATTTTCCCTGAGGAAAACCGCATGCGGGCGGTCATACGCAAGCCGATCCGAACCGCCCGTCATGATTTACGGACACACCACAGGAGGAATCATCATGCAAAAACGTCGACTCGGAAAAAACGGCCCATTCGTATCGGCTATCGGTCTTGGCTGCATGGGTATGAGCTTCGGCTATGGTTTGCCGAAAGACCGTGCTGAAATGATCGGCCTCATTCGAGCTGCTGTCGAACGCGGTGTCACTTTTTTCGATACTGCCGAAGTGTACGGCCCCTTTACCAACGAAAAACTGGTCGGTGAAGCACTTTCGCCATTCAAGGGAAAAGTCATGATCGCCACCAAATTCGGTTTCGCACCCGATCCGTCAGAAGGCGGCCAGTGGCGCAAGCTCGACAGCCGTCCGGAACATATCCGCGAAGTGGCCGAAGCGTCCCTGAAACGGCTGAAAGTCGATGCGATCGACCTGTTTTACCAGCACCGTGTCGATCCGGATGTCCCGATCGAGGATGTCGCCGGTACCGTCGGCGATCTCATCGCCGAGGGCAAGGTCAGGTATTTCGGACTTTCCGAAGCCGGCGCCAATACCATCCGCCGCGCCCATGCCGTCTGTCCTGTCACCGCCGTACAGAGCGAATATTCTCTCTGGTGGCGAAAACCGGAAGAAGAAATTCTGCCCACGCTGGAAGCACTCGGCATTGGTTTCGTACCGTACAGTCCGCTAGGCAAAGGCATTCTGACAGGAGCGTTCAGTGCCAATACCCGTTTTGACACATCCGACTTCAGAAGCATCCTGCCGCGTTTTTCGCCTGAAGCCCTGAAAACGAACATGACTATCGTCGATCCGCTCAAAAAATTCGCCGCACAAAAACAGACGACACCGGCACGTATCGCACTGGCATGGCTGCTGGCACAAAAACCCTGGATCGTTCCGATTCCCGGAACGACGAAACTGTCCCGTCTGGAAGAAAACATCGGCGCAGCCGACATGTCGCTGACTGCAAAAGAATTGCGCGAAATCGATCAGGCTGTCTCGAAAATCCGGCTGGTCGGCGCACGATACCCTGAGAAACTGGAAAAAATGACAGGTCGCTGACCATACTTTTCCTAAGTCCGGCAAAACGAAACCGCGAAAACGTAAAATGAAACCCGAAGGAAAAAATTTTTTGTCCATACTGGCTGCCATCGTGTTCACACTGTGCAGCCTGTGCAACTGTGCAAAGGCAGATACCATGAATACCGAACAGAAAAACACGCAGCTCGCCCGGCAGGAAAAAATCGTCATGATTGCCGCTTTTACCGCCAACGGTGATTTGTCCCGTCTGAAACCGGCATTGCATGAAGGACTTGACAGCGGTCTGAACGTCAGCGAAATACGGGAAATACTGATCCAGCTTTACGCCTATACCGGTTTCCCGCGAAGTCTCAACGGTATCCAGACTTTCATGGATGTCGTCGCGGAACGGAAAAACCGGGGCATCCATGACCCGGAAGGTGAAATGCCTGCCGCGTTACCACCCGGAACCGACCGGGACGCCTATGGCGAACAGGTCAGGATGAAGCTGGCCGGCATCACGACCTTGCCTCCAAAAGCCGGCTACCAGCTGTTCGCACCCGGCATCGACACATTCCTGAAAGAGCATCTCTTTGCCGATATTTTCGGGCGTGGCGTGCTGGATTACACCAGCCGTGAAATCGCGACAGTATCGGCACTTGCCGCCATGCACGGCACCGGCGCCCAACTGCAATTCCATATGCAAGCTGCCATGAATGTCGGCGTGACACCGGAACAAATGGAAAACATCCTCTCCGTCCTGAAAAAACGCGTGGGCGACAAGGAAGCGGAAAACGCCGCCTGCATTTACAGGAAAGTACTTGAAAAAAGATCTTTAACAAAATGATTATAAAAATAAACCATAATTTCATGCACTGGAAAACACCATGAAAACGCAATACGGTATTTTTTGCGCTGCCGTCATGATGGCGGCATCATGCTGCTGTCAGGCTGCCGCTACCGACAAAACGGTACCTGAAAAACCTGAACAAACCATCATCCACAGCGAGACGCACAATCGCTTCAAAGGTGCGTCAGACTATTTCACTGGCGATGCCGAGATCGAAATGCTGTTTCAACCGACGGCGGAATTACCGGCATCCGGCGCCTATGTAACCTTCCAGCGCGGCGCACGAACGGCATGGCATACCCATCCTGCCGGACAAACCTTGCTGGTCGTCTCTGGCAAGGGACTGACGCAGGAATGGGGCAAACCGGTCGTCGTCATCGAAGCGGGCGATGTCGTCCGCTGCCCTGCCGGTATCAAACACTGGCATGGCGCCGCTCCCGGCAGTACCATGACACATCTCGCCATTACCGGCGATGTGAACGGAAAAAACGTCGAGTGGCTGGAAAAAGTGAGCGACAGGCAATATGCCGGACACTAGTCCAGGGTATCCTTGTCCTCCAGCTTCGTAAGATTCTGTAAAACTCCTGTGCAGGATGATGGATTGCCGATATGCTTCCCGCATTTGTATCTTCCGGCATCCCCAGTCCGGCACCAGTGCTTCCGTTTGGAGAACCGTTTTCCGATGTTTCACCTCGTCGCCACCCTGATCGGCCTGTATGTCATCATACGATTCGTACCGCCCCTGCCGGTCGGAACGGTCTGGAAATGGCTCATTGCCGCCTTCATCTTCCTGATCGCGCAATACCATCTCCTCAATCGCATTTTTTCAGGCAGCATGGCCTCGCCTGAAATGCCGGTTCCGGTACTGATACTCGCAGGATGGCTGTTCGGTGGACTCTTGTTGCTGATGTTCTTGTTACTCGTCAGGGACATCGCCATACTTGCCATGCTGGCGATGCACAAGGCCGGACTGACGGGGACGACCTTGCGTTCAGGATACCGTACCGTACTGGTCATGGCACTGGTCGCCCTTTCACTATCCGCCTTCGGTGTCTGGCAAGCCATCCGCATTCCCGACATCCGTCGCGTCGATATCACATTAAAACGTCTGCCTGCCGCACTTGACGGCATCAGACTGGTACAAATCACCGATCTGCATGCCAGCCGCCTGTTCAGCGAATCCTGGACACGCGCCGTCGTCGACAAAACCAACGCCATCCGTCCGGATATCATCGTCATGACCGGCGACCTCGTCGACGGTACCCCCGCCAGCCGTGCCGCCGATGTCGCACCACTTGCCGACCTCAGGGCACGACTCGGTGTTTTCGCCGTCAGTGGCAATCACGAATATTATTCCGGTCATGACCAATGGCGACAGACATTTGCCCGACTGGGCCTGAATTTCCTTGAAAACGCCCATGTCCGGCTGACCGACCAGGGACAATGCCTGATTCTGGCCGGACTGTCCGACCCCGTCGCGATACGGTTCGGTCTGCCGACACCCGATCCCGACAAGACCCTTCGTGAAGTCTTGCCGGATGTTCCCGTCATCCTGCTTGCCCACCAGCCATCCGGTGCCGCCGCCCATGCGCAACAAGGCGTGGATCTGCAACTGTCCGGCCATACCCATGGCGGCCAGATACTGGGATTGCACTGGATCACGCAAATGGCCAACGAAGGCTATATCTCCGGCCTGTACCCTATCGGCGACATGCAACTGTACGTCAGCAACGGTACAGGACTGTGGAGCGGCTTCCCGCTGCGGCTGGGCAAACCGTCCGAAATCACGGAAATCGTGCTGCATGCCCCGACAGGGAAATAATCGTCCGGATACGCCATATCCTCCTCTTCCATCTCCCGCGCCATGGTATCGTTCATCATGCCGTATCCCGGACTTTCCCGTCTTTCCTTCATCCTGTCCACCCTGCCAGCCATGCATACATTTTTTCGTGAGTGAAAAAACGCTTCAGTATCATGAAGTGACACCCGTTTTCTGCAATCTCCATACAAAACGGCATTGACAAAATACTTCGCATGCGAATAATATGCGCCAGAACTTTTAGCAATCTAACAGTGAACACCGAATGTCCGGAAACGATCGCTCCCTTATGGAACTGATGATTACCCTGACACAAGTCTCGCGCGCCTACAAGGCGGTGTGCGACAGGCTTGCATCCCGTTTCGGGCTGACCCAAGCCATTGCATGGCCAATCGTCGCCATCAGCCGTCTTGGCGATGGTGTGCGCCCCGGCGTGATCGCCGAGGCGGTCGGCATCGAACCCTCTTCCGTCGTCCGTCTGATCGACCAGCTGGTCGCAGCCGGCCTGATCGAACGACGCGAGGATATCAACGACCGTCGCGCACGGCTTTTGTTTTTGACCGAAAAAGGACGTGAAAAGGTTCGTGAATTCGAGGCTGCGCTCGCACCGCTGCGCCGCAAACTCCTGCACGGCCTGACCGAGGCTGAACTCGACGTCTGCATGCACGTCTTCAAAACGCTCGGCCAATCCATCGAACGACACAGAATCGCACAGAAACAGCATGATCAAGTTGCCTGACCGGGAAGAATTCATCTTTTCCCTGAAAAGTTTTGTCGGCGCCATGATGGCCTTGTATCTGGCGTTCCGTATCGGCCTGCCTCGCCCGTTCTGGGCGCCGCTGACTGCCTATGTCGTTTCGCAGCCACTGGCGGGAGCCGTCCGTTCCAAGGCACTCTACCGTGTCATCGGCACGATTATCGGTGCGCTGGCGATCGTGACCCTGATTCCGACATTCGTCAATTACACCGGCATGTTCGCGCTGGTCATGGGCGGCTGGTTCGGATTTTGCCTGTTCATGTCGCTGATGGACAGGACGCCGCGTTCATACGCTTTCCTGCTGGGGGGCTATACCGTCGGTTTCGTCGCTATGCCCGCACTGGCCGACATGTCCACTTTCAATATTTCGGGCATTTTCGATGTCGCGCTGGCACGCTCTGAGGAAATCATCCTGGGGGTGCTGTGTTCCACCCTGGTACACAGCCTTGTCCTGCCCAAAGGTATCGGCAGCGTGATCCTCAAACGTCTCGACCAGGTATTGAGCGACGGCCAGCAATGGGTCAACAATATCCTGACATCGGCAAAGACCGGCGGCGAAAGCCGGATGGATATCAACAAGCTGGCGCTGATCATCACCGAATTGCGTATCATGTCCACCCATTTGCCCTATGACACGGACAATGTACGCTGGACATCCAATATCGTACGTTCCATGCAGGACCGCTTTTCCACACTTGTCCCTGTCCTCTCGGCGATAGAAGACCGGCTGCATGTCCTGTACAACAGCAATCAGGGTACCTTGCCGGATGAATGGCAAAAACTGCTGACCGATATTTCCGACTGGATCGCGCGCGGTGCCGAAGACGACCGGCCCGAAAACGCCATCCGTCTGAGACGCCGCATCGACCGCATCATTCCCGTACTCAACAGCGAATCGCACTGGGAAGATATGCTGCTGGCCAATCTGGGAACGGAACTATACCGTCTGGTCGATATCTGCGAAGACTGTTTCGACTTGCGCCGCAAGGTCGATATCGGTCTGAAAGGTGAAATGCCGCCTAACGAAATGCGTGAACCGAAAGTATCGACCATGACGCTTTACGTCGATCGCAAACTGGCGCTTTCCTCGGCTTTCGCCACAGCCATGTCCATGATCGTTTCCTGCCTGTTCTGGGCCGCCTCCGGCTGGCCGACAGGATTTGCCGCACCGATGATGGCAGGGATGTACTGCATGTTCTTCTCGACATTCGACAATCCGGTACCGATCCTGAAAACCCAGTTCTACTGTACCCTACTCTCCAGTCCGGTATCGGGCATTTATCTGCTCTGGCTGTTGCCGTCCGCACACAGCTTCGAAATGCTGATGCTGCTGCTCGCACCGTTCCTGATCTGGTTCGGCACCTATCTCTCCAAACCGGCCACTGCCGTGAAGGTCATTCCGTTCATGTTCACTGTACTGGCGACACTGACCATGTTCGATATGGATTCAGCCAATATGACCTCATACATCAACTCCCAGATCAGCCAGGCCATCGGTGTCGGTTCGGCCGCCATTTTCATGGCCATATTCCGTACCGCCAGTGTCGATTCGCTTATCCGCAGGCTGGTTCATTCTATCTGGGAAGACATCTCCAGACTCGGTTATGCCGTCAGGGCACCGTCCGTCGTCGCCGTCACTGTCAAGATGGTCGACGGCATCAGTCTGCTGGCTCCCCGCCTTGCGCTGGCGACCAAAACCGGCATGGCCGACCATCCCGGCGTGATGGCCGCCACGAATATCCTGTCCGACCTGCGCGTCGGGCTGAACATGACACGCCTTTTGCGTACGGAAACCAAGCTGGAACACCAGAACCTGAGCGTCCGCCCCGTACTGGAACGTCTCTCGGAATACTACCGGCATGAGAAAAAAACGAGGGATGTCGCGACAGAAGGACTCCTCGATGAAATCGACATGACCCTCTACCGCATGGCAAACGCCACTGGCCCACATCTCCAGCAAAGCCAGGCAATTGCCGCACTGACCGGTATCCGGCGCGATCTCTTCCCGGACGCGCTCCCTTATTCACCGTCATCGGTCAGCTTCCGGCATGCCGAAAACATCCGGCAGCAACCCCCTGACAAGACCCCGAACAACCCGTAAAACTTACCTGTCCGGCACCTTCATCAACCTATTGACACAACTGGTTGAAATGATAATATTTACAACCTTAATATTTGACATGCAAATTATTTACATGTAATGGAAACTCCAGACCAGTTATTCATGCGTTTCACGAGTGTTCTCACCCGAGTGGCACGTGCCTACAAAACGTCTGCCGACAGGGTCGCCTCGCAGCATGGTTTGTCACAGGCCACGGCATGGCCTGCTGTCATGATCGACCAGATGGGCGATGGCGTCCGTCCTGGCGAAGTCGCCGAAGCGCTTGGACTCGACCCTTCTTCCGTCGTCAGGGTGATCGATCAGCTGATCGCCGCCGAGCTGCTCATTCGCGAGGAAGATGCCAACGACCGGCGCGCCCGCCTGCTGACCCTGACGGAAAACGGCCGTCAGCGCGTCCGTGAAATCGGACAGGCCATGCGGCCGTTCCGGCGTACATTGTTCCAGGATATCGACCGCGAAGAACTTGAAACGGCGATGCGGGTACTGGAAAAACTCCGTTTGGCAATTATCAGGCGCGACAAGACGACATCATGCTGAAGGCTTTCCTGCAAAAACCGACTGCCGACGAACTGTTGTTCGCCTTCAAATGCCTGCTGGCCGCGATCATGGCGCTTTATATCGCCCTGCGGATCGGTCTGCCACGTCCATTCTGGGCACCGATGGCGACCTGCATCATTTCGCAATCCATGTCCGGCAGCGTTTTCGTACGTGCTTCCTCGCGTTTGATCGGCACACTGGTCGGTACGGTAGTCGCCGTTTTGTTGCTGATTTCCTTTATCAACTACACCTTTCTGCTCTGTTTTCTCATTGCGCTGTGGGTCGGCACCTGCATGTACTTTTCGATGCTCAAACGCACCACAGATGCCTATGTCTTTACCGTGGCGGGCTTTACCGTACCGGTCATCATTTACGGCATCATCGGCGATATCGAGCTGATCAATGTCCAGGATGTCACCGATATGGCGATCGCACGTGCCGAAGAAACCGGTATCGGTTTCTTTTCCGCCATCGTGGTGCACAGCCTGTTCTTCCCGCGCTCCATTGGTCCTGTCGTCGTCCGCAGAATGGACGAAGTCTGGAAAAGCATCCGCCAGTGGACAGCATCCGTCCTGCAGGGACATGCGACCGCAAACGACTCGCCACGGACCAATGCCACCCGCATCATCACCGATTTGCGGGTGCTCTCGGCCAATCTGCCGTTCGATGCCTCAAACGAACGCTGGGCAGTCGCCAACATCCGCCTGCTTCAGGATCGCCTGACGGTCATGATTCCCGTGATTTCCTCGATCGAAGACAGCATCTCCACCCTGCAAAAAGCAGGCAAACTCCCAGGATACTGGAAATATCTGCTCGACAACATCGCCGTCTGGATCGAACAGGACAATGTCACACCGGAAAGCGCGCAATGGCTTCGCGAACGTATCCGGAGCGGATTGCCGAAAATCACACCGCAATCCACCTGGGATGAAACCATGATCATCCGTCTGGCATCGGATCTCGGAAAACTGATTTCCTACTGCGAAAGCCGTGCGGACCAGCGCCGCGCCATTGACGCCTGCATCAGCGGCAAGGCGACCGTCATGCCGAAAACCGCCCCTGTTTCGCTGACCGAACTGCACAAGGATCGCAGACTGGCATTTTTCGTTTCGGCATCGGCTGTTTTCACCATCACCATCGTTTCCCTCATGTGGGTCGTCAGTGGCTGGAATGCCGGTTTCTGCGCCCCGATGATGACCAGCATTTTCTATCTGTCCTTCATCCGTAACGACAATTCCGTCCGCGCCATGAAAATCGTGCTGCTGTTCACGATCTATTCGCTGTTGCCTGCGGGCATTTATCTGCTGGTCGTGCTGTACAGCACCCATTCTTTTGAAACACTCATGCTGCTGCTGGGACCGTGCATCGTTTTCGTCGGGATATTCATGGCACGTCCCGCCACAGGGCTGGGTGCCACCATTTTCATGATGGGCATCTGGTCAACGCTCACCATGTACGATCTGGATATGGCAAACGCCACCTCGTTCATCAATGGCCAATCCTTCGCACAATGCTTCGGTATCGTCATGGCTCTGCTTTCGGCCATGATTTTCCGTTCCTTCGATGCGGAATGGACGACACGCCGCCTGCTCAACAGCCTTTCCGAGGAAATTTCCCGTCTGTCGCAGTCAGCCAAATCACCGTCGGTCATCCAGACGACCGTCCGCATGATCGACCGGATCAGCGTACTTGCGCCCCGTCTTTCCGCTTTCGGCGACGAAAAGGAAAACATCATCTCCGGACTGTTCCGCGAACTGCGTATCGGCATGAACATGGTATACCTGATGCACATGCGTTCGCGTCTTGAACGCAACGGCATCGCCATCCAGCCGCTTCTGCAGGCGCTGTCCGCCTATTTTTCCAAGCGTGACCATAAAACGGACGAACAGACGGCCCTGCTCGAACAGATAGACAATACATTGCAAAAAGTCTGCCACATGTCCTCGACCGTCCGCCAGAACGCCGCCATTGCGGCCATCGCCGGCATCCGTCAGGACCTGTTCCCCAAGGCACACCCCTATTACCCTCAAACCCTGATTCCCAAGGAGATTGTATGACTGGTGAATTCAGTTTCTTCGGTATGTATTTTCCATGGCTGATGCTGACATCGCTGCTGGCGCTCGTCGCCACCCGATTGATCAGCATCTTTCTGGCGCGCATCGGTTTCTACCGCCATGTCTGGCATCCCCCATTGTTCGATGTCGCGCTGTTTCTCGTCGTACTCGGAATTTTCGTCACTTTGTTTAATCTTGGCAGGTCTTGATTATGTTTTCCAAAATATCCCTCTCCACCGTCAGGCGCTATCTGGTCACCCTGGCTGTCGTGCTGGCCGCACTGTTCATCGGCTGGCGTCTCTGGATACATTATGAGAACGACCCCTGGACCCGTGATGGCCGTATCAAGGCTGACGTGGTGCAGGTCGCTCCTGATGTATCCGGTCAGGTTACAAAAATCAATGTTATCGACAACCAGACGGTCAATGTCGGCGATGTACTTTTCGAAATCGATACCGCCCGTTTCGAGCTGGCGCTCCGTCAGGCCAAGGCTGCCGAGGAATCCGCCCGTGTCACACTGGCGCAGGCCATCCGCGAAGCAAAACGTAACCGCGAACTGAAAGACCTGGTCGCAACCGAAGTGACCGAACAGGGGCAATCCCGTGTCGAAGAGGCACAGGCCGCCCTGCTTGAAGCTATCGTGAACCGGGACAAGGCACAACTTGATCTGGATCGTACCAAAGTCGTCGCTGCCGTAGACGGCATCGTCACCAACCTCAATCTGCGTGTCGGTTCCTATGTCACGGTCAGCACGCCGGTCATGGCACTCGTCGATCGCAACTCCTACTACGCCGAAGGATACTTCGAGGAAACGAAATTGCCGAACATCGCCGAAGGCAACCGCGCGACTGTTCGCCTCATGAGTGATGATGAAGTGCTTGAAGGTCATGTCCACAGCATCTCCCGCGGTATCGAAGATCGTGAAAGAACCACCGGCGGAAAACTCATGCAGAACATCAATCCGGCTTTCAACTGGGTTCGTCTCGTCCAGCGTATTCCGGTCCGTGTCGAACTCGACAAGATTCCGGACAATATCAAGCTGGTATCGGGACAGACCGTCACTATCGAGGTCTTCCCGTCCGAAAAGGTCACCGTCGCCAAAAACGACAAACCGGCACAATAAGGATTGGCCATGTGTAACAAAAAACTGCTTTCCTGCCTTGTTCCGCTTCTTGCCTGTTCGGTACTGACCGGCTGTATGACCGTCGGCCCGGACTACAAGATTCCGGAAAATGCAACCGTCAACCAGCCCGATGCCGCCAAACCGTTTGCCGCCGCCGAAACCGGTACCTATGTCCAGGAACCGCTCCCCGAACACTGGTGGAAACTTTACGACGACCCGGTATTGACATCCCTCATCGAAAAGGCGCTCGTCGCCAATACCGATTTGCGTGTAGCCGCCGCCAATCTGGCACGTGCCCGCGCCGTACTGGAAGAAGTCGAAATGGGTACCGTTCCGACTGTCGATGTCGAAGTCGCACCGAAATTCGGACGTAACTCGGCAGCCGCTGACGGTTTGCCCGAACGGTATCCTGATCGGTGGTCGCATGACAGCGGCATCAATATTTCCTACCAGCTCGATCTGTTCGGCAAGATCGCTCGCGGTATCGAAGCCGCCAGTGCCGATACCGAAGCCGCTCAGGCAGCCTATGATCTGGCACGGATCACGATCGCGGCCGATACCGCCAAAGCCTATGCGGATGCCTGCTCGTCCGCCTACCGGGTCAAAATCGCCGAACATTCTGCCGACTTGCAGAAACAGTTTCTCGATACCACGACCCAGCTGACCGTAGCCGGACGTGGTACCGCCATGGATATTTCGCGCGCCAGTGCACAACATGAAGCCCTGCGGGCCGCCATCCCGCCCCTGAAGGCCCAACAAAAACTGGCACTGTACCGGCTTGCCGTCCTGACGGGCGAATTGCCCAACACACTGGTCGATACGGTCGGCCAGTGCAGCAAACCGCCGCAACTGTCGCAACCGATTCCGGTCGGCGACGGAGCCACGCTGTTGCGCCGTCGTCCCGATATCCGTCAGGCCGAACGACAGATGGCTGCCGCCAGCGCCCAGATCGGCGTCGCCACGGCTGACCTGTATCCAAGCATCAATCTCGGACTTTCCGGTGGGATGACCAGCCGATTCTCATCTTTCGGCGACAACAATACCTTCCGTTGGGGCATCGGACCGCTCATTACCTGGACACTGCCCAATACCGGTACAGCCCGCAGCCGCATCAAACAGGCCGAAGCCGAACATCAGGCTGCCTTCGCACGGTTCGACGCCACTGTATTGAATGCCCTGCGCGAAACCGAAAGCGCACTGACGACCTATGCGCGTGAGCTCGACAGAAACGCAGCCCTCAAGGCGGCACGTGACCAGAGCGCCCTCGCCAATGATCAGGCAAGACGTCTTTATCGTCATGGCCGGATCGATTTTCTATCGACCCTGGACTCGGAAAGAACACTGGCTGCGGATGAAAGCGCCTATGCCGCTTCGACGGCCAAACTGGTCGATGACCAGATTTCCGTTTTCCTGGCACTCGGCGGCGGCTGGGAACAGAATGTGCAGCCTGCCGAAAGCGATAAACAGTAAGGCCGTTTCGCCGGACAGTGTTCTGTCCGGTCACCGTTTTGTCAAAGGGCCGGTTTTCCTTCCAGAGCCGGTCCGCCCGTTGAAACCGTCACTGCGGTTTCAACGGCACCTTTTTTTGCCGGATTGCGCCGGTTTTGTCACACTGCCGCATTGTGATACGTTCTTTGCTGCACATCCGTCATGACAGGCGATTGCGAGAAAACAGATCGTCGTCTGCCGCTCGTGCAAAAATATCCTGCCGATCCGGAATTTTTTGCGAGAAATACCATGCACCATATTTTCATCCTCAATGCTTCCAAACGCCTTGGCAATTCCCGTGGCAATCTGAACGATCATCTCACCCTGATCGCCGAACAGACGCTCGTCGCCCTCGGTTACGAAGTCCGTTCGACCCGTATCGATGACGGCTACGATATCGATACGGAAGTTGCCAATCTGCTCTGGGCCGATACCGTGATTTACCAGATGCCCGCCTGGTGGATGGCCGCCCCCTGGATCATGAAAAAATACATCGACGACGTTTTCACGGCAGGACATGGCAAACTCTATGAAAGCGATGGCCGTTCCCGTACCGACGGCGCTCGCCGATACGGTTCCGGCGGTCTGCTCAGGGACAAAAAATACATGTTCTCCATCACATGGAACGCACCGCATGAGGCATTTACCGATCCGGAACAGTTTTTCGAGGGAAAAGGCATCGATGCCGTCCTCTTCCCGTTCCACAAGGCCAACCAGTTCATCGGCATGACGCCCTTGCCCACGTTCATGTGCAACGACGTCGTCAAGGATCCGCATATCGCCGACGATGTCGCGCGTTACCGCAAACACCTGCAACAACTGTTCGACCGTCATTAAACGGCAAGGACCGGTCAGCCATGCGACTGTGGACATTGCATCCTGTCTATCTTGATGCGCGCGGGCTGACCGCTTGCTGGCGCGAAGCCTTGCTGGCGCAAAAAGTCCTCTCAGGACGAACACAAGGCTACCGTCATCATCCGCAACTGCAACGCTTCCGCCAGTCCGGCGATCCCATCGCGGCGATACGCTATTATCTCCTGGTCCTCTGGCAGGAAGCGAACCGCCGTGCCTACCGTTTCGATTTGTCCCGTATCGACACACCGGCGGGTACACCGCCTGACATTCCGGTCACGGCCGGACAACTGGCTTTCGAAAAACGCCATTTGCTGTCCAAACTGTCAAAGCGTGCGCCCCGGCAGGCGGAAACACTTGAAAAAACGGAATCCCCCCTGCCCCATCCCCTGTTCTCCATACATGAAGGCCCTGTCGAGGAATGGGAAAAAGCACCTGGATGACTTTCCTGACACACGACGCCATCGTTCTTCGGGAATTGCATGACCCGGCGGAACTTTTGCCTGTCGCCATACACAAGCTATGATGACATCATCAAGGAGCATCCCATGACCAATTTTTTTCGCCGCCATGCGGCTGGCCGTTTTTTTGTCATCACGTTGCCTGTCGCCTGTACCCTGATCGTCGGCGCTCTTGCCGCACGCATGCAATCCGATTCACTGCGATTGTGGTATCCGACACTGGAAAAATCGCCGCTGACACCCCCGAATGCGGTTTTCCCTATCGTCTGGACATCGCTTTATATCCTGACAGGTCTCTCCATGGGGCTGATTCTTCTCTCCGATGACAGGCGAAAATACAAGGCATTGCTGCTTTTCACCTTCCAGCTCGGTCTCAATTTTCTCTGGTGTTATCTGTTTTTTATCTGCGAAAAGACGGGTGTTGCACTGCTGTGCCTGATCGTACTGACTGGCACGGCCATTCACTACACCTTCGGCAGCTGGCGGATACGAAAAACCGCCTCCATTCTTTTTATCCCGTATATCGCCTGGCTCTGCTTTGCACTATACCTGAATCTTTATATCTGGTTGTATAACTGAAAAGACAGGCAGATACCACAGTCGTGCCAGGCAGACTTTGCCGATTTCACATACAATCGACACGAAACCGTAAAAAAACCGGTCGTCACTTCAAGGAGAAATGCCATGACTGCCATTGACCTGTCCGCCGTCGATACCGTCATCACCAGCCGGAAATCGGTCCGCGCCTACAAAAAAGATGCCGTATCCCCCGAACTGCTTCGCCACCTGCTTGAAATGGCGATGCATGCCCCTTCTACCACCAACACACAGCCATGGAAAGTCTATGTCCTGACCGGTGCGGCGCTCAAAAGACTGACCGACGCCGTTTGCGCCGCTTTCGACACGGAAGCGGAAAAACACCGTTCGGAATACGCCTACTATCCCGACAAGCCGCTTGAGCCGTATCTCTCACGCCGTCGCAAGCTGGGACACGACATGTATCGCCTGCTCGGCATCGCCCGTGAAGACCGCGAAAAACGACTGGAACAACACCGGAAAAACCTGGAATTTTTCGGTGCGCCCGCCGGTCTCATATTCACCCTGCACCGCGATTTGCCGCCTGCGAACTTCATCGACTACGGCGCATTTTTCCAGAACATCATGCTTTCCGCAAAAAGCCACGGTCTGGACACCTGTATCCAGGCATACTGGAGCGATTATCACCGGGTTATCCGCGATGTACTGGGACTGGCTCCTGAAGAAATGGTACTGGCCGGCATGGCGGTAGGCTATGCCGATACCGAAGCCGTGATCAACCGGCTTGTCTCCGAACGTGAACCTGTCGATGCGTTCGCCACCTTTATGGATCGCTAGCTTCCGGCACCCGCTCCGTCACCAGCGAAAACGCCGGTATGCATGACGCATACCGGCGATTGTTCCGTCATCCTGCACGATGAAAAACGCTTCACCGTACTGATACTGCATCCCGGTTTTTCGTCTCCCTGAAAAACCGGTCACTTTCCGAAACTGGCATAGATGGCGTTACGGATATCGACTGCCACGACTTCATCAAGCGCCGTCGTTGTCATGGTGACGACAGAGAGCTTGATCGACGGATCGGCAAACCATTTGGAACCATACACACCGCCCCAGGCCAGCGTACCGGGTGCCTGCGGCGTATTGTCGGCTGCGACAGGATCGACAAGAACCCCCCAGCCAAGACAGAACCCGATACCCGGACGTGCTTCCTTGCCCGTCGGCAACTGGTTGGTCGCCATTTGCGTCATCAGTTTCTTGCTGGCAAAAGGCGCTTCCCTGGTTCTGATCGCCTCGACCATACGCATCAGATCGGCTGCGGTGCCAGTCAGTCCGACGCCGCCGGAAGGATATTCGTTCTTGTTGAAAACCCGTTCCGGTGAAAAATGGAAATATCTGCCTTCCGGATCCGTCAGATACTGGTCATCAGCCATGCGGGTCAGCACGCCATTATCCAGATAATAAGGCGCAGCCACTCTTTCACGTTCGGCTACCGGAACATGAAACGCCGTATCCTGCATACCCAGCGGTTTGAGCACCAGTTCGGCCATGGCTGTATCAAAACCGGCTCCGTATGCTTTCTCGATCACTGCACCCAGTACATCCGGTGCAAGCGAATACAGCCAGTCGCTGCCGGGAGCGAAGCGCAAGGGGGCTGAAGCCAGCCGCCTCATGTTTTCTTCAAGACTCAAGCCGGTGATATCGAGACCATCCGATACACCTGCGGAGGCATAAGGACCGTCTTCCGTTTGCGACCAGCGGTAATCCAGCCCGGACATGTGGCATAACAACTGCCTGATCGTCATGACCGGTACACTGCCGTCTGCCAGTGCCGGTGTGAAATACGGCAACCATTTCGTGACCGGATCGTCAAAGCCTACCTTGCCCTGTTCGATAAGCGCGGCGACCGCCAGACTGGTCAACGCCTTGCTGATCGACGCCAGACGGAACATCGTATTTTCCTGCATCGCCTTGCCGGCCTCGATATCGGCCATGCCTGCTGCACGACTGTAAACGAGCTTTCCGTCATGGCATACCTGAACCACCACCCCGCCGGTCATCTTTCGTTCGAGATTCCTGTCGATCGCCGCATTGACCCTGTCCCTCAACTTGTCAGGCCTGCATACCCATGTACTTCTCATCGCCACCCCCTTCTTCTTATGCTGTCCAATCAATCGCGAACGATTATAAACTGCCATTCGCGCGACGCTCCATAACGCCAGTCTGGATTTCCTGAAAAAAACCGTACATCTTCCCTTTCGAAATCCTGTGGCACCGTCCGGTCATGAAAAACGCGAAAATCGTAAAATGACCTGTCGTTTGGCAAAAAAATAACGTTATACTAGAAAATTATCCGTTTTGTTTCAGTCTTGAGGAAAAACCCATATCATGATTCACAGATTCAAGAAAAATACGGTTTACGGTGGAGAAACCCTTTTCGGCGGATGTGGCTGCCTGGATCGCAACAAGATCACCATCCTGAAAAGAACGAAAGGCTGGCTGGTTTACCGGGAACAGTATTGCAACCGTATCTTCAAAATGAAAAGAGGATATGCATCGGGATGGGGCGATTGCCTGATTACCCGTTTCGATGAATTTCATGCCTATTGCACCGAACCGACGATCCAGCCGTTCTGATCGTTTCGTTCGCGTAACACTTCCATAACCGGACGCTTCCGGAAAACATCACGTCATGGTTTGGTCCATGACGGATGGTCTTTTGCGTCCCGATGGCAGTCTGGATGCGCAGCGATATCACCTGATTTCATCCGTATCATACTTCTGTCATTCAGCAAAAAACGATATCCGTGTCACCATGCGAACCGATGCTTTTTACGACACAATGCCAGTTGTCATCCGGCACGCGGTTTTCCATCCCCGCTTTTCACGCCATTTCCCTGAAAACCGCACCCTCCGAACGGACACAACACCCGGATGCATCCACGAGAAACCCCTCGACGGGATATCGCCGTGAAATGGCGGCCATGCTGCCGGAAAACGTTTCTGCCGTTTCTACGAACAATGCCGTCGAAGCCATATCGCCGATGGCACAGTTGTCGCTTGTCATGCAAACCAGCCGGTTCGGCGAGGGATAGCCGGTACGCGGGTCAAGAATATGGCCGTAACGCCTGCCTGCTATCGTGACATATATCTGCGACTGGGACGATGTCGAAAAACACTGGTTGCACAGTGAAACGGTATAAACCTTGCCGCTATCGAGCGGATCGGCCACCGAGACATCCCAGGCCTGAGAGATATCGGGAGCAAGTGCATAAATCGTGCTGCCGCCCGCATTGATGATACCGTCATCAATGCCCATCGCTCGCATTTCGGCTACCATCCGGTCAAGTGCCCACGCCTTGATAAACGAACCGGTGACGATTTCCTGCCCTTTCCGGATTCTCGCACGCGTTCCATCGACATCGATCCCCCTGTAATCGACAAATCGTCTGATTGCAGCAATTTCCTGATCCGTGGGAATACTCGTCACCCGGTCTTTGTAAAAGCCCCACAGTCTGATCAGCGGCATGACCGTAATGTCATATCCCCCGTCAGAAAGTTCCGAGAAAGAAACGGCTTGTTCCAACATCGAGACCGTCTCTGCATCGACTTCGACAAACCGTCCGGCATTCCGGTTGATACGGTCTATATACGATCCTGCGGTATGGGAATTGTATTGCCGGTCGAATGACTCCATGACGGAAAACAGCCGGTCGAAAACGGCATCGTCGAACGATGCCGGAATCTTGACGCGAATATGCGCCCTGAAAAGAAAGCGTGTCTGAACCTTGTAGAGTTGCCCGTCCATGTTTCCGTATCATTGCGACCCGGAAGCCCATTCCCGTTTTTTCTTTTCGAGACGAACTTTTCCCTTGTCGGTACCGGCATTGCGGTCTTTTTCAGCGTTTTTCGCCTCATTCGTCTTTTCAGGCGCCTTTTTCACGTCGCCATGCTTCACGGCACGTTCATTTGCTCCGGTGGCGATACCTGAAATCACCAGCAACAGCGACGCAAGCGCCCATCCCGGTTTTCCGAAAAATCCCTTCATCTGTCCCTTGCATGCATACCGTCATATCCAGTACTTCGGATAATGCCGGTTTTTGTTCGAGGAAAAATTGTTCACAATCACGGCAACCACCAGCATGATCAGCACACCGACCAGCACCGGTGACAATATATACATCCATCCCAGTTCATGAACGGACGCCCCCCCCACCACGGCGATCAATGCTGTCGCACCACCCGGCGGATGTGTCGTATTCGTCGCCATCATGGCGGCGATCGCTGTCGCGACAGCCAGTGCGGAAGCCAAGGGTACGTTATCCGGGAAAAGATTATACGCAATCACACCGACAAGTGCCGAAATGACATGTCCTCCGACCAGATTTCTGGGCTGCGACAACTCTCCCATCGGTACCCCGTAAATCAGTACGGCCGACGCGCCAAACGAACCGATCAGAAACAAATTGGCATTTTCCTGTATACCCATCCAGTGGTTCAGCCACCATACGCCGAAAATGCCGGCAAAACCGCCAATCCAGGCCCATGCGATTTCAGAAAACGGCTTTTTCACCAATGTTCTGGAACCGCCCTTCATTTTCGACAAATAGCTTTTCAGCACCACTTCAAAACCTTTCATTCATGCACAACAGTGCGAACATTGTAAAATCGGCGAAACGCGTGATTTTACCGCCGCTTTTCATCGTCATCCGGAACGAATACCCCTCGCCACAGCCATGAGACTGTCAACCAATACCCGATACGCCATCCGTATCATTTTCGAACTGCATCTGGCCAACACCCCCGTTCCGATCGCTGCCCTCTCGGAACAGACCAACATCAGCCAGAAAACCGTCGAAAACATCCATGCCATCCTCAAGTCAAACGGTATCACGGAAGCCATCATCGGCGCACACGGCGGCATCCGGCTAGGCATGCCGCTCCGTGAAATCAGTCTGGGAAAAATGATCGACCTTTTCGACGATGGCGTGCGCTTCATCGTCTGCTTCGGCAACAAGTCCAATGACTGCCCACGCCAGCATATCTGCGAAACCCGCTCCGTCTGGAAAACCGTTTCCGACAGAATCAGCGACGTACTCGAAGGCGTTTCGCTGGAATCCATTCTGGACCAGTACCGTCAGGAAACGGATCGGGAACGCGGAGAAAAAATCGTCATCCGGTGCATCAACCGGAAAGGCGATATCCCGCTCTGAACTTTACCGTACCCTCTTCAGGCATATCCCCCGTGCCTGCTCCCGTTTTCCGGCGCGCGCCCCTGAAATCAGGAAACAAGTGGTCACCGCTCCGGCGGCAAACACGCGTTTCCTGCGCAACCGGCTCCGTCACGAACCGTCAGTTATCCGCACATGGCGCGACAAGACAGGTATCGCCATCCTTGAGCCTGACGCCTTCGCTGTCGTATACCGTGACATTGACCGGCACGGCCGTACTGATACTGCTGGCCACCGTACAGAAATTCTCGAACTGGTTCAATGCCCGTTCCAGATGCGCCAGCGATGCGGCAGGTTTGCCCAGACGGATTTCCACGTCGATAGCCAGTATCCGCAGACGGTTGGCATCGTTACGCCCGACCCGCGCTCTGGCGACCGTCCTGATCGGCGAAGGGTCCTGCCTGAATTTCGACAAGGCGAACATCAGGGAATCCGACAGGCAGTTTGCCACACCGGCCGTCACCAGCTGTTCGGGACTGGGACCTCCGTTTTTTCCGATCGGTTCCGGTTCATCGACGACCCATTCGGCACCGCTTCCGCCGAAACGCGCCCTGAACTGGAACTTTTCGATCTGTTCCAGTACGACTTCATTGGCATGACTGTCTTGCATTTCCGCCTCCATTGATCCGTTATCAAACTGTCTGACGTAACCTTATCAAGGTTTACACCGGTAAAAAACCCCCTTGCAAGGGGGGTTTTCCGGAAAATTCAAAGGATACCTGTTCCCAGCAATCGGGCATCCCATGATTCGATCCGGCCGGATCCGATTCGCTTGCGCAACGTATTTTGCCATCTTTCCGACAACCCTTTCGTCTCCGACAAAGCTTGCCAGTCATCCGGATTCATCGAAGGTTCTTCGCTTTCTGTACCGAACATGACCGACATGATCTCATGTATCGTCACACTGCTGACACGTTCCTGAAAACGGAAAGGCATGTTCGCGCCGACCGTACCGGTTCGCAATACCCGGTAAAGCCATCCGCAGCGCGCCTGCTGCTGCATGACCAGCGCCATGGCATCGCACCCCGTCCGGTACGTCAGCTTGTAACAAGGAGAACGCGGCTGACTGACTTGTATCACGGCATCACCCCAGCGAAATATGTCCCCGATACACACGTTCTTTTCATGCCAGCGCGGATCGGAGAGGTTTTCGCCGAAAAGCGCCGGTGCGAACATGCTGCCCTTTTTGGGATAGCGTTTTTTCCACCAGTCGTAATGCAGCGACGAATAATGCAGCAATGCTCTTTCAGGGCCGCCATGAACCTTTCCGGAAGCCTGTTCATCACCTTCCAGTCCGTTTTCGCCAAGCCACAATTCCCCGAATACTTCCGACTTGAAAATGGCGCTGGGAAATCCCATGTCCGTTTCACGCACCTTGCCGATAAAAACTCGCATCATGTCCACCTGACATTCAGAAAAAATTCATTTTTGACGTTATGGCACGCTTCGTCAATGACCCGCGATAAACGCCGTGCACTCCGTTCATCCGGTCACCATAAAAGCGAAACGCAAAACGAACAACAGACAAAGTATCACCGTCAGACAGTGAATCTGCCGGATACGTCCCATCAGCAAGCCGATCAACACATAGGTTATCAGGCCAAACGCGATACCATTGGCAATGGAATAGGTAAACGGCATGAAAACCATCGTGACGAAAGAAGGAATGGCCGAAGTCATATCCGAAAAATCCACTTCCCTGACCGACCCCATCATCAATACCCCGACAAATATCAGGGCCGGTGCCGTCGCAGCGGCAGGAATGACCGTAATCACCGGTGCGATCACCAGCGATGCCAGAAACAGTAAAGAAGTCACCAGTGCCGTCATCCCGGTTCGCCCTCCTTCGGCAATACCGGTACTGGATTCGACAAACACCGTGGCAGTGGAAGAGCCGAGGCAGGCACCTGCCGTCGTGGCGATGGCATCGCACATCATCGCTTCTTTCATGCGCGGCATATCACCGTTCCCGTCGAGCATTTTCGCCTGTTTCGCCGTACCGAGCAGCGTACCGATCGTATCGAACATATCGACCAGCGAAAAAGAAATGACGATCATGATGACGGTGAGCGCCATTTCAAACAAATTCGATGTATTCCGGAAAAGGCCTGCAAAATCCATATTGAACAGTGAAATTTCCCGGAAATCCTGCATCTGGCCGGTCAGATTGAATGAAAACTCGTGCAGTGCCGTCAATCCGAATGGTATCCCTGCCAGTGTGGAAACCAGAATACCGATGAAAATCGCCCCCCTGATTCGCCGTGCGAACAGCACACCGGTTACGACCAGTCCGATCAGTGCCACTATCGCGGAAGCGATCATCCGGTGATATTCCACTACCGGATACTTCATACCGCCCGCCATGATCATGCCTGCCGCATCCCCAGTATCGTTCCAGAGCGAAAAATCGATCATGCCGACAAAGGTGGCACCGTTGGAAACCACGATCGAGGCATTTTCCAGACCGATCAGTGCCAGAAAAAGCCCGATGCCAGCCGACATGGCAGCCTTGACAGGTTGCGGAATCGCCCTGACACAGGCTTCCCGGAAACCGATGGCCGTAATGAAAATGAACAAGAGACCGGAAATAAAGACCATCGCCAGCGCCTGCTGATACGAATATCCCATTCCCAGAACGACGGTATAGGCAAAAAAGGCATTGAGTCCCATACCCGGTGCCTGCGCGAACGGTACTTTGGCATAGACTGCCATCAACAGCGTTCCGATGAACGCGATCAGGCAGGTCGCGAAAAACACGCCATTGGCCACTTGCGCGGCATAGACAGTCTCACCCCGAATGATGAAAGGCGCGGACAGAATCTGTGGATTGACCACCAGAATATAGGCCATCGCAAAAAACGTCGTGATACCCGCCAGAATTTCGGTGCGCATCGTCGAACCGCTTTCGCTGATTCCGAAAAAACGGTCGGGGAAATTTTTTTCCTGTCTTTGCGTTTTTTGTTCAGCCAATATATTCCCTCCTTTTCACCAGCCGCACCGGCATCTGCCGACATCACCTTCAGATGCCGGTTTCATCCGAAAATTTTTCTGCCTTGCACATATTTTTGCCGGATACACCGGTCATCCCCCAGATAAACCAGCCGTTCCAGCCGTTTTTCGGGAGCAAGCGGTCGCAACGAAGGCCACAATGTATCATCAAGTACCAGCGCATCGAATTCATATCCCGCCTCGAAACTGCCGACCTTGCCGAAAAACGCGCCACCACCTTTCGTCGCCAGATAAAACGCTTCCGGCAACGTCAGCGGTTTGCAACCGTCATCGACCAGACGCCAGTACAGTCTGGAAACCGAAACGGCATCGGCGACGGCACGAAACCCCGACAGGGAATACCCGCCCGCGATATCGCTGCCCAACCCGACAGACAAACCGTTTTCCAGATATTTCCTGACCGGAGCGATACCGGACGAAAGATTGACATTGGACTGCGGACAATGCGCCACGAAAACCCCTCTTTCGCGCAACAATTTTATTTCGGCATCCGAAGAATAGACACAATGCGCCATGACTGTCGGTCCCCCGCTGCCGAACAGGCCGAAGCGGTCATACACATCCCCGTAACATGTACTGTCTGGAAAAAGCGCTTTGACCCAGTCCACTTCGCCGGGATTTTCCGAAAGATGCGATTGCACAGGCAAGCCGTATTCTCCCTGCAATCGCCCCAGCCCCGCCATCAGGGCCGCACTGCAAGACGGCACGAAACGTGGCGTCAGAATCGGCGAAACATACCTGAACGCGGACAGACTTTGCCTGATCCATGCCACGGTCGCCGCCAGCGAGTCCGCCGTCGTCTCGACATAATCATCCGGACTGTTCGCATCCATATTGACCTTGCCGACTTTTGTGACCAGACCGGTTTTTTCCAGCATTCGCATCAGCAACAATGTGGTATCTGGATGTATCGTCGCGAAAATGCAGGCCCGTGTGGCGGTCGAATGTTTCAGATCGTCAACAAACACCCCGTAAGCCTTTTCCGCATAAACCATATCGCCGTAACGTGATTCTTCCGGAAAGGTATAGGCACGCAACCAGTCCAGCAATTCCATATCCATGCCCAGTCCGCGAAAAGCATACTGTGGTGCATGCACATGCAAATCCGTCATTCCCGGAACGATCAACGCACCGCTGCTATCTTCCACCGCAATACCGGCATAACGGGCTGGCAAAGTATCGAATATCCCTGCCACATGACCATCCTCGCAAACAAGATAATGATCCTGAAAAGATTCCAGGCGGGACGGACCCGCCGTATAAAGCAGATTTCCCTTGAGTGCAAATGTTTTCATCAGGCTGTTCAATACATGAGCATTATCGTAAAAACGTCATTATAATCGGCCGCTTTTCCGGGAAACGGCACCTGCCTGCCTGATGGCTGGCACATCCTTGCCGATACCATGACCATCGAAGATTCCGCATGCCTTTCATCCCGCCGCAACAGCAGTCCTTTCAGAAAAACATGTATTGAAAATACCTTCCCTGCCCATCACCGGCAAGCAGAGATCGGAAAAGCATTGTATCCTTAGGCATTCAATCCGGATTCATTTTTCCGTTACGGAGTCTGCATGAAACTGTTCGACATTATCGGTCCCGTCATGATCGGCCCATCGAGTTCCCACACGGCAGGCGCCGTCAAGATCGGACTGGTGGCACGCAAGCTTTTGGGCGAAAAACCGGTGAAAGCCGATATCAAACTGCACGGCTCGTTCGCCATGACCGGTGCGGGGCACGGTACGGACAGAGCCATCGTCGCCGGTTTGCTGGGAATCCGTCCGGATGACGAACGTATTCCGGAAAGTTTCGACATCGCTCGCAAGGAAGGCCTGTCGTTCGACATCGACACCACCCACATCCCCAACGCCCATCCGAATTCCACCCTGATCTCGCTTGAAGGAGACCATGGCCGCAAGCTGGAAATCGTCGCGTCCTCGCTGGGTGGCGGCCGCATTCTGGTCTCCCGCCTCGACGGCATCACGACAAATTTCTCGGGCGACGAAAATACCCTGATCGTCCATACCCACTACGACAGGCCGGGTCATGTCGCACTGGTGACCTCCGCACTGGCGCGTTACGGAATCAATATCGCCACCATGCAGCTCTATCGCCGCTCCAAAGGTGGACAAGCCGTCATGGTCATCGAATGCGACGATCCCATCCCGCCGGAACTGGTTGAAAAACTGGCTGGTATGGAAGGCATACTGAAAATCACTTACCTCAATCAGGAACAGGACAGGGGCTGATATGGCATTTCAATCCGTCAAACAACTGCTGGAACGTGCGGCTGCTGAAAACCGGCCGCTGTGGGAAACGATTCTGGAAGACGACATCCATTCCCAAAATCTCAACCGTGAAGAATCCCTGGCACGCATGCGTTATTTCTGGGAAGCGATGAAAGCGTCGGTGGACAGCTATCACCCTGCCGACCGTTCCAACAGCGGACTGGTCGGCGGTGACGGAGAAAAAGTCCGCATCGCCAGCGAAAAGGGACTTCTGTTCGGCGGCACCTTTTTCAACGAAGTCGTATCCGAAGCCCTGAAAGTCAGCGAAAGCAATGCCTGCATGAAACGGATCGTCGCCATGCCGACGGCAGGATCCTGCGGTGTCATTCCGGCCGTTCTGGTACCACTCATCAAAAAACGCGCGATTCCCGACGACACCATCATCGAGGCCCTGTATGTAGCCGCCGGCTTCGGACAAATCATCGCCACCCGTTCATCCATATCGGGAGCCGAAGGCGGTTGCCAGGCGGAAATCGGTACGGCTTCGGCGATGGCCGCCACCGCACTGACCCATCTGGGCGGCGGAACAGGCCAGATGTGTTCATATGCCTGCGCCATGGCATTGTCCAACCTGATGGGACTCGTCTGCGATCCTATCGCCGGACTTGTGGAAATCCCTTGCGTCCAGCGCAATGTCATCGGTGCCGTCAATGCCCTGTCCTGCGCCAATATGGCACTGGCAGGCATCGAACACAAAATCCCTGCCGATGAAGTCATCGACGCCATCCGTGCCGTCGGAGATTCCATGTCCTCCGACCTGAAAGAAACGGCACGCGGAGGGCTTGCCAGCACACCGACCGCCCGCATCATCGTAAAAGAACTGATCCGCAAAAACCAGTTCCATTCCGAAAACTGACCTTGGCACGCGCCTGCACAGGTTCGCCGGCACAGGCGCATGTTCATGTCAGCACATCGCCTTGCGCATGACTTTGGCGCTGGCCACCATATTGGACAGCGCTTCGATCACTTCCCGCCACTGCCGGGTTTTCAGTCCGCAATCCGGATTCACCCACAGCTGTTCCGGTGAAATGACACCTGCCATCCGCTGCAACAACGCTACCATCTCATCGACCGAAGGCACGCGCGGCGAGTGAATATCGTACACACCGGGACCGATCTCGTTCGGATAGCGGAAATCGCTGAATCCCTTGAGCAAATCCATATCGCCGCGGCTGGCTTCCAACGTGATCACATCGGCATCCAGACTGGCGATATCAGGCATAATGTCGCCGAACTCGGCATAACACATATGCGTATGAATCTGGGTATCGTCCCGTACACCGCAAGACGCGATCCTGAAAACGCGGCATGCCCAATCCAGATACTCGCGCCACTGCGCGCGGCGAAGCGGCAAACCTTCGCGCAAACCGGGCTCATCGATCTGGATGATACCGATACCCGCATTTTCAAGATCCCTGACTTCATCGCGGATAGCCCACGCGATCTGTTCCGCCACGACAGAACGTTTTTCATCATCGCGAACAAACGACCATTGCAAAATCGTGACCGGTCCCGTCAACATCCCCTTGACCGGCTTGTCCGTCAGACTTTGCGCGAATTTCGTCCATTCCACCGTCATCGCACCCGGCCTTGAGACATCCCCGTAAATCACCGGCGGTTTGACACAACGGGAACCATAAGACTGCACCCAGCCGTTGAACGTTATCGCCATCCCGTCCAGCAAGCCGGCGAAATACTCGACCATATCGTTGCGTTCCGGCTCCCCATGAACGAAAACATCCAGTCCCAGCGACTCCTGTTCGGCGATACAAAAGGCGATTTCGTCCTGCATGGCTTTCGTATAATCGCTTTCGTTCATGGCACCCCGCTTGAACGCGGCACGTACCGACCGGATTTTCGCCGTCTGCGGAAAAGAACCGATCGTCGTTGTCGGAAAAGCCGGCAAACCGAAACGTTTGCGCTGCAAGCGCTGACGAACACCGAAAGGTGAATGGCGATGATCCACCCCGTCGCCTGCCTTCGCCATCCTTTCCATGACACCGGCATGGTGTACCCAGTCCCCTTTTCTCAGCCCGACTGTCTGGCGCGATGCTTCCAGCGCCCCTGCGACCGCACCATCCCCTTGCCGCAACGCCTGCCTGATCACCCCGATCTCGTCGAGTTTTTCAACCGCAAACGCCAGACACTGTTTCAGACGCTCATCCATGGCCGTTTCGCCTTCCAGCGAAAATGGAACATGCAACAGCGAACAGCTTGATGAGACCCATACATTCGGTCTTTCCACCAAACCCGGCATGCGCAAAACCGACAACGCCTTGTCCAGATCGGTTTTCCAGATATTCCGTCCATCGACAATCCCGACAGACAAAATCTTTTCCTCAGGCCACATCCGCAAGATGTCCGGCAAATCCTTTCTTCCCCTGACCGCATCGATATGCAAGCCATCGACCGGCAACGAACATACCTCGGCGACATGATCGTCCAGAGAAGAAAAATAAGTCGCCAGCAGCAATTTCACACCCTGACCGGACAATTCCCCGTATGCGCGCGAAAAAGACGACAGCCACTTCTCCCCAATATCCAGTCCGAGTACCGGTTCATCCATCTGGACCCATTCCACACCCTCATCATGCAACCGGGACAAAATCCGGCGATAAACCGGCAACAGCCCCGGCAACAGCGAAAGACGGTCGAACCCTTCGGCTTTTTCCCTTCCCAGATACAGGAAACTGACAGGCCCCAGCAAAACAGCCTTCACGGCATGACCAAGCGCTTTCGCTTCTCTCACTTCAGAAAACAGACGCTCGCTCGATAATGAAAAAGCGGTTTCCGGCAAAAATTCGGGAACGATATAGTGGTAATTCGTATCGAACCATTTGGTCATCGACATGGCCTGTCCCGACTTGCCGTCAGTAGCTCCTCTCGCCATCGCAAAGTAACGAACCAGCTCAGGAACATCGGGCGTAAAGCCGAAACGTGCCGGCTCGCACCCCAGCATCTGGACATGGTTGAGGACATGATCGTAAAAAGCGAAATCGCCGACCGTCACCCAGTCCAGCCCCGCTTTTTTCTGCAACGCCCAGTGCGCAGAACGCAGACGTTTTCCCATCGCTTCAAGATCGTCCGCATCATGAAAACTTCCATCCGTACAGGAAACGGACTTCCAGTACGTCTCTAGCGCCGATTTCAGCTCCCGCTGTACTCCCATTCGCGGAAAACCCGGAATATGACTGCAAACCATGAATTTCCTTTCTTTCAACAAAATACGGTTGGAAAATCATAGTCACCCGTATATCATTATTCAAATGAAAGTTTTTAAAACTTATCATAAGATTTTCTAATGATAGAACTGAAACATCTGAAAACCCTCAGGGCATTGCGCAAAACGGGCAACCTGACACGGGCGGCCGACATGCTTCATCTGACGCAATCTGCCGTATCGCAACAAATTCGCCTGCTGGAATCCAATTACGGTCTGCTTTTCGAGCGAAAAAGCGTGCCAGTCGCTTTTACCATCATCGGACAACGTCTCCTGGAACTGGCCGACACCGTCATACCTGCCATCGAAGATGCGGAACGCAACCTGATCCGCCTGAAAGACGGTACGGCCGGTACACTGAGAATCGCAGTGGAATGCCATACCTGTTTCGACTGGCTCATGCCCGCCATGGATATATTCCGTTCGCGATGGCCTGAAGTCGAACTCGATATCATCTCCGGTTTTCATGCCGATCCCGTCGCGTTGCTGCACCAGCACCGTGCCGATCTGGCGATCGTCGGCGTTCCGGAACCGGAAACCGGCATCGCCTTTTCCCCGTTGTTTCATTTCGAAATCCTGGCCTTGCTTGCCAGACACCACCCATTGAACAACGAACCGTTTTTGCGCCCAGAACACTTCGCCACGGAAACCCTTATCACCTACCCCGTCCCCGACGATATGCTCGACATCATGCGACAGGTTCTCCTGCCTGCCGGCATCTCTCCCGAACGCCGCACATCGGAACTGACCGTCGCTATCCTTCAGCTTGTCGCCAGTGGACGCGGTATCGCCGCCTTGCCGCTATGGGCCGTCAAAAGCTATCTGGACAAACAATATGTCGTTTCCAGACCGATCACGGAAAAAGGACTGACTGGCAAACTGTACGCAGCCACCCGCTCCGACATGAGCGATAAATCCTATATCCGCGATTTCATCCGGCTTATCCGTGAAAGAAGCCTGTGCGAACTGCCGGGAATCCGGCTGCTGAACTGACGCCCGTTGGCCAGTCATCCCTTCATGAAACCATGCAAAGTACCGATTTCTTGCCGGACATCGTCACGATTCGGCGATAATGATGGTAAAGTGCTGATTCAATATAACGTACCGTTCCCGTAACCGGAACGGTTTTTCCCAACGCCCTAACCGGACTTGACAACATGAAAAGCAATTTTCCAACCAACCTGCACGAATTCGACTTTTCAATGATGCCGCCGTCCATTCTCGGACATCTGACCTTCCAGTTCAAAACCCCGGATCAGCCGCCGCTTCCACCGGGCGCACATTTCCTGAACGTCCCGCTCGGACAGGAAGGTGAACGCGATACGCTCCTGATCGTCCCTGAGGGGCTGGATACCGGCAAACCGGTCAAGCTGCTCGTCATGTTCCATGGCGCGGGGGGCAGTGCCGAAAAGGTGCTTCCGTTTTTTAAGGAACACGCCGAAAAAAACGGGTTTTTGCTGATGCTGCCGCAATCGACCTATCCGACATGGGATTTGACCATCGGCGGCAACGGTCCCGATCTGGAACGACTGGAAAGAGCACTGGAAAAAGTCAATTCCCACTTTGATCTCGACAAGAACCATTTCGGTTTTTGCGGTTTTTCCGACGGCGCGAGCTATTCCCTGTCTATCGGTCTCTCCAATGGCGAAACCGTTTCCCATGTCATCGCCCTTTCCGGCGGTTTCATGAATCTCTACGTCCCGCGTGGCCGTCCGCTTGTTTTCATCGCGCACAGTCCGGAAGACGAACAGCTGCCGATGGATACCAGTGGACTGTATCATTATCATGAACTGAAAAAAGCCGGTTACGATGTGGAATTTCTGGAATTTCACGGACGACATGTCATCCATCCCCACGTCGTCGAAAAAGCCATCCGCTTCTATCTTGACCGTTCCCTGAACAGGCCACAATAACGTATTCCCATTCCGGCAACGTTTTTCTGACGCCGTTTGTCTTCTTGTTGTCATCGCTGCCAAAAATATCCCCCATATTGGCAGTGATGGCAGTTCATGGCAGTATTGCGGCATCGCTTTTCCGAAACAGACCGTAGAGGCTGCCATGCCATTTACCGAACTCGCCTCGTTTCTCCAGGCACAGTCCGAACCGCATATTCTTTTCGATACCCAATACCGGATCATCGCGGTCAATCAGGCTTTCCGAAAATACTGCAATCCACAAACATCCGTGATCGGAAGAACCTGTTATGAAGTGTCGCACAACTACGACATGCCCTGCGACCGCTCCGGCGAAACCTGTCCACTGGCGAAAAGCCGGCGATCCGGCAAGACAGAACGTGTCCTGCACATGCACCATACCCCCAACGGCGAGGAATATGTCAGTATCGAACTGACTCCCGTCAAAAACGAATCCGGGGAAATCACCTGTTTCGTGGAAAAAATCGAACCGGTCAAGATGGCCAAGGGCATCACCGAAAGAAACAGCCTGCAAGGCCAATCCCCGTCTTTCGAGCATATGATGCACCAGATCGGAAAAGCCGCGTCCGCCGACATCAGCATCCTGTTGTACGGCGAATCGGGCACCGGCAAAGAACTGGTCGCGCAGGCCATTCATCGCGCCGGCAAACGGGCCGCGAAACCGTTTATCGTGGTGGACTGTTCCGGTATTTCTGAAACCTATTTCGAAACCGAATTGTTCGGACAGGAAAAAGGGGCATTTTCAAAGACCGGTTCTGCCAAAAAAGGACTGGTCGATGCAGCCGATGGCGGAACCCTGTTTCTGGACGAAGTCGGTGACTTGCCCCTGTCGATGCAATCGAAACTGCTGCGCCTGCTCGAGACGGGAGCCTACCGCCGCCCGGGCTCGGCAGACCCTCGCCGTGCGGATATCCGGATCATTTCGGCCACCAGCCATGACCTGAAACAGAAAGCCGATGCTGGCCTGTTCCGTAAAGACCTTTATTACCGGCTCGACATTTTTCCGATTCATGTTCCTCCCCTGCGGGATCGCCTGGAAGACATTCCCCTGCTGGTGACCTCGCTGCTGAAAAAAATGGCCCCCGAACGCAACCTGAGGGTCTCGCCTGAAGCCATGTACCGCCTGCAAACTTACCCGTATCCCGGTAATGTCCGCGAATTGCGCAACTTTCTCGAACGTGCCTGCCTGTTGTGTGACGACAGTGACATCACGCCCGAACATCTTCTGATACCGGAAGACACCACTTCGGCCGACACTATAGTCCCGGCCAACTTCGCATCACAACAAGCCAGTCTCAGACAGATACTCGCCACTTTCAGGGGTAACCGCAAAAAGCTCGCCGCCATGCTCGGTATCAGCGAACGTACGCTTTACCGTCGCCTCGCCGAACTGCACAACATACCGGACAGTGAGAAATCCGGACACGATGAAACATGACAGACACACTTGATTTAAATGGCCTATTGAGTAAAATATAGGGGCTATACATAAAGCTTGCTTCATTTTGAGATGTTATGCGAAGTGTTAGCAATCCAAAGTTAGTACCTTCAGCCCTTTAAGGGTGAACTTTTTCTTTTTGGGCGCCTCCAAAGGGAGATACGACCAGGGAGAACAAAACCAAAAGTTGTACCAACGACAAGGAAATGAGAAATTATGACTAAACCATTAGATGGAATTAACGTGCTCGACTTTACCCACGTTCAGGCAGGTCCTGCCTGTACGCAGATGATGGGTTTCCTGGGCGCAAACGTCATCAAGATCGAACGTCGCGGTTCCGGCGATATGACTCGTGGCTGGCTGAGAGACAAACCAAATGTTGACTCCCTGTACTTCACGATGTTCAACTGCAACAAGCGTTCGATCGAACTGGACATGAAGACCCCGGAAGGCAAGGAACTGCTGGAAACCATGATCAAGCGTTCCGACGTCATGGTCGAAAACTTTGGTCCGGGCGCTCTGGATCGTATGGGCTTCACCTGGGAACGCATCCAGGAACTGAACCCACGTGTCATTCTGGCTTCCGTCAAGGGTTATGCAGAAGGCCACGCCAACGAACACCTGAAAGTTTATGAAAACGTTGCACAGTGCTCCGGCGGTGCAGCTGCGACCACCGGTTTCTGGGATGGTCCTCCGACTGTTTCCGGCGCCGCTCTGGGTGACACCAACTCCGGTATGCACCTGTTGATCGGTATCCTGGCTGCTCTGGAAATGCGTCACAAAACCGGCCGTGGTCAGAAAGTTGCCGTTGCTATGCAGGACGCAGTTCTCAACCTGTGCCGTATCAAACTGCGTGACCAGCAGCGTCTGGAAAGAACCGGTATCCTGGCTGAATACCCGCAGGCTCAGCCGAACTTTGCATTCGACAGAGACGGCAACCCGCTGTCCTTCGAAAACATCCACTCCGTACCGCGTGGCGGTAACGCAGGTGGCGGCGGCCAGCCTGGCTGGATGCTGAAATGTAAAGGTTGGGAAACCGATGCTGACTCCTACGTTTACTTCACCATCGCTGCCAACATGTGGCCACAGATCTGCGACATGATCGACAAGCCGGAATGGAAAGACGACCCGAACTACAACACCTTCGAAGGTCGTGTCGACAAGCTGATGGACATCTTCTCCTTCATCGAAACCAAGTTCGCTGACAAGGACAAATTCGAAGTTACCGAATGGGCTGCCCAGTACGGCATTCCATGCGGCCCGGTTATGTCCCTGAAAGAACTGGCTCACGATCCGTCCCTGCGTAAAGTCGGTACGGTCGTTGAAGTTGTCGACGAAGTTCGTGGTAACCATCTGACCGTTGGCGCTCCGTTCAAATTCTCCGGATTCAAACCGGACATCACCCGTGCTCCGCTGCTGGGTGAACACACCGATGAAATCCTGAAAGAACTGGGCTGCGACGAAGCCAAGATCAAAGAACTGCATGCAAAACAGGTAGTTTGATAGACTCTGGTTCCATCGAGGAAATGGCGCTCTCCGGAGCGCCATTTTTTATTGCCTGTCCCGTCGGCCTTCTCCAGGCTTTCTTGCTCTTTCAACCAAATCGCAAACAAAAACACGTCCCGGCATAAAATCTGCTGACATGTCGCCATCGGCGATATCACCCTTTTCACTTCCTTCAATCGGCATATGACTGCCAAATAACTGCCAAATACTGCCAAACATTACCTTTTTGACATGAAATAACAGTGGAACACAGAATGCAGTTCATTCAAAAAAATCGTCAACTCGTTGATTTTTAAAAGATTACCATCTCTTAAAATAATCATTGAAGATATTGAAGTTTCATGGATAAAATGGTGTTTCGAAGCGGTATGACTTCACTTTAACGGAATAACCATCATGTCAAACGCAACAACTGAAAAACAATCCGATTGCAGCCAGCAGCCTTCGAGCATTACGCTGCTCGTCGACAACAAGGCCGGCGAAGGCCTTGAATGTGTTCATGGTTTTGCTGCATGGATCAAGATTCGTGACCGGCGTATTCTTTTCGATACCGGTCAAAAAGATGTCATTCTGAAAAATTCCGAACGTCTGGGCATCAATCTCGCCGATGCAGAAGTACTGGTATTAAGTCACGGCCATGATGACCATACGGACAATCTGGCCGACTTTTATGCCATAAACCCCAAGGCACCGATGTATTGCGGACGCAATATCGATGCAGACCGTTTCTGTTGCCGCCCTGGAGAACAGGCCCTGAACTGGTCCCCTCCTCCGAGTGCCAAAAAGATTTTCGAAACGCTTCCGCCGGAACAGAAACACGTACTCGACAAACCGCATTACCTGTTGCCGGGCGTAGCCATTACCGGCCCGGTTCCCCGTCTGACGACTTTCGAGGATGTGGGCGACGCCCTCTTCCTGGATTTCGAAGGCAGCAAACCTGATCCGGTATCCGATGACATGTCGATGTGGTTCGAAACGGATAAAGGACTTGTCATCCTTCTGGGATGCTGCCATTCCGGCATCGTCAACACAGTCAACTATATCCGCAAGGTCAGCGGTATCGAAAAAATCTCCGGCATCGTCGGTGGCATGCATCTGATCCGCGCTTCGAAGGAACGGATGGACAAAACCCTCGAAGCCATGAAGAGCTGGAATATGGACTTCCTGATCCCCTGCCACTGTACCGGCGACAATGCCATGCAGCAGATGAAAGACTATCTGGGCGACATCGTCACTTTCGGACATACCGGTACCGTGATCGCACTGGGTGAACTGCCGAGAAAACAGGAAGGCGATTATTCGATGTGCCGTCGCCAAACCTGTGGATGTGGCTGTGCCTGATAATGGAGATGCGATAGTCAGTGGAAAATTCCGTGCCGGATGGCAACCTGAACGTTTATCACTCTCATGCTTTCCGGAACGACTTCAGATAATGACCTGTAACATATAAATGGCTGAATCCTTGTCGCAGCCGATTTATATTTCCGGCACGGAATCCTTCCCGACAGCAAAAAAGCCGACATGATGTCGGCTTTTTTGTTTCCAAAAACTTTTACCGTCTTCCCCTGAACACGGCACACTGGTGAAACGCTTCCAGAGACACGGGTTCATTGCAGCTGCTGCACAAACGGCTGGTCAGTTTCAGCAATTCCTTGATATCGCGTCCTGTCGAATTCGGGAAATCGCGTACCAGATCGGCAACCAGTTCATCGGACAGCTTGACCTGGAACTGTTCCGACAGGGACTTCCACAAACGTATCGCATCGTCCTTCGGCGGTACTTCATAACGGATCACGGCGATACATCGCGAGAGAATCGCATCGTCCACATCATCGACACGGTTCGTCGTCATGAACAGGAGACCATCGAAATATTCGAGCGTCCTGAGAAATTCCGCCACGATCGCATTATGCTGCAAATCATTGTCGCGACGGCGGATATACACGTCCGCTTCGTCGATCAGCAAAATCGAATCCCAACGCGCGGCACGCCGCAAGACTGAAGAAAGTGCAGCTTCGACGCTTTCTGCCGATGTTCCCAGCTGCCCTGAATGGACACGGTACAAGGGTTTTCCGACGACTTCGGAATACACTTCGGCCGTCAGGGTCTTGCCCAGACCGGCGGCCCCCATACACAAAATGGTGGTTCCTCCCGACTTGCCCTCGATAATGTCATCGGTCAGGATATCGGAATGTGCCGTCAGGATATCGATCAGCTTGCGGTGTTCCGGCGGCAAAATCAGCTTGGTTTTCAGTTCTGGTCTGTACTGGTATTCTTCCAGGTTCTGGACATGTACCCAGCAATTCTGGTGCAGTTCCAGATGGAACATATGCAGATAGCAATGAATCGGAATCTCTCCGGATGTCGCATTGACGATGGTTTTCTTGTTGGAATGCGTTTCGATACGACGTTCGATGATTTCTTCATCATTGACGCACTTGACCGAAGTTCCTGGAGAAATCCTGAAAAATTCCAGATTCTTGACCAGACGGTTTTCCCCTTCACTGATCAGAAAACCCGAATTTTTCGCACGGAACTGTTTTCCGTAAAACGGCTGGTAATTGGCGAAATCACGTCTGTGTTTTTCGTATTCTTCCTTGAATTCAGGACATTCCTTGTAATAGCCCTTTCTGGCCAGCAATTCCGGAATGGAGAGTTTTCCCATTTCACGCTGGTAAAACAGGATAGCGCTCGTCATACCGGTACGCCACTGATCCGGCGCTGCGTTATCGACATATCCCGTCGCGGCAATCGTATTGGCCAATAACTGGATACAGACATAAGGCAGTCCCGGCATCCCTTCTTCCCGTGGCACATATTCAATACTTTCGATCAGCCATGGCAAGAGGACACCATCCCGATTGCGACGATACAGCCAGCCGTCGATGGCATCGGTCGACAAATATGCCTGCAATGCCGGAATCAGCCAGTCGATATTGGAGACGACAGGTGTACTGAATTTTTCCCTTTCGACATTGCGTGCAGCGATCAGCTGAAAATACAGGGCTTTGTCCTCCATTTGTTCAGCCATCCGCCACAGCTGTTTCATCGATTCTTCATCGAAGATATGATCAGGTACCAGAATACGGCCGTTGGTCATCGCATGTGACGACAGACGCTGTGCCAGTTCGGTTTCCTTGCCGACATGGGCAAGCAAATCATTAACCTGGGAAACGGAAAGATCAAATTCCATATGACAAACCAATCTGAAGCATAAATGTTACAGGTCAGCCATAAAAGGAAACCCTTTTATGGCTGTCTTTACGATTACGTCATCCAGCCGGCAAGCTGAAGCCAGCATGATATATGCTGGCTTCACAGACAGACCGTATGACTCGTGGGTCATTCGTCGACCAGATACAGGTCTTTGTCCTTGTCCTGCAAAAAGACCTGTGCGTAGCCTTCCTTCTTGCCCTGTTCGAACTGCTGTTCACCCCACTTGCGGCAGGCATCGCAGGCATAGCGCGGAATCTGGATAGCCTTGATATGGCTGTGCCGTCCGGTATCGGCCTGCGAATCGATCACGACGGCGCCCCCGCAATCCGGACACGTTCTGAGCGTTTCGGTCTGTGTTTCGCGGATGTAATCGGTATCGTAGAAGATACTGCGGTTGCGACGGTGGAAAGGCTGGTTCGGATACGCCTTGCGTTTGAGCGCTTCCTTGTTCTTCCAGTTTTCCAGCGTGTAATCTTTCAGTTGCTTGAGATAATTGGTGATGTGTGGCGACTGGATCTGGTTGCGCGGATTATAGTCCGGTTCCTTGATATGACTGTAGTCGAGCCCCGCCATCGCCAGAATGATACCGGTATTGATGTACGGCAACGCGCTTTCGATGGAATAGCCGCCTTCCAGCACAGCCAGATCGGGTTTCAGACGATCGTTCAGGATCGCATAACCCTGCGCCGTGAACTTCATGTTCGTGATCGGGTCGGAATAATGGTTGTCCTGGCCGGCCGAATTGACGATCAGATCAGGCTTGAAATCGTCAAGCAACGGCATGACGATATTGTCCAGCGTGTAAAGGAAACCTTCCTCGCACGTTTCCGGCGGCATCGGCAAATTGACGATGGTACCGTAGGCATTCGGACCACCGGCTTCATCGGGGAATCCCGAACCTGGATACAGGGTACGGCCATCCTGATGCATGGAAATAAACAGGGTATTGGGATCATGCCAGAAAATATCCTGTGAACCGTCACCATGGTGGCAGTCGGTATCGACAACGGCGATACGTTTCACACCGTATTTGTGGCGGATATATTCGATCATGATCGCTTCCATGTTCAGCGTACAGAAACCGCGGCTGCCATGGACGACGCGCATGGAATGGTGTCCGCAAGGACGCACCAGCGCAAAGGCATTGTCCACTTCACCGGTCAGCACCTTGTCAGCTGCCGTCAGCGTACCGCCCACCGAAATCAGGTGGGAAGTGTGGACGATTTCGTCAATGCCGGGAACGCAAAAATGCACCCGATTGATATCGGCCGGAGTCGCCAGATCAGGCTTGTATTCCTTGATATTGTCGAAGTCCAGAAGACCTTCCTCGACAACCTGATCCTGTGTGTAAAGAAGACGTTCTTCACGTTCCGGATGGGTCGGCGTGATCGCGTAGTCGAACGCCGGGAAAAAAACCAGTCCTGTTTTCTTTTTCACGAAAGCCTCTTTCAATTCGATTCTTCTTTGATCAGACCCGGTTTGACCTGAAGTCTGACACGCATGTTCTTGCCGATGGTGGAATAGCCTCTGACCACATTGAATACCTGGCTGTCCGCCACCTCGACAACGATATCCTCGTCTCTGGCACCGGCTTCTTTCGCCTTTCTGACCAGTTTTTCGGTACCCAGTTCGATTACGTCTTCCAGCGTGAAGCGTTTCGGGATTTCCTGCTGGATACCTTCTTCGGCGATGCTCAATACCTGCGCTTCGGTATCCGCGACGATATTGAGTTCGACTGTCGTTCTGGCAGTTGCCGCACCGCTGGCGTTGATGACATCGGAATCGTTCGGCACCTTGACCGGGCAATCCATCATTTCGCCGATCCGTTTCGCCATATACGGTGCCGGACCGCCGACGACCAGAATTTCCTTCGGTTCGATCTTGCGACCTTCCAGCAATTCATGAATGGTATAAACCGGCTTGCTGTTGATTTCGGCAAGCATGGTCTTGATTTTTTCCACGATCAGCGAACAGGCCAGATCGACAACCTCCGTTGCCACCTCTTGCGGCGTTTTCTTCATGTCCGCAGCCAGCTGCTTCATGGCATCCATCGCCTTGGCCTTGTCACCGATATCGGCGATACCCAGCACGATCAATGCATCCGTCGTCGTGGGAACCGGACCTCCGAACGCCATGGCAGCTCCCTTGCGTTCCGGTCCGAGACGCAACACACCATCCTCGACACGGACATGACTGTCGCCACCGACACCGATCGAATGTGTCAACAGGCCACGCACCGAAGTCTTGTGATCCTCGATCGTGATACCTTGCGGTTCCAGCAGCGGAACCCCGTCGGCGAACAGGGCGATATCGGTCGTCGTACCACCGATATCGACGGAAATCGAATCTTTTTCCGGCGAGACATAAGGCAAAACGCCCATGATCGTGGCAGCCGGACCGGACAAAATGGTCTGCACCGGCATTTCACGCGATGCTTCGACCTCGATGGTACCGCCATCCGCTTTCAGGATATACAAGGGAACCTTGACGCCCAGCTTGTCCATATATGTCCTGAGCTGGTCGGCCAGCGTACGCTGCAAGCCCCAGACCGCTTCGTTCAGATAAGTGGTCGCGATTCGGCGCGGAAAATTCAGCGCGCCGGACAGCTGGTGGCTCTGGGAGGCGTGTTCCGCCATATCCTCGAAATAGGCGTCCACTTCCTGTTCATGCGCCGGATTGCGTGTCGAAAATTTGCCGACGATGGCAAAACGGTTGATGTTTTCCTTTTTGAATTTTTCTTTCAGGGCGGCCAGTTCCGAACGATCCGGCGCTTCTGCCTCGATACCGCGGTGGCTCATGTAGCCGGCAATATAGTTGGCCTTGTCATACAGCGGCAGATCTTTCGGTGCGACACCCGGGCCGTTCATGACGACCAGTCCGACGGGATCGAGCTGGTTCTGGACGACGGCATTCGTCGTCAGCGTCGTCGACAACACAATACGCTGCAAATTCCGGATATCTTCCGGTTTCGCAACGGCCTCCGTCGCCATCAGGACGGACTTGAGAATATTTTCCTTGTCCGTCAGCACTTTCGATTTGCGGACAATCTTTCGGTTATTCATCAGAACCGAATCGGTATGCGTACCTCCAACGTCAATTCCAAGGATCATGCGCATCTCCCTGTAACCGGTTTTATCGAGGATTTCAAAAATGAGAATCGTGCCATATCGTTTCTTGAAATGTAAAAAATCAGGTTGTTACATCACGAAAATTCTTGCCCAAAACACGCACACCGCCCCACCGGTACGGCATGCCCGATACCTTGTTCCAGCATTGTAACATTAGCGGAGAAGAACTGACCCGATCTTGCCAGAATTTAGCGGCGGCCTGCCCAAATACCTGCCAACACTTCGGGATATGACGTGTCGAATCGCTCACAACCGCATTTTTCGGTACCATCACATGCGGTACGGACACAAAGAAAAACGGCATTTTCAGAGAAAATGCCGTTCGTATCATGTCTGCGCGATATGTTTATTCCTTGCGTTCAATAACCGCCGCAAAAAAACCGTCCGTCTGATGCCGGTTCGGCAACAGTTTCAGAAAGTCGCCCATTTCCAGATCGACCTTGCTTTCTTCCAATACCTTTTGCATGGGTACCAGCGCGAACCGCCCATCTTTCGCCAGAAAATCCGATACGATTTTCTCGTTTTCATCATCAAGCAAACTGCATGTGGCATATACCAGTCGCCCGCCCGGCTTGACCAGCCGCGCCGCCGATTCCAGAATCTCGCGCTGTTTTTGCGCCATTTCGGCAATCGTCTCCGACGTCTGTCGCCATTTCAGGTCAGGATTGCGCCGCAAGGTTCCCAGACCACTGCATGGCGAATCGACGAGCACTCTGTCCGCTTTGCCTGCCAGACGCTTGATCCTCGCATCCCGCTCATGGGCGATCTGAATGGGATGAACATTGGACAAGCCGCTTCTGGCCAGTCTGGGTTTCATCTTCGCCAACCGCCGTTCCGATACATCGAATGCATACAACCTGCCGGTATTGCGCATGGCGACCCCAAGCGCCAGCGTCTTGCCGCCCGCGCCCGCACAAAAATCGACGACCATTTCGCCCCGTTTCGCACCGACGATCTGTGCCAGCAACTGGCTGCCCTCATCCTGCACTTCCACGCCACCATCCTTGAACAACGGCATATTCTGCAAGGCGATCTTTTTGTGAAGACGGATGCCGGACGCGGCATACGGCGTCACCTCACATTCGACCGGAACCTCTTTTAGCACCCTGACGGCTTCTTCCCGTTTCATCTTGAGCGTATTGACGCGCAAATCCAGCGGCGCCGGCGTGTTGAGCACGCGCGAAAGTTCCTGTGTTTCTTCCTCGCCATATTGAGCGAGAAGCCTGTCATAAAGCCAGTCCGGCAAATTGGCCTGCATTTTCCTCGGCAACCGGCTGCGATCGATCTTCATGACATGTTCCAGCCAGTCACGTTCTTCGTCACTGATTCCACCCATCGCATCCGGTCCGTATACATCGGCCAGTCCGAGCAATACCAGACGTCGCATCGCCGGTCCCGCTCCGGATTCCGAAAGATGGTTATACACCAGACGGTTGCGCAAAATCGCATAGACCGTTTCGGCAATGGCACCACGCTCACGCATACCCAGCTTGGCATGCTCGCGGAAATAACGTGAAATCACGACATCGGCGGGCCCTGAAAATTGCAAAACTTCCCGCAATACCTGCTCGGTATGCGTAATCACCCATGGAGACAGTCTCACAATCCACCTCCCTTGACGACGAAATCCAGCGAACCGGCGATATCATCGGCCAGAACGACCTTGCCCTCGCCGGTATAGGAAACCTTGTCTTCCGTAATCCATCGGACGACCCGCGGATACAGACGATGTTCCTGCGCCAGCACCCTGTCGGCCAGCGTATCTTCATCGTCGCCCGGCAAAACCGGTACGACAGCCTGTGCGATGACCGGCCCGCCATCAAGTTCCGGCGTGACGAAATGTACAGTCGCGCCATGCACCCTGACACCCGCCTCAATCGCCTGCCGGTGGGTATGCAACCCGCGGAAACTGGGCAACAGCGAGGGATGGATATTGATCATACGACCGGTATAGTGTTCCACGAAACCGGTCGTCAGAATCCGCATGAATCCCGCCAGAATAACCAGATCGGGTTCATAGGTATCGATAACGGCCTGCAATGCCGCATCGTATGCTTCACGATCGGCATAATCCTTGTGAGAAACCACCTGTGTCGGAATACCTGCCTCTGCGGCGAACACAAGCCCGGCGGCATCGGCACGATTGCTGATGACGGCACACAGTCTGGCAGACCACTTTTCCTGACGGAAAGCACGGACGATGGCTTCCATATTGCTGCCCCGTCCGGAAATAAGAATGACGATATTTTTCATGCGCAAATTGTACCCGTCCTGCCATCTTTATTCCACGCCGGTAGCGAATTATTCCGCACTCCTAGACAGTCAGGCATTTCCGTCACAACCGATTCATTCCGGATCGTCCCGCCTTTTTCCGTCATCGTGAGAACCTGTACAGCAGAAAAATCCCGCATCCATACGATTTCACAAAAAACCGCCTGCTCCTGAAAACAGCTTTTTTCCCGAAATAAAACAGGATTATCCGGCGACCGGAACCGCAACGAAGTCCGCCAGCAACTTTTTCAACCGATCCGACCAGAAAAAACCCGCACAAGTCAGCGACATTCCCTTTCCGTCACTGCTGTCGGCAAGCAATCCCGCCTCTTTCCATTGCGCAAGCAGTTTTTTTCCCGATTCGCGATACGATACCGGCCATTTGCCTATATCAGGCAAGCGCAAACTTTCCATGGCGATATCCAGCTCATGGGAAAAACCGCCACGATCGACGGAAAGCGGAGAAAACGCGATTCTCGAAAGCGGCTTCTCGCCACGTTCGACCATTTCCGTATAACTCGCGATATCCCTTGCCGTACCGAGACCGATCGTCCCCAGCCGACCGCCTGCAGCCGATCCGAAAGGAATCATATCCGTCTGCCTTCCTGCAAGACGGTTATACAACGACCTTTCACGACGATTGCGGCGCCAATGCTTCGGCGAAAAATGCTCGAACCCGTAATCGTACAGACGTGCATACGCAGCGCCGAACATTCTGGCTTTTTCATGAAATTCCGGCAGCATCGGCATTTTTCCGCGCTGAATCGCCTTGTCGAGCGGACTGTCCGGAAAACACCGGAGTTCATACAGATCAAGCCCTGCGATATCCGTTTCCTCGCTGATATACCGGATATCGTCCAGCAGCATCGGAATATCCTGTCCGGGCAACCCGTACATCAAATCGATAACGACCGAAGCACCGCTTTCGCACAAACCATTGAGCGTTTCGCCGACCTCTTCCCTGGAAGATATCCGGCCAAGTTTTTTTCGCAATGCCGTATTGGCTGACTGAACCCCCAAAGAAAAACGGTTTGCACCTGCTTCGACCCACGCCTTGCCTTTTTCCGCGGTAAATCCGGTCGTCCTGCCTTCCACAGTCACTTCCGCCTCGGGAGATATTCTGAAACAGTCATGCAAGGCACGAATGACCGCCGCCATATCGTCCCGATCCAGATCGCTCGGCGTTCCGCCCCCGAAATAAATGGCATCGACCGACCGTTTATCCACTACTTCTCTCAGCACATGCGCCGTATCGACGATTTCTTTCAGAAGCAACGAAGCATATTCCTTGCTGAAATCCTTTTTGGTCTGATTGATATAAAAAGGGCAAAAAGTACAGTGGTGATGACAGAACGGCACATGAACATACAGGGCGAGCGGACGTTCCGGTCGTGCCATAAACGCTTCCGGACCGAACTCCGCAAAAGACCCGCCCTTCCACTCCGGCGGCTGACGTTGCATCCGCGCAAGTGAAGGCATCGCTTTCTTTTCTTCAGCAAAAGCCATCGTCAGCGGATCGGACGAGAGCCGTGCATAAAAATCGGAAATTTCAGGCTTGAATCCCATCCTCTACTCCCTTATCGCATTGAACAGTCACGGCACGATACAGCCAGACAGGATCGTCCAGCACCCGCAAAACCGCAGCAGCCACATCACCACGGGAAACATAGCCTTTCCTGCTTCCGTCTGGTTCATCCAGCAGGCAGAAATTGCCGGATGCAGGCTTGTCACTCAAACCGCCCGGACGGACGATCGTCCAGGGCAATCCACTTTCTTTCAGATAATTTTCCGCTTCGGTTTTGGCCAGCAGCGCCTCGCCAAGAAATTTTTTGACATGATCGTTCAACGCTTCATACTGTTCGCCGCATCCCATCGACGTCACCAGCAAAATCCGCTCTACCGCGTCACTTTCTTTTAGCGCGCGAATGACATTGATATTGCCTTCTCCGCAAACACGGCGACCCTGTGCATTCTTCCCCCCCATCAGGCTGACCACCCTGCGAGGCCGTATTTCATTCAGTGTCCGTCTGCAATCCTGGATATCGAATGCATCACCACGAACAACGGTCACTCCCAACGTTTCCAAACCGGATACATCGCTCTCTTTCCTTGCCATGACTGCAACCGTCTCCCCCTTCCCGACAGCCAGACGAGCAATGGAAAAACCGGTATGGCGTGTCGCGCCAAAAAGCAGCAAATCGACCTTTTTCATACCGTCGCTCCGGTTTCGTCACCGGAAAACCAGGATCGCATGACGGCAAGCTGTTCCGGGACAAGCTCCCCTTTCTCGTCACGTCCGGCGAAAATCTTGAACATGGCATTTCCCGCTTTATTGATGAATTGCAGACTCACCGTCTGCTTTTTCATGAAAGGCCTTTCCACCAGATAAATCGACTGGCAATGACTGGCACGCAAATGACCGTGCAACGGACCGTTATAGGCAAAATTGTAAAAACCCTGCCCCAGCTTTCCATTCGGCAATACACCGGAAAATTCCAGGATCGCATCTGGCGTATTCATGACCAGTGTCACCTTTCCCAAGGCAGGAAGCGATTGCATGATCTCCACAAAACAACTGCCATCTTTCTTTTTCCACATGGATTCAGGAAGCAGCTCGATCACTTCAGCCAGCGTCAGACTGGCATTGGTGGCAATCCCTTCTAGCATAAGTCCCTGATTTTCCAAAAGTTTTTCACGAATGGCCGTCTTGTTCATGGGTAATGTTGTATTCGTCATGTCGTATTTCTTCTCTTTCTGAAAACTTCGTGAAGTTTGTTGAAGACCCGTCGATACCTGAAACCTGTCTTCGCCAAACAAATGAGAATCATTCTTGTTTGTGTTGACAATTTTAAATGAGAATGATTATCATTTGTAAAAAATTTTACAAAAAATTACATGCCTTTCTTTCATTGACCGAACCATGACCATACACATTCCGACGTATTTCCAGCTCCGGCATATCGACCGTTTGCCTCAACCGGTGGTCCTGGGATTGGCAAGCGCTGTTCTGCTACTGCACGGTATTCTCGTCGCCATCGCACTGGAAAACATCCCTCTGGTCGAGCCGGGAGGAAACGCCAGTGGCGGCAACGGTACAGGTGGTGGAAACAAGGCGCTCATCGTTTCCGTTTTGCGAAGCAGTCCTTCCACGTCAGGAATGTCGGTTGTACGGCAACCACTCAGTTCCGTCCAAAAACCCGCTCCCGGAAAAAAGAAAAAACTGACGGAACTCATTGCGACAACGAACGCAACACGAAAAACCACGCCAGAAAGCAATGTCGTCAGAAAATCTCTTGCCGAACGGGCATCCCCTCTTGCACCTGAATCAAAAACAATTTCCGGTTCCTCTTTCGCTTCCGCCAAGCCGATGCATTCCTCTCAGGAATCAAACACTGCTAACGACAACGGTGCAGGAAACGATAAGGGAAACGGTGCAGGAAGCGGTGTTGGACAGGGTGAAGGGAACAGAACCGGTAACGGTATCGGAACAGGCAGTACCGGAAACGGCATCGCCCGTTCGGTATCGCTTTCCAGCTTACGCTACAAACGGGCTGTCAAACCTGAATATCCGCCCCGTTCCATCCAGAAACATGAATCGGGCCAAGTCAATGTCCGTGTCGTCGTCGATACGGCAGGTCGTGTCCATGACGCACGTGTCGTCCTTTCCTCAGGATTCAGCAGACTGGATGAAGCGGCTCTGAAAGCAGCGCGACACAGTACATTCCACCCCTACACCGAACATGGCCGCCCGCTCTTCGCCATGGCCATCATCCCTTACCGGTTCAACCTGAGCAACAAATAACCCACCTGTTCCACCAACGGAAAACATCACAAAATGGAAACTACAACCAGCAATATCGGATTCAGTCATTTCATCGCCCAAAGCGATTTTCTTGGGAAAACGATTCTTGTCATACTGATCGGCATGTCCGTCGTATCCTGGACGCTCATTATCGTCAAAGGAATCGCCGGATGGCGACGCAAACGTTACAGCAATGCATTTCTCCAGTTTTTCTGGAACGCCACATCCCTTGACGCGGTCCGACATGAAATCCAGACACATGGCATCAAATGCCCCTTCTCGCATCTGACCGCCCATGCACAACATGCCAAGGAACATCATATCCACTACGGCGCCGCGAAATTGTCCGAAGCGGGGACACAACAGGAATTCGTCACACGAACGATGCGCATGGTCATGGATGAAGACGCTGCCCGTCTTGAAAACGGGCTGACCGTTCTGGCGACCATCGGATCGACCGCACCGTTTATCGGCCTGTTCGGAACAGTCTGGGGCATCTACAACGCCCTTATCAATATCAGTGCAAGCGGTGCAGGCACGCTCGACATGGTCGCCGGTCCTGTGGGAGAAGCACTCATCATGACCGGTATCGGACTGGCAGTCGCCATCCCTGCCGTCATCGGATACAACTGGCTGGTACGCAGCAACAATGTCACGATGTCCAAACTGGACATGTTCGCCAACGAACTGCTGACCTTCCTGACGACCGGAAAACCCTATTCCATCAATACCGAACCGCATGAAAAAACAGCCATGTCGCCGGTAGTCCATCACATCAAGCGGGGCTGATCATGGCTTTCGGAGGATTCGAAAACAAACACGGCCGGACGCCGATGGCCGAAATGAACATGGTACCGTTAATCGATGTCATGCTGGTGCTGCTTGTCATTTTCATCGTCACCGCACCGCTTTTGTCTCATTCGGTCCGGATCGAACTGCCACAGGCGAGTTCGAAAAATGTCGAAACCACACCGGCGAAAATCGATCTGGCCATCGAGTCGAACGGAAACCTTTTGTATAACGGAACCCCTGTCGGGCGCAACACGGCACAGGCACTTTTCGCGGAAGCGGCAAGGGAAACCCCCATGCCTGAAGTCCATATCTATGCCGACAGACATGCCGATTATCAATATGTCGCACAAACCTTGTCGGACGCCAGTCGCGCCGGCCTGACCACCATCGGTTTCATCACCAGACCACAAGAAAAACAAACCTCTCTCCCTTAACAGCGGACACATACAAATGAAAAAATTTTACAAGCTTGGCATAGGCCTCGCCTCTGCCACACTCTGCCTTGCGCCCATGGCACATGCGCAACAGGATGAAACACCATCTGAAACCACACATGCCGTCACGTCAGACTGGAAAACCCGTGAAGAATCGCCCCATGAAATGGGTGCCATCACGGTAACCGCGACACGACAGGAAGAAAAAGTGCTGGATACACCTGCTGTGGTCAGTGTCATCACCCGTGAAGAAATCGAAGATCACAATGTCAACAACATTCAGGAACTGGTCCGTTACCAGCCCGGTGTTTCCGTCAATCGCCAGGCATCCGGAACCACACCTTTTGGCGGCCTCGGTGGATTTACGATCCGCGGTGTGGGTGGAAACAGGGTCCAGATCGTGGTTGACGGTGCACGCGTGATCGAAGCCAACGATGCCGGCAACCGCGACTTCGTCGATATGTCGACCCTGAAAGCCGTCGAAATCCAGCGTGGGCCTGCATCGGTTCTGTGGGGCGCCGATGCGCTGGGCGGCATGGTATCGTACCGGACACTTGATCCTGACGATCTTCTGAAAGGCAATCAGGTAGGCGGAACGGCCAGCTACGGATTCGATGGCAGCAATTATGCCCACAGCCAGAATGCCATGGTCGCCGCCCAGATCAACCCGGCAGCCCAGGTCATGTTCGGCTACACGCACCGTACCTATCACGAAACCCGGCTGCGAAATGCACGTTCCGACGGAGGACAATGGGGATGTAACCGCAATGGTCTTGGCTGCGACCGTTTCAACCCGACAGATGCAGAAGTCAACAATGCACTGACCAAACTGATTCTCCGTCCGAACGCCGACCACCAGTTCAAACTGACGGGCGAATTTTTCGAATCAGATACCCATATCAACCAGCTTTACGACAGAGGCATTCTTCCCAGTGCGATGGGAATGTCCAGCACCGACAACGGAGACCGTTTCAGAAACCAGAGACAGACACGGCTGCGCGTCGCACTGGAACACGATTGGGATATCAATGCGGCGGCACTGGACAACGTGATCTGGCGTCTCTCCTATTCTCCACAGAAACGTTCCCTTTCCGATCGCCGCTGGTACAGAAACACGAAGACGAACCAGAACTTTTACGCTTCCGGACACACGGACTACGGTCAGGATTTCTATCAGGCCGATTTACAGTTCACATCCAGTTTTGACCTCGGTGCCACGAAACATAAACTGACGTACGGTTTTCAGGGCGACAAAACCGATACGGACTACTACAACAAAAGCGTTACAGACAATCTGACGCTGGGAACATCGACTACCACCATAGGTGGCGGCAGCAATTTCGCCAATGCCGAAACGATTCGTGCCGACCTGTACCTTCAGGATGAAATCAAACTGTTCAATGACCGTTTCAAACTCATTCCCGGTATCAGGCGTGCATATTATTCCCTTGATCCGACGCCAAACCGGTATTACGACATCATCGAGGGAAGCGAACCTCGCAAGATCAGTGAAACAAAATGGCTGCCGCAACTGGGAACGCTTTTCAAACTGAACAACCAGTACTCCATTTATGCACGTTATGCGGAAGGATTCAAAATGCCGACTGCCGAGCAGCTTTACACGTCCTATGACATGGGTGTCATGCAGCTCGTTCCGAATCCCGACCTGAAACCCGAAGAAGTCAAATCGTTCGATATCGGATTCAGGGGACAATTCGATAAAGGCTGGTTCTCTATCGGTGCCTTTTACAGTGATTACACCAATTTCATTCTCGGCCGACAACAGATAGCCAACGAACTCAAATATACCTACAAAAACGTCGACAAGGTCAAACTGTACGGTCTTGAGGCTTCTGCAGAGTGGCGGTTTGCGAGAAACTGGACTTTAAACAGCAGTGCCGTTTACCAGTATGGCAAACAGACCAGTGACAACGGACGGAAATATGTCCCATTCGACGGTGCTTCCCCTTTGTCAGCGATACTGGGAATAACCTATGAAATGCCACAATACGGTCTTACCACCCAGCTGTTCGGTACCTTCACTCACGGAATCGACCGTGTCAGCGACAACGATTACTTCAAACCGGGCGGATACGCCCTGTTCGATGGTTACGTGAACTGGCAAATCGACAAGACCTTCCGTCTGACCGCATCGGTACTGAACATCCTGAACCGCCGTTATTTCGAAAGCTCGGCAGCCACGCTGGAAGATCATCCGGCCAATCCCGCCACGATCTACACCAATCCGCTGGAACTCCATACCGGTCCGGGACGTACATTCGCCGTCAGTCTTTCGGCAAGTTTCTGACGGAGGCGACATGACTGACACAATCAAACCGCAGACCGTCGCACATCCGCGTGCCACCTGGATAGATCCTGTGACAGGCAAACTCCTGTCCTTCAAACCGCTGATGACGGAAATGGCAAAAAAATCCGTCGTCATGCTTGGCGAAACACATGATGTCGCAGAAATCCATCGCTGGCAGTTGCATGTAGCCGCAACGCTTTATGCCTTACGTCCGAATATGATGATGGGTTTCGAAATGTTTCCGCGACGTCTTCAGCCCGTACTCGACGAATGGGTGGATGGTCGGCTCGATACGAAAACATTTCTTGAAAAATCCGAATGGCTCGATGTATGGGGATTCCCGGCCGAAATTTACCTGCCGCTTTTTCACTTCTGTCGTCAGCAAAAAATCCGGATGCTGGCACTGAACTGCTATCGTGAACTGGTTTCACGTATCGGGAAACTGGGGTGGGATGCCATTCCAGAACCCGAACGTGATGGACTGACTCCGGCGGCACCGGCCACCGATGCCTATCATGCCCATCTGGCTACGTACGGAAGCCTTCGCCGTCCGAACAATGCAACCAATGCCCCCTTGCCTGACCGCGAACGTTTCATGCGTGCCATGCAAACCTGGGACAGGGCATTCGCCTGCAATATCGTTCATGCACTGGATGAAATACCGCCAGCCGCGCCCAAACCGCTCATCATCGGCATCATCGGCCGTGGTCACCTTGAATACGGTCACGGAACACCTTATCAGCTGGCCGATCTCGGTATCACCGACACGGCCGTATTACTGACTTCCGACCAGCCCGAATGGCAACCGGAACCAGACCGGAAAATGGCCGACGCCATTTTCCGGATCGACATGCCGGAACCCCGTGCGACAAGAATCGCCATGCCGAAAAACCGGGAAAACAAACGATCGCAAGATGAATAACACCTTAAAACGCATTGCCACCCTGGTCAGTCTGTGTATCAAAGGACCGGGAGGCAAAATCGGTATCCTTTACTGTTTCATTGTACTGGCACTGAACCTTGTCGAAATCCAGCTTGCCATCAGGATGATCAGCTGGAACAAGGATTTTTACAGTGCACTGGAAAAATACGATGCACGCGCAGCCTTGTGGCAAATCGGAATTTTCGGTCTTATCACACTGGTCAGTGCCTTGCAATTTCTGGTCGCATCCTATATCCGGCAACTCGTCCAGATCCGCTGGAGAACCACATTGACCCGTGCTTCGCTGGAACGCTGGTTTTCCCACAAGGCATACTGGCACATGAATACGGATGAAAATTCGCCACTGGACAATCCTGACCAGAGAATATCGGAAGATTGCCGGATTTTCGTCGACAGGCTGACAGGAAAAGGACTGGACCTCTTTACCGGTCTCGTCGGTTTGACGACCTATCTCACGCTATTGTGGCAACTGTCGGATTTCCCGATCGCTTTCACTCTCTTCGGAACGGAAATCGTCATCGAGCATTATCTTGTCTGGGCAGCTCCGATATACGTTCTGGTTTCCAGCGGTCTAACCCACTGGATGGGTGCACCGCTCATGAAACTGAACGTCGTTCAGCAACACCGGGAAGCCGATATGCGTTTCGCGCTGGCACGCCTGCGCGAATCCCGTGAAGCCGTTGCACTGGAAAACGGTGAAACGGCAGAAAACGACATCATCGACAAACGTTTCAAACGCATCATCGAAAACTGGCGTCATCGTATCAACCGTGAATTCATCCTCGGTCTTTTCACACGTCCCTACTATATGACCGTCCTGCGCATTCCACTCTTTCTGGCGTTTCCGGCCTATCTGGCAGGATTCGTCGCCCTTGGAGGACTGATGCAACTCGGATCGGCTTTCACCCGTCTGGTCACGACGCTGTCATGGTTCATTTTTTCCTACAAGGAACTGGCCGAACTTTCGGCTACTGCCAACCGTCTGTCTTCTTTCATGCATCATGCCGAAACTATCGGTAAACAACCTTCGCCCCTTGCTGTTTCCCATTCAAGCGATAACCGGCTTTGTATCCGTAACCTGACTTTACGTAACCCATCCGGGCAAAATCTGCTTCACATCCCCGAACTTGTCGTCACTGCGGGTGAAGCCATATGGATTGACGGCCCTTCCGGCATCGGCAAATCGACCCTTTTAAAAGCGCTTTCCGGAATCTGGCCTTACTGCAACGGCGAAGTAACATTACCTGCCGGCAAAATACTGTTCATGCCACAAAAAGCGTACCTGCCACTGGGCAGCCTCGCCGAATGTGTCACCTATCCCGGCAAACCCGACGACCCGGAATACATACGCCAGTTGCTGAAAAAAGTCGGACTGACATGCCCGCGCCACGAAGCACAACTTGAACAGGCGGGAGAAATCGGCAGCGACTACCGCCTGTCCGGCGGCGAACAGCAACGGCTGATGATGGCACGCATTCTGGCCACCCGGCCAAAATGGGTATTTCTCGATGAAGCTACCAGTTCACTGGATGCCTGTGCAGAGGAACAACTCTATCATCTTTTACGTACTTCGCTGCCTGATACCGGATTCATCGTCATCGCTCACCGCGAGCCGAAAGGCCTCGGTCAATATCGCCGTATCGACCTTTGGCCATCATCAAGTCAACCTGCACAACATACGTTCATGCATGCCACTGCCTGAAAAACCGTCATTGCACGCCCGTGCCTGTATTGACATGGCGACAGGAAACCGACAAACACCTGTGAAGGTCATACAATAAACTTTTTTCGCACGAAATTATCCTGACATGAATGAACAACAGAAATTTCCGCTATGAAGAACGGCTCGGACAGGAAAACCTGCTCCCGCTCATTTTCAGAATGGCTCTGCCTGCCATCACGGCACAATTCGTCAACCTGCTCTACAACATGGTGGACCGGATCTACATCGGCCACATCCCCGGCATCGGAACCGATGCACTGGCCGGTGTCGGCGTCACGACATCCATCATCATTCTGATCGCGTCTTTCTCGGCGATCGTCGGCGGAGGCGGCGCACCATTGGCTGCCATCGCGCTAGGACAAGGCGACCGCGAACGTGCCGGCAAGATACTGGGCAACGGTTTTTTGCTGCTGATTCTGTTCACCCTGTGCACATCGTCCACGATCTACGTTTTCATGGAACCGGTATTGCGTTTCGCGGGCGCATCCGAAAACACGTTGTCATACGCCACCGACTATCTGTCGATTTATCTGCTCGGTACCCTGTTCGTCGAAATGGCCACCGGACTGAACAGTTTCATCAACATACAGGGCCGTCCGACCGTCAGCATGTTTGCCGTACTGACAGGCGCCATACTGAATATCATTCTCGACCCCATCTTCATTTTCTGGCTCGATTTCGGCGTCAGGGGAGCGGCTATCGCCACCGTCCTGTCGCAAATGGGCAGTGCCGTCTGTGTACTGGGTTTCCTGTGTTCGCATCGCGCTTCACTGCCGCTGGAAAAACGCTATATCCGCCCCGATTACCGCATCGTTTTCGGCATACTCGCCCTGGGCGCATCCCCGTTCGTCATGGCCAGTACGGAAAGTCTGGTCGGTTTCGCACTGAACGGCCACCTGAAAATGTACGGTGATATCTATGTCAGTGCCCTGACCATTCTGCAAAGCGCCATGCAAATCGCCGGCGTGCCGATGGTCGGTTTCGCCCAGGGCTTCGTCCCCGTCGCCAGCTACAATTATGGTCGCGGCAATACATCCCGTGTGAAACGCTGCGCCATCATCGCCATCACTATCATGTTCTCGTTCAACCTTGCGCTGATACTGGTCATGATGTTGTTTCCCGCCACGATCGCCCGCGCCTTCACCAGCGATGCCGCACTGATCGAAACCGTCAGCTGGACCATGCCGATCTTTCTGGGTGGCATGAGCATTTTCGGGCTGCAACGCGCATGCCAGAACATGTTCGTCTCACTGGGACAAGCCAGGATCTCGATCTTCATCGCATTGCTCAGAAAAGTCATTTTGCTGATTCCGCTGACCTTTCTGTTATCCCGCCTGATAGGCGTTACCGGTGTTTATGCCGCCGAAGCCATCGCCGACGGGACAGCCGCTATTTGCTGTACACTGATTTTTATCTGGCAGTTTCCAAAAATCCTCAGAAAAGCACCTCAACGCATCAAATCCTGAGTGTTTTCGCCATATAGAACGAAGCGCATTTCATCCATGGATAAAAACCGGCGCCATCTTCTGCCCCATCGGAAACAAACGCCATAAAAAGATGGGAACGGCAACATTCAGATGCCGTACCGCCCGCCGCTGACCCTTTCGATACCGGCCAGATCTTTCCAGCTCTGCACGAACACATAACCCCGTGACAGCAGCATGTCCCTAACGGCGATGGACTGGTCATAACCGTGCTCCATCAGCAGCCATCCCCCCTTCGCCAGAAACGCAGGCGCATGTTTCACCAGAATTTCAAGCGCGGACAAACCGTCGGCATGGTCCGTCAGGGCATCGGGTGGCTCGAACCGCAAGTCCCCCTGACGCAAATGATCGTCCTGTGCATGGATATAAGGCGGATTGGAAACAATCAGATCGAAACGTGCATCATGTGAAAACGCATCGAACCAGCTGCCCTGCAAAAAACGGACGGAACGGCCTTCCGGCAAATTGGCATCGGCATTTTTCCGGGCGACAGCCAGTGCCTTTTCGGACACATCGCTCGCCCACACTTCGGCATCGGGTCGCATAGCGGCAACCGAAACAGCTATCGCACCGGAACCGGTTCCCATATCGACCAGTCTGCCCCGTTCGGGCAAACGTTCCAGCGCCAGATCGACCAGCAATTCGGTCTCCGGCCGGGGAATCAGCACATCCGGCGTCACAACAAAGGGCAAGCCGTAAAATTCCCGCGTCCCGACAATATAGGCCACCGGTTCTCCAGCCAGCCGTCTGGATATCGCCTCAAGAAGCGCTTTCGCTTCCGCTTCCGTCAGCACATGGTCAGCGTGTGTTATCAGCTTCACGCGTGTAAAACCGAGCGTATGTTCCAGCAGCATGCGCAATTCCAGCGGCACCATCCTTACCGTTTGCAAAACGGACTGGATGGTCATGCCTGCATGAATGGCCGGCATCCCCTGTTCTGTCTGTACCTTATCCACGGCGTATCAAGATGAAAAAAACGACAGCGAATACCGCAAACCAGCATGCCCCCCATTGCGGAGGAGTCAGACCCAGTATGGGTTCGAGAATATCGCCACACAGACTGTCCGAATGGAACAGCACCGGCAACCATTTGGCAGGCCACAACCCGTTGACCGCCGCTTCCAGCGGATCGCGACCGCACTGGATCCCCGGATGCGCGATGACCCACAACTGATAAAGCGCAAGTCCCATACCGGTTATCGAAACCGGAAAGGCGAAAAAAGCACACAAACGTACCCGATGTGTCATCAGCCCTGCCAGAGCACACAAGCCGATGACGATGAAGGCATACCGCTGCAATACGCAAAGCGGACATGGCAGCATCATCCAGAAGAGCTGAAGATACAATGCGAACAGGATGAACCCTGTACACAGCAACGAGATGGTTATCAGGACATATCGGGATTTCATAACCGATTTATACAACCCCGTTGAAAATCAGGCAATCGCACCGGGCATTTCCATGAAAAAAACTTCCATCCGTTTGACACGCTGCAAACTCAGGCATGCGCCGCCATTTCCGCCAGCAATTCGGTACGATGTTCCGCCGCCAGCGCATTGACGAGTTCATCCAGATCGCCATCCATGATGAATTCCAGCTTGTACAGCGTGAGGTTGATCCGGTGATCCGTCACCCTTCCCTGCGGGAAATTGTAGGTACGGATACGTTCGCTGCGATCACCCGAACCGATCAGGCTCTTGCGTGTCGCCGCTTCCCTGGCCTGTTGTTCGCGCAACTGTTTGTCCTTGATACGCGCCGCCAGCACCTGCATGGCCTGCGCCTTGTTCTTGTGCTGGCTGCGGTCATCCTGACATTCGACCACGATACCCGTCGGCAAATGGGTGATCCGGACGGCAGAATCGGTCTTGTTGATATGCTGCCCACCGGCACCGGACGCCCGGAAAGTATCGATACGGATTTCCGATGGATTGATATGCACCTCACTGACGTCATCGGCTTCGGGCATTACCGCGACCGTACAGGCTGAGGTATGGATTCGCCCCTGTGTTTCCGTCACAGGAACACGCTGCACCCGATGACCACCCGACTCGAACTTGAGCCTGGAATAAACATCCTGTCCAACCAGCCGGACGATCACTTCACGGTAACCGCCCAGTTCCGACATGGAGGCCGAGACGACTTCGACTTTCCAGCGGTTTTTTTCCGCAAAGCGTGTATACATCCTGAGCAGATCGGCCGCGAAAAGCGCCGATTCATCCCCGCCGGTACCTGCGCGGATTTCCAGATAGATGTTCTTGCCATCATCGGGATCCTTGGGAAGCAGCATGATTTGCAATTCTTCCTCGATTTTCGCCATCTTTTCTTCCGCCTCGCCGATTTCCTGCTGGGCGAATTCCTTCATTTCCGGATCGGCCAGCATTTCCCTTGCAGTTTCAACATCCTGTTGCACCTGGAAAAAATCCTTGTACAAGGCGACCACCGGCGCGAGTTCGGCATGCTCGCGATTGAGCTTGCGGTAGTTTTCCTGGTCGGACGCCACATCGGGTTGCATCAGCAACTCGTCGATTTCCGTCAAGCGATCGGATAACTGTTCCAGTTTGGCCAGCATGGAAGATTTCATGGTCGTACAAAAAATATTTCAGGAAGGCATTTCGGTAAAGCCGACATTATAGCGTGTCCGGTACCCTTGTTTTCGTTCATCGCAAAGTCTGTACATGGCGCAATCATCGCCGGACAAGCCGATATCCGTATCCATAGACCTGCTGCAGACTGAATCCGGATCCCTCATGCAAACCGAGTTTGTTCCGCACCCGCGAAACGTGCGTATCGACAGTCCGGCTCAATTCGTTTTCATTGTCCGGCCAGACCGTTTCCTCAAGCGTCAGACGTGACAGAGGTTGCCCGATATGCGCGAACAACAACGATGCCAGTTCGAATTCACGCGCCGTCAGAACGATTTCCTTGCCGTCACGCGTCACCCTGTTGGGATAACGTGAAAAAACAAACGGGCCGATGGTACTCACACCGGCCGCATATTCGGACGGATAGACCTGTCTGACCACAAGGCTTACCCGGGTAACCAGTTCATGCAAACGAACCGGCATACACAGATAATCCTTAATGCCCGCGTCAAGCAACGACTGGATCGCATCACACTCCCCTGCCCTGACTACCGCAACGACCGGCATGGCGGGCACCACTTCATGGCAATGCCGGACGAATGCCAGCATGACGCGAACATCCAGCCCATGCCCCAGCAACAAAACCCTTTTGGTTTCCCCATTGTCAGAGCTTGCGCCAAAATCCGGAAATTTTCCGGAAAATATATGCTTTTCACAGGAAAATCCGGAAAATGCCAATGCCCGCTCAAGTTTTGAAACCGCCGGCATACTTGTATCAACCAGAAAAACTTTCATGAATACCAACATGGAAAAGCGGCAAACCGGAAAAAACAAAAACCGATTCTCCGCAATCACTTATCAAAACCTGTCAATCGGCGTTAGAATTAACGTAAAATAACTAATTTTATACCCTTTTGTATTCATATACTTGCAAGGTATGCGGAATACAAAAGAAGTTTCATATCGACTTTTCGTGTACCCCGTTTCCGTCAGAAAAACGGAAAATCACTGTTAAGGAAACAAATTGGAAAACAAACTCGCAAATTTTACGGGAAAAATCGTTTTTATCGGTTTCGGCAGTATTGCCAAAGGCGTTCTTCCGTTATTTTTGCGGCATCTGCCGATTACGCCTGAACGGATCAGGATTGTCTCAGCCGATACCGATGACGAACAGATCGCCAGTCAGTACGGCATACCTTACCAGCAAATCCGTCTGACGGAAAACAATTACCGGCAGGTACTCGAACCGCTGCTTGAAAAAGGCGATTTTCTGGTCAATCTTTCCGTATTTGTTTCCAGTCTGGCCTTGATGGCGCTCTGTCACGAAAAAGAAGTGCTTTATATCGATACCTCGATCGAACCCTGGGAAGGCGGCTATACCGATACCAGCACATCCGCTTCCGACCGTTCCAACTACGCCTTGCGCGAAGCCGCACTGGATTTCGGGCGCAAGCATCCGGGCGGCCCGACCGCCATCGTCTGCCAGGGCGCAAATCCCGGACTGGTTTCCGGCTTTCTGAAACAGGCGCTTCTGAACGTCGCGAAAGACAATGGCATCGATACCAGGCCGTCTAACCGTGAAGAATGGGCGAATCTGGCACGCCTGCTCGGCATCCGCGTCATTCATGTCGCCGAACGCGACACACAAAACACTTCCGTGCGCAAAAAACGCAACGAATTCGTCAATACATGGTCTATCGACGGCTTCATCGGCGAAGGTCTCCAGCCTGCCGAACTCGGCTGGGGATCGCACGAAAAACACTGGCCGAAAGACGCCGGTACGCACAGCTTCGGCTGCAAGGCAGCCATCTATCTGAACCAGCCTGGCGCGGCGACACAGGTACGCAGCTGGACACCGATGGAGGGATCCTACCGCGGTTTCCTCATCACCCATTCCGAATCGATTTCGATTGCCGACTATCTGACGGTACGCGAAAACGGCGAAGTCGTTTACCGCCCGACTGTTCACTATGCCTACCACCCCTGTGACGATGCCGTGCTGTCCGTTCATGAACTGGCCGGCAAGAACTGGCGTGAACAACCCGTCAAGCGCCTGATGCGCGATGAAATCGAGGAAGGTGTAGACGAACTGGGCGTACTGCTCATGGGCAACGCCAAAGGCGTGTACTGGTACGGTTCCCATCTGGGCATCGACGAGGCACGCAAAAGCGCCCCCTACAACAACGCCACGAGCCTGCAAGTCGCAGCAGGCGTACTGGCCGGCGTCGTCTGGGCGATCCGCAACCCGAAACTGGGCGTCATCGAACCGGACGATATCGACCACGACACCATGATTGACATTGCCCGCCCCTACCTGGGTGAAATCGTCGGTTCATACGGACAATGGACGCCACTGGAAGGGCGCAACTGGCCTTTCGAGGAAGACGTCGATCCGTCCGATCCATTCCAGTTCAAGAACATCCGCGTCAGCTGATCGCGTGAAAAAACACAAAAGCCGTAACGTGCCATGCCGTTACGGCTTTTTTATTCGCCTTTTCTTTACAAGGCAATCTTGTGCTTTCTTCCACCGGTTTCGTAAAACCGCTCCGCATTGAAAAAAGCAAGCGCATCATCAAGCACGAAAAAAGCGGACAAGGTCGCCTGCAAACGACGGCATTTCCGGGAACGTGCGAAACGCTTGGCATCCTCCAGCAGCTGATGCGCGATCCCGCGGCGCCGGTAATCCGGCCGCACATACAGCCTTTCCAGAATGGCGAAAGGCTCCTCTCGTATCTGAACTGGCATCTGGAAAACCGTGACGAACCCGAGGGGATGTCCTTTCGGTGAACGTGCGACAAAAACGGCATAATCCGGCATATCCAGAAATTCCGCGAGTTTTTCGCCGATTCTTTCCCTGTCCGGTACAAAACCATCCCGACCGGCAGCACGTGCCACTTCCTGAAGATACTCTGACGTCAGAACTACCAGATCGCGTATATCGCTTTCTCCAGCCCTGCTGATGACGGCATTGCTCATTGTTTCCAGTTGCACCCGCCGCTGTAAGCCGTCTGCGTTTCAAACGGTTTGGCCGTGGCGATACGGACATCCGTATCCACACGCTTGATATAGGCGATCTGCCTGTCCTTGTCTTCTGCCATCATGTAATGCATTCCTGCTTCCAGATCGGCTTCGATTTTGTAACAGCGCAAGTCCTCAGGCATCATGATATGACCGCCCTGGATATTCATGGCATAGATGACATGTCTGCCGCTTGTCAGGACATAAACGACATGATCATAGGGGTTCGGCGTATCGGCCAGATCGAGATGCTTGCCATCCAGTCCACGGAAAAACAGGGAACCTTCCTGAAGGATGGCGGTTTTCGAGGGTTCATGCAACGGCGCGCCGTTGATGGCGATCTGCCGCGGTTTGGAACAGGCCGCCAGCATCAGAAACGACAGACAAACACAAGCCTTCAAAACATTACGCATAATCCATCCATTAATGAGAACGTATCGTTTTCGTGTAGAACTTCCAGAGCCCACCCAGAACAAGCGGTATCACGGCACCGCCGACCCCGATCAGCACGATCGTATTGAGATGATCCCGGATAATCGGAATATTGCCGAAGAAATACCCGCCCAGCACCAGACCACATACCCAGAGAATGGCTCCGGCGATATTGTAGAGCTGGAACTTGATCAGATGCATTTCGGTCACGCCTGCGACAAACGGCGCGAACGTACGAATCAATGGAATGAAACGGCACATCGTGATCGTTTTGCCGCCATGCTTTTCAAAAAACAGATGTGTGTGATGCAATGCCCTTTTGTCGATCCACCGATAATCCTTTGTGAACACCGCCCTCCCGATCTTGCGCCCGATAAAATAATTCAGGTTATCGCCGATAATGGCAGCGATAATCAGCAAAATCATCAGCAATTCGGCATTCAGGGCTCCCGTGGCACAGAAAGCGCCAGCGATGAACAATAACGAGTCGCCCGGCAAAAACGGCATGACGACCAGGCCGGTCTCGCAAAACACGATAGCAAACAGGACGACATACACCCAGGTCCCGTATTGTGAAATCATCGTGCCCAGCACTTTATCGACATGCAGGATCATGCTGAGCAATTGCATGATATCCATAACAGGAAAACGTATAAAAAGAACAAACCAGAAGTATAGAAGAAAATCGCCAGTAAAAACGCATTATTTGACGCATTTGCCATCTTTTTTCGCAATATGCATCCATGAAAAAACCGTTTCCGATGATATGTGAAACTTCTGTATGCCAAGACTGAAACCATAAGCCAACCTGCATCCGTGAAGACGCCATACGATATAATGCCGATCATGGAAAACGAACGCCACGCATCCGTCCCCTCGGGAATCATTCAACTGTTGCCCGACATTCTGGTTTCGCAAATCGCGGCCGGTGAAGTCGTCGAACGCCCGTCCGCCGTCGTGAAAGAACTGCTCGAAAACGCCATCGATGCGGGCGCGACACAAATCGACATCCGCCTCGAAGGCGGCGGCATCAAGCGTATCGCCGTCACGGACAACGGCTGCGGCATCCCGCCCGAACAACTTGCCCTTGCCCTGACGCGGCACGCCACATCCAAAATCGCCAGCCTGCACGATCTGGAAAACGTCGCGACACTGGGATTCAGGGGTGAAGCGCTGGCATCCATCGCTTCGGTCGCCGACATGACCCTGCAATCACGCAACACCGGACAACCTCACGCATGGCAAATCAGGGGAAACGACCCCTCCATGACGCTATCGCCGGTACCCGGCGCACAAGGCACCACCGTCGATGTACGCGAACTGTATGCCAACACACCTGCACGCCGAAAATTCCTCAAGTCGGAGCAGACCGAGTACGGACACTGCGCCGAAGTCGTCAGACGCATCGCACTGTCCCGCCCGGGCATCCGTTTCAACCTGTCGCATAACGGCAAGACAACGGCGCATTACCTGGCCAACAACCTGTCACAACGCTGCCACCAGATACTGGGCGAAACTTTCCTGTCCTCTACTCTGCCGGTCGATATCACGGCAGGTGAAGGCAACGACATGCTCTCACTTTCCGGTTTCATCGGCTTGCCCACGGCATCCCGTACTCGCGGTGACATGCAATATCTGTATGTCAACGGCCGTTTCGTCCGAGACCGGCTATTGACACATGCTGTCCGCGCAGCCTATGAAGACGTCCTGCATGGCAACCGGTTCCCTGTCTATCTGCTGTATCTGACGCTGGACCCTTCCCGCGTCGATGTCAACGTCCACCCCGCGAAAACCGAAGTCCGCTTCCGCGACAGCCGCGCCATCCATCACTTCATTTATCAATCCATTGGACGCATGCTGTCGCAAACGCTGCCATCCGGAACGGAAACCGTCGAAGAACAGCCACCAGCAACGACTGCCATACAGTACAAACCATCCGGCCCGACTTCATCCGTATCATGGCGTCACACCCCGCCACCTGCATCCCTGCGAATCGCACAGAACATCGAAGCGTACGGCACCCTGTTCCGCGACACCCTGCGCCAGACTGAAACGGCTCACGCATCCGCCATCGACAATACCGCATCCGCATCACCTGACGATACCATCAGGCATTTTGCCGAGGCGCAAAACGATACCGACGAATTTCCGCTAGGCTTTGCACTGGCGCAGCTGCACGACATCTACATCCTTGCACAAAACCGGCAAGGACTCGTACTCGTCGATATGCACGCCGCCCATGAACGTATTGTCTATGAAAAACTCAAAAACGCACTGGATGAACAAAGCCTGCAAACCCAGACCCTGCTGATTCCGGTCACCCTCGGCGTCAGCGAAACCGAGTCCGGCACTGCACTCGAACACCGCGACACCCTGCTGGCGCTTGGCTTCGACATTTCCATCCTCTCGCCGGAAACACTCGCCATCCGTACCGTCCCGACGCTGCTCAGACAAGCCGACCTGCCAGCGACCCTGCACGCATTACTGAAAGACCTGCACGCATACGGCACATCCAGCATCACACAGGAAAAAAGAAACGAAAGACTCGCCACTATCGCCTGCCACCATGCCGTCCGCGCCAACCGCAGCCTGACCATCCCCGAAATGAACGCACTGCTGCGCGACATGGAAAAAACCGAACGCGCCAACCAGTGCAACCACGGCCGCCCGACATGGACACAACTGGGAATGGCCGAACTCGATGCCCTGTTCATGCGCGGACAATAACCCGAAACGTGGATATCCCGTACTCCGACAGTCAATTGATGAAAAAACCGATTTCCGGTTATACCGGACCACCGCGCTGATATCTCTTTCAGAATCCCGACAAACGTCGGCCGTATTTTCATGCTGAACATATCGCTCCGACAGCGTATCATTTGCAAACAGGATATCTTTTGTCCATCCACGTATCGCCGGAAAACCGATCCATTCAGGCAATACACTCCGGCAAACGCATATTTCCATTCATACATCGCAAACAGAAAGGCAAACCATGAAAATCAAAACCATCACTGCCGCAGCATTACTTGGCCTGTTAACCTGTGGCTCGGCCGTTGCCGGAGACTACGCGACCGCACTGGGAGAATGCCTCTACAACAACACCACATCCGAAGACAAAACGACATTGACGCAATGGGCTTTCGTGACACTGGGCAAAAGCAGCGCCACCAAATCGATCGCGACCATTCCTGCTGAAAAAACCAGCGAGGTGGATCAGAAAACCAAAAGTCTGTTGACACGACTGGTCGCCTCGTCGTGCAGCAAGGAGGCTTTACAAGTCGCATTGCACGAACCCACGACCGGATTGCAGGATGCAGCTACCACCATCAGCTCCTACATGATCCGCGAACAAATCCGGACAAGCGCGAAAAGCGTTCTGTCAAATTCCATCCTGACATCCGGCGACGGTTCCGCTACGAACCAGGGAAGCAACCTTCTGAAAAACCTGCTCAAGAGATAACACATCGCATCATGCACTTCCGCCAGTGCATGCAATGCAACCATTCCTCACGTCCGTGTAAAATCATACAAGCGATACAGATATCCCGTCTGTATCGCTTCCTGTTATCACAACGGGTATGCCGGAAAAACATTTACAACCGGCATTCCATTTTCAAAAACAACAAGGCAACACCTGTTCCGTAGCCGCATCACACACAACATGAAGGATACAAAACCCTCTGTCATCGCCATCATGGGACCGACAGCTTCCGGAAAAACCGCCGCCGCGCTCGAAATCGCCCGCCATATCCCATGCGAAATCATCTCGGTCGATTCCGCCCTCGTCTATCGCGACATGGACATCGGCACCGCAAAACCATCCCGCGAAGAACAAGCCGCCGTTCCGCACCATCTCATCGACATCATCGACCCGGCCGAAACCTACTCCGCCGCACAATTCCGCGAAGACACCCTCTCGCTCATCCAAAGCATCCTGCAGCGCGGAAAACTGCCCCTGCTGGTCGGCGGCACCATGCTGTATTTCCACGCCCTGACAAAAGGACTGGACAACCTCCCCGAAGCCAACCCCGCGATACGCGCCAGACTCGACGAAGAAGCCGCACAGGCCGGATGGCCCTCCCTGCATGCCAGACTGGCCGAACTGGACCCTGAAACCGCACAACGGCTCAAACCGAACGACGCCCAGCGAATCCAGCGCGCACTGGAAATCATCGAACTGACCGGAAAACCCTTGTCCGCCCTGCATTCAGGCAAAAAACAGGCAAACCTGCCCTTTGAGCTGATACCGTTCACGCTGGAACCATCCGACCGCAGCAAACTGCACGAACGCATCGCACTGCGGTTCGACCAGATGCTCGAAAACGACGTATTGATCGAAGAAGTCCGCCGATTGCGCCAACGCGGTGACCTGCACCTCGGCATGCCCTCCATGCGCTGCGTCGGCTATCGCCAGACCTGGCAATACCTTGACGGAGACTACGACCGAAAGACCCTGCGAGACAAAGGCATCGCCGCCACACGTCAGCTCGCCAAACGCCAGCTAACCTGGCTGCGCGCCATGCCGGAACGCATCGTCATCGACTGCCTCACACCCGACGCGCCCGTGCAAATCATGGAGCATATCAAGGGCAAGATCGGCAAACCAATAATTTCCGAAAAGTCCTAAATGACAAATGACAGGTTTTTATCACATCAAAACGACAAAATTAAAAAAGACGCTTGACAATCAGGCGTAAAACCGTCAGAATGCACATCTCTTCGGTGATATAGCTCAGCTGGTTAGAGCACAGCACTCATAATGCTGGGGTCGGTGGTTCAAGTCCACCTATCACCACCAAATTAAAGCGGTTATAACATTTTTGAGCAGTATTTAAAATCTGTTATAATCACCGCAATGGCCTGGTAGCTCAGTTGGTAGAGCAGAGGACTGAAAATCCTTGTGTCGGTGGTTCGATTCCGCCCCGGGCCACCAGAATTTAAAAAGCCCGATCATATGATCGGGCTTTTTTTATTTTATACTCAATTAATCTAAGAACATATTTTTAGTAAAACTAAATAATTAACATGCATTATTCAAAATATTCCTATACCACAAATACTAAGCCACATCGCTCAGTTAAAATCTTAAAAATCAAAATGCATACACTAAATATATGATATTTCAACCATCATCCATAAATATTATTTTCCAATTATATAAAGAATTCAGGATCATCTAATATTTCTTTTGATTTTTTCTCACATGTTGATGTAGGAGACCATCCAGAATATATTATTTTCTGAAAAACAGATTTTGCATTATCTTGAGAATACCATACAGGTATATATTCCCCCAGATCTTTCATACTTTTTGGCACCCAGTTCGTGGTAAAACCGTCATTAAATCCAACATGGTGATCTTCAAATAACGACAAATTACCAGGCCGCCAAAACATTACCGTTTTTGTACCAAGATAAGTAGATACTATCGGCATCCCTGATGTATAGCCAATCAAACAATGCGCATTTTTTATAATCGCAATAGTTTCTGGTAATGATGTTACACCAATAAGATTTATGATATAAGGCAATATTTCCAGATCCTGTATTTCATTCATAAATTTATGATAGTATGACAAATCATAATTTGCTCCTATTATGACAAGCGGCAACCCCCATGCTTTATACAATGCCTTACAAAGCAAATACCAATCTTTAGTTTTCCAATATTCACCTCGATTGAACATCTCCGAGGTATTTCCCTTTAAGGGGCCAAAGTATAAAACAATATATTTACCGTTTTTTAATAATTTATTACTAATGATGCTATCCTGAGGTAAAGCATTATAATGAGAAAATATGTTAAGATCTATATAATTTTCATCTAATCCAAGTTGATTTGCAATAGCATCAAAACCTATACCACGTTCTAGATAGCCATTCACAATGAGTGAATAGTCAAAAGGATGTTTGGATGAATAATCATATTTACCAGCTTTCAGGTAATTATAGCACCCTGTTTTATCATCAATTTGTGGATTATCATATATCTTAAAATTGAATGATACGACGTCCTCTACATAATTAAATCTATAAAGCATATCAAAAGAACGCTTTCTGACCACCCCCATATTATCATCATCATAAACAACCAAATTTATTTTTTTTGTATTCAGTTTTTTTAATAATGCGGGAATCAATACAAAACTCCATAATGCATCACCAATGCCTGTAGCAACGGCAACATATGGATAATGATTTCCACGTTCAAGCGCAATGTCATCTTTAAATAGCCATTTAAAATTCCATTTAAGCATTCGCAATGCAATTTTTCTTGAATTGTAATTATATTTTTTTCTATAATACGCCATCAAACGTTCTGATTCCTCGCTATAACTCATAGCCTCTCCATATAAATAACAGACAATCTTTATTCGTCATTTATTTTTGAATATTTAAAACTCTCTTTATGCCCCCTATAGTAGGGCATAGAATTGTATCTTGGCGGATTATATAGCGAAACTTCATCAAGTGGATAAGGAAATCTATCTTTTACTTTATCGAAAATATCTTGTCTAACAAAAAAGGCATTTGACCCATTCATTTCCGTCCCAACCAAAACATAACCCTTTTGTTTAGCCAGAGAATTTGCTGCAGAAAGTGACATTCCAAAATAATTATCATCATGGTATCCACTGTAGTCTTTTGTATATGGCAAATACCATTTTACAGGTGGAGGATATGTTGCATTATATTCAGCAACAACAATGCATGGTGATATACAATCAATAGCCTTCCATACATCATAGTCATAACTATCGATATCTATTGACAATACACCTATTTCTACATTGTCAAAATATTTTGATATAATTTCATTTATATTATTTGGATATATATATTTATTTTCAACAAACAAATTATTTTGCTCAATATATTTTTTCAACCTATCTTTTGCGATTTCATAATATTTGTAATTTCCTTCAATCCACAAACCTTTCCATCCTTGCACTAAGAGATAAAGAGTATTACTTCCGCTTCCATCTGCAGAGCCAAATTCCACAAAGGTTCTATTATCTATACCCGTTCTCCTAATAATTTCAGCAATTACTCCATCCTCACCATTCTGTGAATATACAGAAAACTCATAGTGCTCAAGACGCCCTTTTGGCAATACAGCTCTCAAATTTCCTCTTACATATTCAATATGAATACGCCAAATAAAGTTAGAAACATCATTTATCTGCTTTAAATAATTGCGAATTTCCTTTTGTACTTCCTTGGAGGTTTTTCTTTTATAATAACTAAATATTTTTAACCCAAGGAAAGTAATTACCCTCCGCCCATCATCATAACGTATTTTTTTAAACATCAACGTCTCCTAAACAAAGCCGTAAGAATATTCGCTTCATTTCGTTCTGGCTTTCGAATGGCATCCTCAATATTTGAGTGGCAAATATATTCAAACCCAATTTCTTTCATAAAACTTTCCAGTGATTTCTTTCCAAAATGCCACAAATGTTCAGATGGCTTTCTATGCTTCCATTGCATAAATTGTTTATCATCTTTATTTTCTTCATAATGGCACCATGGCAAAGAAATATAAATATAATTCGTTTTCAATTTTCTAATTTCGTAAATATCATGAAAATGCTCCAATGAATCAAAAAAACAAACACATTCATAATATCTTGAAAACATGGAATCTTGAACCTTTATCCTGCTATCATCAATTGGATACGCAGGTGGCACATCATACCCATTAACATCTCTAATAATTTCCGCTGCCGCTTTTAAAAAAACCCCACTACCATATCCCACATCCAAAATACTCTCAGGAACATGACCAATTGCACCCACCAAATTTCCCAGACGCAAATATGCCATCGTTTGAGCTGTAAGTTCGGATATTTTCTTATATAACTATTTTCAACATAATCATTATCATAAACAAATTTTTTATCAATATTTATTTCTTTTATTACACCATTTCCACACACTTCATATTTACACAAAAAATTCATAACCGCACCCCATCAAAATAAATTAGCATTTGAAATAAAAACCTCAATTAAAACCAAGAGCCTTATTTATAACCATTTTAATTTTTTCAAATGCTAAATTAGGCAATATACTTTTCATACACAATGATTTTTTTTTATTTACACAATTCAAATACCAATCTTCCGTCAACCATTCACATCCTGCGCAAACATTCGCAGATAAATTAATATTTTCATCAAATCCATAAAAATTCTTATCAGTAGGTCCAAAAAAAATACATGACGATTTCCTTGAAGTAAAGTGTCGCAGTATCGGCATACCGCCATCTTGAGCAATTAGAATGCATGCCCACTTTAATATAACAAGCATTTCCAAAAAGCTAGTTTTACCGAGCAAATTAATATCAGCATTTAATACAGGTTTATGATAAACTTCTCCAACTTGTAAAATTTTTACATCAGGATATGCTAACTTTAATTTGCCAACCAGTTCAACATAATATTCTATCGGCCATTGACGAACATCATTTACACCTTTAAAATGTAAACCTGGTCCAGTTTGAATCACAATGTAACGATCTTTAGTTAAACCAAATTTCGATAGAATTTCAAAATCCTCTTTAGTTTTTATAATAAATTTATTAGCATCAGTCATATTCAACATATCAGCTATGTCAGCCTGATTTTCACATTTTCTTCCATTTAATATCGAATAACACCTCCCAAGATAATCCGATTGATATAAAAGCTCGTTTTCCGCTTGAAATCTATCTATGAATTCAAAATATTCCTTTAGTTGAGAATTCCCAATTTCAAGAAGTCGATTTTTATCGAGATATTGAATACAAGGAAAACGACATATTTCGATTTCGCAGTCATAACATTTATTATTTTTTTGCGTATTTATACTATTTATATATGATGCTGAACGCCAAAAACATTCAGCAACCTCAAAATTATGATCCACATAAACATCAATAGAAATATTTTTATCAAATTTTTTTTTCAAACAATAAATATATTTTGCTGCATAAACAAAATCACCAACACCAGCCTGTGGTATTATTGCAACATGAAAAATATCACCAGAAAATTCCGACTTTTTTTTTATTTTTCTGAACAAAAATTTAATATTCCATACTACCAATTTAATAGCAATTTGTTTTGCAGTTATTCCTTTTCTCACGCTATAATTCTTGATCTTTCTTTGCAAATCTTCAAGATATTTACGCATTACACCATTCCACTCTTATGTAAAAATTACAAAACGAAACAAAAACACATATTGCATTTATACCAAATTAACTCTCAA